>JAYGCL010000090.1:0-12670 GCA_046583365.1 Deltaproteobacteria bacterium
CGCGGACGGCCACGGTCTGGTCACAACGCTAAACGGCATGGGACAGAGGACGTGGACTAGCCCCTGACGATCCGGGTGGGTCATGTCCCCGGCCTGCCTCATTCGGCCCTCGCGGCTGAGTTTAAAACCCCAGGGACGGGACCCGACCACCCCAGACCCCAAACAGTGATGTTGGGCGTAGGAGGCCCCTGTAGCCTCCCATGGTTTAGACTCAAGGGTAGCGGCGCAGGGGAAACAGGAGGCAAACTGCCTGTTTGTCGTTAAGTTTCGGTGGGTTAGTGGGCCTCGTGCCCCCGGCAAGACTCGAACTTGCGACACCAGGATTAGGAATCCTGTGCTCTATCCACCTGAGCTACGGGGGCGTGAGGCAACGGCAATCCTGACCGACCCCGGGTTTGAGGGCAAGCCCGTGACGGGCGCGTAAAGTTCCGCGCTCAGGCTATCGCAGGCCGACGGTCCCGCCACGGCATGGCCTCTTCGAGTTGGGCGGCCAGACGCAAAACTCCGGCCTCGTCCCAAGGCCCCCCCACCACCTGCACACCGGTGGGCAGGCCGCTTTCGGCCTGGCACAGCGGCAAAGAGACGGCCGGCTGCCCGGTTACGTTAAACAACGGGGTAAAGGGCACCATGGCCCCTGCCCTTAGAATCGGCTCTTCGGGGTTGTCTTCATAACCTTCCCATATCTCGCCCACCCGCGGAGGCTCAACGGCAAGGGTCGGAGTGATCAAAAAATCAAAGTCCCGTCCCCAACTGGCCGTTATTATACGGCTGTAGATCTGCATCTGGGCCACGGCGCGTACGTAGGTTGAACTATCGATGGCAAGCGACCTCTCGTGCAAGGCCCGATTAATCGGCTCCACCTGCTCCCAGTCGCCTATATCCCACAACGCCCCGCCGGTGTTCCACAGCACCATGAACATGGGCATGATCTCCGAAGGCTCGGGCCAGGCCGGTGCCCCCTCAAACACCTCATGGCCAAGATCCTCCAGAACTTTCGCAGTCTCGACCACCGCATCCACGCAGGCCTTGGAAACCGGCACTCCGGTGGGAGACTGGGTGGAAAAAGCCACCCGTAAACGTCCTGGCCCGCGGCCCACTTCTTCCAGGAAAGGGCGCTCGGGGGGCGGCGCGTTGTACCAGGCCCCAGGGTCGGCCGCCGAGATGGCATCCAGGGTCGCGGCGGTATCGGCCACCGTGCGCGTAACCACCCCTTCACAGACCAGGCCGTGCAAGCCGTCACTTATAAAAGGCCCCATGGAAACCCTGCCGCGACTCGGCTTGAGCCCCACCAGGCCACAGCAGGCCGCCGGGATGCGGATGGAACCGCCACCGTCGTTGGCGTGCCCTATAGGGGCCATGCCGGCCGCAACGGCCGCTGCCGACCCACCGCTGGAGCCGCCCGGACTGTGGGCGGGGTTCCAAGGGTTACGGGTAGCACCGTAGAGGTCGTTCTCGGTCACACACAGGGTGCCGAATTCGGGAGTATTGGTACGGTAGGCCAACAGGAAACCGGCTTTTTTAAAATTTTCTACGACGTTGGCGGTAAACGTGCTGATGCGGTCGCGGGCGGCTTTGGAGCCAAAGGTGGTAGGCCAGCCTTGGACATCGGTAAGATCTTTTACCGGCATGGGCACGCCGTGGAAGGGAGACAGTGAGTCTCCACGCAGGACGGCGGCCTGGGCCTCCTCTGCCTCACGGCGCAGGTCTTCGTCGCGACGCCATACCACGGCGTTTAATTCTGGATTCAAGCGGTCCACGCGCTCAAGATAAGAATCGACGGCCTCAAGCACACCGATTTCTTTGCGACTTATCGCCGAGGCCAGTTCCAATGCTGAACTAAAAGGATCCATCACCTACCCTCCACAGAGGCCCAAGACTAAGTGCTCGCCATACCCCTCACAAACCCACTTTGTTTGGCGGCCGGGAGATTCTAGCATTAGACGATGACGGCCAAGGCTCCAACCCCCCTTACCCCGCTGGCCACCGCCGTGGCCGTAATGGCCCTGGTGGCAGCCACCCTTGCCGTCAACACGGCAAGCTTTGATTACGGCTTTGTCCACGACGACAACGCCGTGGTGCTCGAGCGGGAGCCGGCCTGGGAACAAGGCTGGCTGGAGTTCTCAAAAACCCGACACTGGGGCCTGGGGCGCCATGTGGCACTGCTGTCGCTGGACCTGGACCGCCGTGAGCCCCTCAGCCCCCGCACCTTCCACCTGACCAACACCGCCTTGGCCGGCCTGGTCTCCATCCTGGTCTGGGCCCTGGGCCTGGCCTTGGGACTCGGCCGTCCGGCCAGTCTGGCTGCCGGTCTGTTGTTTGCCGTCCACCCATTGCACGTCGATGCGGTGGTCAGCATCGTCGGCCGCGCCGAACTGCTTGCCGCTCTGGCCGTGCTCGCCGTCCTCATCCTGCACCTTAAAGAATATCCACGGCGGGCCTTGAGCCTGCCCCTGGCTGCCGTCTTGTTCTTTGGTGGCCTGGCCTCCAAGGAAAGCGCTATCTGTCTGTTGTTGCTGATCGCCATGGCCGATCTGGCAATCCTGAAGCCGGGCCTGCGCAAAGCCCTGCCCACCTACGCGGCCTACGCGGCGGCCCTTGGCCTGTGGGTGCTGTGGACATACCCGGCCCTGGGCTCCATGGCCCCAGTGGCCTACGTCGACAACCCCCTGGCCTTTGCCCCCTGGTGGCAGCGTATACCCATGGCCGCCGAACTGTTGTTCCGCTATGTGGCTCTCACCCTGTGGCCGACCGACCTTGTAAGCGACCGTTCCTATGCGACCCTCGCCCCTGGCCTTGCCAGTGGACTGGCCGCGGTGGGCGCCTGGGCAGCACTCAAAGCTCTGACCCTCAGCGTATATAAAAAGAAGCCTGCCCTGGCCCTGCTTCTGCTGTGGTTTCCGGTCTGCTTTGTGGCCACCGCCAACGTCTTCTTCCCCATCGGGACGATTATGGCCGAACGTCTGGCCTACCTTCCCTCGGTCGGCATCTGCCTGCTGGCCGGCCTCGGCCTGGGCTGGGTGAGCAGACAAGGTCGAGTGCTCAAGGCTGGAGTCTGGACCTTGTTTGCTGTGGCCGTACTGACCTTGAGCTTCGGCTATATCTCGCGGGCCCGCGTCTGGACTTCCGAGGACCATTTCCATGCCCAAACGGCCGTCGACTCCCCGCGCTCGGCAAAGGCCCACTTCAACCTGGGCCAACACCTGGCCCGCCGCGACAGGCCCGAAGACGCCGAAAAAGCCCTGGCCCGGGCTCTGGCCATATATCCGGCCTTCGACCAGGCCGCCTATTACCGCTCGGCCTTGTTGCTGAAACTCGACCGTCCCTACGAAGCCGAAGGCGTGTGGAAGAGCTACCTTGCCTACAAACCCGAAGATGCAGGCGCCCTTTCCCACCTCCTCGGTATTCTGGTGTCGGTCGAGCGTTACGACGAAGCCATACCCCTGACCCAGCGCCTCATCCTCCTGGTGCCGGAAAATAACGATTTCCGTTCTCTGTTGGTTCGTCTGGAAATGATGTCCGACTACCAGCGTGGCCTGGAACCGCTCAGTCCTTAAAGGCCAACTCTCGAAGGTGCAGGCGATGTCGGCGCATAAGCACGTACATGGCCAGGGCTCCCAGCCGCCGCCGACGTTGAATGCGGCGGCGCTCGGCCCAGGCCGCCGGTAGTCCGCCCAGGGCCTGGCCGTAAGCCCGCACAAGTATGCCAAGCAGCTGCACACGTGAATAGTCGCGTACAAAGCCGCTGCTGATGCCTCTCCCCGAAGCCGTCGCGAACCCCTGGGCCGCATAACGCAGCAGAGTGTAGAACGGGCTCAGCAGCAACAGGCGGCGGGGAAACAGCTTAACGGCGTTCCAGATACGGTTGCGCTCAACCAGCGCGGCCTTAAACGCCGAATGGTAGCCGCTGGTCATGGATTTTTTGTGGTAAGCCACGGCTCCCGGCACATAGCGGCAACGCCAGCCCCTCAGTTGGCCGCGCATGCAGAGGTCGAGGTCTTCGAGGTAGGCAAAATAACTCTCGTCAAAACAGCCGACATCATCGAGCATGCTGCGACGGTACATTGCCGCACAACCGTTGGGACCCAACACATCCTCGGGCTCGTCGTACTGACCCAGATCTTTTTCAAGCCACCCGCGCGAACGACAGATGCCGTCGGGGTAGACGAGCAGGCCGGTAGAGTCGAAAACCTCCCGGCGGTCGAACATCATCACCCTGGCCGCAAACATGCCATGGTCGCGGTCCAGGTCGGCCGCTTCGAGCAACTTGGAGAGAAAATCAGGGCTGACCTCGCAGTCGTTGTTGAGCAGCACCACAAACTCGCCCGTGGCGCGGGCAATGCCGAGATTGTTGCCGCGGCAGAAGCCCTGGTTGCTCTCCAGGCTCAATAAATCCACCCACGCAAAGTCCTCCGCCAGCATCTGGCAGCTGCCGTCACTGGAACCGTTGTCCACCACTATGGTCTCGAAATCGTCGCAATCCTGGACGGACAGAGAGCGCAAGCAGGCCGACAGCAGGTCACGACCGTTCCAGTTAAGTACTATTACAGAGATCCGAGCCATGGCGGGGATTGTATCCGATTACGGCCCCACTGCGCACTTTTCGCCATCGCCGTACAGTATGGGCCTGAATCCAGGGGCCGACGGCTCAAAAGCAGGCCCCATACCGCCGGGCGGAATCCGCTTTATGGCATGTGCTTTGCAGTGTTCCTTGTAGCAACCGGGGCCGCCATCGGCGGCGGTCTCAGGCCAGGAGGCAAAGACATGGCTACAGGCACTAAAATACGCGAGCTTCGCAACCGCATGGGCATGACCCAGGAAGAGTTCGCCCACGCCCTCGGCATCACGGTAAGCACGGTGAACCGTTGGGAGAACGGGCACTCCGAACCCAGCAAACTGGCCCGCGCCAGCATTCTCGGCGTAGCCGAGAAGAAAGGGCTCACCATCGACCCGCTGAGCTTTGATCTCAGCCTGCCCGAGCCCACCCCTCTGCGGGCTTTCGCAGGCTTTTAGAACGTTCAGTCGCGCGACGAGCGAGCTTCCTCCAGGAGTTTTTCTACCTCCTGGATTCTATGCGCGGCGGCCCTGTCCGAGGTGATCCGGTCGTTGACCGAGCGCACCGCTCTCAGGATGGATGTGTGGTTCCTGCCGCCCAGGGCCTCGCCAATCTCAGGCAGAGAGGAGCCGGTAAGTTTCCGCGATAAAAAGGCGGCAACGTGGCGAGGCCATGCCACCCGTCGAGAGCGGTCTCTGGAGAGCATCTCCTGCCTACCCAACCCATAGGCCCACGACACAGTATCGATGACCTCGTCGAGGCTTACCGGTCCGCGCCGGCCCATGTAGGGTGCGGCAAGGGTCTCAACCATCCTCTCGCTGAGCACCACGTCCTGCTGGCTGGTGGCGGCCTTGAGGCGGGCCACCAGGCCTTCTATGTCGCGCACACTGCCGCGCAGGCGCGGAGCCAGACGGTCGGCCAGGCCCTCGGCCAGGCTAAGGCCGGCCGCCTTCAGTTTGGATTCAAAAATCCTGACTCGGAGGTCACGGTCCAGGGGCGCAAGATCGGCCAACAGACCACCCTGGAAACGGCTTTTTAAACCTTTCTCCAGGTTTGGCAGATCCTGGGGCCTGCGGTCGCTGGCTAGAACAATGGGCCTGCCGGCACCGTGCAAAAGGTTAAAGACATGGTAGAGCTCTTGCTGGGTACGCTTCTTGCCGGCCAGGAACTGCACGTCGTCTATTAACAAGGCATCGGCAAGTTTAAATTCCCGGCGGAAAGCATCCATACGGTCCAACCTGAGGCCCTCGACCATTTTGCGCGTGAAATCTTCGCCCTGGTAGTAAAGAACCCGTTTGCCTTTGGCTTTGAGCGCATTGCCTATAGCCAACAGCAGGTGGGTCTTGCCCAGGCCCACCCCACCACAAACGAACAAAGGATTACCCTCACCGTTGTTACCATCGGCAATGTGCTGGGCACCGAGGTAGGCCAGGCGGTTGCTCTCACCTACTATGAAATTGGAAAAGGTCTTGTGATTTACCGGCAGCGGTCGTTTGCGACGACGTTCGCCGACGGGACGAGCCCTGCCGGTATTCGACAGCCTCGTCCCGCCGAACGAACCCACCACCACCGCCACACGGCATTGCCGTTCGGCGGCTTCCGAGACAGCTCTCTCTATTGCCGGCAGAAAAGACTGACGCACCCGGTCACGAAACAACCCGAATGGAGCCTCGAGGGTGAGCGTATCCTCCTCCAGACCCGAAGGGTTGAGTTCGAGAATCCAGGTTTCGTAGTCCTTCTCCGGCAGCTCCCTCTCTATCAGAGAGCAGGCCTCCCCCCACAGTCTTGCCGCGTCCGTCCTCATCAACTACAGATCATCGCCTTCGGCTTGCCTCGGCTCACAGGTCGCACGTATCCCCCGCGTTCTGGCCCTGAACAAGGGCCGTAACGCCTACTCAAGAAAGCAACGGGCCTCTCAACCCGCATCTAAGTACTAACGCCAGAAGCCTTTATGTTCCCCTGGCAAAACGCGCCTTCGTCATCACGATCCTGGGCGTCATTCCTTAATGCCTTAATGCTCCTCTTTCGATTCTACGTTTACTGACTTGCGACAAGCTGTGTCGCGTCGGCAACTGTCAACTATGACTCCTCACTACTCTTTGCAAGAAAAAAATTACAGAGGTTTGTTTTCTCTACGTTTTTAACCACTCGTGTTGCACAACAACCTACACCTTAGCAATGGTGTCGTGTTTCTCCTTGTTATCATTAAAGAATTTCGACGCTGCGTTTTACAACCACGAAGTTGAGCGCAAGGCCTGACGTACAAGCTTAACTTTGAGTACATGTTAGGGGCGTAGTGCAATTTAAACTTTAACTGTTGGTCCCTCACCAACATCAAACGACGCCATCTTAAACGTCACCCACTGTCCTGTTTCGTTCGTTCGTTTTGAAAACCACGACGCGTAGACATAGCATTAACTCCACGACCCCTGGCCCCCCCCCTTAGGGGTGTGCATTCCTGCCATGGAAACACTTTTCGCGCATACCTACCTTGTTTTGTTCGGTAAACTGGCCGTCGGGGGGCTGCTCTCCCTGGCCGTTCCCCCCTTTACTAAAATAGAAAGGGGTTTTTACACCTCAAGCGGGGCCATCTATCTGGCCTTTGCCTGGATTATGCTGGGAGGACTGGTCTACCTCGACCGTCTCCACCCCGAGTCGTCCCCGGTCACAGGAGCATCGCTGGCCGTCTGGAGCCTGTTTGGTGTCCTCTTCAGCCTCTACTACCTGACCCTGTTCATAGAGCTGCCGGTTCTACGCGCCCGACTTTTTCCGGCCGCCGTGGTCAGCGGCTTTGCGGCCCTGGTCGTCACCGCCGGGGCATACCTGCCCACCGACGCCTCGGCTGCGGCCTGGCCGTTTCTGGCCCTGCCCTTCGTGGCCGGTGCTGCCATAAGCGGTGCGGCCTTGAGCGGCATGCTGCTGGGCCACTGGTACCTCATCGACACCGGCCTGGATCTGGCTCCATTCAAAAGTATGCTCGCCTTCTGTAAGGGCTGCCTGTGGGTTGAGGTGGCCGCGGTGGTGGCGACGGCCACCGTGCTGTGGCTCTGGCCGGGCGGGGGCTGGGGGGAAGGCCTGGGCATGGCCCTATCGGGCCGTTACGGCCTGCTGGTGGCCGGACGCATAGTAGCCTGGGTGGGTGCAGTTCTACTGCTGAGAATGATCACACGGACCCTGGCCATACCGCAGACCATGGCCGCAACGGGGCTGTTCTATATACAAGCGCTGGTGGTGATGGGGGGCGAGATCTTCGGACACTGGCTTCTGTTTCGCACCGGCATTCCTTTTTAAGCCAGCGGTTGTCTAGCCAGGGCGCTGGGGTTAGCATTTACCGTGACTTGGAAAGAAGCACTCTCTGACCGTATAGCCCCGGAACTCATCCGGGAGATAGACACCTATGAAGCCCAGCTGGAGCAGAAGCGCCGAGGGCAGATAGAAGACCGCCTCTTCAATGAGACCCGCCTGCGTCGCGGCGTCTACGGGCAGCGCTACGACAACGGCCGCCGTCACGACGGCGTACATGAAAGCAGCCTGGACTTTCCAAGTGCCGACACCACAAAAGGGGTGGACACCAAGTGGGACGCCCCCGGCATGCAGCGCATCAAAATCCCCTTTGGCGGTCTGACGGCATCCCAACTCGAGCTATTGGCCGAGGTGGCCGAGGAATACTCCGACGGCATCGCCCATGTGACAACCCGCCAGGATTTCCAGCTTCACTTTGTACACATAGACGACACCCCCGACCTCATGCGCCGTCTCGCAGCCGTTGGCATAACCACGCGGGAAGCCTGTGGAAATTCGGTTCGCAACGTCACCGCCTGCCCGCTTGCCGGGGTCTGCCACGATGAGACTTTCGACGTTACGCCCTACTCGGTGGCTTGCGCCAACTTCCTGCTGGGCCATCCCGACACCCAGGATTTCGGACGCAAGTTCAAAGTAGCCTTTTCCGGTTGCCAACAGCACGCCTGCGGCCTGGTCAATATGCACGACCTCGGCTTCGTCGCCCGTACCCGTACCGAAGACGGGCACGAGCAGAGGGGCTTTGAGATGTACGTCGGTGGCGGGCTGGGCACGGTGCCCTACCAGGCCAAGCTGTTTGATGAGTTTGTCCCCGAAGACGAAATCCTGCCCCTGGCCCAGGCCATAGCCCGGGTGTTTGCCAGGCTCGGTCAGAAAAAGAACCGAGCCAGGGCCCGCATTAAATTCCTCATAGCCAAACTCGGCCTGGATGAGTTCCGCCGCCTGGTACTCGAAGAAAGGGCAAAGCTGCCGGCCGACCCACGCTGGGGGTCCTACGTGGAGGATATCCCCGAGTTTTTTGAAAAACCGCTGAAGCAGGCAACCTCCCTGGATGAAGACGAATTAACGCAAGACTTTAAGAACTGGCGCAAGTCCAACGTCTACAAGCAAAGGCAGGAGGGCTACTCGGTAGCCACTATCACACTGCCCATGGGAGACCTGACGGCCGTCCAGTTGCGCGCGGTCGCCGATCTGGCCCGGCGCTTCTGCGGAGACACCATCCGCACCACCGTCGATCAGAATCTGGTGCTGCGGTGGGTAAGCCAGGCAGACCTGCCCGAGTTACACCGGGCCCTGGTAGAGCTGGGCCTGGGGGCGCCTGGGGCCGGTACCATCGTGGATGTGACCGCCTGCCCCGGCACCGACACCTGCAAGCTCGGCATTGCCTCCTCCCGCGGACTGGCCAGAGAGTTGTCCATACGGCTGGCCGCCCAGGCCCAGACCATGGACGAGGCTATCGGTGGTCTCCATGTAAAGGTAAGCGGATGCTTTAACTCTTGCGGCCAGCACCACCTGGCCGACCTTGGTTTTTACGGCGTCAGCCGCAGGGTGGGAGGCACCACCGTACCCCACTTCCAGGTGGTGCTCGGTGGGCAGTGGGAAAACAACGCCGGGTCCTACGGGCTGGCCATCGGCGCCGTACCCTCCAAACGTATACCGGATGTTGTCGACTCACTCACCTCGCATTACCTGGCCGACCGGGAGACCGAGGAAAGCTTTCTCGACTACACCAAGAGGCTCGGCAAAAAAGGCCTCAAGCAACTGCTGGCCGAATTCACACCGGTGCCAGACTACCAGGAAGACAGCTCCTATTATTCGGACTGGGGGGACCCCCGGGAGTTTACGATCTCCGACCTTGGTGCCGGCGAGTGTGCCGGCGAGGTAGTCGACCGTATACAATTCGACCTGGCGGCCGCCGAGACCGAAGTCTTTGAAGCCCAGGTACAACTAGAAGACGGTAAGTTTCGCGAGGCCGACGACCTGGCCTACCATTCCATGCTCGAGGCCGCCCGCGGGCTGGTTCGCCTGCGCGAGGTTGAGGTTTCCGAAGACCCCGACGATATCGCTACAAAGTTCAGAGCGAACTTGATCGACACCGAACTTTTTCGCGACCAGTATGCCGGAGCCAAGTTCGCCCAGTACTTCTTTCACCGCCACGAAGACAAGGACCGCGCCTACAGCCATGAACTTGCCCACCGACTGGTTGAAGAGGCCCAACTTTTCATCGAGGCGGCCCATGCCTGCCACGCCCGTGTGCTGGAACAGGGCGTAGCCTCGGCCACCTGAAAGCGCCGCAACAATGGACCTCTACAAGTTTTCGGCCAAAATCTTCTGTGAAGCGTCGGATGAATTCCGCCTTGAGGAACTCATCCCGATATTCCACCGTTGGATACAAAACGACGAACTCGACGGTGTACTGCTGATCGACGTTGCCGACTACAGCCACGTACCAGATGGACCCGGCCTGATGTTGATAGCCCACGAGGCCCACTACTCGATGGACGAGAGCGGGGGCCGGCTGGGCATGGTCTACAACCGCAAGCGGCCCTTTGACGGTGACCTGACGGGGATTCTGACCCGGGTGTGCCGTCAAACCCTGCTCACCTGCCAGCGCCTGGAGAAAGAACCGGCACTTGCGGGCCGCCTGAGCTTTGCCACCGACCGGCTGCTGCTCACGGCCGTTGACCGCCTGCTGGCGCCCAATACCCCACAGACCCGCCAGACCCTGGAGCCGGCCATCGGGCAACTGTTCGATGGCATCTACGCCGGCGACGACTACACGCTTGAGTACCAGAGCGACCCGCGCGAACTCTTCTCAGTAACCGCCACCGCCGGCCAAGCGGCCCCGCTTGACACCCTGCTGTCGAGGTTGGGCCGGAAAGCCCGGTCCTCTTCAGGCAAATAGCATCTCGTGGACGGCCATGCCGGCCGGCACCATCGGGAACACGCCTTCCTCGGACGGAATGGCTATATCTATCAGCCCGGGGCCATCGTGCTCGAGCAAACGCACGAGGGCCGGCTCAAGCTCATCCGTGTGCTCGGCAGACAATCCCAGTGCGCCGTAGGCTTCGGCAAGCTTAACGAAGTCCGGCAAGGCTTCGAAGTAGGTCTGAGAAAACCGGCGTTCGTAGAACTTATCCTGCCACTGCCTCACCATCCCAAGGTGACGATTGTTCAGAATGACCAGCTTTATCGGCACCTTGTACTGAACGGCCGTGGAAAGTTCCTGCATGTTCATCTGCACGCTGCCATCGCCACTTATGCAGAGCACGGGGCGGGATGAGTCGGCGAACCAGGCACCGATTGCCGCCGGCAACCCATAGCCCATGGTACCCAGCCCTCCCGAGGTCAGGAAAGAACGGGGCTTGCTGAAGCCGAACATCTGCGCCGTCCACATCTGGTGCTGGCCAACGTCGGTTGTCACCAGAGCATCGCCGCCGGTAAGGCGGTGGAGAATATCAAAAACCCCCTTGGGCAGGATCTTGCCTTCACGACTACTCTCATAGCCCAAAGGCCTCTCCTTCTTCCATGTTGCAATGCGCTCCCGCCACGGAGCCCAGGTCTCGGTCGAGGTCTTGAAAAACTCACGCCCCTCAAGCCCTGCAACAAACAACTCAAGGACCTTACTCACGTCACCAACGATGGGCACATCGACAGGCACATTCTTGGATATAGAGGCGGGGTCTATGTCTATATGTACGATGCTACCACGGGCCTGGGGCGCAAACGCAGCTGTGTCGCCGGTCACGCGGTCGTCAAAACGCGCAGCCACAGCGATCAACATGTCGCAGTCCTGCACCGCCATATTGGTCCAGTAGCCACCGTGCATACCGAGCATACCGATGCTCAAAGGGTCGTCGGCGGGGAAGGTTCCCAGGCCCATCAGGGTGGTGGTCACCGGAGCGCCGGTGGCGTGGGCAAAGCTGGTCAGGCTGGCCGACGCATCGCGCCACTGCACCCCACCACCCACGTAGAGGAGAGGCCGCTTGGCCTTCTCCAGCATGTCCAAGGCACGGGTAACCTGGCGGTTGTTGCCCTTGATCGTAGGCTTGTAGCCACGGATATCCACGCTGCTCAGAGGCTTGTACGGGCAACTGGCAGTTTGTACATCCTTGGGCAGGTCCACCAACACCGGTCCGGGGCGGCCGCTGGTGGCTATATAGAAAGCCTCCTTGATGACCCTGGCTAGATCGGCCACATCGCGGACCAGGAAGTTGTGCTTGGTACACGGGCGCGTGATACCGACGATGTCGGCCTCCTGGAAGGCATCGTTGCCAATCAAGGCGGTGGGCACTTGCCCCGTCAGCACGATGATCGGCGTGGAGTCCATATGCGCATCGGCAAGTCCGGTAACCGTATTGGTGGCACCCGGTCCCGAGGTGACGATAACCACCCCCGGCTTGCCGCTGGCCCGCGCATAACCCTGGGCCATGTGTGTGGCGCCTTGCTCGTGGCGCACCAGGATGTGATGCAGACTGGTCGAGTAGAGCTCGTCGTAGGTAGGCAGAATGGCACCGCCAGGGTAGCCGAAAATAGTATCGACCCCCTCGGCAAGCAGAGCCTCAAGGACAATCTGGGCACCGGTAAGAGTACGGGGTTCGGTATCTGGACTGGGAATGTCGGCTGCAGATGCAGCAGTAGCACTAGTGGTCATGGCACATTCCGGCTGGTGTGGCCGGCCTCCTCGGGATGCGACGGACTGGTTACCCCGCATCTGGTTTTAGCCCACGGCCGGGTGGAGACCCGGACAGAGCGTTAAACATGGATGCTACACAGCCGACGGGAGATTTTCAAGCAAAACTTCTTCGGGCTTGGAAA
>JAYGCL010000006.1:0-4827 GCA_046583365.1 Deltaproteobacteria bacterium
TGAGGAGGTGTTGGGTCGGCTGCAGATGTCGCGGCAGGGCCACGTCCGTGCTGGCCTGCCACAGCAGCGGGTACGTCCATGTCAACGCGACTAGGACATAGACAGCGATCGCGGCAAACACCCAACGGACGGGAAGTCTGACTTCACTTTTCATCTAATGGTCGAGGCGGTACTTAGCCACGGGCGCCCCAGTTCATCTTACGCCGCAGGATAGAGAAGAAGCCCCCGGCGCGGGCCGTCACTATGGCCGCACGGTTGCGAGCCCGGGTGATCTCGACCCGGTCGCCACCGTACAGTTCAAAACCCTCCTGGCCGTCCAGGGTCAGTACGGCCTCATCGCAGGAGGCTTCCACATGCACGGTCAGGTGAGAACGGTCGGAAAGAAGCAAAGGCCGGGTGGTAAGGGTATGGGCCGAGATCGGCGTCATGATCATCGCACCCAGGGTCGGCTCTACAATCGGCCCACCGGCCGAAAGGGAGTAGGCCGTGGAACCGGTGGGTGTGGATACAATCAGACCGTCACCCACGTAGGAGGTCAGGTGGCGGCCGTCTACACTGGCCTGCAAGGTCAGCATACGGGAGAAGGTGGCACGGGTTACCACGGCATCGTTTAAAGCCTGGGAGCGGGCTACGGTTTTGCCGCCACGGACCACACGCACCGACAGCATACTGCGGTGTTCTATTTCACAGTCACCGGCAAGCACGCGCTCGACAGTGACGTAAAGCCCCTGGCTGTCCGAAATGGTCAGGAAACCAAACTCGCCGTGGTTGATCCCGACCACCGGCACAGACCGGGCTCCCGACAAGCGGGCCGCACCGAGCAGACTACCGTCGCCACCAAGTACCACAACAAGGTCGGCCCGGGCCATCATCTGCTTCCGTGTGGCCAGCTCATAGCTGCCCGCCGACGTGGCCCAGTCCTCGTGGGCCAAGACACGTAACCCCCGTCTGACAAGCCAGGAGGCCAGACGGCGGGCCCGCCGGTCCACGGCCTCGCGGCCGGGACGGACCAGAATGCCCACCGTTTTTATCTTCGCTTTCCTGGGAGCCGCCACGGTGTCATCCTACGTCAGTCCCAGTCCCGTGGCCACGCGCAACCAACCCTCACTGTTCGCCCGCACCGCAAGTACCACCGCTGCGTCGGCCACCTCGGCCCCGCTTGCCGAACGCATGCGCCCCACTAGCGCCGAAGAGATCCTGGGCCAGGATAAAATCCTCTCGCCCTCGTCTTTTCTCGGTCGCATTGTGCGCGGCGCCACTCCCCGCTCCTGCATACTGTGGGGCCCCCCGGGCAGCGGCAAGACCACGGTGGCCAGACTGTTGGGTGCAAACAAGGACTGGGAACTGGAAATGTTCTCGGCCGTACTGTCGGGGCTTAAAGACCTGCGCGAAGTCCTGGCCCGGGCCGCCGAACGCCGCCAGATCGAAGGGCGCGATACGGTTCTGTTCGTCGATGAGATCCACCGCTTCAACAAGGCTCAACAGGACGCCTTCCTGCCCCACGTCGAATCGGGCGCCATCGTACTGGTGGGTGCCACCACCGAGAACCCTTCTTTCGAGATCATTGCCCCCCTGCTCTCGCGCTGCCGTGTAGTCGTGATGGAACCCCTCGGACCCGAACATCTGGCTACCCTCATAGACCGGGCCCTAACAGACAAGGAGCGTGGCCTGGGCGGGCTGGGCCTCGGCCTGGAGGCAAACGCCACGGCTTTTCTCATCGAGCAGGCCGCGGGCGACGCCCGTGTGGCCCTGGGAGCCCTGGAGACGACGGCCGACCTGGCCACGAGTGCGGGTACAAAAACCATAACCCTGGAACTGATAGAAGAAGGACTGCAAAAGCGCGCCATCCTTTACGACAAAGGAGGCGAAGAGCACTACAACGTCATCTCGGCTTTCATCAAGAGTATGCGGGGCAGCGACGCCGAGGCCGCCCTCTACTGGCTGGCCCGTATGCTTGAGGCCGGCGAAGAGCCGCTTTTCATAGCCCGGCGCATGGTGGTCTTTGCCAGCGAAGACGTCGGCCTGGCCGACCCCCAGGCCCTGAGCCTGGCCCTGGCGGTAAAGGATGCCGTCCACTTTATCGGCCTGCCCGAAGCGACCATCAACCTGGCCCACGGCGTGGCCTATCTGGCAGGGGCACCCAAATCCAACCATTCCTTGCGGGGTCTTGCAGCCGCCCGCAAAGAGGTACGGCGCTCGGGGGCGCTGCCCGTCCCCCTTCACATTCGCAACGCGCCGACCCGCCTGATGAAGGACCTCGGGTACGGGCGTGGCTACGTCTATCCCCACGGCCATGAGGAAGAGGCCAAAGGGCAGCGCTACCTGCCCGAGGGGATAAGCACGGGCAGCATATTCAAAAAAGAGGACTAGGCGCGGCGCCCTTTAATACTCAACGCCGACCAGCACCAGCCCCCTGGCCGGGGCGGTACGGCCGGCCTCGGTGCGCGAACCTCCGCTGAGAAGCACGGCGAGGCAGTCGCGGCTGAGTCGGCCAAGGCAAACGTCAACCATGGTGCCGACCATGACCCGGACCATCTGTTTGAGAAATGCGTTGGCCGTGACTTCGTAAACCACGACACCTTCCTCTCGGCTGCACCAGCGGCTTTTGTAGACCTCGCGCTCGGTGTTCGGCGACTCACAATTAGATGCACGAAAAGCACTGAAATCGTGCCGTCCCAACATCAAGGCGGCCAACTCGTTGAGTTGCTCTTCTTTGATGACCACCGGCACATACCAACTGCGGTCGCCCAGCAACGGCGAGGGGGGCCGCCCACACACCAGGGTGTATCGGTAGCTGCGCCGCAGGGCATGGCGGCGGGGGTCGAAGTCGCCATCGACCTCATCCAGCGCGAGGATGGATATATCGGTCGGGGTAAGGCCGTTGAGGGCCCCGCGCAGGCGGTAGAGGTCGCTGCCGTCGGCCAGATCAAAGGCCGCCACCTGGCCGCTGGCGTGGACACCGGCATCGGTGCGTCCGGCTCCCTCGACCCTGACCTCGCGGCCCGTGGCCACGGCCAGAGCTTTTTCGAGCTGGGCCTGTACCGTGGGTGCGTTGGGTTGGACCTGCCAGCCGGCATAATCCGTACCCAGGTATTCGAGAACCGCCTTGACCCTCACGGTTTCTAGGGACCGACTACAGGGCCGTCCCCGCCATGACCGCCACCTTGGCGGTCAACGTAGCGGTTAAGGGCATCCAACAGGGCAAGGGCGCTGGCTATAACGATGTCGGTGTGACCGCCGTGACCCCGCACGCCGACCTCGTCTATACGGATGAAACAACTGACCTCACCGATGGCATCGGTACCACCGGTGATACCCTTTACCTGGTAGTTCTCCAGGCGGGGGTCCAGACCGCTGGCCTTCTTGATGGCACTGTAACAGGCATCGACCACCCCATCGCCACTGGCCGTGGCGGCGTGTTCCTGGCCGTCGACGGCCAGTCTCACACTGGCCTCGGGTACACCACCAAGGCTGGAAGATACCGACAAGTCGAGGAGTTGGAAGTGGCGGGTAATCTCGCTTTCCTCGGCGGTAATCGAATAGAGGTCTTCGTCATAAATGTCTTTCTTCTTGTCGGCCAGGTCCTTGAAGCGCTTAAACGCCTCGCTGACGTCGATACGCTCCAGGTCTATGCCGAGGGTACGCAGACGTTCGGCAAAGGCATGGCGGCCCGAGTGCTTGCCGAGCACCAGGCGATTGCTGGCCCGCCCGACATCGGTGGGTCGCATGATCTCGTAGGTCAGGGTGTTCTTGAGCACACCGTCCTGGTGAATCCCGGCCTCGTGGGCGAATGCGTTATCCCCCACCACCGGCTTGGTCGGTGCCACCGACACACCGATGGTACGGGCCAGCAGTTGGCTTGAAGGGTAGATCTGCTCGGTGTTGATGTGGCTGTCTACACCGTAGTAATCGCCACGTACGCGCAGGTTCATGACCACTTCCTCCATGGAAGTATTACCGGCGCGCTCACCTATGCCGTTGATCGTACACTCGACTTGGCGTGCGCCGCCCTCAACGGCCGCCAGCGAGTTGGCCACGGCAAGGCCAAGATCGTTGTGGCAGTGGGTAGACCAGACCGCCCCCTCGGCCCCGGGGGTACGGGCGCGCAGGGTCTCAAACATTTCTCGCACCTGCCGGGGCACCCCGTAACCGGTGGTGTCGGGTACGTTGCAAACAACCGCACCCGCGGCGATGGCCGCACCAAACACTTCACACAGGTAATCGATGTCGCTGCGCGAGGCGTCTTCGGCTGAGAACTCTATGTAGTCGAGGTGAGCCCTGGCCCTCTCGATGGCCCACACGGCCGCATCGATCACCTCCTGGCGGCTCATGCCCAGCTTCTGCTCGAGGTGGAGGTCCGAGGTGGCAATAAAAATATGGATGCCGGGGTGTCGGGCCCCATCCACGGCC
Source organism: Deltaproteobacteria bacterium (assembly GCA_046583365.1). Lineage (GTDB taxonomy): Bacteria > Desulfobacterota > Binatia > UBA1149 > CAYXZP01 > JAYGCL01. Next base: position 4,411 of record JAYGCL010000006.1, read on the forward strand.
TGGATGGCCTTGTCGAGATCGGCCTCTCGTGTGCGCGACAGGCTCAAAACCACCGGTCCCTTGACGGCTGTAGACACGCGGCGTACCGCTTCAAAATCTCCCGGGGAGGCGGCGGCAAAGCCGGCCTCGATCACATCAACACCGAGACGATCGAGTTGTTGCGCAATGGCAACCTTCTCCTCTACGTTCATCGTACACCCCGGCGACTGCTCACCGTCGCGCAGCGTAGTGTCGAATATTCTTACCCAGTCTTCGTTCTTGCTGTCCATTGCAGTCTACCTCACCCTACAAAAGGGCCTACCAAAAAAGAAAAGCCGCGGGACGGCCCGCGGCTTTTCTTACGCCGCGGGCATTGCTGCCGCCCGCGGTCTCGTAGGTGGCAATTCTCTTACACCACCGCGGAGGCCCCGGACGGGA
>JAYGCL010000059.1:0-60000 GCA_046583365.1 Deltaproteobacteria bacterium
TCAGCGGGGGGGTGCATGAAATTGTCGTGGGGGCCATGCAGGGAAGCGCCGAGGTCAGGATTTTTGATTTTGACACCGGTGTTGGTGGAGCCAATTTGAGGATCAGCTTCGATGCTTACAGTCAGAATGTGGCTGGTGTAAATCTGGCGGTGGGAGACCTCGACGGTGACGGGCGGTGGGAAATCGTAACGGCGCCGGTTGTCGGCAAGCCCCTGATAAGGGCTTGGAACAGCGACGGAACTCCGTTCCAGGTCTGCGACGGCGACCCCGAGACCTGTAGTGCGCTTGAGATATGGGCCTTCGACCAGAGCTATGAAGGTGGGGTCAAAGTTGCGGTAGCCGATGTGGACGCCGATGGGAGGAATGAAATCATTGTTGCTCCCGCATCTTCTGGTATAGAGGCTACTATCAAGGCCTTCGAGATGGATGGCAGTGAGGTGAGCGGGTGGAATACTTTCATGCCTTTCGGTCCCGGCAACCAGGGTGGTACGGTGTTGGTTACCACCAACCGTTTCTTCCGACGTGGGGCCGGTGCCGCCGTGCCCATATCTACCTCGGCAACCAAATAGCGGACTCGACTTCATGATCGAGGTTGCTTACGTCATTGCCTCGATGATGACCGGTGGCACCCAGACCCACCTCCTGCAGGTATTCCGTTTTATTGACCGTTCCCGTTTCCGTCCCCACCTGTTCTGCCTGAGGGACGGTGGCGATCTGATTTCGGTGGCCCGTGACTTCGACGTGAGGGTGACTTCTCTATCGATGAGGGGGACGCTCAAAAGCCCCGCCGACCTGGCCGGGCTGGTGCGTATGACAGCGGCCTTGCGTCGCCTACGGCCGGCCCTGCTGCACGCCTACCTGTTGAGAGGAAACTTCTATGGGGCGGTGGCTGCCCGCCTGGCAGGAGTACCCGCTGTTGTAACCAGCAAGCGCGGCCTCCACCATCCGGCCGGCATGGCCGAACGCTTTGCCGTGGGGACATCCAACCGCCTTTCGACTGCGATTCTCGGCAACTCCCCGGCCGTACTGGAGTTTACTCAGCGGGTTGAAGGGGTGGGGGCCGGGCGAATGGTTATGATCCCGAGCGGCATAGATACGGCTCGCTTCAGCCGTGACGGGGATGGTGGCACGGGCGGGGATCTGCGTCGTCATCTGAACCTTGGCGACAGCCCCGTGGTGGGGGCGGTAACGACGTTCAAACCCAAAAAGGGATTCAGGATGCTTTTTGAGGTTCTGGCTCTGCTCGAGCGGCGATTGCCCGCGGTTCGTCTTGTAGTTGCCGGTGAAGAGGAGCTGTTGGGTGAGGCCGCAGCCCTGGCCGCCGATCTGGGGATAGAAGAAAACCTGGTCCTGCTGGGCAAGCGTGACGACATCCCCTCGGTGTTGGCGGCCTGTGATGTTTTTGTGTTGCCCTCACAAAGCGAAGGCATGTCCAATGCTCTGCTCGAGGCTATGTCTATGGAGTTGCCTGCGGTGGCGACGGCTGTGGGCGGCAACCCGGCCGTCATTGAAGAAGGACGATCGGGGTACCTTGTCGGGTCCGGCGACGCACAGGCTATGGCCGAGCGTGTCGCATCCTTGCTCGCTGATGAGGACCTGCGTCGCCGGGTGGGCCGTGCTGCACGGCAACGGGTGGTAGAGAATTATTCGGCCCAAAGCATGGTCAAGCAGATTGAGTCTCTTTACGACCGCCTGTACGGAAGGGAGCAGCGTCAGGGGTGAACCCCAATATCCTCATCCTGGTCCTTGACTGCGCCCGTGCCGACCATTTTTCCTGCTATGGGTACGAACGGCCCACCACGCCCTTCATCGATGGGCTGGCGGCGCGCGGAACGCGTTTCACCAACATGGTCTCCAGCGCCCCTTGGACTTTACCGTCCCACGCTTCCTTGTTCACAGGGATGTATTCGGCCTTCCACGGTGCCACCGACGAGAGCCGCAAACTGGCGCCCGGAGCTACTACCATAGCCGAACTCCTTAGCGGTCACGGCTACCAGACCGCGGCTTTCTGCGCCAACCCCTGGGTGAGTCCGGAGACGGGCTTTGACCGGGGTATTGATCATTTTTTCACCAACCGCCCCCGTCATCCCGGCGCACGTTACCGCCGGATTTTGCAGAAGGCATGGGACGTGGCTATGCGGCGTCGCGACTCGGGATCCTTCCATACCAACCGGGCCGCCGGCCGCTGGCTGGGCAGTCTCGACTCCGCCCGCCCGTTCTTCGCCTTTGTCCACTACAACGAGACCCACCTCAAGTTCCATCCTCCGGCCCATTACCGCCGTATGTTTACCGCTGCCACAGACAGCCGCATCCGGCGTCTCAACCAGGATTGTAATGCCTACATAGCCGGGACAGTAGCCATGACGGACGATGATTTTCAGCTCCTGACTGCCCTCTACGACGGTGAACTACGGTTTGCCGATAGCCGTTTCGAGCAGCTTGCCGCACTGATTGAAGGGGTGGGGAGGCTTGAAGATACGATTTTTGTGGTGCTGGCTGACCACGGTGAAAATCTTGGAGACCACGGCATGATGAGTCACAAATTCTCTCTTTACGAGACCCTGTTGCGTGTGCCTCTGGTGATGGCGGGGCCGGGGGTACCGGCCGGACAGGTGTCGGAAGGGTTGGTCCAGAACGTCGATGTATTTTCCACCCTGGCGTCGCTCGTTGGCCTGCCCGAATCCGACTACAGCAATGTCCATGGGCGTGCCGCTATCGTTGCCGGGCATTTGCAGGATGGCCGCGACTACGTTTTTTCCGAGCGCTACCGGCCCAACCTCAGCGTATTCAAGAAGCGCTATCCGGATTTTGATACCAGTCTTATAGATGTCAGGAAGCGTTCGGTTTGTGACGGACGGGAGAAGTTGATCTGGCACTCCGACGGCCACCACGAGTTCTATGACCTGGTCGACGACCCCGCAGAGGCCAGGAATCTGGCCGCCCAGCGCCGCCAGGACGTGAGCCGCCTTGAGGGCATTCTCAGCAGGTGGGTAGAGGATGTAAAAGGCCAGCCCGGCGGTGGCAAAAATCCCAGTTTCGACGATGTGGCCCGCCGTCAGTTGGAAGGGCTCGGATACATTGACTGAAAGGGTGGCTATAATCGGCCTGGATTCGGCGACTCCGCTACTCGTCGAGCGCTGGAGGAGCGACCTGCCCAACCTGTCGGGTCTTATCGACGGTGGTGCTGCGGGGCAGCTTCGTACCACCCATCCGCCCATAACTGTGCCCGCCTGGACGTCGATGACCAGCAGCAAGGACCCCGGCCAGCTCGGTATCTACGGGTTCCGTAACCGCCGTGACCATTCGTACGCCGCCTACCGTTTTGCCAATTCCCTGATGGTCAAAGAGCCCCGCTTGTGGGACCTGCTTGGTGATGCGGGCAAGACCAGCGTGGTGCTGGGGGTACCACAGACTTATCCTCCACGGCCTATCCGTGGAGAGATGGTAAGCTGTTTTCTTACCCCTAACTCCGAGTCGCGTTACACCCATCCACCGGCACTGCGCGACGAAGTCGAGAGGGTTACCGGTGGCTATCAGTTCGACGTGGACAACTTCAGAACCGAGGACAAGGCCGGCCTCCTTGAGCGTTGCTACGCCAAGACAGAGAAGCACATGACCCTGGTCAAGCACATGTTGGAGACCCGCAAGTGGGACTTTTTCATGACGGTTGAAATGGGCGTGGACCGAATGCACCACGGCTTCTGGAGTTATATGGACCCGTCCCACCGCAAATACCGGGTCGGCAATCCTTTTGAAGACGCGATACTTAACTACTATCGCTACATAGACGGCCAACTCGGCGAGATTCTTGACCGTATGCCCGCGCACACGACCGTCATGGTTGTATCCGACCACGGCGCCAGGCCGATGGATGGTGGCTTGTGTTTTAACGAATGGCTTATCAAAACAGGCTATCTGCGTCTCAAACGTACGCCGTCTGTGCCGGTACCGTTGGACCGGGCCGAGGTGGACTGGAGTTCCACCAGGGCTTGGGGAGACGGGGGGTACTATGGTCGTTGTTTCATCAACTTGAGGGGCCGGGAACCCCTGGGAACGGTGGACCCGGGTGATTACGAGAAAGTGAGAGACGACCTGATAGAGGAGATAGAGGCCATCGAGGGGCCCGACGGCAAGCCCCTGGGCTCCAAAGCCCACCGTCCCGAGGAGTTGTTTCGGGCTACCAACGGTGTCGCGCCCGATCTTCTGGTATACTTCGGTGACTTGGCGTGGAGGTCTGTGGGGTCGGTAGGCGGCGGGTCGATCTATACCTTTGACAACGATACGGGACCGGATGAAGCGAACCACGACTGGCTGGGTATTGTAGCCATAGGGGGAGCGGGGCCGTTGCGTGGTGACCTCGGCGAGGTCTCGATCTACGACGTGGCGCCTACGGTGCTCTCCCTCATGGGGCAGCGGGCGGTTCCGGGCATGGTGGGGTCTGCGTTATGCTGAGAGGTGTGAGCATGGATGACAAAGAAAAACGTGAAGAAGAACAGAACGATAACGAAGAGGTAAGGAACGACGACAAGTCCAACAAGAGCGATGCACGAGATGATGACGACTACACGGCCGAAGAGGAAGCGGAAATACAGAAGCGGTTGGAGGACCTCGGCTATATCTAGGCGTTACGCAGTCCTTGCAACCTGTCTCGGGGCGGCGCTGGTTGTTGCGGCCTGTAGTGGGGGGGGGCAGAGGACGGCTCCGGCACCGGAACGGCGGGTGGTGGTGCTTGGTTTTGATGGGGTCGACCCAGATTTCGTCAATCGCTGGATCGACGAACTGCCACATATAAAAAAACTGATGAAGGACGGGTCTTTTCGCCGTCTGCAGACCACCACACCTCCGGCTTCGTGTACGGCCTGGACTTCTTTTGCCACCGGTGTGAATCCCGGACAGCACGGCATTTTTGATTTCATCTACCGCGACCCGAAAACCTACCTTCCCGACCGTAGCGGGGCCGTAAGCCACAAGGCCGAGTACCTGTGGGGACTTTTTCAGACCAAGCCGGAAACGTTTACCACCACGATGAGTGGCGAGACGTTCTGGAAAACTGCCGACCGCGCGGGCCTGCGCTCGGTGGTCTTGCGGGTCCCCTGTCTTTTTCCTCTTGAGACCATGGAAAGAGGGGTGTCGAAGGGGGGCCTGGGCGCTCCCGACCTGCGTGGAAGCGAAGGGACATTCCACTACTACTCAAGCGCACTGAGCCCCCGCCAGGCTTCCGACCCGGCCCTTGGCGGCAAGGTGGTGGCGTTGTCCAGGGGTGCCGAGGTGGCCACGATCATAGAAGGGCCGGCCAACCCCCTGGCCGACACGTTTGAGCGCCTTACTACCGGCCTGCACCTGAAAAAGTCCGGTCGTGACGCTCTTGAGATAAACATTGACGGCTATAGCGAGATTGTGAAGTCCGGCCATTGGAGCGGGTGGTTCCGTATGGACTTCAAGGTTACGCCCTTTTCGAGCATAGCCGGGATGGCGCGTTTCCGGGTGGTGGAGGTGGAACCCGAAATCAAACTGTACATGTCGCCGGTCAATTACGATCCACAGGACCCGGCCATTGCAGTGACCGAACCCCACGGTTACTCGCGAGAACTGCACGACGCCGTAGGCGATCATAAAACGGTGGGTTGGAACCACGAAACCTGGGGACTCAACGAGGAACGCATAGACGAGGACGCTTTCATGGAAGACATCTTCGACACCATGCGCAAGACCGAGGAAATTATGCTCAACGAACTCGACAAACGCCCCGCAGAGCTGTTCATCTCGGTGTTTGTGGAGACCGACCGCACCTCGCACATGATGTACCGTCTGATAGACAAGGAACATCCCCGCTACGATGAGGAGCTGGCCAGCCGGCACGGCGACGCAATTCTACAGACCTACCGCCGCATGGACGAGATCATAGGCAAGGTTATGGGGCGGCTCGGCGATGAGGACACTCTGTTCATTCTCAGCGACCACGGTTTTCACAGCTGGCGCAGGGGCTTTAACGTCAATACCTGGCTGATCAAAGAAGGTTATATGAGACTCAAAAACGGGGCCGACTTTACCGAGAAAAAATTCCTTCTGGATGTAGATTGGTCCAGGACCAGAGCCTACGCGCTTGGTGTAGGGTCGATTTATCTCAACCTCCGCGGCCGTGAGGGCAGGGGCAGGGTGAGGCCCGGTGCCGAGGCGCGGGAGCTGGCCCGCGAGATAGCGGCAAAACTCAAACTTCTTACCGACACCGACACCGACAGCGGACGGCCGGTGGTCGCCGAGGTATACCTGGCCGACCAGACCTGGGCCGGGCCGCGTTTGAGCGAGGCCCAGGACCTGCAGCTGGGGATGGCTTCCGGCTACCGTATTTCTTCGGCCACCCCATTGGGTGGTGCTCCAGAGGGCCTGTTCGTCGACAACATGAAGAAGTGGAGCGGAGACCATGCGACCAGCAAGACCTCGGTTACCGAGGGGGTGTTCATGAGCAACCGTAAAGTCAGCAACCCCTCGGTTTCGATCATGGACCTGGCCCCCACCATCCTCAGCCTCCTCGGAGTTGAAGTGCCGGATGGCTACGATGGCAAGGTACTCGAGTTATCCGCGCCGTTTGGCCAGGGGGACAACTGACCCATGGGCTTTGTCGGCAGGGTCTACGTTGGAGCCCTCGGCGGGGCTGCGGGCGGTGCCCTGGCCGGGTTTGCCGAGGGCGCATTAATTGCGGCCACGGGTGGTGGTGTCGAAGCCTGGGTCCTGGTTCTGGGCCCCCTCTACTACGCGGTCTTCGGCGCGATGGCCGGGGCCGGTTGGGGTTTTGCAGCCTCCGTGTTGCCGGTTTCCAAACAGCCCGAAGCCGTGGGACCCGTGGCCGGCGGACTGGCTGTGGCCTTTCTGGTGGCCGTGGTGGGCCGCTTTCGCATAGTACGTGACGTTTTTGCCGAGAGCCTGCCGCTTGGCAGTCCCACCGGGTTGTTGGTCCACGCCGGCATAGTCGGGCTGGCGGCGGTGGTCTGCTGGTTGTTTGTCAGGTCCATGAGGCCGGCAGTGGCCAAGCGGGGTATGGTCGGGGCGGCCTTAGCCCGGCTCGGGGGTGTTTTTGCCGTTGGCCTGGTGTTGGCTGTCGGCCTGGGTCTTGCCCGTGGCGGTGACCAGGCCAGCACCCGTACCCCCAACGCCCAGGGGCCCAACGCCATTTTGATTATCGTCGATACCTTGCGCGCCGACCACACTGGCCCCTACGGTTCAAAAGACGTATCCACGCCGGCCCTGGATGCCCTGGCCGCCGACGGCGTGGTGTTTGATACGGCCCTGGCCCAGTCCTCGTGGACGAGACCCTCGATTGCCACCATCCTGACTTCTCTTTACGCATCTTCGCACCAGGTCATGCACAAGACCGACCTGCTTCCGGACGGGGTGGACACGGTGGCCGAGGTAATGGCCGGGCAGGGCTATCGTACGGCCGGGTTTGTCACCAACATCAACGTTTCGCCGGCCTTTAACTTTGCCCAGGGGTTTGACTCCTATACCTACCTGGCTCCCGAATTCTTCTTTTTCGCCACCGATTCGGCCTCCAAGCTGGCCCTGTATAGCGGCATGCGCCTGGTCCGTGAGCGTTTTCTTTCCAGGAAGAAGTACGTCCAGCACTACTATCAGGATGCCGATACGGTCAATGCCATGGTTCTGCCGTGGCTGGGCGAAAATGCCCAGGACCCATTCTTTGCGTTGGTCCACTACATGGACCCGCACGACCCTTATCTGGAGGTTCCCTACAACGGCTATGCCGTGGCCCGGGTCAATACCCCCCACCCGCAAGCCCAGCAGGCTGGCGAGCTGCGTCGCCTGTACATTGCCAATATAGAGTACCTCGATGGTTTTATTGGACGTTTGGTGGCGCAGTTAAAAGAGGCCGGGGTCTACGATAATACGGTGATAGTCTTTACCTCCGACCACGGCGAAGAGTTTTACGAGCACCAGGGGTGGTGGCATGGCACCACCCTTTACGAAGAACAGGTGCGGGTGCCGCTTATTGTTAAACTTCCTGGCAACCGCTTTTCCTCAACCCACAGAAAGGATCTGGCCCGTTTGCTCGATGTGGCACCTACCCTGGTCGCTGCCATCGGTGTCGCTCCGGCTGCGAGTTGGCAGGGGAGAGACCTGTTTTCGGACCTGCCCCGGCCCCAGGCCGTGTACGCAGAAGAAGACCACGAAGGCAACGTGCTGGAGGCCCTGCACAGCGGGCGCTGGAAGCTGATCCTGGCCAACCAGGACAACCCCCGTGGTTTGTCGGCGGTGGAACTCTACGACTTGCAAGCCGACCCGGGCGAATTGCACAACCTGGCCGGTTCTCATTCCGACCTGGTGGCCAGCCTTCGCGTTGACCTGGAAGACCTGCGCGCCCTGGCTGGAGCCGGTGCGGTGGAAGGGCTCAGCGGAGAGATAGACGAGGCCTCCAGGGAGCGCCTGCGCGCCCTCGGTTATATTCAGTAGTATGCTGCTGGTCGTAGCCTGGGACGGGGCTTGTTTTGAGCTTGTCGATCCCTTGATTGCGGCCGGCCAACTCCCGACTCTGGCCGCACTCATGGCTGGGGGGGTGCGACGGCCTCTGTGCTCGACGGTGCCGCCGGCAACTTTCCCGGCTTGGACCAGTTTCATGACGGCGGCCAGCCCGGGCCGGCACGGGGTGACCGATTTCACCATCCGTGAGGACGGCCATCGCCTCAGGTTTGCCAACGCCAGCTACCGAAGCCTGCCCAGCATATGGGAGAACATGAGCCGGGCCGGGGCCAGGGTAGGGGTCTACGCATTCCCGGCCACCTACCCCCCGGAACAACTCAACGGCATACAGGTGTGTGGCTTCGACACGCCCTTGGGAGCCGGGGCGGCCAAACATTGCACCTTCCCCCCCGACCTGGCCTCGCGTCTGGTCGACCGCCATGGAGGGCTCGGAATCCTCGGGCCCCAGCAGGTGCACATAGGTGAGGGCTGGCATCAGAAAGCGCTGCAAACCATGCTCGCCGAGGTGGAACTGCGTACCCGTATTGTCGAAGACCTGCTGTCGGCCGACCGCTACGACTGTTTCGCCGTACACTACGCCGAGTCGGACACCGTGGCCCATCAGTTCTGGCAGTTCTGTGATCCCCGCTCGCCCCGCTACCGTGGCAGTCGGGGCCTCGGGGAAGCCATCGGCGAGGTGTACAAGGCTCTGGATGCCGCGCTGGGCCGCCTTATAGCCGCCGCAGGGCCGGAGGCCACGGTGATGCTGGTTTCCGACCACGGTAGTGGGGGGAATTCGGACCGGTCTCTGTTCCTTAACCGTCTGCTTGCCGACCAGGGGTTCCTCCAGTTTCGGCAGGGTCGTCGCGGCCGCCTTGCCAATAGCGCTGCGCGTGGATTGCGCCGTGGCGCACTGGCCCTGTTGCCGGCCCGTCTGCAGCCGGCCCTGTTTGCCCGCATGGCCTCTACGGCTGCGCAGGTGGAAGGCCTGAGCAGGTTGGGGGGTATAAGTTGGGAACACACGCGGGCCTACAGCGAGGAGATCAACTATTACCCCAGCGTGTGGCTGAACATTGAAGGTCGTGAACCACGGGGCACGGTAAAGCTCCAGGATCAGAATGGGCTGCTCGATGAGGTGACCTCAGCCCTGCTCGAGTTCCGCGACCCCGCAAACGGGTTGGCGGTTGTAGCCGAAGTGCAACGGCGCGAGCAACTGTTTGACGGGCCGTACGCTTACAGGGCCCCCGACCTGATACTGACCTTGGCCGACCTTGATGGCTATGCCTATGTATTGGGGTCGAGCAGGGCTGGCCTGGAAGCCCGCCCCCTGCGCCAACTTAAAACCGGGGAGACCAGTGGGGCCCGTGGCAGCAGCATGGCTGGCGGCCACCGGCAGTTGGGTCTGTGTGTGCTGAACGGTCCCGGCATTGCCAGTGGGGAGGCTCCCAGCTCTTCGCTGGCAGATGCCGGGGCCAGCGTCCTGGCTCTGCTGGGACTGGGGGCCAGCGATGGTGCCGACGGTCGTCCCTGGCCCGACCTCAAGCCCCTGGCCCAGCCCGCCCCGGCCGGGTTATCACCTGTATTGGAACCCGGGCAGGCAGCGACGCGGCCCCAGGTCTACAGCCGCACAGAGGAAGAGCAGGTGGCCGAGAGGCTGCGTGCGCTTGGCTATCTGTCGTGAGCGTGAGGATCGCCCTGGTAGCGGCCTGCCCATTCCCCTCTCCCCAGGGATCCCAGGTCTTTGTGGGAGGGATGGCTGCCGGGCTTGCCGCCCGTGGGCACGAGGTCCATCTGCTGACCTATGGGCAGGGCCACGAAGTTTCAGACCAGGGCTACCGCCACCACCGCCTGCGGCGCCTTTGGGGTGACGATGCCCTGCGTTCGGGGCCGTCGCTTACAAAGCCATTGTTGGATGTAATGATGGCCAGCCGCCTCTACGGCCTGGTAAGAAAACTTGGCATAGAGGTCATACACGCCCACAACTACGAGGCTGCGGTTGCGGCCCTGGCCGTCGGCCGTCTGCTTGCGGTTCCCGTGGTCTACCACAGCCACAATCTGATGGTCGATGAACTCCCCAGCTATTTTGCGCGCGGGTTCTCTCGTGCCATTGCTCGCAGGGTCGGTTCCTTACTCGACCGTTCGGTGCCACGGCGGGCCGATCATGCCATTGCCCTGTGTGACTATACGGCCGCCGCTTTGCGCGACAGCGGGGTATCGGCACGCCGACTCTCGGTAATCCCGCCGGCCGTTAGCGTGGTTGGGCCCCGTGGGTCGATGGCCCGGGCCCGGGGACGTCTGGGGATTGAGCCCGATGCGGCCGTGGTCGGGTATTGTGGCAACCTGGACGGCTACCAGAACATGGATTTGCTGTTGCAGGCCATGGCCGCCCTGCGCACCCGCAACAGGTCGAGACCGGCAAATCTTCTCATCGTTACTCATGTCGCCGACCCCGGGTTTGAAAGGGCCGTGGCTGCGGCCGGGCTTGCCGGTGTAGTGAGGGTGGAGGTGGCCGACGGGTTCAGTGCGGCCCGCCGTGGGTTGGAGGCCGCCGACGTTGTCGTACTTCCACGGCGCAAGGGCTCGGGGTATCCGATAAAGCTTATTAATTACATGGCTATGGCAATGCCCATAGTAACGGCCGGCTGTGGGGGCAAAATTCTCGACGATGGTGTAGATGCCCTGGTGGTGGGAGATGATGATGCGGTGGCCCTTGCCACTGCCATCGAGAGCCTTTTAGAGGACCCCGGGCGGGCCCTGCGTCTTGGCGATGGGGCATGGCGCCATTACATGCAAAGCCTTACCTGGGAGGCGGTGCTCCCGGCCATCGAAGGCGTCTATCACGAAGTTTTAACGGCTGGGGCTCGGTCAACGGCCCCAAGTACGCTATAAAATCAGGTGAGGCTGGAGCAATGAACGAATCTGAGCAATCCCCACAACCCCGGCATGGTACACCCGGCCGACCCACCTCCTTGTCGGTGGTCATTCCGGTCTACAACGAAGAAGAAACCCTTGCGGTTCTGGTCGAGCGCCTGACGGTGGCTCTGGACGGGATGGGCGGACCGGATGAACTGTCGTGGCAGGTTATTTTTGTTGACGACGGCAGCACCGACAGTTCGCCGGAGCTGCTGCAGAATTTCCATCACCGCGACTCCCGGATTGCCTGTATTACTTTATCACGCAATTTCGGACACCAGGTGGCCATCTCCTGTGGCCTCGATTACGCAAGAGGGGATGCCGTTATTGCCATGGACGGAGATCTCCAGGACCCCCCCGAGGTGCTTCCCGACCTGGTGGCCCGTTGGCGAGAAGGCTACGAGGTGGTCTATGCGGTACGGCAAAAACGCAAGGAGAACATAGTCAAGCGTGCCGCCTATCGTAGTTTCTACTGGCTGCTCAACAAAGTGTCGTACTTGGACATACCTCTGGATTCAGGGGACTTCTCATTGATGGACCGCCGCGTGGTCGACCTGCTTCGGGAGATGCCCGAGCGCAACCGTTTTGTCCGTGGCCTGCGCACCTGGGTCGGCTTCAGGCAGACCCCCTACGAGTACGTACGCGGCGCTCGCTATGCAGGCACCTCCAAATACACATTGCCCCGTCTGCTGCGTCTGGCCTTCGACGGTCTGGTTTCGTATTCGTTCGTGCCGCTGCGTTTGGTGAGCAACATCGGCCTGGTCGTGTCGCTTTCGTCTCTGGTCTACCTTGGTTACCTGACCGGTGCCTATTGGTTTGGCGACCGTGCGGTGCAGGGGTGGACCTCGACGGTTTCGATCGTGTTGTTCCTGGGGGGAGTACAGTTACTGGCCCTGGGAATTATCGGCGAGTACGTTGGTCGCGTGTTCGACGAGGTCAAACGCAGGCCTCACTACGTGATCAGCGGGGTTGTTGGTCTGGACGAGGATTTGCCTCCCCGTCGTCCGGGTTTCTGAACCGGGCCGTGCCGGTCGCATAGCGTGAACAGATACCTCTTCTACTTTCTTCTTGTGGCCGGCCTGCTCTATCGGGTGTTGATGCTGGTCGATGGCGACCTCATCGATGGTGGCGAGGTGGATGTCTACCTTGCCGACGAGGGAGTGGTCGGCCTCATGGGTAAACATATCCTTGAGGGCCGTTCTTTGCCGGTGTTCTTTTACGGCCAGCACTACCTGGGCGCATTGGAAGCCTATCTGGTGGCAATGAGTTTTTCGATTTTTGGCGTGAGCGTTCTGTCCATGCGTCTGGTGACATTTTCCTGTTCGATCGCGTTGGCAGCCCTGGTCTACCGTCTTACCTACCGGGCCTACTCGGTCGCTGCCGCCCGTTGGGCGACTGCCGCCGTTGCCCTCGGCCCGATTTATTTTCTGCAATGGAACCTCAAGGCCAGGGGCGGCTTTGTTGAACACATGGTGCTTCTGTTCATCGTCATGCTGTTGTTCTGGCGTTTCTATCTGGCCCACGACCGCAGGGCCCCGTTGGCGTTTGCGCTGGGTGTGGCCGCCGGGGTGTCGTTGTGGGTCAACCAATTGGTTCTGCCCTACCTGTTTGTGATGGGGGGGTTGTTGCTGCTGAGGTCCAGCGACCGCCGTGGCTGGACGGCTTTGCTGGCGGGGGGGCTTCTCGGGGCTTGTCTTCTCATCGGCTACAATGTTGTCCACCCGTTGGCTACGGCCAAAACTCTGGGTCGTAAGGCGGTGACGCTCAACCGGGTGTCGGTTGAGGCGAGAAGTGAAAATTGGCTTCTCCGCGGTGTTGGTAAACGAGTAGAGGCGCTGGGCCAGGGTGCGGCCAAACTCGGCCTGGTCTTTGGTGTGCCGGCGGCTGCGGACATCGAACGCCTTGGATTGAGGGAAGAGGTTCGTGCCGGCGGCGTTCTGACCGGGCTGAGAAGGAGCACGTGGTTTATTCCCCTGCTTGTTTTCGGAGTGGCCACGGCGGCTTGCCGGCCACGGCGGGGTAAGCAGGGTTGGGAACGTCCGGGGTCCGACCAGTTGCTGGGGTTGTTCGTACTGGTGACCTTTGTGGTCGGCTACGTTTCCCCCCGCTATATGTTGGCGGCCTACCCGTTGGCTTGTGTGGTTCTGGGCGTTCTGGTGAGCCGTCTGGTTGGTGGCCGGCGACGGCTGATGGTGGCCGGTGTGGCCTTGCTTTTTGTTTTCAACGTTGCGGGGTGGGTCGATGCCTTGACGGTCGATGACCATAGGGCTGCCGAATCGAGGGTGGCCTTGCAGCAGTTTCTTTCCTCACGGGGGCTTTCGCACTGTTACTCGGCAGGCTCGATGTACCACCTTGTCTTTGCCGATAATGAGAATACCATTCTGTCCCCGTTGCAGAAAAACCGTTACCCGGCCTACGACCGGGCTGTCGGACGGGCATCTGAAATCTGCTACGTGTATCGCGACGACCAGGTTGAGAAGCGGCAGCACAGGGCCTTGATGGAGCTTCTGGATGAGTTTTCGGTTTCCTATCAATTGGCCCGTGCTGGTGAGTATAACGTGCTCTATGGGTTCTCCCCGCGCGAGGCGTTGAGCGAATCCCGTATCAAACGGGTCCGACATCAGGAAAAAGTCAAGGTGGGGGTCGCAACCTTTATGGAGAACAGGGAGACCGAGTGAGTCTGGAAGAAAAAATAAGAGATGGGTCAGCCCGTGCGGGGGTAGTGGGGCTTGGTTATGTGGGTCTGCCCCTGGCTGTTGAGATCGCGGCTTCGGGGCTGCACACGACGGGCCTTGATATCGACGAGGCCAAGGTGGCCGACATCAACAGGGGCCATTCCTACATCATGGATGTGCCTTCCGAGCGCGTGTCTGAGTTGGTTTCGGCCGGGGTTTTTGACGCCACTACGGATTTTTCGATCGCTTCGGAGTTGGACACGATAAACGTGTGTGTGCCTACTCCGCTGCGTAAGACCGGCGAGCCCGACCTTTCCCATGTGGTCGACGCTTTGGAGAAGCTGGCCGGCTTCATGAGGCCGGGGCAGTTGCTGATTCTCGAATCCACGACCTATCCCGGAACCACCGATGAGATCGTGGTGCCATTGCTCCAGAAGGCGGGCCTGGAGCCAGGCAGGGATGTGGAGGTGGCCTTTTCGCCTGAACGTACCGACCCCGGCAATAAACACTTCACCACTCGGACTATTCCTAAAGTTGTCGGTGGCTTGACCGAGACGGCAACAAGGACGGCCTCGGCCCTCTACGAGCGCTGCATCGACAGGGTTGTCCCTGTCAGTTCTCCGCGTGTCGCCGAGCTGGTTAAACTTCTGGAGAACACTTTTCGCAACGTCAATATCGCCCTGGTCAACGAACTTGCCATGATGTGCGGGAGTCTGGACATCGACGTGTGGGAGGTTATAGATGCGGCGGCCACCAAGCCTTTCGGCTTCATGCCTTTCTATCCCGGCCCCGGACTGGGGGGGCACTGTATTCCGGTCGACCCCCACTACCTTACCTGGAAGGCCAGGGCTGAAGGGTTTGAGGCCAGATTGATCGAACTGGCGACACAGATTAACTCTGAGAAGCCACGCTACGTGGTGGACAAAATCGCCGATGTCTTAAACCAACGACGAAAATCGATGAACGGTTCCACCGTGCTCGTGCTCGGGGTTGCTTACAAGCGCGACATCGATGATATCCGCGAATCCCCCTCCCTGGATGTCATGTCGTTGTTGAATGAAAAAGGGGTGGTGGTCAATTTTGCGGACCCCTGGGTGGCCGAGGTTATGGTCGGAGGCGCGCGTTTCGAAGCCGTCGACCTCACCGCGGCCTGTGTTGCCGCGGCCGATGCCGTGGTGCTGCTCACCGACCACAGCGGTTTTGATTACGAGATGATCGCCCGTGAGGCTGCCGTAGTGGTGGATACCCGTAACGCATTCAAGGGCATTGCGGGCGAGAACATTTTGCGTATCTGAGGCGCGCGCCGTGTCGGAGGACAGACGTAGGCGAATAGGGCTGGTTGTAGGGCAACTCAGCTATGGCGGTGCCGAAGGGCAGCTGTACGAACTGGCCCGTGGTTTGCGGAAGAGTTGCGATGTGTTCGTCTACTGTCTGTCTGACCAGTCCGAGCCCTACGGCACCCGCATAGCCGAACTGGAAATCCCGCTGCGGCTGTTACCGGCAAGCCGCAACCTTGACCCCGGCCGGGTGGTCAGGTTGGCCTCGCAACTTGGCCGTGACCGCGTGGAGGTTGTCCACGCATTCCTCTTTATCGCCAGTGCCTATGCTTATCTTGCCACGCGTCTTGTTAAGGGCTCCCGTCTGGTTACCTCGGCACGCAACTGCAAGCTTGAACCCCACCGTCTGAAGCGCGCAATCATGCGGCGTGCCTTTCGGGCTTCGGATGCGGTTATCTGCAATTCGGCGGAGATGGCCGAGTTTGCCGGCCACCATTATGGAGTCCCCGAAGGCCGCAGTGTGGTGGTCTACAATGGGGTGGACCTTGAGCGCTTTGCAGATACTGGCCGGGCGCGAGGCAACGGTGAAAGTTTGAGGGTCGGTACGGTGGGGAGGATCGAAAGCCAGAAAAACCTCGACTTGTTTATAGATGTTGCTGCCGAGGTGTCCAGGGATATTCCCGGGGCAAGTTTTGAGATCGTGGGGGAGGGGTCACAGAAGGACCGTCTTATGGAGAAAGTCAGTGCCATGGGCCTGGAAGAACGGGTGAGGTTTGTTGGTGCCAGCCATGATGTGGCGGCCTTTCTGGCCGGTCTCGACCAATTCTGGCTTACCTCGGATTGGGAAGGTACACCCAACGTGGTACTCGAAGCCATGGCCAGCGGCCTGCCGGTAGTGGCCACGCGGGTGGGTGGTACGGCCGAACTCATAGAGGACGGTGTCAACGGTTTCCTGGTCGAAGCTGGCGACCGCCGGGCCATTTGCCGGGCAAGTCTGAGTCTTTATGGCCAGGAGGGGCTGGCCGCCAGAATCGGCCGCCAGGCCCGCTTGACCGCCGAGCAGCGGTTTTCTCTGCCGCAGATGGTCACCTCTACGGTCGCCGTCTATGAACGCATAGGCAGGGGCAGGGTGCGGTAACGGATACCGCGGTCGACAAGCCCGTGGTCAGTGTCATCGTGCCCATGCGCAACGAGGCCGGCTGGATTGAGTCCTGCCTGGCCAGTGTGTTTGCCCAGGACTACCCCGCCGACCGTATGGAGGTGATTGTGGTCGATGGCATGTCCAATGACGGTTCGGTTGAGATTCTGAGGCGCATGGCCGCCACCGAACCCCGCCTCAAGGTACTCGATAATCCCGCCCGGATCGTACCGGTGGCGTTGAACCTGGCCATCCGTTGTGCCCGCGGAGAGGTGATAGCACGCATGGATGCCCACACCGTGTTGGCCGAGGACTACCTGTCGACGGGGGTCGAGCTGTTGGCCAGTAGTGGAGCCGATAACGTGGGTGGTCCGATGCGCACGATAGGCGGTGGTCCGATTGGCGATGCGGTGGCCTGCGCAATGGGTTCGCGTTTTGGCATCGGCGCGGAGTTTCATTTTGCCGAGGATGAGCGTGAGGTCGACACCGTCTACATGGGCATGTGGCCAAGGTCGGTATTCGAACGCGTGGGTCTGTTCGACGAGGAGCTGGTACGCAACCAGGACGACGAGTTCAACTACCGTTTGCGCAAAGCGGGGGGGCGTATCCTGCTGTCGCCGGCCTTGCGTTCTCGTTACCAGAACCGTCAGACTTGGCGAGGTCTGATAAAACAGTTCTATCAATACGGTTTCTGGAAAGTCCGGGTGTTGCAGAAACACCCATTGCAACTGAGTATACGTCACTTCGTGCCCCCCCTGTTCGACTTCGCAGTGATACTTTCCCTCGTGCTGGCCCCCGTTAGTGCGGTGGCCGCAAGGGTGGCGGCAACGGCTATCGGCGGGTATGTTTTGTGTATGGCCTTGGTGGCTGGGCGCCTTGGGGCCAGCATGGCCGGACGGGCCATGGTGCTGGGGGCATTGTCTGTTATCCATCACGCCTGGGGTCTGGGCTACCTGGCCGGCCTGGTCCGTTTTGCGGGCAGGTGGTTTAAGTCCGGCCCCGAGGTCGAGAAGCTGTCCGCGCAAGGGGGGCCCGAACAACGGGCCGTGTGAGTCCGGTCGTGGGGGCCAGGAGGCTACAAGGAGGAGGAATGTCAGAACTCAAACTTTCCGTGCTCATTCCGGTTTACAACGAGCTTGAGACCTTGCAGCAGGTCATAGACAGGGTTCGTGAGGTTCCCCTTTCGACCCAAATAATCATCGTCGATGATTTCTCAACCGATGGTACCCGGGATCTTCTGAAAAGGATGGAGGAAGAAGACAGCGACCTGGTAATCCGCTTCCACGATGTAAACCGGGGCAAAGGCGCCGCCATTCGTACCGCGCTGGAGGCAGTAAGCGGCGATGTGGTGGTGATTCAAGATGCGGATATGGAGTACGACCCCATCGAATTCCCCCGTCTGCTGGCTCCCATAGAACAAAACCTGGCCGACGTGGTCTACGGGTCGCGTTTTCTTGGCGGGCCGCATCGCGTGCTGTTCTTCTGGCACCAGCTTGGTAATAAAACGCTTACCCTGCTCTCCAACATTCTTACCAACTTGAACCTTACCGATATGGAAACCGGTTATAAGATGTTCCGCAGCAGTGTGATCAAGAATATGCGCCTGAGCAGTGACCGCTTTGGTTTTGAGCCTGAAGTGACCGCCCGCATTGCCCAGATGCACTGCCGTATCTACGAAATAGCCATCTCCTATTGGGGGAGGGATTACGGAGATGGTAAAAAAATCACGTGGAAAGACGGCGTTGCGGCTTTGTGGTTTATTTTGAAATACAACATCCTGGACCGTATGCCGCCGCCGAGCGACAGAAATGTTGGGGGCTGACCAGTGTATCTGGTAACCGGCGGCGCTGGCTTTATCGGTTCGAATATCGTCGAGCGGCTGGTCGGTGAGGGCGTGGCTGTCCGCGTTCTTGACGACCTGGGCAATGGCTTGCGTGCCAACCTTGAGCCTTTCGGCCAAAGGGTAGAACTCATAGAGGGGGACATCCGTGACCCCGACACCGTTGCCCGGGCGATGGCCGGTGTCGAGGTGGTCTTACACCTGGCCGCTCTCGGTTCCGTGCCACGGTCGGTCGAGGACCCCGCCACCAGTAATGAGGTGAACGTTGTCGGCACTCTCAACGTACTTATCGCGGCCCGCGACGCCGGTGTGCGTCGCCTGGTATATTCCTCGTCGTCTTCGGTTTACGGGGACAACCCCCACCTTCCAAAACACGAGGGGCTGGCCACCAGTCCCATCTCTCCGTATGCGGCGAGTAAGTTAGCCGGCGAAAATTACACCCGCGCGTTCCATTCGGTCTACGGTATGGAGACCGTCAGCCTGCGCTATTTCAATGTGTTCGGGCCCCGTCAACGTCCCGATTCTCCCTACTCTGCGGTAATTCCATTGTTCATGGGCTGGGCCATGGCCAAAGAGCCGCTGGTCATAAACGGTGATGGCTGCCAGTCGCGAGATTTCACCTACGTGGGCAACGTTGTGCAGGCCAATCTGGCCGCCGCCAGGGCCGAGGGGGTGGCCGGCCGCGTGTTCAACGTTGCCTGTGGCCAGCGCTATTCCCTGCTCGACCTGGTCGGAGCTCTGGAAAAGGCCTGCGGGGGGCCCCTCGAGCGCAACCACCGCGAGGCTCGTCCAGGGGACGTGCGTCACAGCGAGGCCGATATCAGTGCGGCCCGCCAGGCACTGGGCTACAGCGTGGAAACTACCTTCGGCGATGGATTGGAGAAGACCTGGCAGGCCTTTAAGGCGGCCCACATGGCCTGATGTTGCGTGGGGCCGTTGACTTGTAGGCCGCCGTTTTCTACCCTGCCCGGTGGCGAGGCTTGGCGCCCGTCTCAGGAGGAACAGGAGTGTCGTTTTTCTTTTCAGCAGTTGTAGCCCCACACGAGATGGGGGCTTGGGACCAGTTCATAAGCATTATCGGTAAGCCCGACAATATGCCGGTGGCAGGCGCCCTGGTGTTGGTGATCTTCTTTACCTGGGTGAGTATGCGGCAAGCTTTAAAACACGACCGCCTCATACGAGAGGGCCGCAAGGACGAGATCCTCTCGGAGATGCAGCGCTAGATCAGCTTGTTCAGCGGGTACTCGACAATGCCCTGGGCGCCCGCCTTGACCAGTTTGGGTACCAGGTTGCGGACTTCCTTCTCGTCTATCACCGTCTCCACCGACATCCAGTCGCTGCCATAGAGGTTGGCCACTGTAGGGGCGGTTATGCTCGGCAGCAGGGTGGAGATTTTCTTGAGCTTTGATTTAGGGACATTCAGCTTGAGTCCGACCTTGCCTTCCGCGTGCAGAGCGCCCTGGAGCATGAGGGCTATTTGTTCGATCTTGGCCCGCTTGTTTTCGTTTTTCATGGCCCGGCGGTTGGCGATCAGCTGAGGGTTGGATTCCATGAGATCCTTGATGATCTTCAGGCCGTTGGCCTTGAGCGTGCTCCCGGTCTCGGTCACCTCCACCACCGCATCGCAGAGTCCAGCCGCGACCTTGGCTTCGGTGGCCCCCCACGAGAACTCAACGTTGACATCTATCTTACGCGCCTCGAAGTAACGTTTGGTAAATCCCACCAGTTCGGTGGCGATACGTTTTCCCTTGAGGTCAGAGAGTTTGCTCATCTTGGAATCGGCCGACACCGCCAGTACCCAACGGACGTTCTTGCGCGAAGCTTTGGCGTAAACCATGTCGCAGACGACTTCTACATCCGAGCAGTTCTCGGCCGTCCAATCGGTGCCGGTGATGCCGCAGTCGAGTGAGCCCAACTCCACGTAGCGTGACATCTCTTGTGCCCGCACCAGGGAACAGGTGATGTCGGGGTCGTCTATGGTCGGAAAGTAGCTGCGGGCGCTGGATTTTATCCGCCAGCCGGATTTGGCCAGCAACTCGAGGGTGCTGGCTTCGAGGCTCCCCTTGGGGATACCTAACTTCAAAGGTCTCATTTTCCGTATACCTCGCTGGGGTCGAATACACGTTTTCCGACGGTTTCGACCTCGCCGTTGTTCAGGCGGCGAAAGAAACAGGACCGGAAGCCTTCGTGGCAGGCCGCCCCTCCGTGCTGGATCACCTTTAAGAGAATAGTGTCGTTGTCGCAGTCCACCAACACTTCACGTACATCCTGGGTGTTGCCCGATGATTCGCCCTTTACCCACAACTCGCCGCGCGAGCGGCTCCAGTAGGTGGCCATGCCCGTGGCCAGGGTTTTTTCCCAGGCCTGTTTGTTCATATAGGCGAGCATGAGGACGGCGCCGTCTTCGGCATCCTGCACGATGACGGGGACCAGCCCCCCCTGTTTTTCGAAGTCGATTTCCACTGCGAGGGCGCGATAGTGGCCCAGCATCACTATAAAGGCAACGTGGTTGGGTGGTGGCGTTACCTTGTCCTGCCACGGGGCTTCGGTTAAACGGGCTACATGCGTGCCGACGAACTTGCCGACCGCTTGGACGCCACTCTGGAGGGGGAGGGGGGTGTCGAGATTTCCGGTCTTGCCCGTATAGACGAGGCCGGGCCTGCCGACCTGACCTTTGTGGCCACCCCCAGGTACCGCCCCCTACTCAAAACGACCCGGGCCGGGGCCGTCCTGGTGGGCCGTAATGAGGCGGTGGATACACGACCGGGGTGGGCTGTTCTAAGGGTTGAGAACCCGTACCTGGCCTTTGTGCGGGCATTGAAGCTTTTCGACACCCGTCCCAGGGCGGCCGCGGGCATACACCCCACGGCGGTTGTGGCCAGCTCGGCATCCATTGGCGAGGGCGCCAGCCTGGGGGCCTATACCGTGGTGGGTGAGGACGTCAGAATCGGCCCCAACGCCACCCTCTACCCCCATGTGACCATCTACGCCGGCAGCAGCATCGGCGAGGATTTTACCGCCCATGCCGGTGCCGTTGTGCGCGAAGGCGTAAGCATAGGGGACCGGGTGACTCTGCAGCCGGGAGTGGTTGTGGGCGGGGATGGTTTCGGGTTTTTACCGGCGGGGGATCGGGTGCCCATTGGCATACCGCAAACCGGCGGCGTCAGTGTTGGTGATGATGTTGACATAGGCGCCAATACCACTGTGGACCGGGCTGCGGTGGGTACCACCAGGCTGGGGCGGGGAGTCAAACTCGACAACCTCGTGATGGTGGCCCACGGCTGTGAGATCGGCGAGGGTTCCATGCTGGCCGCACAAAGCGGGGTGGCTGGTAGTACCAGTGTGGGCCGACGCGTGATGGCCGGCGGGCAGAGTGGTTTTGGCGGTCACATCTCGGTGGGTGATGATGTACAGGTCGCGGGCAGGTCAGGCGTGGTCAGCGACGTCGAAGCCGGTGCTGTGGTGGCTGGGTTTCCAGCCGTAGCCATTGAGGTCTGGCGTCGCTATGCGGTGCTTTTGAAGCGTCTTCCCGAACTTTTCAGACGTCTCGGCAAACTGGAAAAGGACGGGTCCTGAGGCCCCGGCACTCCTTTTGCTGGACGCCACGGGCTTTTGCATATAGCCTCACCCGGCGCGGCAAAGGCCGGCAAAGACAGTGAAGGTAAGGGTCGCCGAACTTAGAGAGGCGGTTCGCACGCTCAATTTCGAGGAAAGTGCGGGAGCCATGAACGAGACGGTTATGGCCACTACGGGCTGGGCCGGGCAGCGGTTTGAGAAGGATGTGGCGGTTGCCGCCGAGATTTATCTCTCCGGCTCCGACGTGCACTTCAGCGGAAGCCTGACGGGTACGGTGACGTGTACCTGCCCCCGTTGCCTTGACGAGTTCAGCTTGGACCTTGGCCGGAATTTCAGGTTTTTGCTGGTGACGGCCAGGGATGTTGAGGCCGACCAGGGCCTGGATCGTTACAGCGGCAGCGAGATCGACCTCGGGCCTCTTGTGCGCGAGCAGGCGGTGTTGGAGCTTGACGGTTCGGCGCTGTGTCTGCGGGAGTGCCGTGGTTTGTGTGCCGGGTGTGGAGTGAACCTGAACCGCGAAGAGTGTAGCTGTAGAAAGGGAGAGTAGAGCACAGTGGCGGTACCAAAAAGACGAACCTCAAGGGCCAAGCGCGACCGGCGCCGGGCCCACGACAGCTTGACTGCAGCTCAGCCGGGAACCTGCCCCAACTGTGGAGGAACGGTGCAATCCCACCGCGCCTGCCCGTCTTGCGGGCGTTACCGCGACCGCCAGGTAACCAAGGCCACAAAAGACTAGGATTCCATGGAGGTAGGTATGTCTTTATCAGAAGCAGCCGATAGGGTTATCGATATCATCTGCGACCAGCTCACTCTTGAGCGTTCGCAGGTCACACTCGAATCCTCCTTTCTCGAGGACCTTGGAGCCGACTCGTTAGATATCGTACAGCTGATAATGGCTCTTGAAGAAGAGTATCATGTGGAAATTTCCGACGAAGAAGCTGAAAAAATTCGTACCGTTCAGGACATCGTCAATTACATCGACAACCGCGGCTAAGGCGCAGCCTGTGAGAGGAGACCGTAAGAGTTGACGGTCAAAAAGGTCATTGTCGGTTGCGACCATGCCGCCGTCGAAGCCAAGGCTGTGGTCGTCACCGAGGTGCAGCGCCTTGGTTACGAGGTGGAAGACGTCGGGGCTCATTCGTCCGACTCGGTCGACTATCCCGACTACGCGGCCCGCGTGGCCGAGGCTGTGGCCACTGGCGAGTCCTGGCGGGGGATACTGCTGTGCGGTACCGGCATAGGCATGGCGATAACGGCCAACAAGGTGCCGGGCATAAGGGCGGCGGTTGTGCGCGACGTCGGGGATGCTCGGATGTCGAGGCTGCACAACGACGCAAACGTTCTTGCCCTCGGGGGACGGGTACTTGGTGAGGACCTTATGCAGGAGATAACCCAGGTCTGGCTGAGCACCGATTTTGAGGGCGGCCGTCACCAGCGCCGTATCGATAAGATAACGACGCTGGAGAAGAAGCACGGGGGGCGGGGATAGGACGGTGAGTCAATTAAGAGATTTTGACACTGCGGTTTACGATGCGATTTTCTCTGAGGGGCGCCGCCAGGAGTTGAATTTAGAGCTGATTGCCTCGGAAAATGTGGCTAGCGAAGCAGTTCTTGAGGCCATGGGGTCGGTGCTCACAAACAAGTACGCCGAGGGCTACCCGGGCAAGCGCTATTACGGTGGCTGTGAATTCGTGGACGTGGTCGAGGACCTGGCCATCGAACGGGCCAAGCGCCTGTTTGGCGCCGAGCACGTTAACGTCCAGCCCCACTCGGGGTCGCAGGCTAATATGGCCGTGTACTTTTCGGCCCTGGAGCCCGGCGATAAAATTCTGGCCATGGACCTGGCCCACGGTGGCCACTTGACCCACGGTTCGCCGGTGAACTTCTCAGGGCGTTTCTTCGACATCGTCTCCTACGGGGTCTCCCCCTCCGACTACCGCATAGACTTTGATCAGGTTCGGGACCTGGCCATCAGCGAGAGGCCCAGGATGATAGTGGCCGGTCACAGTGCTTACCCCCGTGAGTTGGACTTTAAGATTTTCCGTGAGATCGCCGACGAGTCCGGGGCTCTGCTGATGGCCGACATTGCCCACATCGCGGGTCTGGTGGTGGCGGGTATTCATCCCTCGCCCTTTCCCTGGTGTGACTACGTTACTACCACCACCCATAAGACTCTGCGGGGCCCCCGTGGGGGCATCATCATGTGCAGGTCCGAGTACGCCAAGGCCATCAATTCCTCGATTTTCCCCGGCAGCCAGGGTGGTCCGTTGATGCATGTTATCGCTGCCAAGGCAGTGGCTTTTAAAGAGGCCCTGGAGCCCGGCTTTGCCGATTACCAACGAAGTGTGGTTTCCAACGCCGGGACGCTGGCCTCAGCCCTGCTGGGCCACGGTCTTGAGTTGATCTCCGGAGGTACCGATAACCACCTCTTGCTCGTGGATTTAAGGCAGGGGGAGTTGAGCGGCCGGGACGCCCAGCAGGCGCTCGACAATGCCCGTATCATCACCAATCGCAACATGGTGCCCTTCGACCAGCGTTCGCCGTTTGTTACTTCGGGGCTGCGTTTGGGCACCCCCGCCGTCACCTCCCGTGGCATGGGAAGCCGGGAAATGGAATTGGTTGCCGAATTTATTGCCGGAGTCCTGAAAGACGTTGCCGACCAGGAGACCCTCGCCGCTACCGCCCGGAAGGTTATGGACCTCTGCCGCCGGTTTCCCATCTATCCGGCCCGCGGCTACGCTACCGGCGCCTGAGGCCCAGGCGGTAGCGCGTGAGCGCGTTTCGGCCAAGCCATGAAGTGTCCGTTCTGCCAGCACCCTGAAAACAAGGTCGTAGACTCGCGTGATACCCGCGATGGCGACGAGGTCCGTCGTCGTCGCCAGTGCCTGGCCTGTGGAAACCGTTTTACGACTTACGAGCGTATAGACACGGTGATGCCGATGATCGTCAAAAAGGACGGTTCCCGCCAGCCCTGGAACCGCGACAAGTTGTTGGCCGGTCTCCACAAAGCCTGCGAGAAACGGCCGGTGCCGGCCGACACCATTGAAGAAGTGGTAGCCGCCGTCGAGACCGACGTGCAGGATGCGGGCTTGCGGGAGGTTTCCAGTACGGTAGTCGGCGAGGCCGTCATGGAGAGGCTCAAGTCTCTCGACGACGTTGCTTATGTGCGGTTTGCCTCGGTATATAAATCTTTCCGTGACATAGACGAGTTCATGTCGGCGTTGGAATCTCTGGTCAGCGAGCGGGGTCCGGGCCGAGACTGACCATGGGCAAGGCTGTCGATAGTGATGTGGCCTGGATGGCTCTGGCCTTGTCCGAGGCCCACAAGGGGGTAGCCCGTACCTCTCCAAATCCCCCGGTGGGCTGTGTGCTGGTCAAGAAGGGCCGTGAGGTCGGGCGTGGTTTTCATGCCCGCTTTGGCGGCCCACACGCCGAGGTGGTTGCTTTGCGCAAAGCCGGGGGTCGGGCCCGTGGAGCAACGGCTTACGTTACCCTGGAACCCTGCTGTCATACGGGCAAAACGCCTCCCTGCACCCGAGCTCTGGCCGCGGCTGGGGTCGAGCGCGTGGTGGTTGGCGCGCTGGACCCCAACTCCAAGGTCGCCCGCCGTGGTCTGGCTGCCCTGAGAAGGGCCGGGGTCGGTGTGCGCAGCGGGGTTATGCGAGCCGAGTGTGACAGTCTGATTCGTGGGTTCAGGCTCTGGGTATCGGCGGCCAGACCCTGGGTAACGCTCAAGCTGGCCGCCAGTCTCGACGGCCGTATTGCCACCAGGACGGGGGAGTCCAAATGGATAAGTTCGCCGCCTTCGCGACGGATGGTCCAGCGTCTGCGTGCCCGCAGCGACGGGCTCCTGGTCGGGGTGGGTACGGTTCTTGCCGACGACCCCCGCTTGAATTGCCGTCTGGCGGGAAGCCCCAACCCTCTGCGAGTGGTACTCGACCGCCGTTTGCGCACGCCGCCGTCGGCGCGGGTGGTAAGTGGGCCAGGCAAAGCGTTGATCCTGGCCGCACCTTCTGCACCAGCATCCCGGCGGCGCAGGCTGGAAGCCGCCGGTGCCGAGGTCCTGTTGCTCGACACCCGTGGCAAGGCGGGCTGGGTGCGTATCCTCAAGGAACTGGGTCGGCGTGGCATTCTCGAACTCATGATCGAGGGGGGGTCTGCCGTAGCCACCTCTGCGTTGCGGGCGGGCGTGGTCAACCAGGCCGTGATCTTCTATAATCCGCGTTTCTTCGGGGGCGACGGTCTGCCTCTGGTAGGCCCTTTGGGAGTCTCCCGGCCGGCTGCGGCCTTGGCACCAGAAACCTCCTCGTGGTCACGCTCGGGTGAGGATATCGTATGGACGGGGACCTTCAGGTGAAGAGGGACGTGCAAGTACAGCGGACCGGGGGGATAGGAGCGGCTACATCGATGTTGGCCGCCGGTGCCGTGGTGGTGCTTTACGATGAAAAAAACCTCGGCCATGGCGGCTATCTGTGCTGTAGCGCGGTGAGGGCCACGGTCGACTCCGTTAACTTCATGATCTCCCGTGGCCGTGGTTTGACCTGCCTGGCGCTTAGCGAGAAGCGCATGCAGGCGTTGGGCATTCCAATGCTGGCTGCCGACTCGACCGCATCCCGGCGGTTGGCTTTTGGCGCTTCGATTGAGGCCCGGCGGGGGGTCAGCACGGGAATCTCGGCGGCCGACCGTACGCTGACCATCCTTGCCGCCAGCAGGCCCGATGCTTGCCCCGACGATATTGTGATGCCCGGCCATGTATTTCCGATACAAGCGGTTGATGGTGGTGTACTCGTGCGCGCGGGTATTCCCGAGGCCGCCACGGACCTGGTGAGGATGGCCGGGGACGAACCCGCCGCCGCCTTGTCTGCGGTTCTTGACGACGACGGTGAACTGGCCTCGCAGGAGGGCTTGGCCCGCTTGGCCGCAGATGCAGGCTTGAACATGGTCTCGGTGGGTGCGGTGGTCGACGAACGTCTCAAGTCGGACCTGGTTGTCGAGAGGGTGGCAGAGCGCGATATCGAAAGTGGTTTTGGTGGCCTTTTCAGGGCCATCGTCTACCGCAACGCGGTTGACAGTGAAGAGCACATGGCTCTGGTAGCTGGCGACGTGCGTGGCGGTGAGCCCGTTGTCACCCGCGTCCATTCCCAGTGTCTGACCGGTGATGTGCTGGGGTCGACCCGCTGCGATTGTGGAGACCAACTTGAGTTGGCCTTGAACATCATCCACCAACAAGGCCGTGGTGTGGTCGTGTATATGCATCAGGAAGGCCGTGGCATAGGCTTGGCCAACAAGATCAAGGCCTATGCCCTGCAGGACCTCGGACGCGACACGGTGGAGGCCAATCTGGAGTTGGGCTTTGATGACGACCTGCGTGATTATGGGATCACTTCGCAGATACTCAAGGATCTGGGAGCCACGCGGGTACGACTGCTTACCAACAATCCCAAGAAGGTGGAGAGTCTGGAACGCTACGGTATCGAGGTTGTAGAACGGTGTCCGATAGAGGCCGAAGCACACGAGGAAAACATCGGCTATCTGCGTACCAAACAGGCCAAACTTGGCCACCTGTTTGATTCCGAACGTCTGCGCGACGGGGAAGGGAGGAAACGATGAAATCCGATTGTCGGGTGGCGGTTATAGTGAGCCGATTTAACCGTTCGATTACCGACAACCTCTTGGCCGGTGCGCGTCAGGCGGCGGCCGACAATTCCATGATCCTGGAAGATGGTGATGTCTATACGGTTCCCGGCGCCTTTGAGTTGCCGGTGATGGCACAGAAGTTGGCCCACTCCGGGCGTTACCAGGCTATCGTCTGTCTGGGGGCGGTTATACAAGGGGAGACCCCGCACTTTGACTATGTCTGCCAGGGTGCCGCGGCCGGCATCCAGAGGGTTGCATTGGATAGCGGTCTGCCGATTGCCTTCGGGGTGTTGACTACCGACACGGTAGAACAGGCTCTGGCCCGGGCCGGCGGGGACCATGGAAACAAGGGCTACGAGTCCCTGGTCAGCGTTGTCGAGATGCTCGAGCAACTCTCGCGGGTTTGAGCCGCAGTTCGAGGGAGGGGAGGAGGAAAGGTGGGGACGGGAAATCGCAGGCGTTCCAGGGAAGCGGCCCTGCAACTTCTCTATCAGGTGGAACTATCCGGCGATGGCCTGTCGGCCGTACTCGAAGAATTCTGGACCTCGGCTCCCGGCTTGCCCGCCGATGCCCGTACCTTTGCCGAAGCCCTGGCTCGCAACGCACTGGACTCAAAGGACCGTATTGACGCACTGATCGATGGGGCTTCATCGAACTGGAACCTCAAACGCATGTCCAAGGTGGACCTTAACCTGTTGAGGGTGGCGGTGGGGGAAATCCTCGAATTCCCCGATACACCGGTGGAGGTGGTTATAAACGAGGCCGTGGAGGTCGCCCGTCGTTTTTCCAATCCCGAGGCCCCGGCTTTTGTTAACGGGGTTCTCGATACCGTGGTCCGCCGTTGCGGCCGCGCCCCCAAGCCTACTGCCGCCGCTGCCGGTGTCTACGATGCGGCCGAAGTGGAGGCACGATGGCAGCAACGCTGGGCGGACAAAGGTTCGGGCGCCGTCGCTTCCGGCAAGCCTTTTTATCTGCTGGAAATGTTCCCCTATCCCTCCGGCCGCATTCATATGGGGCATGTACGCAACTACACCATAGGTGACGTCACGGCGCGCTTCCTGGCTGCCCGTGGCTACGAGGTGTTGCACCCCATGGGTTGGGACGCCTTTGGTTTGCCGGCCGAGATGGCGGCCATCGAGCGTGGTATCGCACCGGCGGAGTGGACCCGCGACAACATCGACACCATGCGGGTTCAACTGAGTCGTATGGGCTTCAGTTACGATTGGGATCGTGAACTGGCCACTTGCGACCCCGCCTACTACCGTTGGGAGCAGTTGTTCTTTCTGCAGATGCTTGAGAAGGGCCTGGCTTACCGCAAAACCGCAACTGTCAACTGGTGCGACAGTTGCGGTACGGTGCTGGCCAACGAACAGGTTGAAGAAGGTCGCTGTTGGAGGGGCCACCAGGCGGTACGCCAGAAGGAACTCGAGCAGTGGTTTTTAGCCATTACCAAGTATGCCGACGAATTGCTGGAAGGCCTGGAAGGTCTCGACGGATGGCCGGAAAAGGTCGTGGCTATGCAGCGCAACTGGATAGGCCGCAGTACCGGAGCCGAAATAGACTTCGACCTGGTTGAGAGCGGCGAGACGCTGCGGGTGTTTACGACCAGAGCCGACACGCTGTTCGGCGCGACGTTTGTCAGCCTGGCCGTTGAGCACCCACTGGCCACTGACCTGCTGAAGGCCGGTGGTATGGAAGTGGAAGGACTGCCCTTTATAGAGAAAGTAAGGGCCCAGAAACCCGAAGAACGCGCCGAGGGTAAAGAGGGGGTGTTTACCGGGTGTCATGCAGTCAACCCGGTAAACGGACAGAGCCTGCCGGTCTATCTCGCCAACTTTGTACTCATGGCCTATGGCACCGGGGCTGTCATGGCGGTTCCCGCCCACGACCAGAGGGATTTCGAGTTTGCCTCCCGTTACGGCATTCCCGTAAGGCAGGTCGTTGCCCCCGTCGGCGGTAGTTTGCCCGAGCGTTTGCAGAAGGCCTACGAAGAGGATGG
The DNA here is from genome assembly GCA_046583365.1 of Deltaproteobacteria bacterium. Lineage (GTDB taxonomy): Bacteria > Desulfobacterota > Binatia > UBA1149 > CAYXZP01 > JAYGCL01. The sequence goes on from JAYGCL010000059.1 coordinate 29,525, forward strand.
GGAACTGTTGGGCAGTCCCGGCTTTGATGGCATGTCGAGTGCCCGGGCCCGCACTGCGATCGTGGAAAAACTCCAGACCCAGGGCCAGGGCCGGGATGCCGTACACTACCGCTTGCGCGACTGGGGCATAAGCCGTCAGCGTTACTGGGGCACGCCTATCCCCGTGGTCTACTGCGATGACTGCGGAGTGGTGCCGGTACCCCGGGACCAACTGCCGGTAGAATTGCCAACCGACGTCGAACTTCTGGAGGGGGGTGGCTCGCCCCTGCCCATGCTGGACTCATTCGTCCGTACTGCCTGTCCGGCCTGCGGACGGAATGCCCGGCGGGAGACCGACACCATGGATACCTTCGTCGAGTCGTCGTGGTACTTTCTGCGCTTTATGTCGCCGGCAAACGCCGAGCGGCCCTTCGACGAGGCCGAGGTCGAAAAGTGGATGCCGGTTTCCCAATACATAGGCGGGGTAGAGCACGCCGTGCTGCACCTTCTCTACTCGCGGTTCTTTACCCGGGTATTGAGGGACCTGGGGTGGTTGAAACTATCCGAACCTTTTGAGCGCCTGCTCACTCAGGGCATGGTCATCAAGGACGGCGCCAAGATGAGTAAGTCCAAGGGCAACGTCGTCGACCCGGACCATCTGGTGTCCCGTTATGGGGCCGACACCGCCAGGCTGTTTTCGATGTTTGCCGCTCCTCCCGAAAAGGATCTCGATTGGAACCCCCGTGGGGTGGAAGGGTCTTACCGTTTCCTCAACAGGCTCTGGAAATTAGTCCTTTCTATGGACGCCGCTGGTCTCGACCTCAGCCAGGAACCATCGACCTCTCAGTCGGACGATGCTGTCCGGGAATTACGCCGGCGTAGCCACGAAACCATTGCCCGTGTCACGCGGGATATCGGCGAACGTATGCACTTCAACACGGCTATCGCTGCGGTCATGGAGTTGGTCAACGACATCAACGACCATTTGTCCTCAAGCAGGGACAAAACCGATGCGTTCGTGTGCTGGTCGGCCGCGGTGGTGGTGCGCCTTCTATTTCCCTTTGTGCCCCATATCACCAGTGAGTTGTGGGAGCGTCTGGGCCAAAGCCCGCAACTCGCAGAGGTGGCTTGGCCCACCTACGACCCCGCCGCGCTTTTGCGGGATACGGTGGAAATCGCCGTTCAGGTCAACGGTAAACTACGCTCTCGCATTACGGTTGCCGCCGGTGCCGACAAGGAAAACCTGCTGGAGGCGGCCCTTGCCGACCAGCGCATAATCGCATTTCTGGACGGACAAACTCCGCGCAAGACCGTGGTGGTGCCCGGACGTCTGGTCAATATTGTCGTTTGATGGCTGCCTTGGTGACAAGAGTTCCGTTGCTGTGCGCCTTCGTGCTGGCCGCTTGCGGGTATTCGTGGGTCAGCCCCGCTGCCTATCTCGGCGACGGCATCGAGCGGGTTTATGTGGACAGTATAGAGATTGCCGATGGCGGTGGGGACCCTGTTTTCGGCGATATGTTGCGGCGTAGTCTGCGCAACGAAATACGCCGCTATGCCACTGTCGGTCTGGCCTCATCGGCGGCCACAGCCGATGCTGTGCTCAAGGTGCGTCTGCTCTCCCTGGCGACCCGTCCGGTGGCTTTCGACGCCTATGACGAAGTACTCGATTATGAGACTACTGTGGTCGCCGAGGCCTGGTTGCGGGAGTCTGGGGGGAGGGTGGTCTGGCAGCGTGACCGCATCTCTTCGAGCCGTGGCCACGCAACAGTAGCCGAGGCTGTGCTGGGGAGCAGCGCCGCGTTTCAAGCCAACGAGGCGCTCAGCGGGGAGGACCTTGAATCAATGGACAGTGTGCAGTTGGGGGAGCAACGCGGCGAAGCGGCACGACGCAGGCTGGCCGACGACCTGGCCGGACGCATACACGTGTATCTGATGGAGGGGCGTTAACCCTGGAGTTGTGCGACTTTGTGGGCCAGACGGCCGGTGCGGCGGGCGGCGTTGCGGGGATGGATAAGTCCCTTGGCGGCGGCCTTTGCCAGAGCCTTGATGGCCGGGCCCAGGTTCTTGGCGGCGGCTTCGGCGTCGCCGGTCCCTATGGCTGTGTTGACTTTGCGGATCAGGGTGCCCACCCGCGAACGGGACTGACGGTTCTGGAGCCGTTTCTTTTCGGATTGTTTGTGTCGCTTGCGCGCTGAAGGATGGTTGGCCACTGTTGTTCCCCGTAAATTGGTAAGTTGTGAACGGTAGCAAGGCTTCGGCAAGCGGTCAAACCGCCGACACCGCTTCGCAGAGGGGGCAGATAAGCAGGGCTGCGGGCCTGCTGGGCTCCCTGACCTTTTTGAGCCGCCTCAGCGGACTGTTCCGCGACGTTGTCATTGGGGCTCTCTTCGGCTCTTCGGCCGGTGCCGACGCCTTCTTCGTTGCCTTCAGGATCCCCAACCTGTTCCGCCGTATCGTTGCCGAGGGTGCGGCCAGTACTGCCTTCGTACCGGTATTTACATCTTATCTCAGACGCGAGGGGCGGGCCGGGGCTCTTGCCGCCGCCGGTGCAGTCGGTGGTGTCGCTGTGGTGGTGCTCATTATCATTGCCGCCCTCGGCAGCTTGTTTGCCGCTGAGGTGGTTACGCTCTTTGCTCCGGGTTTTGCCGCCGACCCGGCCAAGCAGGGTCTGGCCGTTGCGCTGACCCGCCTGATTTTTCCCTACCTGGTGCTGGTGGGTATGGCCGCCTGGGCAATGGGCACCCTCAACACTTTCCGTCGTTTTGCGGCACCTGCCCTTGGTCCGATTCTCTTGAATCTGTCCATCGTTGCAGCGGCCTTGTTTCTCAGCCCCCGTTTTGAGGAGCCGGTCTACGCCCTGGCCGTTGGGGTGCTTGTCGGCGGGGTCTGTCAGTTCCTGGTTCAGTGGCCATCTCTGCACGATGTTGGCCTGCGTCTGTCCATGATGGCCCGGCCTCTGCACACGGCCGTGGGGAGGGTAGGCGGCCTGCTCGGGCCGACCCTGTTTGGGGGCGCCGTCTATCAGATCAATATTCTGGTGGCCACCCTGTTCGCCTCTCTGCTGCCCACGGGCAGCGTGTCGTGGTTGTGGTACGCCGACCGGGTCTTTGAATTTCCGTTGGGCATCGTGGCCGTGGCTGTGGGCACGGCGGCTCTGCCCAGCCTCAGTGACCAGGCGGCGCGGCGTTCTTTGGGCGAAATGGCCGACAGTGTTTCCTACGCCCTGCGTCTGGTCTGGGCCTTGACGATCCCGGCTATGATTGGGCTATGGGTCCTGGCACCGGCAATTGTTTCCCTGCTCTTTGAACGGGGGGGCTTTGACGCCCGTGATTCGGCCATGACTTCATGGGCTTTGCGGGCCTACTTGCCCGGACTGCTGGCGGTGGCGTCCGTGAGGGTGCTGGTCATGCCCTTCTACGCTCTGCAAAAGCCCCGCTTGCCGGTCATGGCCGCTGTCGTGGCTTTGTTTGTAAATGCCGCCGTCGACCTGGCTTTCATGGGTCCCACCGACCCGTCGGCTCCATGGTGGGCGGCCTCTACGGTGGCCTCTCTCACCGCCGGACTCGGTGTTTATAACCTCGGACATGCCGGCCTGGCCCTGGGTACGGCCATTGCCGCCATAGTCAATGCGGTTGTTCTCGTCATTCTGCTGCGCACGATCCTTCCCGGCCCCCGTCTGTTTGCCGGCCTGGGGGGGTCGGTCTTGCGCCACACCGTTGCGGCCATAGTCATGGGCCTGGCCTTACTGGGATGGAAGTGGCTTGCCGCAACCGTACTGGCCGCGGCCGGGGCCTGGGTGCTGACTCTGGGTGGGGTGGTGGTGGGCTTGACCGTCTACCTGGCCGTGGCTGTGGCGGTCGGTAGCCGGGAGATTCGCGACCTCATGGGGCAGGCGCGAAGCGGGGTGGTCAGGCGCTTTCGCTGAGCTTGGCCTTCTGCCAGCCCTTCTCCATTTCTTCCGGCCCGGCGTCGTGGATGTCTATACCGGCCTTGACAAGTTCGGCCTCCATGGTCTGGAAGCGGCGGCGAAAACGGTCGAGGGTCGCTTGCAGTATGGTTTCGGAGTTGAAGCCGAGCAGACGAATGTAGCTGCTGAGCGCGAATAAAAGGTCGCCGAGTTCTGCGGCGATGGCCTCACCGTCTCCGCGGGCAACGGCCTCTTCGACCTCGGCCATTTCCTCATCGACCTTGGCCTTTACGGCCTCGGGGGAAGACCAGTCGAAAGCCGCCTCGGCGGCTTTTTGTCCCACACGGTGCGCTTTGAGCAGGGCGGGCAGGGCGACCGGCACACCGTCGAGCACGGATGGGTGTTTGCCGCTGTCACCGTCGTCGCTGGCTTGGAGTTTCTCTCGTTTCTCCTGGGCTTTGATCCTCGACCAGTTGGCCCTTACCTCGGCGGTCGAGGTGACTTTGAGGTTGCCGAAGACATGGGGGTGACGCCTGCGAAGTTTTTCTGAAATTGCGGCGGCGACATCGTTGATGGAAAAAGCCCCGCGTTCGGCGGCCAGTTCGGCATGGAAGACGACCTGCAGCAACAGGTCTCCGAGTTCTTCACAGACCTCGGTGTCCGAACCGCCTTCGATTGCTTCCAGGACTTCGTAGGCCTCCTCTATGAGGTAGGGCTTGAGGCTTTCATGGGTCTGTTCGGCATCCCAGGGGCAACCTCCCGGTTTGCGAAGCTGGTGCATGATCTCCACCAACGTGTCAAAATTGTCCGTTGGTTGTTTCACCGGGGGGCCAATATCCGGCTACGGGGTTGCCGTATCAAACCGCTTGAGCCGGGCACTTGTGCGTGCCACGGCAAGGGCGATGAAACTGTCGGTTGTCATGCCGGCCTTGAACGAGGAGGCGTGCATCGGCCGATCCCTGGCCAGCGCCCATGGGGCCCACCAGGTGATCGTCGTGGACGGGGGCAGTTCGGATGCCACCTGTCGGCTTGCCGCTGCCGCCGGTGCCGAGGTTTTGTCGTCCCCGCCGGGACGCGGCAGGCAGATGAATCTGGGTGCCCGCCAGGCCAGCGGAGACGTACTGCTCTTTCTGCACGCCGACACGATACTTCCTTTCAACTTTATGGGCGCGGTCGAAGGCGCTTTGCGCGACGGCGGCTGGGGGCGTTTTGACGTTGTCTTTGACCGCTCGGGGCCTTTGTTGACGGTTGTTGCGCGTGCAATTTCCTGGCGTTCCCGCCTGACTCGTATGGCCGGTGGCGACCAGGCCATCTTCGTTCGCCGTGACTTATTCGAGCAGGTCGGTGGTTACCAGGAGTCGGACCTGTTCGAAGACCTCGACTTGTGTCGTCGTCTCAAGCGACAGACGAAGATGGGCGTTGCGACGGCCCGCGTGGTCACTTCGTCCCGGCGTTGGCGGGCCGGCGGCACCGTGGCCACGGTGCTGCTGATGTGGGTCTTGAGGGTCTGTTATCTGGCCGGAGTACCGTCCTCCACCCTGTCCCGTTTCTACGCAGACCGACGCTAGGCTGTCGGACGGGCACCGAGCGTGGCCGTTGTTTTGAAGTGCAGTTTGGCGACTTCGGCCAGGGCTTGTTTGCCGTGGGTGGCGATGAAGGTACGTCCGGCCTCCAGCACCGGCGGGCCGGCTCCGGCGGCCAGCCGCAAGCTCCAAGCCTCGGAGAGTTCATCGAGGGAGCCGAGAAAACGGGCCCGCGCCACAATCGAAGCCGCCGCCACGGCCATGTCGTCTTCGGCTCTGACCCGTTGGGTGACAGTCGTGGCTTTGCCCCGTTGCATCAAGGCGGATTGCAGGACCCGTTGGTCGGCAAATTTATCCACAACCACCGGGCAACCGGGGACCTTCTCAAGAAGGTCTTCTATGGCGCGGGCATGGGCCCAGGCCAGCAGGTGGTTCAAGTTGCCTATCTTGGCGTACAGTTCGTTGTAGCGTGGCGGTCCTATTGTCACCAGAGCGTGGGGGCAGAGGGATATGATTTTGTCGGCCAGGGTCACAACACGCCGGTTGCTCAGGGTTTTTGAATCCCTCACGCCCAGCTCTCCGAGCCTCGGTTGTGTCGCTTCATCCACAACCACCCCGGCGACCACCAGGGGGCCGAAATAATCACCCTTGCCGGACTCGTCGGTGCCTATATGGCTGTTGCTCATTTCGTTGTGTGGGTTTCAGTCCAAAGGGGGGCTTACGAGGACCTGGTCTCTTGACTGTGCCTTTGTGCTGATACGAACCTTGGCTCCTTCGACCTCTATGCGGCCCTCGGCAAAGAGCTGGATTGCCCAGGGGTAGATGCGATGTTCCTGGACAAGGATCCGTTTCCTGATTGTCTCGGCATCTTCACCGGGGATAACCGGGACGGCGGCTTGAACGATGATGGGGCCGTGGTCCACCTCTTCATCCACCAGGTGGACGGTGGCGCCGGTTACGGTGACTCCATAGTCGGCCGCCTGGCGTTGCGCGTTGCTGCCACGGAAAGCCGGCAGCAGGGAGGGGTGGATGTTGATGAGACGGCAAGGGAAGGCGTCTATCAGCACTTTGGTGACGACACGGTCGAACCCGGCCATCACCACGAGTTGAGCACCACTGTTCTTTATGTGTTCAACTACTTTGGCATCGAACTCTTCACGCGAGGCAAAGTCTCTGTGGTCGATGACGACGCTTTCCATGTCGCGTCGTGCGGCCTTTTCCAGCACGGCAGCCCGGGGGCGGTTGCAGATGAGCAGGCGTATGTCGGCATCGAGACTCCCCGCGGCGATGGCTTCGGCGATTGCCTCGAAGTTGCTACCGGCCCCGGAAGCCAGGATGGCAATAGCAAGCATGCTTACCGTCCCGGGGCGTAGCGCACTCGCCCGCGGCCCTCTTCTATGCGGCCTATGATGTGGGCACCGATACGGCGGCGGCGTAAAAAGGAGCAAAGATCCTCGGCCTGTTTTGCACCAACGATCATGGTGTAGCCTATGCCGCAGTTGAAGGTACGGTCCATCTCCCGCCGGGATATGTTGCCCTGTTTCTGAATGGCCTCGAAGATCGCCAGCCGTGGTATCGCCTGGCGCCGGACCACGGCGTCGCAGGTATCCGGGAGTGCCCGCGACAGGTTGCCGGGAAGGCCGCCACCGGTGATGTGGGCCATGCCCTTGATGGCAAAGCGCCCAAGGGCGGCCAGTACCGGGCGGACGTATATGATGGTTGGTCTGAGCAGTTCCTGGCCGAGGTTTGTGTCGCTGCCTTCAAGCCGTCGCCTGAGCGAGCGTTTGTCTGTGACGGCCAGTGCCTTTCTCGCCAGGCTGTAGCCGTTGCTGTGCAGGCCGTTGGAGGCCAGTCCCACTATCAGGTTGCCGGGCCGGATACGGCGGCCGTCCACAATCTTTCGTCTTTCGGCTACCCCTACGCAAAAGCCGGCCAGGTCGTAATCACCGTCTTCATAGGCACCGGGCATCTCTGCCGTTTCACCACCGACCAGACTGGCGTTGGCCTGCTTACAGCCCTGGGCGATACCGGCAACCAGGGCTTCGGCGTCTATGCTTCTGAGATTGCCCATCGACAGGTAATCGAGGAAGAACAGGGGGCGGGCCCCGGCGGTGAGCAGGTCGTTTACGTTCATAGCCACCAGGTCTATGCCGATGGTGTCGTGGCGGCCGCTGAGGCGGGCAATATTAAGCTTGGTGCCGACGCCGTCGGCCGATGACAACAAAACCGGATTTTTGTAGGAGCGGGGGATACGTACAGCCGCTGCGAAGGGGCCGACCCCGGAAATAACCTCGGGGCCGTGGGTCTGCGATGCCAGGCGGGCTATCGTCGCCACAAAACGGTCGGCGGCGCCAATGTCCACGCCTGCATCCCGGTAGGTGAGTCGGTCACGGCTTCTACCCATTCGGCGCGAGTAGCCGAGGGCATTGGGGTTGTCAAAGTTTAGGTCGGGCGAGTGCACGCAACAGGACCAGGGCGTCGACTCTGCTCGCACCATTTTTGTAAAGTGCCCGGGCTGCGGCCTTAAGGGTTGCGCCGGTGGTAAAGACGTCGTCAACCAGCAGGACCCGGCCCGGGGGGTTGGACCCCGACCGGACCTGAAAGGCCAGGTCCAGATTTTTAAGGCGCTGGCGGCGAGGCAGAAGGGCCTGGGCAGGGGTGTCGCGGCAGCGCCACAGGATGTCTGTGGCCAACGGCCGTCCGATGTTTGTGGCCACCGCCCGGGCCAACCAGGCCGCTTGGTTAAACCCTCTCCAGGCCAGTCGTTCGGGGGCAAGGGGTACCGCTATGACGACATCGCAGGTCAGACGGGCGCTATAGGCCTGGACTGCCAACAGCGAGGCCAGGCGCCGTCCTGTTTGGCTGTGCCTACGGTACTTGAACCTCAGCAAGGCCGAGGCCAGGGGAGTTGTGTGGGTTGAGTCTCTGTTGCTGACGGTGGTCATCTGGCTGTAGACACCGTAATAGTAGACGGCCGCAGGCCGCAAGTGGCTTGATGGCGCTGGCGGGCATGGTCGTGGGGTTGGGCAGCCTGTGCAGACTCTGTCCGCACAGGCTCAGGGCCTTGCAACTTGGGCACAGTGGCACGAGTCGACTTCGTTGGCAGCCCAGGCAGGGGCGCAGCAGGGCTCTACCGAGCAGGCCGACCAGTTGGGCAACGGGCAAGGGCAGGGCCAGCCTCATGCCCTGGCTTACACTTGATATTAGCGTTGCCTCAACAACAAAGGAGTCATTGTTGACGGTGCCCGGTGTTTGTATTACCAAATCCGATGCCCGCTTGGCGGGTGTAGCACAGTGTCCGGCGACGACCAGTCTGTTTCCTGCGAGCAACGTCTGGAGGCTCTAGCCGAGGATATGGCCCGTGTGATAGGGGCGAGTCCTGCGGCCGACAGAGAGTCTCTTCACGACTATGCTGTGAGCCTGGTCAGAGAGCGTTTGCCGGTGGCCGCTGAGTTGTACGACGAGGGCGTCGGCGGAGAGGTTGAAGGGGAGGAGAAAGCGGCGACTTCCACCCCGGGCGTAGGAGCCCTGGGCTACGGGGTTCTCATGTTTCTGATCGGGCCGTTTCTTTTGATGGTCTTCCCCCCCGTAGGGATGATGATCCTGGCCGCTGGTGTCGTGTTGTTTGGATGGGGTTTGGTGTCGGCTTTGTTTCACAGGATAAAGCCGAAAATTTCGGAGTAGGAGGACGCGGGACTTAAGGTCCTGTATCCAGCAGGGAATGAGCGAACAATTGTCACAAGCCAGTGTATGGTCACGGCGAGACTTTTTCGGCCGTTTGGGTTGGCTCGGGTTCGGACTGGTCTCGCTGACGACGGTGCTTGCGGGTATGCGTTCGGCATTCCCGAGGATCCTGTTTACGCCCGTCACAACCTTCAAGGCCGGCCTTGTAGATGACTTCGCCATCGGTGAGGTGAGTGGGAAATTCAAGAAGGACTTCCGGGTGTGGATAGTGCGCGAGGCCGAGGGGCTTTACGCGCTGTTCGCCAAGTGCACTCATCTCGGCTGTACGCCCCGCTGGCTTGCGGCCGAGGCCAAGTTCAAGTGCCCCTGTCACGGCAGTGGCTTCTATAAGAGTGGCATTAACTTCGAAGGCCCGGCGCCGCGACCTCTTGAGCGTGTGCGTATTGTCCTGGCCGAGGACGGACAGTTGATTGTCGATGTGGGGGTCAAGTACCGCCAGGAGAAAGGGGACTGGGACAGGCCCGGAGCCTTCTTGAAGGTCTGAGGCGGACTACTTATGAGCAAGTGGCAAGAGATTAAGGATCAGCTTGTTGAGTCGCCGGTCTGGCGTTCGATGTTCAGGCATGGCTACGAGGACACTCCGCGCAACCGTATCCTTATGGTGTCGGGCAATATCTGGCTGCATCTGCACCCTTCAAAGATCCGCCGTCACGGTATACGGCTCAAGTTTACCTGGTGTATGGGGGGTATAACCTTCCTGATGTTTCTGATCACCATCGTTACCGGCGTCTACCTCATGTTCTACTACCGACCGGTGGCCGAATACGCCTACGCCGACATGAAGTACCTGGAGTTCGATATGCCCTTCGGCATGCTCATGAGGAACATGCACCGTTGGGCGGCCCACGCGATGGTTATCGCTGTGTGGCTGCACATGTTCAGGGTCTTCATGACGGGTTCCTACAAGCCCCCGCGCGAGTTCAACTGGGTGGTGGGAGTTATTCTGCTCGTTCTTACCCTGCTCCTGAGTTTTACCGGCTACCTGTTGCCCTGGGACCAGCTTTCCATCTGGGCGGTTACGGTTGGTTCCAATATGGCACGGGCGACCCCCCTGCTCGGACACGAGGGACCTTTCAGGGAATTTATGGGAGTCAACGCGGTATACGATGCCCGTGCACTGATATTCGGGGGCGGCGAGATCGGGCCGCACACGCTGCTCAGGTTCTACATACTCCACTGTATCTTTTTCCCCCTGGTGACGACCATTCTACTGGCCGTGCACTTCTGGCGTATTCGTAGGGACGGCCTGTCCGGGCCGCCTCTGTAGGAAGGGCGGACTATCGTGGCTGAAGTGACTAGTGCGGTAAAGACCCGCGGCCCGGGCGACGACAAGATATACACCTGGCCTCACCTGGTGAGGAGTGAGTTCCTGTGCCTGCTTCTGGTCATCGTGTGGATGTTGGTCTGGTCTCTGCTTGTGGACGCTCCGCTGGAAGAGCCGGCGGCCCCCACGCGTACACCCAACCCATCCAAGGCCCCGTGGTATTTCCTCGGCCTGCAGGAAATCCTGGTCTATTTTGACCCCTGGCATGCCGGCGTGGTCCTGCCATCGCTGATCATCATGGGGCTGATGGTACTGCCATACATAGACATCAACCCCAAGGGCAATGGCTACTACACCTTCACCGAGCGCAAATATGAGATTATGACTTTCTTCCTGGGCTTCCACATGTTGTGGATACTCTTGATCGTCATAGGGACTTTCATCCGTGGTCCGGGGTGGAACTGGTTCTGGCCCTGGGAGGTCTGGGACAGCCACAAGGTTGTGGCCATGTCCAACGTCGACCTGCCCTACCTGCTGGGGTTCAGAGATTATTGGGCCTCAGCTCTTGTCGGACTATCCGTGGCAGTGGGCTATTTTGTTATTGGCACGGCTTTCTTTCACTGGTGGGTGGTCAGGACCAAGGGCAAGGCGTTTATGCAACGCTGGGGCCCCGTGAGGTTCGGGCTTACGGCGTTTCTTCTACTCAACATGCTGGCGGTAGCCATCAAGCTGTCCATGCGCATGGGTCTCAATATCAAGTACATAATGGTTACCCCGTGGATCAACATCTAGGGGATGGCCTTTTATGTGGGCAAAGGGCTGCAGATAGCCGGCCTGCTGGCTGTGGCGGGAGCCCTGTACATAGGGCTGACGCGGGCCGATGCATTGTTCGACGAGATTCTGGCCGCGCTTGCCGGCGCGGCGCTGTTTTACTCTGGACGTCTGGTAGAGGGACAAAGTTCGAGATGAGGGGGGGCGCAGAATTGGTGGCCGGCAGTGTTAACGGGTGGCAGCGGCGGTGAGCGACCCCATACGGGACGACGAGAAGCGTTCGTACGGAGCGCTTTTTTTGCTGACCATTGGTCTGTTGCTGGCCTGTACGGTGTGGGCCATCTGGCAGGACTCGTTCTCGCGGCACCTCTGGAAAAAGTACAAGGCCGACTTCTACCGCTTTGCCATCTCCCGTTACACGGAGGAACTGGCAGCGGACGCCGAGGGTCTGGCCGCCGTTCCCGAATACGTCGAACTTGGCCAGGAACTGGCCGAGGTACAGGCCAGCCTGGCCAGTGGCGATCTGGCCGAGCGTCTGGATGTACTGGCGGGAGATCTCGGGACTGCCGAGGTCAAGGTTCTTGAGACCGACCTGGAAAACCGCTTCGTCACAGGCGAGATCGAGGAGGTCTGGTATTTAATTGAGAGCGGTTCTCATGCCGGCAGGGATGTCGGCGAAGTGCGCCGGCGCATGGCGGCTCTGGACGAACGCAGCACCGAGACCAGTCGGAATTTTACCGATGCCAAGGCCGCCCGCGATGTGGTGCTGGTCGAGATCGATACGATACGTGGCCGTGAGGCCGAGATCGAGGCGGCCCTCAAACTGCACCACGCGCAAAGTGACGCCATTCGGCAAAAATTGGAGGGAGTGTCACTGAGCCTTTTTGGCCGGCGCTTTCCCCGTGTGCCCACCCTTGAACAGACGGTGTTGCCGGTTTACGAAAAAAACAACTTCAATCAATGGGTCGAACGTGTGGACCGATGCCAGAATTGTCATGTGGCCATCGACAGAGCCGGGTTTGAGGATGCCCCCAACCCGATGAAGACCCACCCAGACATCCGCTATTATCTGGGCAATCATGAGAAACTCGGCTGTACCCCCTGCCATGGTGGCCAAGGGCCCTCGGTAAATTCGGTGGAGCAGGCCCACGGCGAGGTTCACTACTGGGAAGATCCCATGGCCGATGTGCACGACAAGGTTCAGGGGCGTTGTCTCAACTGCCACGCCTCGGTCCAGGGTATGCAAGGGACTGAGGTTGCCGCCCGCGGTGAATCCCTGTTCCGGGATCTGGGCTGTCACGGCTGCCACCTGGTTGACGGTTTTGAGGACCTGCCCAAGGCCGGGCCGTCGCTTAAGAGGGTCGCGGCCAAGGTTTCTCCCGAGTGGTTGGTGGAGTGGATCGACGATCCCCACGCTTTCCGTCCGCGTACGCGTATGCCTCAGTTCTTCCTGGACCGGGAAGAATCTACGGCGATTGCCGCCTACCTGCTCTCTTCCTCGTTCCAGGATTCCATGCTCTGGCTCGACTCTCATCCTGAGCCTGGTGGCATAGACCCGGCTGATGCGGCCCTGGTAGCCGATGGCCGTGCTCTCACCGAGAGCCTCGGGTGCCTGGGTTGCCACGGCTTCGGGGCCGACGAGTTTGCCAGTCAGGTGGCCGATGGCAAGGACACGGCACCCAACCTGGCGCGTATAGCCGAGAAGAGCGATGGCCGTTGGATCTACCATTGGATTAAAGACCCCCGGGGCTATTCGGAGACGGCGCGTATGCCCCGTCTTCGCTTGAGTGACGAAGAGGCCCAGGCGATTTCTTCCTATCTGTTGACTCTCTCCGAAGAGCCCAGGGTTGCGCCCGATATGGCCTTGCGTGCCCGTCTGGCCGACCCCGAGGTGGCCAAAGCCGGCGAGAAGCTGGTCCGCACTTACGGTTGTTTCGGGTGCCATCCGATTACCGGTACAGAGTTAGAGTCGCGTATCGGTGTCGAGTTGAACACTTTCGGCTCTAAGCATGTAGAAGAACTGTTCTTCGGTGACCGCCTCGATGTTCCCCACAGCTGGGACGACTGGACCATCAACAAGGTTCTGACACCGCGGACCTACCAGACCGAGCGCATCGCGCAGGTCATGCCCGAGTTCGGGTTTGAGCATTCCGATGCCCGTGCCTTGACGGTGTTCCTTTCCAGCCGTATCGAGACGAAGATCAACGATAGCTATCGTCACGACAGTGACAAGGCCCGCCGTCTACGCCGGGGCCGGGAGGTGGTGTCCTATTACAACTGCCAGGGTTGCCACTCTTTTGACGGCAAGGACGGCGCCATCCGCTCCCATTACGAAGACGATATCGAGGACGCACCGCCGATTCTGCAAGGCGAGGGTATGAAGCTGCAGCCCGAGTGGTTCTTCGACTTCATCATGAAGCCGGTGAGGTTGAGGCCCTGGCTCAAGGTGAGGATGCCGACCTTCGGCTTTAACGAAGAAGAGGCCACGGCCATCGTTGACTACTTCATGGCCCTGGATGACTACGACAACAGCACCATCGTAGTGGAAGGCCCCCGGGGGGCCGGTCCCGCCGCCACCGCCGCGGCGGCCCATACCACCGAAGGCGCCTTTGACTGCTACTCCTGTCACGCCCAAGCGGCGGTTGCCGGGTCGCAAGACTCCTCCTTGCTGAGTAGTAAGGGTCTCAGCAAAGCTGAGGTGGAAGACTGGCTGGCCGACCACCTCGGCATAGAGGGAGGTTCGGATGGCGGCGACAACGACCAATCCCTGGGCGAATATCTGGGCACCGGCGGCGCCCGTTAGGGCGTAGCGCCGAAGAAGCGTCTCAGTCTGGCCACAAACCTGCCACCCATTTCTGTGGGCAGGCTGTGTCCGATTCCTTCCTCCAACTCCAGGGTCGAATTGGGCAGGGCCCGTGAAAGGATTACCGAACCGCCCACGGGAGTGAGATGGTCGGCCAGCCCTTGGATAACCAGAACCGGCTGCGTGACGGCCCTTAAGTCTTCGGTGTAGTCGTAGCTGCTTGCCGCCCTTGCCTGGGCCGCGTAGACGAGGGGGTCGCAGGAGGCGGCTATGCCGGCCTGGCGAGCCACCTCTTGCGGATATTCTGCAGCGAACTGGGGGCTGAAGGCCCGGGCCTGGCTGTCGGCCGGGTCAGGGAGGCCCCGCTGCTCAACCATATCTGCCAGCCGCCGCCACATACGGGTGGCCTCGGGGTTGAGGCGGCTCGAGGTGCTTACCAGGACGGTAGAAAGCAGGCGCTGGTTGTGGCGGACCAACAGGTTCTGGGCTACCACTCCGCCCAGCGAGTGTCCGACCACATGGGCAGCTTCGATGTTCAGATGGTCGAGCAGGGCCACACAGTCATCGGCCAGGAGGTCGAGGCTCAGGGGCAAACGACCGGCCTCCGAACGTCCGCACCCCCTCAGGTCCAGGCTCATGACGCGGTGTGTGGAGGCCAGGTCCTGGTCCAGGGGCTGCCAACTGCGGTGGCAACCGCCGAGTCCGTGCAGGAGGAGGACCGGGTCGCTCCCTTCCTGGCCCTCTAACTGGCTGAATAGGTTGCTTTTTTTATGCTCGTAGATCAAACTGCAGAAGACCCCCCGGAGCCGTCCGGGGCTGGACTGGTTCCGGCCCCGATATTTTACCAACCCCGTTGCTAGCTGCTCGAATATGGGTCAAATTTTGAGGCAGGCCGGAGGGTTTAATCGTTGAGTTTTCCACAGTTTGCATCCATTGCCGTCCGTTTGGTCGAGAGAGTCCCGGTGGCCTTGTGGGCAGGATGGATCGTTACGATCGTGGCCGGGATGGCATATCTGGCCGCAAACGCCCCCGCAATCAACTGAACATTAAAACCCGGTAAGCCTCGATGGGTGGTTCTCGTGGTTCCTGGAGCGGTCAGCTGGGTTTTGTCCTGGCTGCGGCCGGTTCGGCCATAGGCCTTGGCAATATCTGGATGTTTCCCTACCGCACCGGCGTCCACGGTGGCGGTGCTTTTGTTCTCGTCTACCTGGCCGCGGTGCTGGTCGTCGGTGTGCCTTTGATGGTTGCCGAGGTTGGCATAGGCCGCAGCACCGGGCTTAACCCCGTGGGTGCATTTCGCCGTCTGCGTCCTGGCCTGTGGTCGCTGGTGGGATGGCTCGGTGTTGTAGCGGGGTTTGTCATTCTCTCCTTCTACGGGGTGGTTGCCGGCTGGGCCATGGATTATTCATGGCGGGCCGCCTCTGGCACTTTGTTCTCGGGCGGCGCCGAACAGGTGGAAGGGGTCTTTGGCGAGCTTACCGCCAGCGCGCCCCGCCAGGTGGCCTGGCAGGCCGTCTTTATGGTGGCTTCTATCGTTGTGGTCGGGCGCGGCATAGAAGCCGGGATCGAGAAGGCCAGCAAGGTACTCCTGCCGTTACTGCTGGCCTTCATGCTTGTGTTGTTGGGCTACTCCCTGACCTCGCCGGGAGTCGGGCAGGGTTTGGAGTTCCTGTTCCGTCCGCGCTTCGGTGACCTGGGTTGGAACGGTGTATTGGCTGCTTTGGGCCAGGCCTTCTTTTCCTTGAGCCTGGGCATGGGAGCGATGATCACCTATGGCAGTTATCTCGGATCCGAGGTCAGCGTGCCGCGGGCGGTCTTGTTGATAGCCGGCCTGGACACACTGATCGCGATATTGGCCGGGCTGATGATCTTTCCCCTGGTCTTCAGTTTCGGGCTCGAGCCGGGGGCTGGCCCGGGCCTGGTCTTCATAACCCTGCCCAAGGTATTGGCGCTTATGCCGGCTCCACGGGTTCTGGGTACTCTGTTCTTTTCTCTGGTTATCTTTGCGGCCCTGACCTCGGCTATATCCCTTCTCGAAGTGGTGGTCGCTTTTATAGTGGACGAATGGGGGTGGCCGCGCCGGGGTGCGGCCTGGGGGGCGGGGGTTGCGATTTTCGCCCTCGGCGTACCTTCGGCGGTGGTTGCCGGGTTCTTAGACCACATGGATACTTTGGCCACTACCTGGATGTTGCCAATCGGTGGTCTTCTCATCGCCGTGTTCTCGGGCTGGGCTCTTAGCACGGCCGAGGCCGAGGATGGTTATCTCGGTCGCAACGGTGACCGCCGGGGATTTGCTGCCTGGCGTTTTTGCGTCCGTTATCTGGCGCCGGCGGCTGTTGCCGTAATCCTTTTGCAGAACACCGGCTTGTTCGGCTAAGGGCCGGACAGGCCTCAGCCGCTCGTTATGTTGTCGGCGCTGGCGACAGGGCTGTCGGTAAAGTCGAGGTCCACGTTTTCGAGCACCATAGTCTGTCCACCGTAGATATTGGTGAGGTCCTGGTCGGGGTCGGCCAGCAGGGCCACGTCCGTGTCGCCGGTGTTGATTTCACCGTCGGCCTGGGCCTCGTCGAGCAGGAAGAAGACGGTGAGATTTCCACTCGACAGGTTGCCGACAGAAAATTCCGAAGTAACGGGGTCTACCGTGGCTGCCTCACCATCGTCGAAACTGCTGTAATTTTCCGGGTTGGCCAGAAAGGCCGTGCTGTCGACCATATTGACATAGACGAAGACCTGGATGTCTCGTCCTGTGGTCACCGGCACGACATCGTCAATGTTGCCGCGGAGTGTGACGGTGTCGGCGGTTTCTTCGAGGCTGCCGCCGTAGTTAAGGGTGCCGTCGCCACAACCGTTAGGGGCCACCGCAAGAATGGCAGCCAATAACAGGGGGGCGGCATTGGGCAGCGTCGGTGTTTTCACCGCGGGGGCTCCGCACCGAGGTTGGGGCTTTGCTCCTTTACCACGTAGCGGGGGCGCTTTTTTACCTCTTCGTAGATACGCCCCACGTATTCACTGAGGATGCCAAGGCTCAATAGTTGGGTGCCGCTGAAGACCAGCATGACGATAACCAGCGAGGTCCACCCCGATACCGCGGTATCACTGAACAGTCTCACCCCGATGGAGTAGGCTCCATATATCAAGCCCAGGGTGATGGTGATGGCGCCCATCAGGGATATCAGGCGCAGGGGAACGATGGAGAAGGAGAAAATACCGTCGAGGGCAAACTTCAACATACGGCCGCTGAGGTACTTGGTCTTTCCTCCGTAGCGTTGTCCGGCATCGTAGGCCACGGCCTTGCTGCTGAAGCCAAGCCAGGGCACCAATCCCCGGACAAAGACAAAGTGCTCGTCGCAATCCTTCAGTGCGTCGGCCACCTTGCGGTCGATAAGTCGGAAGTCGGCGGCAGCAGTAGGAATGTCGACGCCGCTGAGGGCACGCAGAAGAGCGTAAAAGGCACGGGACGCCGCTTCCTTCAGGGCATGGCCGGAGTTGGAGGAGCGCACCGTGTAGACTACATCGGTCCCTGCCTGCCAATGGTCGAGCAGTTCAGGTATCAACTCGGGGGGATGTTGGAGGTCCCCGTCCATGGAAATGATGGCGTCTCCGCAGGCGTACTCTATGCCCGCGGCCAGGGCCATCTGGTGGCCGAAGTTGCGGGAGAAGGAGACGAACTTGATACGTCGGTCGGCCGCCGCCCGGGCTTTCACCGAGTCCAGAGTACGGTCTTTACTGCCGTCATCGACAACGATGATTTCGTAACGGTGGCCGGTTTTTTCAAGCACTGCAGCGACTCGTTCGAGTAGCTCGTCAATACAGTCTTGTTCGTCGAGGACCGGGACTACAATGGAGACCAGGGGGTGGCCGGGACGGGGCGCCTCTACTGATAATTCAATTGCAGGCATGATTGTGAGGCCGCCTCTTGGAGAGGAGACGGAAAATAGTGTAGAGATGGTCGCTCAGCAAGTCTACCCTGCCAAATAGAATGTTTCTGTTACTCCGCTTTGTATCCTGTGTCCTCGTTGCAGCGGCCCTGCTGCCCCTGGCCACGGCCGGCCATGGGCGTGTGCTGGTCGTTGTCCTGGACGGCGTCGACCGGTCCAGCCTCCTCCGCCACCTGGACCAGGGGCATATGCCGGCCACCCGGCGCCTGCTTTCCTCGGCCACCGGCGGTGGGCTGTGTGGCAACGATTACACCAGCCGTGGCAAGTACTGGCGAGCACTGTTTACCGGCGTCGCCGTCCACGGTGACCAACCCGAGGGGACCGACTGGTTATGGCAAGGCGCACAGTGGCAAAGGGCAGGGCGGCATGCCGTCGTTGTTGGTGTGCCGGGCACCGGGACCCTTAACCGGCCTGGCCTTGAGGTGCTTGCCGGTGCCGATGCCACCAGGGGTTTCATAGGCGACAGCAGCGGTACTGTGGTGTCTCTACGTGAGGCCGAGAGGGGACGGGTGCCCTGGCCCTACAGCCTGGCGTCCAAGGCCCTTGGACGGGGGGTAAGAGGTTTATCAGTGGCGCAAAGCAGCCCATGGATAAGACTACTGGAGCAGGGAGAACAGGGTAGGGAGGGGGTTTTCAAGGCCTACCGTCTGGCCCGCGGCGGGGTGTACCTCAGCCCCGTATACCGGCGTTTTTACCCGCACCCGGATGGTGAAGACGAGAGCCTGTACATTGCCGACCAGGCGTCCTGGACGGGAAATGTGGTCAGGCGCCCGGAATACTATTACTCCCACCTGTTTGAATTGACCCTTGAGGGAGCCCGCCATGCCCTTGGTCTGGCCGCCGGCGATTGGGACCTGTTCGTCTATGTAGACCCCCTATTGCTCGGTACTACGGCCGTCTACGGGCCCCGGGCCTCGGAGCCCCTCGATGAGTTTACCGGGACCATCCTCGCAGAGGCCTATCGGGAGGTGGACCAACGTATCGACCTGCTCGTGCAGGCGGCCGGTCCCGACAGTGCGGTGGTGTTGGTGGGGACGGCCTGGCCCGGTTCGGCGTCGTGCGACGGTGGTTTTTTCTTCGTCACCGCGGGTGGGTCGGGGACCGTGGCCGTCGATGTCCAGGTGTTGGAGGTCGCGCCGACCCTGGTCTTCCTCGCCGGCCGTGTGGGCTACTCCAGACCTGCAGAGCCGTATTTTGGCCCGGCCACGGCTGCGGTGGTGGCGCGCTATCGCAGGTTTGGAGGCTGGACCGCACTTGGCCGGAGCAGGGGGGAGAACCGAGAGGCCAGCGTGATGGATGCCGACACAATGGCCGAGCTGGGCATGCTTACCAATACCGCGACCTATCCCTGAGGAGAGGTTGCGGCCAGGCCGGGGACTTCCCGCTCCAGACGTTTGAGCAAGGGGGAGTCCGGGTGTTCGAACGCCAACTCGCCGTACTTTTGACGGGCCTTGTCCCTCATACCCAGGCGCGCGTAGTTGCGGGCCAGGTGAAAAAGTGTACCGGCCCCGTAGTTGATGTTTGGAAACTCAAAAAGCAGTCTCTCGTGAGTGACGACGGAGGCGGCGGGGTTGTCTACGTCGCTGTAACTCACACCCAGCTGGTACAGGGCACTGGCCTGTTTGAATGTCTCCCTGTCGGTGGCCACCCAGGCCTCGAAACGTTCGATCGCGGTGTCGAAGTCACGGTCGCGGTAGGCCGTGCGGGCTTCGTCGTAGTCCCGGTCCGGATTCCTTAAACTCACCCGCGTGGCGGTTGCGCTCGCTACTGCGACAATAATGAGCAGGAGGGCAGCGTTACGGGCCCGGTCTTCGACGAAACGGCGGACGGGGTCCAGTGTCCTGCTGCACAGTTGAGTCAGACGCCGCGACAGTGGGGGGCTGCCCAGGCACGCCAGCAACAGTGCCAGTCCGGCAATCGTCAGTGCCAGGGCCAGGTAGTCGATAGCCCTGCGTGCGTAGACGATTTCCACATGGTGGCCTTTGGGGTAGACCAGCATGAATCCCGGTGAGACCGGGAACAGGGGTGAGCCATCGGCTGTCTTCCAGCGTGGAAAGTATGAAACCTTGACGATGTGGGGGCGGCCGGGGCAGTCGGTGTCAAAGGAGACCGAGTACTGTTCGATGTTGCTGCTTACGTTACAGTCCCCTTCCAGCGGCACGCGGGGTATTCTTGTCACCGAGTCGGTACGCCAGACAAAACGGCGGGCCTCGGGGGTTTTGAGCAGGTCGGCCGGCACCAGTGGAACATCGATCAGTTCGGGGTGTTTGAACCAGCGGAAGAAGGCAACTTTCCAGTCGGGTCCCTCGTAGAGAACCGGTTGGTGTGTGGCTGCCGTTACATACCCACTATCGCCACCGTGGACTGTGTAGACGGCGTAGGGTCCAGAGGAAAAAGTGCGTTCAAAGTCGGGGTGTTGGTCATAGGCTGCCTTGGCTTTTTCGGAGACGGCGATGATGTTGCCGACGTTGAAAAGCTTCAGGTGGGGCAGGGCGTTTTTGGGGTTGAGCCGCGTGTAGGTGTACTGGGGGAATGGTCCCGAGCCACGTTCTGAAGTTTCAGACTGCAGGTAGAAGATGAACGGAGAGTTCAGTGATGCCTGGTGGAATACCCCCTCCAGTGTGGCGCGGCCGGAAAAGAAGGGGAGGTTTTCGAAAGCTCTGGAACTGCCGAATCGGTTGTGCATCTGCGAGTGTTCGAAGACCACACGGGGGTCGTTTAAGTCTCCGCGCAGGTGGTCGTTGATGGCTTTGAACGTGGGCCAGGGGGTTTTTTGCTCGTAACCGGTGTAATTCCAGTTAAGCCATGAGGGGATGTAGCCTAGGTGTTGTTGGGACCAGGCCAAGCCGGCCGTAAGAACGCAGGCCGTGAACAGCAAGGGATAGCCCAGACGGCCGCCCGCCCAGGCCAACAGGTCGGCGGCCAACAGGCCGAGAAAGATCTGTGCTACCGGAATGAAGCGGATGTCTGGGAATCCGATTGCCGGGACCAGGAAGTACAGGAATACGCCGCCCGCCAGTGCGAAAATCAGGAAGCCCTGGCGCTCATTATCAAAGGGTTTCAGACTTGTGGCCATGAGCAGAAGATTGGCCAGGGCCAGGGCGGCCGCCGGCCACATGACCACGGGGAGCACCTCGGTCCACGCCTTGATTTTCCAGATCATGCTCCACTCGGTCGTAAACTGAAGGCGGGCGGGCACCGGCACTCCCCAGAAGCACAGGAGCAGGAATGCCAGTAGGAAGACGGGGATGACGGTGGAGACTTTTTTGTCCATGTCTTTGCGTGGCCACAGAAAAAACAGCGCATACCAGACTGCAGCCATGAATGCATAGGTGTGCGAGAGTCCGACGGCAGCCAGCAGCAGGGCTGACAGAGTCCACGACTGCCTGCCCTGGGCGGCGCGGTGAAGACTGCCGGCAAAGACCAGCGATAGCGTGAGTCCTATTGCATGGCAGAACTCTCCGGCCAGCACGCTGGGGATGTTGCCACCCCACATTGAGTTGCCCTGTTGGAACAGGAAGGGGACGGTCGAGATTGCTGCCAACACGGCGGCGCCACGGCTGTAGCGCAGGGAACGCAGCAGGTAGGCCGCCGCCAGCGGTAGCAGGGTGGGGCCGGCCAGAGAGACTATCTTGAAGGTCTGTTCCATCGGCAGGAATTGGCCGACCAGGGCAATGACTACGAAAGGCAGGGTTGAATAGAAGTGGAAAACCGGGAATCCGCTGTAATTGCCCATGGTCCAACCGGTCAGTTCGCCCCGCCCGAGGATTTCGTCGGCCAGCAGGCGGGTTGGATAGAACAATGAGGCCATGTCTCCGCCGGCTACCGTGGTTGGCGCCAGCAGGGCATCCCAGGGGTAATGGTAAGCCAGGAATGCGCTGGGGACAGCAATCAACAGGGCCTCGGCCCAGCCGATGGCCGAGCTCTGCCCCATGGACCCACCGAGCAGTTCGAGCATGATGAGGGTGACTACGAGTACGGCCAGGAGTTTGATCAAACCCTGGGTGCTGAGCGTTGGGGTCGGTTGTCCGATGGTGATGATACCCTGAACAACATCGGTCTGGGGTGAGCCCTGGTCCCGGCTCTCTACCAGTGCCAACAGGGCTACCCGGGTGTTCGGGAGCAGGCCGCTGTTACCAAGGCTCAGAGGCAGAACTGCGTGACGGTCGGCTCCGAGGGTAAACTCCTGGCGTAAAGGTTTGGCGGTCAGGCCACGTGGGACTATCAGGCGGACGGCAAAATGCTCGCCCCTTCCTGCTGGTACGGCCAGCGAGAGTTTGGCCTCGACTTTGTCGTTGCCTTTGAGGGTCGGAGCCTGAAGGCGTCCCGTAACCGGCCGCTTCCGCAGGGTCCCGACGTCGAAGGGGATAGCCGAGAGTGCTTCGAATGGGTAGGTATTGGCATCAGTATAGCCGAGCCTGACCACCAGCGCGTAAGCCCCTGGCGGCGGGGTTTCTTCGAGTATGGTCAGGTTCCAGGAATAAGAGCCGCCGGGGTCTAGCTTGGCCAGGCGGGCACCGTTGAGCAGGTGGGAAGAGTAAACAAGTCGCGGGACCAGGGAGTATGCAGCCTCGTTGCCGGTGTTGGTGACGTCCAGCACCACCTTGATGCCGGCAGAGGTTTCCACCGTGGTGGTTATCTTGAAGCTGATGGTACCCGCAGATGCCGTTGCGGGCACAAAGGCCACGAGCAAGACAGCCCACGCGGCGACCCGCAAACGTCGCCAGCCGACCTCACCCCGGGCTGGCTGGGCAGGGGGGTATGGAGAGGGCTTTGCTCGCATGGGCCGGGCCGTCAAGCGGCCACGATGTCGTATTGTTCCTGGTGGTACTTCTCGGCAACTTTGAGGGTTACGTCCTTGCCCAACTGCCGTTGCAGGGCTCGTATGGAGTCTTCCTCATCATTGAAGAGATAGCTGATGACGTCACGGTTGGCCCTGACGGTTACGCGCCCGCCGCTCTTTTTAGATTTGGCCGCCGCCCCTTGGATTTTACGCAAAATCTCGTGGGCGACAGTGGTTACCGAACGAATGCGCCCGCGTCCGTTACAGTAAGGGCAGGGGCTCGACAGCAGGCGCTCAAGGTTCTCGCGGGTACGTTTGCGCGTCATTTGCACCAGACCGAGTTCGGATATTCTCAAGATGCTGGTGCGGGCCTTGTCCTTGGCCAGCGCGGCTTCGAGGGTCTCCGTTACACGGTGGCGGTTGCCGGCCTCTTCCATATCTATCAGGTCGATAATGATTATGCCGCCTATGTTGCGTAGCCGTAGTTGCTGTACGACCTCCACGGCGGCCTCCATGTTGGTCCTGAATACGGTTTCTTCCTGGCTGCGTTTTCCAACGAAGCGCCCGGTATTTACGTCGATCATGGTCAGGGCTTCGCCTTGGTCGATGACGAGGTAGCCCCCCGATTTCAGCCAGACCCTGGGGTCGGTTGCCCGTGTGATCTGATCTTCTACACCATAACGGTCGAAGATAGGGGCGGTGGCGGTATAGGCTTCGACACGTTTGGCCAGGTTGGGCATGAAATCGCTTACGTAACGGCGCGTGCGGTCGGCGTCTTTTTGTGTGTCGATGACGATCTCATCGACGTCGTCGGAGAGCATGTCGCGTACGCAGCGCAGAACGAGGTCCAGGTCGCTGTGAAGAAGGGCCGGGGCCTTGGCACCGGCGCTCTTGGCCTTGATCTCTTCCCAGGTCCGGTCGAGGGCCTGGATGTCACCGATGAGGTCTTTCTTCGGCAGTCCCTCGCAGGCCGTGCGTGCGATCACTCCACCGTCCTTGGGCTTTGCCGAGTTGATGGCGTCACGTAAGCGGCGTCTTTCGCGCTCGTTGGATATACGCTTGGATATACCGATCTGGCGGCCGGTGGGCAGATAGACCAGGTATTTGCCAGGCAGAGACACGTGAGAGGTGATGCGTGCCCCCTTGGTGCCCAGCGGTTCTTTGGAAATTTGAACGATCAGTTGGTCGCCGGAGCGGACTTTCTTTTCGATGGGCAGGTGGCGGGAGTCGTCGTTTTCGTCGTACTGTACGTCTTCGCTGTCGTCGGACTCCTCCACTTTGCTGCCGGTCCCAAGCACGTCCGAGGCGTGCAGGAATGCCGCTTTTTCCAAGCCCAGGTCGACGAACGCGGCCTGCATGCCTGGCAGAACACGCAGTACCTTACCCTTGTATATGCTTCCGGCAGCGGCTTCTTCGGTACTGCGCTGGATGTGGATTTCGGCCAGGACGCCGTTTTCGAGAAGGGCAACCCTGACCTCGGTGGGGGTTGAGTTTACAATGATTTGTTTACGCAAAATTTTTCTCCGCCCACCAGCCTGCGCGCCACGGGGAATTGGATCGGTGACGCTAGCACAGGGGCCACCAGTATCAATGGTGGCCTGGGGCTGTCCTGACTGCCCACCCATGGCCCTGTTGACAGCAATAGGGGCGGTGCTAGGTTTTGTAGGATGGCGCCGCTGGCGCAGTTGGCCGAGCCTCTGACGAGTAGGACGCTGGTTCTTAACCGCTCCTACCTGCCTATACATGTGACTACCGTCCGACGGGCGTTCTCACTCCTGTATCGGGGGGTGGCCCGGGCCGTGGACGAAGAGTACCGCACCTTTGATTTTCAGGATTGGTCGGACCTGTCGACGATGGGCAGGGACGTTCTGGGGTCGGTAGGTGGGCTGGTGAGGATACCCAGGGTGGTTCTGTTGGTGGCCTTTGACCGGGTGCCGAGAAGGGAAGTGCGCTTCAGCCGCCACAATATCTTTGTCCGCGATGACAACACCTGTCAGTACTGCGGTCGACGCAAGGCCCGCAGCCAACTCAACCTCGACCACGTAATCCCCCGTGTCCACGGTGGCCGCAGCAGTTGGGAGAACGTCGTCTGCTCCTGTCTGGAGTGTAACCGCCGTAAGGGTGGCCGCACCCCGGAAGCCGCCGCGATGGACCTGGTTCGCCGGCCTTGTCGCCCTCACTGGACCCCATTTGTATCGCGTAATCTGGGTGGAGGCCGCCGCTACAGCGAGTGGCGGCCTTTTCTGAGTGGCGTGGACACCGCCTACTGGAACGTTGAACTGGAGAGAGGCGGTTAGACGGACTTGCCACCCACGGGGAGTTCCCGGGGGCGGTTCGTTAAATGATGGTGCGTGGCTCGAAATCCGTCCCCACGGCAGCTATTATGTCTGTTCCCTGTCCCGGAGCCGCTTCGGGCGTTGAGGGGAGTGGTGTGCGGTGAAAATCAAGCGGCTCCAGCTTACCGGTTTCAAGTCCTGCATGGACAGGACTGTGCTCGAGTTCCCGGCCGGTATCACCGGCATCGTGGGACCCAACGGCTGTGGCAAGTCCAACATAGTAGATGCCCTGCGCTGGGTGCTCGGCGAGCAGAGTGCCAAGCACCTGCGCGGACAGGTCATGGAAGACGTGATCTGCGTCGGCAACCAGCGCCATGGTCCTCTGGGGATGGCCGAGGTGAGCCTGACCTTCGACAACGAGGGGCCCTTGCCGGCGGTCGGGACGCCGGAGGGGATGGATGGCACCGAGGGGGCCGAGGCCGAAGTTCCCGAAATTATTGACGCCATTGCCGGTGCCCCGGAAATCGAGGTCACCCGCCGTCTCTATCGCAGTGGCGAGTCCGAATACCTGATAAATGGCCGTGTTTGCCGGTTGCGTGATGTTACCGAACTGTTCCTCGGGACCGGTGTGGGCAGCAAGGCCTATTCTATAATCGAGCAGGGCCGGGTGGGGGAGATCGTCGGGGCCAGGCCCGAAGAGCTGAGGCTGTTTATAGAAGAGGCTGCAGGGACAACTCTCTATCGCAGCCGCAAACTGACTGCCGAACGCAAGATAGAACGTACTCGCGACAATCTCTTACGCCTGGGCGATATAGTCTCGGAACTGGAAAGGCAGGCAGCCTCGCTGAAGCGGCAGGTACGGGGTGCGGTGCGTTACCAGGAACTGAAGTCGGCGGAAGAGACGCTGGACCGCCGTCTCAGTGGCTGGCGGATTCGTACCATCGAACAAGGCGTCGCCGGTGTGGCCGCCAAGCTGGCCGAGCTTGGATCGCGAGAAGAAGGGCTGAGAAGTGAGTGCAGGGCCGCTGAGGCCGAGCGTGCAGAGACACGAGAGTCGCAGAAGGGCTGCGAGCATACGGCCGAAACGGCCAGAGTGTCTTTTTACGAGAGCAAGGCAAGCCTGTCCCGGCTACAGCAGGAAAGACAACACCTCGAAGACCGCATCGGCCAACTCCAGAATTCTTTGGGTGAGAGTAGCGGTGAGGGTCGCAGGATTGCCGAGCAGTTGGGCTTGGCCCAGGCCGAACGTGAAGAGGCCTTGGAGAAAGAAACCTCCATTGGCCAGGAGCTTGAGGCCTGTGGGGAGAAAAAGACGGTCTGCCAACAAGAACTGGATTCTTTGGGCCAGCGTCTCAAGGACCTCAGGGCCGAACTGGAGGATGGTAAGTCCGGTGTGGTGGAGGATATGGCGACCGAGGCTTCACTGGGCAACGAGAAGGAATCCCTGGAGAGGCAGATCAAGGTACAGGTTGCCCACCGCCAACGTTTTGACGAAGAGGCGAAGTCGCTTGGTGTGGTGGCCGAACGTTTGCTGTCCGAAGCCGAACAGTGCAGCCAGCGTGTAGGCTCTTTGTGTAAGGAGTTGGAAGATGCCGCTAACGGCAAGGAGGTTCTTGCCGCCCGCTTGTCATCGGTGCTGGCCCGCAGGGCCGAATCCCAGCGGGATGCCGAGACCTGCAAAGGCCTCTGGGCCACTCTCAGTTCACGTTATCAATCCCTCAAGGAACTCGACGATTCCTTTGCCGGCTACGGTGCTGGAGTGCGTAGCTTTATGAGCAATGGCGGTCGCCAGCGTACGGGTGCCAGTGCCGTGATTGCCGATATCCTCGAAGTGGACGATGGTTTCGAAAGGGCCGTCGCAGCGGTTCTCCAGGAAAGATTGCAGTATGTTGTTGTGCCCGATGCCGACGCGGGTATGGCCGGTGCCAGTTACCTCAGAGAGACCGAGGCCGGCCGTGCCAGCTTTATTCCCATTGCTCCGCGTGGAGGCCCGAGCGAGGGGGCAAATGTGCCACCCGGGTTGACACTGCTCGGTGAGCACGTGCACGCCCATGAGGGCTACCAGCAGGTCGTTGCCAGTCTGGTGGCCGGCGTAGTAGTCGCAGATTCGCTCGACCAGGCCACCCAGCAATGGAAATGTAACGGTTATGTGGCCACCTTTGTCACTCTGGAGGGCGAGGTCGTGTCTCCCTCGGGTGTTATTACCGGTGGCAGTGGGGAGGCCATGGATGAGGGCCTGATCGCACGCCGCAATGAACTGCGTGCGTTGTCCGTGCGTGTCAGTCAAGCCGGCCATGACAAACGAGAGGCTGAGGCCGCTCTGACCACAGCCGGGGACGATGCCGACCGGGCCGGTATTGAAATAGAAAGCCTTGATAAGCGGCTGCACGAGCTGACCGTTGCCAAGGTGGGTGCGGAGGGGGCACTCGAGTTGCAGAGACAGAACCTGGCGAGGACCGAAGAAAGGCAAACCGGTATAAAGGGGGAGATCGAGGGCCTGCAGGGGGAGCTGAACCAGCACCGCCTCGGCCTTGGACTTATAGAAGACCGGTGTGGCGAAGTCCGGCGATCCGGGACACAACGAAAAGATAGCCTCGCGCAACTCGACGTCAGGACCAGGGATGCCGGGGCAGACCGCGAGGCCAAGGCCGCCGAGCTTGAAGCCCTGAGGGTCAGTGAAGCTGAATTGCGGCAGAAGAAAGAGGCCCAGGCTCTACGCCTCAGTACGCTTGAGCTTTTGATCAACGACCTTTCTTCCCGCCACGGTCTTCTTGGCCGACGCCTTGCGCGGGAGAGGGGGGAGATGGACAAAGCCCGTGAGCGGTTGGGTTGTGTCGAACTCAACCCGGCTGAGGTGGAGTCCCAGGCCGAACGGGCCAGGATCGAATACGAAGGGGCCGAGGACGAACTCAAACAGGGGCGTCGCTTGCTGGAATCCATCGAGCGTCGGTTGGAGGAAGCAGGCCGTAGCCTGGACGGGGTGCGTGAGGACAAGGCAGAGAAGGCACTGGATCTCAAACGCTACGAGTTGGAGCGCAACGCTCTTGTCGAAGGTTTGCGAGAGAGGTTGGGAGTGGGGCTCGATGATGCGTTTGCAGCCGTAGGCGAGGGGGTCGACGGAGCAACGGAAGGGCCGCAGGATTGTGAGCGGCTGGTTGTAGAGCTGGAAAGCGTACGCAGCCGTCTCCACCGCTTGGGAACCGTCAACATCGGGGCCGTTGCCGAACTCGAGGAACTTGAGGGACGTCTGGCCGAGTTGACGGGGCAGAGTGAGGACCTCGAACGTTCAATCGAATCTCTAAGGGGCACCATTGCCCGTCTGAACAGGCTCTCCAAGCAACGCTTCAAGGACACTTTCGATGCAGTAAACGGCATCTTCCAGGCGACCTTCACTAAATTGTTCGAGGGGGGCAAAGCTTCGCTCTCCTTGACCGATGAGTCCAATATGCTCGAGACCGGCGTGGAGATATTCTGCCAACTGCCCGGCAAGCGTCTCGGTAATCTCAACCTGCTCTCGGGTGGTGAGAAAGCCCTGACAGCGGTCTCTCTGATCTTCTCTCTTTTCCTCCACAAGCCTAGTCCGTTCTGTGTCCTTGACGAGGTAGATGCACCGCTCGATGATGCCAACATCGGACGTTTTGCTAAGATGGTTGCCGAAATGAGCGAGCATTCACAGTTCGTGATCATCACCCACAACAAGCGTACGATGGAGCGATGCGGGCGTCTGTACGGGGTGACAATGAAGGACCCGGGGATCTCGAAAATCGTCTCTGTGGACCTGGCCGAACCTGGCCCGACTGCCTAGCAGGCGGCCTCATTCGCACACATACGCTTGACAGTGGGCAGGCCTGCCAACTAGACTCCAAATTGAAAAGTCACTTCTTAACAGCGAGGGGCTAAGTCTATGGAATTACGGGCTGTTCGTAAGCTTGAAGAAAAGATCACTGCAATAGGCAAGCGTCTGGCTGAGGCGCGCAAGAAGCAGGTCGAGTTGGCCTCGGCCCTGCGCAAGAGCAAGGCTGAGACCGACAAGCTGAAGGCCAAGGTTGAACGCTATAAAAGCGAACGCAGCCGGGTTCGCAGGAAGGTGGATTCGATGCTTAAGAGATTTGAAAAGCTCGGTTTGGGCGCCGAGCAGGCCTAGTCGATGGCTAAAGATGTGAGTTTGGTCATTGGGGGGCACGGGCTGACTTTTCGCAGTGACGAGAAGGAGGAGTATCTGCGCAAGCTGGCCTCCCAGGTTGAAAAGAAAATGAGAGAGGTCACCAGGGGCCAGGCTGGGGTAACCACGCTCAGCGTGGCCATCTCGGCTGCCTTGGGCTTTGCCGATGAACTCCACAAGCTGAGGGCTGCGCAGGGCGATATCGATACTGTTCTCGGTAACCTTGGCAAGAAAATCGATGGTTACCTGGCCAAGGGGTCTTGACCGTGCCTGGCAAGTACCCCAACAGTCCGGTGCTTTGTGCGCCCCTGCGGTGTACGTGGTGGGTAAACGCACTCTGACCGACAAGCGTTGAAAAGGGAGCCCGACTCCATCGGCGCTGGGGATGGCGAAAGCCCCCTTGGTAAAGGCCGCATGGAAACCAAGCACCCACTTGGTATCAGGGTCCGAGTGACACACCCAAACGGCACAGGCGGGGGCGCCATTTTTTCTGCAGACAAGGAAACTTTCCGGCAAAGAGGCACGCAGGGGGTGCTTGGACTGTCGGCGGACCTTCGCCGACGTTACGATGCCATGATATCTGACTTTATTGTGGCTACACCCCAGTACCGGCAGGCCCGGCAGATACTCGCCTACAGCGCCCTGGCCGACGAGGTCTCGCTGGATGCTGTTGTCGAGAGTGCCAAGGGTGAGGGTAAGGGGGTGTTTCTTCCGGTCCTGGGCGAGAGTGGTGCCAGCATGGGCTTTCTAAGTTGGCCGCCGGGGGAGGAACTTGAGAAGGGGCGCTTTGGTCTGCTCGAACCCCGGCAGGGCGAGGCACCGTCGGATGTCGCATCTCTTACGCTGGTACCGGGGCGGGCCTTTGATGGTCACGGTCACCGTGTTGGGCGGGGTCGTGGTTATTACGACCGGGCTCTGGACGGCTTGGCACGGCTGGGGCCGGTGCTGGGGGTAGCCTATTTCTGCCAGGTCTTTGCCGAGGTCCCGGCTGGCGACGACGATAGGAACGTGGATTTCGTGGTCACCGAGAGGGGGCAGTGCGGTGGCTAGGCGGACTACAGCGGGTGCTACTGATGGGGCGGCCGTGGATGAGGCTCTGGAACTCATAAAACGTGGGACCGCCGAACTCATAGGCGAAGACCAACTCCGCAAGGCGTTGGGCGAGGGTCGGCCCTTACGCGTGAAGGCCGGCTTTGACCCGACCTCGGCCGACCTCCACCTGGGCCACACTGTGGTCATGGAAAAGCTCCGTCACTTTCAGACTCTTGGCCACACGGTGGTCTTCCTCATCGGTGATTTTACTGCCGCCATTGGAGACCCTAGCGG
>JAYGCL010000007.1:0-23942 GCA_046583365.1 Deltaproteobacteria bacterium
CACTTTTTTACCTTTGAAAAAGAAAGCGTCGCAGGTGGCGCAGGCCGAGACCCCGTGTCCCATAAGCCGGCTTTCGGACTCCAGACCGAGCAGGCGGGCCGATGCCCCGGTGGCTATGATCAATGCATCACAGCTGAACTCCTGGCCGCTCCCGGAAAGCGTAAAGGGGCGTTGGGACAGATCGCAATCCCCGATATTGCCGACCGCAAACTCGGTGCCGAAACGTGCGGCCTGGGCGCGGAACATATCCATCATGTTCGGCCCCATGACCCCGTCTGGAAAACCCGGGTAGTTTTCTACATCTGTCGTAATGGTAAGCTGTCCTCCGGGGTCGGCCCCTTCGATGATCAGTGGGGCGAGATTGGCGCGGGCGTTGTAGATGGCGGCCGTCAGGCCGGCGGGGCCGGAGCCCAGTATTATTATGCGGTGGTGTTGTTTCGACATACCATCGTCTAGGAATTTCGCCGCGTGCATGCAAACGCGTATGCAGCGCAGGCCCCGGCCGGGCGCTGGCAAAAGGAGTAAGGATGGCAGAACTCACACATCTCGATGACAAGGGACGCGCCCGCATGGTTGACGTGTCGGACAAGGATATAAGCCGCCGGCGGGCCGTGGCCGAGGGGGTGGTATTGATGGACGAGACCACACTGGAGCGTATCGACTGCGGCGGTATGGCCAAGGGGGACGTTCTGGCGGTGGCCCGTACGGCCGGCATCATGGCTGCCAAGCGTACCGATACACTGATACCCCTTTGCCATCCCTTGCCCCTGGATGCCGTGGAGGTGGTCTTTGAAAGACAGGCGGAGGGGCGCTTGCTCATCCGCGCTACGGTGGGCGTGACCGCACGCACGGGGGCCGAGATGGAGGCGCTGGTGGCCGTGTCGGTGGCCGCCCTGACCGTCTATGACATGTGCAAATCGGTGGACCGGGGCATGACGGTCGCCAGTGTGGGACTGGTCGAGAAAAGTGGCGGTCGTAGTGGAGATTGGACGAGGAAATAGGGGGCAAGCCATAACCATGGTGTGATTGAGAAGGCGGTGCCGGCCGGTTTAGTCTGCCCCCCGTGTCTTGTCGGCAAAACCTTCCGCTCTCTCTCAATGGCCTTTCCGACACGGAAATCGTCGCGCTGGTATTGTCTGCCGGTCTTGCCGGCAAGTCCCGTGCCTACACGTTGAGGGCCCAGCGTCTGCTCGAAGAGTTTGGTAGCCTCAGGGGTCTGGCCGCGGCCGGCCCGGCAAGGCTGGCCCGTGTGGCCTCCATCACACGGCAGGCCGCCGCGGCCCTGGCCGCGGCGGGAGAACTGGCAAAACGTACCGCTGCTGAATCGCTTGAGCGCGGCCAGCCCATTACGGCCTCGGCCACCGTCCACCAGCACTTCGGCCCCCTGTTGCGTGACGAGAAAAGGGAGATTTTTTATGCCCTGTTACTCGACAGCAAAAACCGTTTGCTCGCCAGGACAAGGATTTCCGAAGGGTCGCTGACCTCGGCACTGGTGCACCCCCGCGAGGCTTTCCGGCCGGCCGTTTGTGAAGCTGCTGCTGCGGTGGTTTTCATACACAACCACCCCAGCGGAGACCCCAGCCCGAGCCACGAGGACCGCGACATAACCGGCCGCCTGGTGCGCGCCGGCCGCCTACTGGGCATCCCCGTTCTCGACCATGTGGTTGTGGGCGAGCCGGGGTATTTTTCGTTTGCCGATGCGGGCGAGCTGGAAGCCCCGGCAGGTTAGCAGGCTGGCCGGTTAGAAGGGGATCGCGTCGTCTTTGACCACCGCGGCCGGTGCCAGGTCGCCTGCGTCTTGTGGTTCGGAATATTCGGAAGCCCCGGCCTGGCCGCCCACGAACTGGACCCGGTCGGCTACAATCTCGGTCGAATAGCGGTCATTGCCTTCCTTGTCCTGCCATTTACGGGTCTGCAGGCGTCCCTCCACAAAGACCTGTCGGCCCTTGCGCAGGTACTGGTTGCAGGTCTCGGCCTGGCGGTCCCAGACAACGATAGAGTGCCACTCCGTGCGTTCCTGCCTCTCGCCGGCCTGGTCGGTCCACTGCTCGTTTGTGGCGACCCGCAAGGTGGTCACGGCTTTGCCGTTTGCGGTGTGCCGTAGTTCGGGATCGCGTCCCAGGTTGCCAAGTATTATGACCTTGTTTACTGATGCCATAGCGGAGCCTCCGTAGTTGGGGTTGCGCGAGGCTAAAGTCGGCCAGCCGGCTTGTCAATCCAATATGAGTGATAACAGCAAGGACTGTGCGTCGCCCGTCGTCTCCGGGCCCATCGGGCGGGTTTTGTTCCTGCTCGGGCACTGCCTGAGGGTCGTCGTTTTCCTGGTTTTTTCGGCGGCAATGCTTTCTCTGGTCGTCGTCATTGGTCTGCTCAAGCCGGGGCCTACCTACTACCGTTACGCTTTGATGTGGGCGGCGGGGGTTCTGAAGATCTTCAGGGTCTCGGTTGAGGGTAGGGGGACCGAAAACTTCCGCCCCGGAACCCACTGTGTGGTGATGTGCAACCACCGCAGTCATTTCGACCCTCTGGCCCTGGTCGGTGTTTTTGGCTACAACCGCGAGACCCGCTGGGTGGCCAAAAAGGAACTCACCAGGGTTCCCATCTTTGGCTCCGCCCTGAAAGCTACCGGGCAGATCGTGATCGATCGTAGCGACCACAAACAGGCGCTTGCGGCACTCAACAACAGTCTGCATGGACACGATGTGTCGGATGTGTTGGTGGTGTTTTTCCCCGAGGGCACCCGCTCGCCCACCAGGCAGCTGTTGCCGTTCAAGAGGGGCGCTGCCGCTTTTGCCATAGCTGCCGGCTTCCCGGTCGTGCCGGTTGCGATTGTCGGTACCGAACGTGCGCTCGGCAAGTATTCTCTGGTTCCAAGGCCGGGGCTGGTGCGTGTGCGCATAGGTGAGCCGATTTCGGTGGCCGGTCTCAACGTGGACGACCGTGAGTCCCTGACCCTCAAAGCCCGCGCCGCCATCGAGGTCCTGCTTGAGGAGATGGAGGGGCCGACAGCAACGGAGGGACAGGGGTGAGTTGGGTCGAAGCCCTGATTCTGGGGGTTTTACAGGGGTTTACCGAGTTTCTTCCGGTATCCAGTTCGGGCCATCTGGCCCTGGCCCAGACCATCATGGGCGGGGGCGGCCAGGCCTCGCGCCTGTCTTTTGTGGTGGCCCTGCACGTGGGCACCCTGCTGGCCGTGCTCGTCTACTTCCGCCGCGAACTTGCCGCCATGGCCCTGACCCTGGTCCCGGGCCGGGGGGAGGCCGGTTCCTGGCAACAGCGCTGGGTAGGGCTGTTAGCTGCGGCTACCCTGCCCATAGTTGCCGTCGGCCTGGGCTTTGCCGATGCTATCGAGGCCGCCTTCTCCTCTCTTGGGGCGGTGGGGACGGGCCTGCTGGCCACGGCCGCGTTACTGGCCAGCGCTCAATGGCGTTTGCAGGCGGGGCGGCGCGCGGGCCGGGAAGAACGTCCGGCTCGCGCTCTCGGTCTTCGCGATGCTCTGCTGATAGGGGCCTTCCAGGCGGTGGCCGTGTTCCCCGGTGTTTCGCGTTCGGGGGCCTGTATAGCCGGGGCCCTGTTGTGCGGGCTTGAGCGAGGGGTGGCAGCGCGTTTTGCTTTTCTACTGTCGATTCCGGCCATCAGCGGAGCGACCATCCTTCACCTGCCCGAGATTGCGGCCGTAGCCGCGCAAAACCCCGTGGCCCTGGCCGTTGGCACACTTGCCGCCGCCTCAACCGGCTGGCTCGCTATCGACGTTATGATGCGAGCGGTTGGTAGGGGACGTCTGCTGCCATTTGCGCTATACTGTAGCGTTCTTGGCGCCCTGACGTTGGCGGCGGGTGTGTGGTAGATGGCGCGGGCTCAGACGGTCGAGAAGACCCCTTCCAGGGTTGTCAGTGAAGTACAGGCGGTGGTCTGTGGGGCCTTTGGTGCCGCCCTTGCCCTGAGTTTTGTCTCCTACGACCCCGCCGCGGCCGGCCACAACTATGTGGGGCCGGTTGGCCATGCCATAGCCGGCTTTCTTATCCAGGCCTTTGGTTACGGGGCCTACCTTTTCCCCTTTCTGCTGATTACCGCCGCTGTTGCCCTGTTCGTGCGCCTGGCGGCAAGGGTTTCACCTCTGCGCATCGTCGGTGGAGTGGCCCTGCTGCTCATCGTCTCTGTGGCCTGTGGTCTTTACCGCTCCGGGGTGCCGGTGCGTCTGGCCGGCGGTTGGGTCGGGGGATTTGTGGCCACTCTTATGCGCGACGGTTTTGGTCTGGCCGGTTCCAGCGTGGTGTTGGCTGCCATGACCCTGTTGGTTTTCATCATGATTACCGGTCTGTCTCTGGCCGAGGCTGCCACCGGCACCCTGGCTTGGACCGGTCGCTTGGTCGAAGGCGGGCTGGAGGTGTTGGGGCGGTTGTGGAAAAGACTCCTTGCCGTACTGCGCGAGCATGCCCCGCGTCTTAACCTGCCCTCTTTGCCTAATCTGACGGGCCTTAGAAAGGGCCGTGTAAGTGGGGATGGACCACAGGTCGTGTTCGCTGCTGCCAGCACTCCAACGGAGACCCTGGCGGACCCGGTGGACCCGGCCCCGGCCGTTGACCCGGTTGTAGTGCGCAAGACGGAGCCCCCACCGTCGGCTCTGCCCTCGCCTCAGGAGGAGTTTGTCTTCGGTGTCGACAGCAGCGACTACCAGCTGCCACCGCCAAACCTGCTCGGGGCCAACGACGACAAGGGTGATTACGGGGACGAGCAGACCCTGGTGAACCAGTCGAAGATCCTTGAGCAGAAACTGGCCACCTTCGGTATTACGGGGCGGGTAGTGGCCGTTCGTCCCGGGCCTGTGATCACTACTTTTGAATTTGAACCGGAGGCCGGCATCAAGGTCAGCCGTGTGGTCAACCTGAGCGACGACCTGACTATGGCCTTGCGTGCCCACAGTGTACGTATTGTCGCGCCTATTCCCGGCAAGAACGTGGTTGGTATTGAGGTGTCCAACCGCAACCGTGCCATCGTCGGTCTGCGTGACCTCATCGAGAGTGAAGAGTTTCGCACCCGTCGCTCGCCGCTGACCCTAGCCATGGGGCGTGACACCACGGGTGCCGCCGCCTATGCCGACCTTTGCGGCATGCCCCATCTGCTCATGGCCGGGGCCACGGGGACGGGCAAATCGGTCTCTCTCAACGCGCTGATTTTAAGCATTCTTTACAAAGCAACCGCCAGAGACGTGCGCTTCATAATGATCGACCCGAAAATGCTCGAGCTGTCCCTCTACGATGGGATTCCCCACCTGCTGGTGCCGGTGGTCACGGATGTCCGCAAGGCGGCGGCGGCCCTGGGCAACGTGATGCGGGTGATGGACCACCGCTTCGACATGCTGAAAGACAAGCAGGTCCGCAACATCGACGACTACAACCGCCGCCTTGCCGAAGAAGACAAGGAAGGGGCGGGAAAGAAGGCCGGCGGCCAGGCCGGGCCCGGGGGTGAGGCTACCGAAGGGTCGGCAATCGTACACGAGCACCTGCCCCGCATCGTGGTGGTGGTTGACGAGCTGGCCGACCTTATGATGGTTGTCGGACGCGAGATCGAGACGTCGATAACACGGCTGGCACAGAAGGCCCGCGCCGCCGGTATTCATCTGATCCTGGCAACCCAGCGTCCCTCGGTGGATGTCATTACCGGACTGATAAAGGCCAACTTCCCCTGCCGGGTCTCCTTCAAGGTCACCACCCGGCCGGACTCGCGTACCATCCTGGACTCGGTAGGCTCAGAACGTCTGTTGGGCAACGGCGATATGCTTTACATGGCCTCTGGCAGTTCCTTTTTGCAGCGCTTGCACGGGGCTTTCATTTCCGACCGCGAGATTCGCGCCATCGTCGGTTTCCTCAAAAAACAGGGCGACCCCGACTACCATATGGAGTTGCTTGAGATGCCCAGTGGGCCTGGCGGCGGGGATGAGGCCGAAGAGTTTTTCGACGAGTTGTACGACCGGGCCGTTGATATTGTCCTGGACAACGGACAGGGTTCGACCTCGTGGCTGCAGAGAAAACTGAGCATTGGCTACAACCGCGCGGCCAGAATCATGGAACACATGGAGCGCGAGGGAGTGGTGGGGCCGGCCGACGGGGCCAAACCAAGAAAGGTCATGGTCGAACGCAGCGCCATGGGCTGACGGCCGCCGTAGCCTTATGTCTGGTCCTGCTTGCCGCCCCATGGCAAGCCCGTGCCGACGATGATGCCGGATTCTGGCAGCGCTATGGCCACCGGGCGGCAGCCACCCGGACCTACACGGCCAGGTTTATCCAACGAGTCGAAGGCCCCGGCCTGGGCGTGGCCTTGGAAAGCCGGGGTGTCCTGTACGTTGCCAGGCCCGACCTCTTGCGTTGGGAGTACACCGACGGCAGTCGCCAGGTTGTCATAGGCGACGGGCGCTGGCTGTGGGTCTACCAGCCCGAGCTTGAACAGGCCTGGCGCAGTTCCTACCAGCAGGCGGTGGAACGGGCCCCGTTGCTGGATTTTCTGGCCACCGGTACGGCTTTGTCCACCGCTTACCGGGTGTTGGAGGAATCGGTGCGCGGGGACCGCCTGACGGTGAAGCTTGAAGCCAGAAAAGGCCCACCAATTGAGATCGAGTTGACCCTGGATGCCGGCAGCCTGGACCCGCTGGGGTTGCTCGTGCGCCAGCCCGACGGGGGCTGGATGTCGCTGGAACTGGCCGGGGCCCTACGCAACCAGGACCTCGACCTGTCCCTGTTCTCCTTTACGCCACCTGCGGGCACCGATATCATCACCGTCCCTTAGGGAGCCGTGGCAAAAAAGAAAGTATTCATGTTGCAGCTGGGCTGCGCCAAGAACCAGGTGGATGGGGAACTGATGCTTGGTGGGGCCGCAGCGGCCGGCTACGAGCAGGTCGCCGATGCCGGCGATGCCGAGGTGCTGGTGGTTAACACCTGTGCCTTTATAGACGAAGCCAAACGGGAGTCGCTCGACCGTATCTTCGAGTTGGCCGCCATCAAAGGGGACAAGCCCGGATGCCGTCTGGTGGTCACCGGTTGCATGGCCGAGCGCTACAGCGAAGCCCTGGCACAAGAAATCCCCGAGATAGACTGCCTGGTTGGTACCGGTGCCGTTGGCCAGTTTGCCAGTGTTCTGGACGGCCTTGAGGATGGGCCGGGTGGGGCCACCCGCATCATTAAGGCGGGCAAACACTATCTGCCCACGGCCGCGGCAGAGCGCATCGTAAGCGACGTTGACGGTTCTGCTTACATCAAGGTTTCCGAAGGCTGTGACCACGAGTGTTCCTTCTGTGTGATTCCCGCCATCCGCGGGCGCCACGAAAGCCGTCCCATCGAGGACGTGGCGGCCGAGGCCGAAGCCCTGGCCGCCAGGGGCATCGTTGAGGTCAACCTCGTGGCTCAGGACTTAAGTGCCTACGGCCGTGACCTGGGACTCAAGCAGGGGCTTGCCGGCCTTTTGTACCGTCTGGGCCGTATCGAAGGGCTTGAGCGCATCCGCTGCCTCTACCTCTACCCCAACACCCTGAGCGACGAGTCCCTGGACGCCATAGCCGCGGTTGATGCGGTGTGCCCCTATATAGACATTCCCCTGCAGCACGCCGACGGCGCGGTGTTGAGAAGTATGCGCAGGGCGGCCAACAACCGGCAATTACGCCGTCTGCTGGAACGAATACGCGCCCGCGTGGACGGGGCTGTACTGAGAACCTCGTTTATTGTCGGTTTTCCAGGCGAAACCGAAAGTGCGTTTGATACTCTTTGCTCGTTTGTCCAGGAGATGGCCTTCCAGAACGTTGCCGTGTTCCGCTATTCGCCAGAGGAGGGGAGCCCCGCGGCGTCCCTGCCCGGGAGGGTGCCCTACGGCGAGGCCTGCCGCCGCCGCGACCACCTGATGGCTCTGCAGGAGTCCGTTTCCGAGCGTGTGTTGGCGGCCAGGGTGGGGCAGCGGCAAAGAATCCTGGTCGGGGGCTGTGAGGAGGACGGTTCCTGGTACGGCCGCACCTGGTTCCAGGCTCCCGAAATAGACGGCCTTACCTGGCTGGGCACCGCTTCTCCCGGTCCGGCCGGTTCCATGGTCGATGCCGAGGTCACCGGCTCCTCGATACACGACCTCTACGCCGAGGTTCTTGACCCCGCCACGGCCTCGTCGATTGACGCCGCACCGAGGCACGACTAGGTTGTCGCGCCTTCGGGTACAAAATGGGCCAACCAGGGGAGCGACAGCCTGAGTGAGAAAGAGAGAACGCGACAAGTTTTTTAACCGTCTTATGGAGATCCGCAAGGATATCATGCGTGAGATTCAGCAGGATGTGAAAGAGGGCCGTGAGGGGGAAGCCGGTGATGGGCGTGACACCTACGACATTGCCAGTGACGACCGTGACCGCGAGATCAATCTCCTGCTCGGCGACCGCGAGCGCAAAAAACTTGCGCATGTAGACGACGCCCTGCAACGGCTTGAGGACGGAGAGTATGGAGAATGTGAAGAGTGCGGTGGGGACATCGCGTCCGGCCGCCTCGATGCCATGCCTTTCTCCCGCCTCTGCGTTACCTGTCAAGGGGAATACGAACAGGCTCAAAGGACCGTGCAGTCGGATACCGTTGCCGGTGCTACGGCCCCCCGTTATCCGGGTACGGATGGCGACGACGACGTAGCCTGATAACCCGTGCCACCCGTGGCCCATACAGGCGACAGAGGGAAGGGGGGCAACCTCAGTGAAATTTTCGTCTCCTACCAGGGCGAGGGCTCCCATGTCGGCCAGAAGCATCTCTTCGTCCGTTTTGCCGGCTGCAATATACGCTGCCGCTACTGCGACACCCCCGAGTCGCTTACCAGGGTAGCCTCCTGCACCATCGACTATCCCATGGGCGAGCACGAGCAGCGCGCCAATCCGGTCACGACCGCCGAGTTGGCCGCGGTGGTCGAGGAGGTCTGCCGCCAGGACCCTGGCATTGGTATGATCGCCATAACCGGTGGGGAACCCATGGTGCAGGCTGGTTTTCTAAAGGCCTGGCTGAACGAGTATCCCCCGCCCCTGCCTTGCCTGCTGGAGACCAACGCCACGCTTGCCGATGGGCTTGGAGGTCTGATAGACCGTCTGAGCGTGGTTTCTGCGGATGTTAAACTCCCTTCAAACAGCGGGGAAAGGGGCTTGTGGGAGGAGCACCGTCGTTTTCTCGAGGCCTGTTCGTCGGGGGTGGAATTGTACGTGAAGGTGCCGGTTGATGGTGCCACCCGGCCCGAGGAGGTGGCCGCAGCCGCGCGTCTGCTCCGTGAGACGGTTCCTGGGGCCAAGCTGTTTTTGCAGCCGGTTACCGAGATTGGAAGCGGACGTTGGCAGATAGTCGAAAGCCGCCTGCTGGAACTCCTTGCCTGTGCCGCAGCCGAGATGCCGGTGGCGGGACTGATGCCTCAGATGCACAAGCTGTTGGGGGTAAGGTAGCGTGGTGGCGCCAGGTGATTACCGTGACGTAACCTGGAAACGGTTTGGCGAGGAGGTCTTCGACCTTCTCGTTATCGGTGGGGGTATTAACGGTGCGGGGGTGGCTCGCGATGCCGTGTTGCGTGGTATGTCGGTTGCCCTGGTGGAGAAAGGGGATTTCGCCTGCGGGACCAGTAGCCGCTCTTCCAAGCTCATCCATGGCGGGGTCCGCTATCTCGAACACGGCGATGTCGCTCTGGTGCTGGAGGCCTGCAGGGAACGCGACCTGCTGAGGACCAGAATTGCTCCCCACCTGGTACGCGCCCAGAGGTTTCTGTTTCCCGTCTACGACGACGACCCTACGCCCCTGTGGCAGCTTCGTTTTGGTCTGCTTGCCTACGATGCCTTGGCGGTATTCCGCAACGTCGAGCGCCACAGCGCGCTGAACCGCAAGCAGGTAAGGGAAAGAGAGCCCGCCCTGCTCGCCGATGGCCTCGTGGGTGGGGCTCTGTACTACGACTGTGCCACCGACGATGCCCGCCTCACCCTGGAAAATATGTTGGCGGCACGTTCGGACGGGGCGGCGGTTCTTAACTATGTTGAGTTGCAAGCTCTGGAAAAAGACAGTGCCGGCCGCCTGGCGGCCGCCCTGGTATGTGACCGTATCACCAGGCGCTCGGTGCGTGTAAGGGCGCGGTCTTTTGTAAACGTCACGGGGCCCTGGCTTGACGTCGTTCGCAAACTCGATGACGGCGGGGCGCCTCCGCGGCTCAAGGTCACCAAGGGGGTGCATGCGGTCTTTGAGCGTGCGCGCATCGGCAACAACGATGCCGTTGTCATTCGTGGCGCCGGGGACGACCGCGTCATGTTTGCCATTCCCTGGCAGGACAGGACCCTGGTGGGTACCACAGATACATATTACGAGGGCGACCCCGGGGCGGTGAGCGTTGATGCCGATGATATTGACTATCTGTTGGCAACCGTAAACCGGGCCTTTCCGGGCGCCGACGTAACGGCCGCCGACGTGGTCAGCAGCTATGCCGGCCTGCGCCCATTGGTGGCCCCCGAAGATGAACTCGACGAGTCGGCGGTCAGCCGCGAGGACAGCATCTTTGAAAGTCCCGCCGGTCTCATCTCCCTGGGAGGCGGCAAGCTCACCACCCACCGCCATGTTGCCGAGCGTATGGTAGACCTGGCCGTGGCCCGCAGTGGACGCCGCACGGCTCCCTGCCGCACGGCCCGCGTGCCGTTGCCAGGGGCCGCCGGCATCCGGCCGGGTGAAGTCTACAGCGACCTGCCGGCCTCAAACGAGGAACACCTGCGCCGTCGCTACGGTGCCCTGGCCGGGGAACTGGGTGGGCTTCTGGCTGAGCGGGGCGGCGGACGCCTGGCCGACGATGTCTGCGACCTGGAGGCCGAGGTTCTCTATGCTGTTGACTGTGAGATGGCGGTGGGGCTTGAAGATGTGCTGGCAAGACGCCTGCACCTGGGCCTGAGGAGCCGGGGTCGCGGTGCCGGGGTGGCCACCCGGGTGGCCACTCTGATGGGACAACGTCTGGGTTGGGACGCCACCGAACAGGCCAGGCAGGTCGAAAGTTACCTGGCGGCCCTGGGCGGCCAGGGCGACGGGGTCTGACAGCGCTGCTATCGGGGCAGGCGTCAAGGGTAAAAAATTGACTTGTCACGATTTTTAGATAAGTAGAACCAGGGCTGGCCTTTTCCCGTTCGTTTGACCTCATGACTGCACATTCTGTCGTTCTCGAAAACCAGGACCTGGCCGAGCTTGCGGCCGAGTTCTCCCTTGGCAAACCATCCCCGTCCTCAGGCCCGGTGCCGGGGTGGGGCTACGACCGCTACCGGATTTCTACCGCCAAGGGCCGGTTTGAGGTGCGCGTGCACTCCATGGACGAAGAGTTCGACCTGCGCCGGGAACTCGACTTCCTCAGTTTTCTGGAAAAACACGATTTTCCCAGCCCCCGGCCGGTCCTGGATGGCCAGGGCCGCTATTTAGTGGACCGGGCAGGCTACTGTCTTACCCTGTATCGGCTGCCGTTGGGGCAGGCCGTGGCCGAGAAAAAGCTCAGCCTGAAACAGATCAATAACGCCGGTTACCTCATCGGGCAGATGCACGCGGTTTGCCGCGGCTATAAAAAATCCATCGAGAATCGTTTCGGCTTCGAGCGCATCTTCGAGACCTATGCAGCAGCGCGGCGCCGTATGCCGAGCCATTTCAAGAAAATCGTTCGCACCCTGGACGAGGAGACCGAGTATCTCGGCAACTACCTCGAGGCCAAACTTCCCAAGGGCATTATCCACGGGGCCATTCATCGAGACAGCCTGCTTTTCAAGGGCGAGGAGGTCACCTGCATCGGTGATTTCGAGGGGGTTTGCCGTGGCAAGTATGTGTTCGACCTTGCCACGGCGGTAAACGCCCTGTGCTTTTACGACAGCAGCTATTCCCTCGACCGTTTTGAGGCTCTGATGGCCGGCTACGAGGCGGTCAGGACTCTGTCTCTTGCAGAGTGGGATTCGTTCCCCAACGAACTGAGATTTGCCGCTCTGCGTTTTACGGTATTGCGGATGTCGGAGTTCTTCGAGACCCCCGACGAGGTGGCCCGAGCCCGTGTAAACCAGGACTTTGGTGCTTACATAGGGCGCCTACGGGTACTCAGGCGGGAAGAGGATGGTGGCATGGAACACCTGCTGATGGCCATGGCCACGGGTTACGACTACCGCAAGTATCAACGGGTAAAGGGTGGCGAGGCCGAGGGTTCCGGCGGCTGATGGCAAACGAGAGCATCAAGTCGGCCGTCGAGCGGATTCTCGTTGAGCTCGGGGAAGACCCTGGCCGTGAGGGCCTGAAGAAAACCCCGGATCGTGTGGCCAGAAGCCTGGAATTTTTTACCCGGGGGTACGCCGAGGAGCCCGCGGCCGTGGTTGGCGACGCGCTGTTTGTCGAAGAGTACTCGGAGATGATCCTGGTCCGCGACATCGACTTCTTTTCCCTTTGTGAGCACCACATGCTGCCTTTTTTCGGTCGCGCCCATGTGGCCTACGTTCCCGACCACCACATCGTGGGAATCAGTAAGATATGCCGGATGGTTGAGTGCTACGCCCGCCGTCTGCAGGTACAGGAACGAATGACCTCGCAGATCGCATCCACGCTCTTCGAAGTGCTGTCCCCCCAGGGAGTGGGAGTGGTCGTTCAGGCCGAACACCTGTGCATGCGTATGCGCGGGGTCGAAAAACCCAACTCCACGGTGGTGACAAGCGCCCTGCTCGGTGTTTTCCAGAAGCGCGACACTCGCCAGGAATTCATGACGTTGATTGGCTGAGCCGCGGGTCGGTCAGAAACGGGACCACCAGGGGCGTCCCGGAGCGTCCTCGATCTCTACGTTTATCGAGTAAGCCTCCAGCAGGGTACCTTCGGCAAGGGCCAGAGCTGCCAGAGCCACGGCGTGGTCGGTAATGGCTGTTGCTTCGGCGGCACGGGCGCGGGCCGATTTTTCCTGGAAATCCAGAACGTCGGTGGTTGTTACCATGCCGACCTCGAAGCGGCGTTTCTGGTTGGTGAGATTTTCCTCGGCAAGCTCGCGGGCCAGGCGGGCTGCGACTACCCTTTTGTTGGCCGAGGCTATCCGGCCAACGGCGCTTTCAACTTCGAGGGCCACATCCGACAGGGCCTGTCCCAACAGTTCACGGGCCTGTGCCAGTTTCACCTCTGCCCTTGCAAGGCGAGCCCGCGCGGCGGCATTCGATAGTGGGACCTCCAGCTTGAGGCCCAGCGTGTAGCGGTAGTAGGTGCCGTCGGCCATCAAATCCAGGGCATCGGCATAGGAACCACCAAACCCGCTTATTTGGTCTGGACCGCCGGTTATCGAGGTCAGAGGGATAGCCTTTCCCCCCAGCCCGACCAGCGTGTAGTTACCGACCATGTTGAGGCTTGGCAGCAGCTGGTTGGCCGCCTGCTTCTTGGCGAGCTTGGCGTTTTCTATGACCAGACGGGCCGTCTTGAGTTCAGCCCGGCGCCCGATGGCCGTCCTGATGCTTGTGGCCCGTCCCACTGTCACCACCCTGGCCGTGTGGGTGTCGCTGGGAACAAGGCGGGCCGGTGCCCGTCCCCCCTCGGCTCCCATCATCACCGTGTATTGAAGGGTGCGGGCGGCAAGCTCGAGTCGGTGCTCGGATGAGATCAGTTCTTCGTCGCGGGAGGCCGCTTCGGCACGGGCTTCGCGTATGACCACGGGGGCAAGCAAGCCCACTTTGACCTTGGCTTCGGCCATCTTGACCAACTCGTGGGCAAGGTTGAGGGAGCGGCGTTTAACC
Organism: Deltaproteobacteria bacterium; assembly: GCA_046583365.1. Lineage (GTDB taxonomy): Bacteria > Desulfobacterota > Binatia > UBA1149 > CAYXZP01 > JAYGCL01. The sequence goes on from JAYGCL010000007.1 coordinate 13,742, forward strand.
CTGACCTCGGCCTCGGCACCGACGTAGCCCCAGTAGGCCTCCACGACGGCGGCCACGAATGTGGCCAGGCGGGATTCGAACCCTGCGGCAGCTTGCAGGGTCGCGTTGCGGGCCAGACGTACAGTGGTGCTGGCCTGGCTGGCCCCAAAGTCGCGCAGCAGGGGTTGTTCGAGGCCCACCTCGAGGCTGGGGCTGTATTGGGGAACCAGACCCTGGAAACGCGAGTTGGTCGAGTTACGTTCGTTGCTCCAGCTCAGGTCCAGGTTGGCACCCGAGCGCATCAGTTTCGATACCACCAGGTTGCCCCAGCGGTTGTTCTTCTCCAGCAACTCCGAGCCCGACAGGGAGTTGTGGGTAGGCACCTTCTGTTCATCCAGACCCACATCCACGCTTATGGTGGGGTCAAAGGCCGACAGAGCCTCCAGGATGCCGTGACGGGCTACCTGTGGGTCGCGGCCGGCGGCCTGCATGCCCGGGTTGTAACGGACGGCCGCCGCCACGGCCTCGCCCAGGCTGATATGGGTCGCTTGTTGGGCGGGTCCGGCCAGGGCCGCCACAATGCTCTCGGTCCATCCGTCCTGTCCGTTTTGTGTGCCATCGTCGGCCGCTACGGCCGGCGATATGAACAGGACGAGCAGCATGGCCGTCCCAACAACAGTCTTGATATTCATAATCCCCCCGCCGGCCCGTTGCCATCAGGTTCGCCGCCGGAGGCCGGCGTGTCAAGATGCAGGCTCCTGCTTGGACCTCCACCCCGGCCGGGTTATAGAGATGCGAACCGAATCTTAGACAGATTTCGGGTTCACCGACAGTATGCTCAAACGATATCTTCTTGCACCGGGGCCCACGCCCGTGCCCCACGAGGCCTTGTTGGCCATGGCGGCACCCATCATCCACCACCGCACGCCGGAATTCAGCGAGGTATTCCGCGCCGTGGCCGATGGTGCTCGCCGGCTCTTCGGTACCACGCAGCCCGTAATGATGCTGGCTTCGACGGGAACCGGCGGCATGGAGGCGGCGGTGACCAACACCTTGAAGCGCGGCGACCGCGTGATCGTCGTTAACGCTGGTAAGTTTGGAGAGCGGTGGCTGGAAATTTCGCGGGCTTTCGGGCTCGACCCTGTAAGCGTCGACGTTGAGTGGGGGCGCGCCGTGGAGCCCGCGGCCGTGGCCGCCGCGCTGGATGAGAACCCCGGCGCAAGGGCGGTAATGGTACAGGCCAGTGAGACCTCAACCACCGTCCTTCACCCGGTAGGCGAACTGGCACAACTGACCGCCGGGCGCGACTGTCTGCTCATCGTGGATGGGATCACAGCGGTTGGTGTCATCGACATGGCCATGGACGCCACCGGTATAGACGTTCTGGTAACCGGTTCTCAGAAGGCGCTGATGCTGCCGCCGGGGCTGGCCCTGGTGGGGCTGAGTGAGAAGGCCTGGAAATTCAACCTCGAAGCCGACCTCCCCCGCTATTACTTCGACCTGGTAAAGGAGCGCAACAGTCTTGAGGCCGACACCTCGGCCTACACTCCTGCCGTATCGTTGGTGACGGGTCTTAAGGCCGTCTTTGATCTGATCGAGGAAGGTGGCGGGCTGGCCGAAGTGTACCGTCGCCACGCCATTCTGGCCGAGGCCACCCGTGCCGGTGTAAAAGCCCTGGGTCTTGGGTTGCTGGCTCCGGACAATCCAAGCCCGGCGGCCACCGGCCTGCTGGTGCCCGAGGGTATAGACGGCGGAAAACTCAGCAAATACCTGCGCGATGTCATGGGGGTAACGGTGGCCGGCGGCCAGGGGCACTTGAAAGGCCGGATTCTTCGTCTCGCGCATATCGGTTACGCTGATACTTTCGACGTGATTGTCGCCCTGGCGGCAGTGGAAATGGCGCTTGTGAAGTTTGGCGTCAAAGTCGAGGCCGGCCGTGGCGTGGCTGCGGCCGAAGCGGTGCTGGCCGCCATGTACGAACAGGGGCCCTGACCCCGCCGAGCAACAGACCCTTGGACTACCGTGTACTTATAACCGATAAACTCGCCCCCGAGGGGATAGCCATTCTCGAAGAGGCCGAGGGTATAAACGTTGACTACCGTCCCGGCCTCGACCCCGCTGAATTGATTTCGATACTCGGCGGCTACGATGCCTTGCTGGTGCGCAGCGGCACCAAGGTGACCGCCGAGGTGGTGGCCGCGGCGGGCGATTGTCTGAAGGTAATAGGCAGGGCGGGTATCGGTGTGGACAACATCGACGTTGATGCTGCCAGCAAGCGCGGCATCGTGGTCATGAACACCCCGACCGGCAACAACGTTACCACCGCCGAGCATACGGTATCCATGATGCTGGCTCTGGCCCGGCACATTCCCCAGGCCAACGCTTCGCTGCGTAGCGGCCAGTGGCGGCGTGGAGATTTTGTCGGTACCGAGGTGTGTAACAAAACTCTTGGCATCGTCGGTATCGGTAACATCGGTTCGATAGTGGCCGACCGCGCCAATGGCCTGCGCATGAAAGTCATTGCCTACGACCCCTACATAACGGCCGAGGCGGCCTCGCGTCTGGGCATAGAGCTGGTCGGCCTGGACACCCTTTACGAGCGCGCGGACTTCATCAGCGTACACACCCCGCTGACCGAAGAGACCCGCGGCCTGGTCGGCCGCCAGGCCTTTGCCGCGATGAAAACCGGTGTGCGCATCATCAACTGTGCCCGCGGCGGCATAGTCGACGAGGATGCCTTGGCAGAGGCCATCGAGGAGGGCAAGGTCGCGGGCGCGGCCTTGGACGTTTTTGCCGAGGAGCCGTTGCCGCCAGGCCATCGCCTGGTCGCCCTTGCCCAGGTCGTGGCCACCCCGCACCTGGGCGCCAGTACCGATGAGGCTCAACTGAATGTGGCCATCGAGATTGCCCGCCAGGTCAGTGATTTCCTCATCGACGGGGTGATAAAGAACGCGGTCAACGCGGCCTCGGTCAGCTCGGAGGTTGCCGACACCCTGCTACCCTATGCCTTGCTGGCCGAACGCATAGGCAGCCTGCATGCCCAGTTGGCTGGCTGCGTGCCCGACGAGGTAACCATCGAGTACCAGGGCGAAGTTACCGAGATGGACCTCAGGCCGGTAAACGCTGCGGTCTTGAAGGGTCTTCTCGCCAGCGTCCTTGATTTTGCCGTCAACACCGTAAACGCCCCGATTCTGGCCAAAGAGCGTGGGATCAAGGTCGTTGAGATGCGCACCTCCGATGTGAGTGAATTTGCCAGTGCGATCAAAGTCACTTTCAAGGGTGGCAAGGGCAGCAGCGTGATCGCCGGTGCCGTGTTCGGGGGGCGCATAGCCCGTCTGGTCCGCTTCGACGATTTTCACTGTGAGGCCGTGCCCGAGGGCATCATATTGATTCTGCGCAACCGTGATGTGCCCGGTGTGGTTGGCCGTGTGGGTACTTTTCTTGCCGAGCAGAACGTCAATATTGCCGGCCTTGAGCTTGGCCGCGTGGGCGGCCAGGCCATATCCTTCGTTCACATAGACTCGCCGCTGACCAGCGAGCAGTTGGCCGCCCTGCGCAATCTGCCCGACATCACGGCCGCCAACATGGTTCGCCTGGACTGAGCGGTGGGCCAGGTTTTCAACAGTACCGCCGTAATCGGCCTGCAGTGGGGAGACGAAGGCAAGGGCAAGGTCGTAGACCTGCTTGCCGGCGATGCCGATGTGGTTGCCCGTTTTCAGGGCGGCAACAACGCCGGCCATACCCTGGTGGTTGACGGCGAGCAGACTATCCTTCACGTGGTGCCGTCGGGGGCTCTGCACGGGAATACCGTCTGCGTGATTGGTGGCGGTGTGGTTGTAGACGCCGGTGTGCTGGTCGCCGAACTCGAGGCCCTGCAGGCCCGCGGCTACCTGAACGATCCGCGCAACCTGCTGCTCAGCCAGGAGGCTCACCTGATCCTTCCCTACCACAAAGCCATCGACCAGGCCCGCGAGAAGAAAAGGGGCAAGGGTAAGATCGGCACCACCGGCCGTGGTATCGGTCCGGCTTACGAAGACAAGGCTGCGCGCATTGGACTGAGGGTGGTGGACCTCATCGACGAGGATTACTTCCGTGGCCGCTTGAGGGAGAACCTCGAGGAGAAGAACGACTATCTGGCGGCCATGCTGGGCCACGCCGTCCTGGACTACGACGGCATGGCCGAAGAACTCATCGAGGTGGGGCGCAAATTACGGCCCCACGTGGCCGACACCTCACGCTATCTCGACCGCAGCATAAGGGAGGGGGGCAAGGTACTGTTTGAGGGTGCCCAGGGCATGATGCTCGACCTGGACATGGGCACCTATCCCTACGTGACCAGCTCGAATACCGGTTCGGCGGCCATCGCCAGTGGTGCCGGCGTAGCCCCCGAGCTTGTTTCCAAGGTGATCGGTATATCCAAAGCCTACACCACCAGGGTGGGCTCGGGACCTTTCCCCACCGAACTGGACGACGAGAACGGACGGCGTCTGCGTGAGGAGGGCAGCGAGTTCGGCGCCACCACCGGACGCCCGCGGCGCTGCGGATGGTTTGATGCCGCGGTGGTACGCCGCAGCGTGCGCCTGGCCGGGGTCTCAGCGGTGGCGCTTACCAAACTCGACGTGCTGAGCGGGATGGACGAGATCCTGATCTGTACGGGCTACCGCCTCGATGGCACAGAGATTGACGAGCCCCCCGCCTCGGCCCATGTCCTGGAACGGGTGGAGCCGGTCTACGAGAAGGCCGAGGGGTGGAGCGAGGATATAAGCCTGGTCCGTTCGCTGGATGGTCTGCCGGCGGCGGCTCGCCGCTATCTGGACAGGCTCGCTGAACTCATCGGTGTGGCCATCGAGGTGGTGTCGGTGGGGCCGGCTCGCGACCAGACCATTATTGCCACGCCCGGGTGGGCGGCCTTTCAGTAGGCGGCCGGACGGCCCCCTTTTCTTGGATCGGATACGGCCACCATAAGGCCGGCTTCGGTTACCTCGATGGCCGCCACGGCTGCAGCCCTTCGGAGGGGGAAGACCTTGTGGCCGAGACGCCCAAGGCTCAGGCCGGCCAGTTCTCCGGCCGTGGGCTCGAGGCCGAGGGAGTCCGGACGCCATTGATGGTGGATGCGGGGGGCTGCCACGGCTTCACCCACAGGCAGGGAAAAATCCACCACAGCCAGGATTACCTGCAAGGTGGAGGAGATGATCAGCGGGCCCCCCGAAGCGCCGGCTACCAGACGCACACGGCCGTCTCTGGTTAGGATGGCCGGCGACATGCTCGACAGGGGCCGTTTGTTTGCGGCTATGGCATTGGCCTGGCTACCGACCAGGCCGTAGAGGTTGGCAAGGCCGGGGGCAAGGCTGAAGTCGTCCATGGTGTTGTTAAGAACTATGCCGTGGCCATCAACGCCCACCGCCGCGCCGAAGGAAGTGTTGATGCTGCTGGTAAGAGAGGCGGCATTGCCACGGCCGTCGACCACCGAGATATGCGAGGTGCCCTGGTCGTCGGGAACCAGGCCACCTCCGTACCTGCCGGCCGGCACGGGACTGGTGGCGCTCAGAGCGCTCCTGAGGCGCTCTGCCCGCCCGGGCGAGAGCAGAAATTTCATTGGAACCCGGGTGAAATCCGGGTCGCCGTACAGGCGGGCACGGTCGGCGAACACGGCCTTAAGGGTCTCGGCCAACAGGTGGCGGTAGGTGGTCGAGCTGTGGCCGAGCTGGCCCAGGCGGTGGCCTTCGAGTAGGGCCAGCGCCTGGGCGATGGTGCCTCCGCCCGAGCTTGGCGGGCCCATGGAGAAGAATTCAAAACCACGGTAGCCAAGTCTTACCGCCTCTCTTTCCACTACCCGGTATGAGGCCAGGTCCGCGGCCGTGATAATGCCCCCGGCCGCGGCCACCGCGGCCACCGTCTGTTGGCCAACGATGCCGGTGTAGAAGGGTTTGGAGCCCTGAGATGCCAGCAATTCCAGGGTAGCGGCCAGGTGGGGCCGCAACAGTCGCTGCCCGGCTTTGAGTGGTTGTTTTTGCGGGGACAGAAATACCGAGGCAAGTTCCTCGTTGGCTGCCAGGCGGGCAGTGTTGGCCCGTATGGCCCGGGCCAGGTGCTCCTGGATGATAAAGCCCCGGCGGGCCAGGGTCAGGGCTGGAGCGGCGGCTTGGGCCAGGCTTATGCTGCCGTACAGCTCAAGAGCCCTTTCCAGGCCCAGGGCCTCGCCGGGTACGGCCACAGCCAGGCCGCCGCTGCGGCTTGCCCCGGCCTGGCCGGGGCCCTGATACATGTCGCGGTGAGCCCCGGCCGGAGCCCTTTCCCTGAAGTCCAGACTTGAGGCTTTGCCGGTGGCGGCGTCGAAAACCACCAGGAAACCGCCTCCCCCCAGCCCGGCCGAGCTGGGGTTGACCACGCCTATGGCCAGGGCTGCAGCCACGGCCGCGTCCACGGCATTGCCGCCGGCCTTGAGTATTGTAAGCCCGGCCGCCGAGGCCAGGCTGTGCTCGGTGGCCACCGCCCCCCGGCTGCCGTGGGCCAGGCCGTTTCCACCGGCTGTGGCTACCGCGGGCAAAATGGCCACAGCGGCCAGGGCCAGAGCCGGGCCCAAATGAGACCAGACAGACCGGTGGGGTAGACGGGGTATCTGAAGCATGGAGCCTATGGGGCGCTTGTAAAAGGCGGCTTCCGGGTTTGCAAGACCCCAAGGTGCCCATTAGACCTGCCGCTCTTGCGGGGAATAAAAAGTATGGCGAGTCCAGGTCTGTCGGAAAAAGAATTCTACCTGCACTCGTTCCGTCACCGCTGCATGCTTATCCACCTCGGCGACTCTCAAGGGCCGGCAGAGCTGGCAGCTGTGGCCCCGGTTGTGGCCGAATTGGTGGCCAACGAGACCACGGTTGCGGTCGTGGCCGGCACCGAGCTGAAGCTGCAAGGCCTTGAAAAGATTGATAATTTCAAGCTGACCTCGCGCTCTCTGGTAGCTGGGGACAAGGCCCTGGTAGCTTTGAGTGCCTACCTGCTCGAGCGCGGTGTTGCGCTTGTGACACGCCCGGCCAGTCGCGGGGATACCGGGGCGGCCCTGGCCTTTTCCTGCCGCCTGGTCTGCCTGCTGGGCATCGGCAAGCTGGTTGTGGTTGACCCTCGCGGGGGGCTTTGCGGCCAGGCCGGACGCCGTTCCTTTGTTACTTCTACCGTTCTGGCCCGCATGGCCTCGGGGCGGGGAGGGCTTGGCGATTGGAGTGGGGCAGAACTGGGTCAGTGCCAGGAGGCCTTGAAGGGGAGTGTGGAATCGCTCAACCTGTGCACTGCCGATGGCCTGGCCGACGAGCTTTTTTCCTACCAGGGCTCTGGCACCCTGTTTACCCGGCAGCAGTACTGTCAGGTGGGCAAACTGGGCCTGGATGACTTCCCCGAGGCCCTGAGGTTGATGGAAAAGGGTGAAAATGAAGGGTTTTTGCTGGTCCGCAGCGATTCCGAGCGGATTGCCTGCCTGCTCAATGCCTACGGGGCCTGGTTTGAGGGCCGCCGTCTTGCCGGCATTGCCGGTCTACAGACCCATAGCTACCGGCAACAGCGTCTGGCCGAGGTTACAAGCCTATACGCTATAACTAGGTTTCAGGGCGAGGGGGTGGGGGTGGGCCTGCTCGAACATCTGCAAGCCGAGGCCGGCGACAAGGGCTGTAGCGGGATGTTCGCATGTACCAAGAATCGCTTTGCGGCGGCTTTTTTTGAACGCAGCGGGTTTGCTCTGGCCGACCCTTCCCGTGTTCCTGCCGCCAAATGGAAGGGGCGCAAAAAACCCTATCCACTGGTTTTCTGGAAAGATCTCAAGAGGTGAAAAAATGGCAGTATATATGAAGATTCTGGGTGTAGTGCTGGTCTGTCTGGGGCTGGCCGGGAGCATTTACTGCTGTCAGGGGGTAAGCAGCGACCAGGCCTATTTCAAGGCCGCCAGGGGCCTGGAGCGTTACCCCGGCAATGTTCTTTACCTGCAGGAACTGAAGATGGCCGAACCCCGCCATATGCTGCTGCTGGCCGGGGCCTGGACGGCGGCCCCGGCCGGGGCTGTGCTGGGCAGCATGGCTTTTGCACTGGGGGGCTTGCTTGCTGTCAGCCGACGTGGATAGTGGATGTTGTTGTCGGCGAGAGTGGCGGAATAGTCAGGTCAGTAGAGGGAAATCAGCGTTTCGGGAGCCATCGTATGACGCGTTGCGCTATGCCTGAGAAGGATTTTCCTAAAGCATGACTTGACATTCTGCCCTCTGGTGGGCACCGTGTTTCGGTACCCCTTGACCGGGGTGTGGCTTTTTGGATTGGCGGCGGACCCGCGCACAGCGTGTCGGGGGATTGTCCGATTGCCAGGCTAGGCGGCTTTATAAAGCGGATTTAACGCAAGGAGGAGAATTATGAGGAGAGTGGTAGTGATGATAGCGGTTGGGGTGTTCCTTGTCGGCTTTACGACAGTCGCTTCGGCCGATGAAGGTCCGAACCTCAGCTTTGGGGCTTCGGTTTCTTATAGTTATGACCTGGACAACGACGAGACGAGCAGTGTGGACAGCAACAACGTGGCTGCATACGCCAGTATGGAGCAGCGTGAGTCGTTCAACGTGGATCTGGTTCAGATAGGCGTTTCCGGTGATCGCGGGGCCGTAAGCTACGGTGCCAAGATTTCAATCGGTGACCTTGCCGACGCGGCTGGTGACACGGACTCTGGCGATGTGCTGTTGCAGGAGGCCTATCTGGCCTACGATGCCGGTGGCGCAACGATTACGGCTGGCCGTTTCGGTACCCCGATCGGCTACGAAGTGCTTGAGCCCTGGGGCAACGGCAACATCAGCCGTTCGATGAGCTGGGGCATGCAGCCGGTAAATCACGACGGTGTGACCATAAGCACGGCCGTGGGCGAGGCGGATGTCACCTTTGGTGTGGTAAACAGCTTTACGGTTGACAGTTCGGCCAACGATGGCGACGACGAGATGGGCCTGATCGGTTCCCTCGGCTGTTCTATCGGTGACATGGGCCTCAATATTGCCGCTATTTACACCGAAGAGGGTGACACGACCGACGAGACGATGATCAACGCCATCCTTTCGGGTGACGCTGGCGACATCGCCTATGCTGTCGAGTTCAACTACCGTGAGACGGATGTTGATGGTGGTGAGAAAACGGCAGACACGAGTGTCGTCCTTTACGCGGCTACGTCTCTGGGCGGCACCGATCTGGACCTGCGTTTTGAGTGGCTTGACGATGAGCTAACCGCCAGCACCGAGAACGAAGTCTGGAGCGTTACGGCTACCCTTTCATGGGAGCTGGCCGATGGTGTGGACTTCCGTTTGGAATACCGCCACGACGACTCGGATGACAACATCTTCGGAAACGATGCTAACAACGACGCCGATTCGATGGACCTGGTCCAGGCGCAGTTGGTGTGGGCTCCGTAAGAACGTTTCAAGGTTAAGCTGTCCGGCTCTTGTCGGCGGCAACCGAAGGGCCCCGGAAGAAATTCCGGGGCCCTTTTTTTTAGCGCTCTATGGTTATGCGGGTAGTGGCGGCCTGGGTGCTTACCGAGACCACGGCAAAGCCTTCGGCCTCGGCGGCCCGCGGGATGTCGAGGGCGGCCCGGGGGTCATCGACCAACAGCTCTACGGTCTCACCGCGGGCCATAGTCTCAAGCAGGGCCTTGGCCCGGGCCCAGTTAAGCGGGCAGGGTAGGCCGAGAAGGTCGAGAAAGTGTCCACCCATAGCTATCGGCATAGCACCCGATGGCCCCAGGGGCCAGATGGGCCGTACCGAAGGGCTGAGGTGTCTTCAGCGGCCTGAGCTAAGTTCGTGAGATTATACGCTTTGCACCCCCATACGGGGGAGTTCCGTCCTTGCCAATCCGGCCAACGTCTGACTATCTATATAGGACGGGTTTTTGCTGGGCGGGCCTCGTTGAAGCCGACCCGGCGTTTCTCTGTATTCTTACTGGAGGAGAGTTTTTAGATGAGTTCATACAAGAGTGTTCTGGGACTGTGTATCGCCGTTTTCGCCTTTGTCGTGGTGCCGGCCCTGCCGGCCGATGCCGGCTTCAGCAAGACCGAGCTTAAGTGCCGTTCGACCATAGCTAAAGGGGGCGGAAAGTTGGCTGCCACCGTTTCCAAGACTCTGGGCAAATGCCACAAGTTGCAAGCCAAGGGTAAGGTACTCGCCTCTGTAGACTGCAATTCCATTGCGGGAGCCGACACCAAGGGCAAGGTGGCCAAGA
>JAYGCL010000013.1:0-31626 GCA_046583365.1 Deltaproteobacteria bacterium
TGGAACCGGTGACGCAGTGTCCTGGAGTAATGTACTGAATCCGGAGGACAGTCTTGATTTTCTCGAAGAGTGTGACGACGGAGCGGGCAACTCCAACCTGCCGGGAGCCTACTGCCACGCCGACTGCCGGACCTCACTGTGCGGCGACGCCGACGGCTCAGGAACCATTAATTTCGACGACGTCTCGCGCATAGCCGAATCGGTTTCTAACGGGTGCGATGGCACCGACTGCAGCAGCGGACAGATCCGTTGCGACCTGGAAGTCTGCGACGCCGACGGCGACGGCAACATCACAGCCGCAGACAGGCAACTCGTCTTCGCGCTCGTCCTGGGAGCTGGCGGCAACCTGCTGTGCCGCTGTGGCGATGGACTCGTAGACCCGTACGAGGACTGCGACGACGGTAACGACATCACCGGTGACGGCTGCGAGAACGACTGTAGCCCATCGCCGTAGATAGACCGCCACCGTAGACCGCCACCAATCCCCAGACACCCAACAACCTGCAAGCAGCGGTCGCCACAGACCTGTAGCAGTGCTAGGTGAAGCCTGGCACTGTCCATGGATCTTGCGATGACAGACAAGGTGGCGCTCATCACCGGCGCAGCCTCCGGCCTGGGCCTTAAAACCGCCGAGTATATGGCCCGCGAAGGCGTCCGCCTGGTGTTGGCCGACCGTAACGAAGAAGCCCTGGACGCCGCCACCGGCCAATTGCGTGCGTCCGGTGCCCAGGCCGTAGCCACCCCGGTAGACGTCAGCAGTTACCCTGATTGCCAACGAATGGTGGCAGCTGCTGTCGATGCTTTCGGCGCAGTGGACATCCTGGTCAACTCGGCTGGCATAGGAAACGGCGGCACCCTGTTCGAGGAAAGCAACCCCGAGGACTGGAGGAATCTGATAGAGATAAACCTCATCGGCACAATGAACTGCTGCCGTGCGGTGATCGACGGCATGATCGCACGTCGTTACGGCAAAATCGTTTGCCTGGCCTCCGAGGCGGGCAAGAGCAACGAAAAGCGCATCATCGTCTACGGCACCACCAAGGGAGGCGTAATCTCGTTTACCAGGGGATTGGCACTGGAGTTGGGACGCCACTCGATCAACGTAAACGCGGTTTGTCCGGGGGTGACGATGACGCCGATGAACGCTTTTATAGACGAGGATCTGGAAAAAAGCTGGAGCCGCGCCTATCCGCTGGGGCGCTTGGGGCAGGCCGAGGACATAGCTCCGCTGGTCACTTTTCTTGCCTCCGATGAAGCCTCGTGGATTACGGGACAGGCCATCAGTATAAGTGGGGGCTTCGGAAGGAACTGAAATGCGGCGCGACCCAGACTTCGAACACACCCTCCTCGGCGTCCTCCTGGACCGGGAACTTGAGCGTTTCAGAAAAACTCTGGACAACGAGAACCCCGGTCTCTCGGGTGCGGAGATTGAGCGTTACATGCGAGCCGCAAGATTGTTCTCAGCCCAACTGGTCGGCGGCAAGCCCCGCACCCACGGGCGCAAGCCCCGTGCAAAAAAAATCTGAATACGGCAAGTTAACGCCACCATGAGAGTGCCTCTACCCAGAGCAGGCCTGGTCTGCGCCCTGGCCCTGCTGTTGAGCCTGTTGCCCTCGGGCGGGGCTGCGGTCAGGGACGACAAGGCAGGCGGCCCGGCCCACCTGCAAGTGGTCGTCAGTATTTACCCGCTGGCACTTATAGTCGGCGAACTCGGTGGGCAACGGGTATCTGTGTCGACCCTGCTGGCAACAGGTGCCGACCCTCACAGCTTTGAAGCCACGCCGGCCGCCGTAGTCCGTGGTGCAAGGGCCGACCTGGCCGTCCTGGTCGGTGGTGAACTGGACGCCTGGGCCCGGCCATTGTTGTCCCAACGCCACGGCATACGACAGGTGGCATTGCTGGAAGTCGAGGGCCTGACCCCACTGGGCGGCAGCGACTCAGACCACCACGACCCCCACTTCTGGCTCGACCCCATACGGGTGCGCGATGTGGTGGCACCGGCACTCTCGGCCCTGATGGCCGACCTGGACCCCGACGGGCGCGATTACTATGAAAAGCGGCGGCAGGAGTTTTCCACGGCGCTGACCCAACTGGACGAACGCATAAGACAACAACTCTCAACTCTCGGCTCGCGCCAATACGTGGCTTTACACCCGGGCTGGCTATACTTTGCCGACCGCTATGGCCTCACGGAATTGGGAACGGTCAAGCACTCGCCGGGCAAGGCAACCACGCCCCGCGACCTGGCCGAACTGATAAGGGCCGGGCGGCGTACGGGCATTGCCACCGTACTGATAGAACCCCAACTCGACCGGCGTATGGCCCGTGTGGTGGCCGCTGAGTTGGAAGCCGCTACCGTCATGGTGGACCCGCTTGGAACTCCCCGGGACCCCAACCGTTCCAACTACCTGGGACTGCTGTCGTTTAACGCCGACGCTTTCGCCCGGGCCTTGTCAAAAGGAGGCCCCCGGCCATGAACCGCCAACAACCCTCCGACAGCCCGGTGGCGGTACGGCTTCAAGGGGTCAGCGTAAAGCGTGGGGCCGTCCACGTTCTTGAAGACATCAGCCTGGAGGTTCCAGTCGGTGCGTTTGTCGGCATCGTCGGACCCAACGGTGCCGGTAAAACCACTCTGCTCAAAACCATACTCGGCCTGGTCTCGGCCGACAGCGGAGAAGTCGAAGTGTTGGGCCAAGCGCCCGCGCAGAGGCCGGGGAACACCGCCCAGACCGTCGGCTACGTACCCCAACTCCAGACCGTAAACGAAAACTTTCCCGCCTCGGTCCTCGACGTGGTAATGATGGGGCGTCTCCACTCGCTGGGCCCATTTCAACGGCACAGCCGCCAGGACCGGACCGCGGCCATCCACGCTCTGGCCATGGTCGGGGCCGGTGACCTGGCCGACCGTTCCGTGGGCCGGCTATCGGGGGGAGAACTGCGACGGGTAATGCTGGCCCAGGCTCTGTGCGCGGGGACCCGCCTGCTCCTGCTCGACGAACCGACCAGCGGTCTCGACCTGCCGGCAGAACACGAGTTCTACGCCCTGCTCAGAAAACTGCACAAAGACCTCGGCCTTACCGTTCTGGCCGTGTCCCACGACATTGTGGCTCTGGGCGGACAAGCCGACACGTTACTGTGCATCAACCGGCGTATGCACATACACGGCAACCCGGAAGACGTGGTGCACAGTCATGCCATCAAGGAAGCCTATAGTTGCGAGTTCGATTTTCTGGCCGGAGAGTTGGCCCACCACCAGGGTGGCCACGGGGGCGAGGACCACTGATGCTTGAATTCGCCTTCATGCAACGCGCCCTGCTGGCCTCGGTCATTGTAGGGTTCTGTCTCGGCCTGCTCGGATTTTTCGTTATCCTGCGCCGTCTGGCCTTTGTCGGTGTAGGCATTTCTCACTCGGCGGTGGCCGGTGTGGCCGCCGGTGTGGCGCTGGGCATAAACCCCATGTACTCGGCCGGGGCTTTCGCCGTGATTGTGGCTGTAGCCATAGCCAACATCAGCCGCCGGGTGCGGCTCAGTGAAGACGCCATCATCGGAGTTTTCTTTTCGGCGTCAATGGCCCTTGGCCTGGTCATACTCGGCATGAGCCAAGGCTACCGCCAGGACCTCATGGGCTACCTCTTCGGCAACATCCTGGCCGTTTCGGCAACTGAGCTGTGGGTATTGGCCGGCGTGGCCGTGGGTATTGTCCTGATATTGGCCGTCACCTTCAAAAAAATGTTGTTCGTCGCCTTCGACCCCGAACTGGCACGTGCCTACGGACATCCGGTAGACCGCCTCGATACCCTCCTGCTGGTTGTACTGGCGGTGACCGTGGTAATCGGCGTACGTACGGTGGGCATCCTGCTGGTGACCGGACTGTTGGTCATCCCGGCAGCAACCGCGGCGTTGCTTACCCACAACTTCCGCAGCCAACTGGCCCTGGCCGCCACTCTCGGCGCCGGTGCCAGCGCCGGAGGACTGGCCCTGGCCTACCGTCTGGATATTGCGGTTGGTGCCAGCGTGGTGCTGTTGGCTGCCGGCGTATTCTTCGCCACTGCACTGTTGCGCCCAAGCAGTTCTAATCAAAGATAAAATAAAGCCGGTCGACCAGGGAATCGCTGTCTATGTAGGCCACCTGTTGGGCACGGCCCAGGCCCGGCTTGCGGACCTTTACGATGAAGGTCCCCAAGGGTGCCAGGGGACGGAAACGAAACCTGCCGTCGGCCCGGCTACGCCGCCATTGCCGCCGTCCCCTCTTGTGCTGGTAGGGCAGCAGCTTGATGCGCGCACCCGCCACGGGCTGCCCCCCCCGGGTTACAATCCCCACGATCTTGGCCGGCTTTGAACTGTTGATGGCGGCCACGGCATCAAGGTCGAAGCCCCCCTTGTCGCCCGACGGTAGATGGTTGCCCGGGTCGTCGGCCAGAGAGCCAGCGTCGGTAATGCGTACATAACGGACAAAGGCCAGACCTATATCGGCAAGGTCAAAACGGTCGCCACCGCCCTCGGGGCTGAGCGGGTCTATTGCATTCGAACTGTTGGCGTAGACCGGTTGGCGGCCGGCCATCCCTTGACCGCTGGCCAGATTCCAGGGCCAGGCTACAAAGTGCTTGCCGTCGGCACTGGCCTCGACAAAGGCCAACTCCTCGAACACCGGCCCCTGCGCACTCCCCGAATGGAAAGCGTTTTCGAAAATCACCAGATCATCACCGGGGCCATCGAAAACGAGGTTGTTGCGAAAAGCCAGGGTTATAGAGCCACCCTCCCCCAGTGAGACTACGTCGAACGCCCCCTCAAGCGCCCCGGCTCCCTCGGGCGCCCCAAGCACAATCGCGGGCATCGACGACTGCCCGAAACCCGCCCCCTGGCCCGGCACGAAACTGCGAACACGGTCGACGTAGGGGTCGGCGGCACGAGACGACCGGGGGTCGGCCAAGCCGGCGGCCGCGACAAACACCACTGCCGCGGCCAAAGACCTAAGCGCCAGGCTTACATAACAACTTGAGCGCATCCCTGTCCTTACGCTTGGAACCAAGAAGGGTGGCCTTCACCTTGACCTTGGCTTTGCCGGGCTTAAGGCCTTTGGGTCTTACCCGCAAAGGCACCGTCACCCCGTCGCTTACCTGACAAGTGGAATCCGACCTCGGCAAAGCGACGGCAATACTCGACGCCAGGGATGCCAGAATCGCGCTGGAAGGTTTTGCCTTCACTTCAAAAGCGGCTACCCCCGGCGAGTCGCAGTCGGCAAAACGCTCATCGTCGAGGTTCAGACACATACCAAGAGGGAAAGTACACACCCCGTCGGCACTGCCGTCGGCATCACAAGCCGCACCGTCTACGCAGATCGCGTGGCGGGCCTTGCGGCCGGGTTTCCTGGCAACCAGTTCGACGCCATAGAATTCATGCACACAGGCCGTACGTTTCGAGCCCCGGCCCGGCACCAGACGGGACACAGGAGTAAACCGGAACAGAGAGTTGTCCTCCTCAACCCCACTGAAAGTGGACGACAGCAGGGTGACGCGCCCGGTAAACGGGTCCACATCAACACCGGTGGCATAGGTAAGGCCGCTTACAAAGGCGCTGGCACTGCCGTCACTGCCAATGGCGACAACGTCGCCGCCCCAGGCCCCGGTAACCAACAGGTTGCCATCGATGTCAAAGGCCAGGTCATAGGAGCCGTGGCCGTAACCGGGTCCCGAAACCACGCCGAGCAGACTGCCGGCGCCGTCGAAACGGCTTATCTGGACGGTCCAGGACGCCGTAGTTTCGGCCACCAACAGGTTCCCATCGGCATCAAAGGCAAGGCCGCCGGTGTACTCGAAAGCATCGCCTATAAAGTCGGAAGACCCCGTGCCGCTGACCAGGACAACCGAACCGGCACCACCGCCGGCCGCATCACCCACGTAGACGGCACCCTGGCCATCGATGGCCACGCTGGCGGCACTGGCTATGGAACCGGCCGCCAGCAGTTCGTTGCCGACAGCACTGAGGCCCACGGCCGTTGATGCCGAAGCTATAGCAAACACGGTGTCGCCGGTTGCCGCACCTTCCAACTCAAAGGAATTGTCGGTTACGTACAAAACGTCCGCCTCACGGTCGTAAGCACAGTCGGCCACGGAGTTAAAACCGGAAACGACCACGCGTTCCCCTCCCTGTTCGCTGACAAAAACCACCGACTGACCGGCGGCGGTATAGCCCGGACCGGTAGCCACAAAAGTACCGGCCGCTCCGCTGGCCACACAGCTCTGCGTTGGCGCGGACAACACATCAACCGTCTGTACGTAGCCCGCGGGCCCGGTGGCCGCATGGACAGTCGGGCAAGACACGCCGACAACAGCAGCCACTATGGCCGCACAAGCGGCCATACACACTGAATTTTTCACTGGACTTCTCCCTTCCCGGCCCGCGCCGGGCGTGTTTACGCTCCCGGGACAAGGACGAAGGGCCCAGCCGTTTGGCAGACAGCCACGATCTCCCCTCCCGCGAGAGGCACGACCAATTCGTGCAAGCCGTCCCGGTCTCCTGACTCAGGGATCCTTCTCGGGCCGCGCCTTCCCGGCTTTCGCCAGTGGCATAATGCGGCCTTCGTTCCCCCTCACAGTTGCGGGGCAGTAGAGGATTCTCACCTCTTTCCCGTAGGGCACCGAAGTGCCCGAACGGCTCGCCCCTTAGCTACTGCCGGCCTCTAAAAGTGTCAAGAAGGACGGCTGCTATTCACTTAGGCTCGGAGACAGGCTAAAGACCAAGGCAGCGGCGGGAAACCTGGCCAGCGGTAAAAGGACAAAAGAGTATGCATGGAGGAAAAGTTGCAGCACGGGCACTGAAACAAGCCGGCGTGGAGTGCGTGTTCACCTTGTCGGGTGGGCACGTAATGCCCATTTACGACGGCTGTCTCGACGAAGACATCCGGGTGGTTGACGTTCGCCACGAACAGGCCGCCGTCCACGCCGCCGACGCCTGGGCCAGACTCCACCCCGGCCGTGTGGGCGTGGCTATCCTGACGGCCGGTCCCGGCGCCACCGACGGCATCACGGGCATTGCCAACGCCTGGCGGGCCAATTCTCCCATCCTCGTATTTGGGGGCCAGGGGCCCTTGATAAACCTGAGAAGGGGTTCGCTGCAGGAAATGGACCACATCAGCGTGATGAAGCCCATAACCAAATGGGCCGAGGCCTGCTACGACACCGACCGTATCGGGGAATACGTGGAAGAGGGTATCCGCCACGCGCTGTCGGGCAACCCGGGTCCCTCCTACCTTGAAATTCCAATGGACGTGCTGAGCGGCCCGGCCAATCTGGACACTGTAAATATTCCCACCCCCCTGCCGCCCCCACGCCTGAGTCCCGACCTCGAAACGATAGGCCGGGCGGTGGACATACTGGAAGGGGCAAAGGCACCGATGGTGATGGCCGGCACCGGCGTGAAATGGTCGAACGGGGCCGCCGCACTGAACCGCTTTCTCGAAGCGACTAAAATGCCGGCCTTTTGTAACGGCATGGGGCGCGGCTCGGTACCCCATGACTCGCCATACTTTTTCAATCGCACGCGCCGCGATTATTTAGAGCAGACCGATCTGGTGATCCTGGCCGGAGCTCTCCTCGATTTCCGAATGCGTTTCGGCAAATCCATTCCCGAGGAAGCAAAGATCATCCAACTCGACCTCGATGCCACCCTGATCGGTCAGAACCGCATGGCCGACATCGGCCTGGTGGGCAATCTGGGACTGTCCTTTGAATCCATGCTTGCATGCATAAACGAGAAGGGTCTGAAGCTTGACTGGAGCAGTGTTGTCACCGAGTGGCGGGCCAGGGAAGAAAAGGAAGAGGAGAGCTTCTCGGTCCAACTGAATTCCGACGAGGTTCCCATCGACCCGCTTCGCATGTGCAAGGAGGTCGCCGACTTTGTTGACGACGACATGATCGTTATCGGCGATGGCGGCGACATCGTGGCAAAGACGGCCAAGGTCCTGTCGGTGCCGAAGAACGGCCTGTGGATGGACCCCGGCCCCCTGGGCACCCTCGGCGTGGGAATGCCCTTTGCTCTGGCCGCGCAGATTGCACACCCCGACAAGCGGGTACTGATCGTGTACGGAGACGGAAGCTTCGGCTTTAACGGTTTCGAGTACGACACCGCCGTGCGTTTCAACCTGCCCATAGTCGGCATAGTCGGCAACGACTCGGCCTGGGGGCAGATGCTCAAGCCCCAGTTGATGATGTACGGGGAAGACCGGCTGGTGGCCACCGAACTGGCACCCACCCGCTACGACAGAGTCGTCGAGGCCCTAGGCGGCCACGGCGAGTTTGTGGAAGAACCCGACCAGATCCGTCCCGCCCTGGAGCGGGCCTTTGCCAGTGGCAAGCCGGCCCTGGTAAACGTAACCATACGCCAGGACAGGACTTTTTCGGGCGGAGTTTACGTCTGAAACAGCCCTGAAACAGCGGCTTCCAGCGTCCTCTTGACTCGGCACTGCCAGCGTGGCTGAATTCTTATTCAATTATGAATATAGATTCATCCACCTTTTCTACCCGCAGCGCCAAACGCCGCCGTAAGACTTTCGAGCGGGTCGTCGACGCAGCCTACTCGCTTTTTTCTCGCTACGGTTTCTTCGAGACTTCGATGGCCGCAATCGCCGCCGAGGCCGATGTCGCCGTGGGCACCTTGTACAACCTTTTCGAGAACAAGGAGGCCCTCTACACCGAACTCATCGAAGCCAAGGCCGAAACTTTTCACACCCGTATCATAACCGCCCTCTCGCGTACCGACAGCCCACGCAAGCGGCTTGAGTACGCGCTCGAAGAAAAACTCAGCCTGTTGCGTGAAGAGGCCGACTTTATTCGCTTCTACTTAACCGCCAACCAGGCCTCTCGTGTCTTTGCCGACGCTTCGCTGCCGGCCAAAGTCCACGAGAAACTCGAAGACGGCATAGAAGCGGTAGCCTCCATCATCGCCCAGGGCATCGAGGAAGGAACATTCAAACGTAGAGACCCCTACCGGGCCGCGGTGCATTTCCAGGCAAGCTCGACCGCCCTTTTCCTCCTCCACCTGGAGGACCCCGCCCACCATCCCGCCGAAGCACTGTTGGCTGAGGCCAAAGAACTATTGGTCGCCACCTTGGTCGACAGCGTAAAAGAAAACGGAGAACAGACATGAAACTGAGGAGAGCGATCATCATGGTAAGCGCAGTAGCCTTGACCTGCGGCTTTTACGCCACGGATTACGCCGGGGCAGACCAATCCGCCCTTTCGGCACTCGAGATAGCCCGACGCTCGGACAAGGCCAGAAGGTCGGACAGCGAACACCAGATCATGACCATGACGCTGGAAAATCACCGTGGCCAACAAAGAATCCGCACCCTGGAGGGTTGGTCGCGAGAAATGGGCAACGACGAACAACAGCGCTTCTCACGTTTCCTCGAACCCGCCGATATACGCGACACCACTCTTTTGACCTACGACTACCCGCACCAGGACGACGACACCTGGCTCTACCTGCCGGCTCTCAAGAAGGTCAAGCGAATACTCTCGTCGAACAAAAAAGATTCGTTCATGGGCTCGGACTTCAGCTATGAGGACATGGAAAACCTGGACTTGATAAATCAGGACTACCGTCTGGTCGGCACCGAGACCATTGCCGGCCAGGACTGTTGGATAATCGAGTCAACGCCCAACAACGAGGAAGAAATCAGGGACTCGGCCTACTCGAAAACCGTCAGTTGGATAGCCAAAAAGGATTTCCTCACCCACAAGGTGGAATTCCACGACAAGAAGAACCGCCTGGCCAAACGCCTGCTGCTCGAAGACATCCACCCGACCAGCGACAACGACCCCAGGCCTCGGGCCCACCGCATGCTGATGTACAACCTCATCACCAAGCACAAGACGGTACTGGACCTGAGCACACTCGAACTGGACGTGGAAGTAAACGACGAGATGTTCAGTCAGAGGAACCTGAGAAGGTGAAGATCAAGTCCAAACGCCCCCAGGCCGCCACCGCGCTGGCCTTTGCCTTGGCCTGCATGTGCGCGACGGGCATCCTGCTGCCACCGCGAGCAGGCGCGGGGGGCCCCCTGATCCATCTTATACAGGGCTACGTACAAGAATCGGTGGCCGGCCGCAGCGACAACCTCGACTCCCTGCTCTTTCACCGCCAGACCCTGCACCTTGAAGGCAGCGGGGATTTCAGCCGCCGGGTCTCCTTCCGCATAGAAGGCGACGTGCTGCGCGACGATGCCGACTTCCAGACCGACGGGGCCGAAATCCATTCCCGCCTACGCGAGGCCTACGTCAAGTTTCGCTTCCGCGATTTCGATCTTCGCCTCGGCCGTATGCAAGTGGGATGGGGAGAGGCCGACGGCCTCATCGTCTCGGACCAGGTATCGCCACTTGATCTGACTTACTTCATAGTGCCCGAGTTCGACGAAATTCGCCTCGGCGTAGACGGTGCCACCCTGGACTACTACTTTGCCGATGGCACGGAGCTGCAACTGCTGTGGATAGGGAAATTCACAAGCCCGGATTTTGCCGTGAGCGACTCGCCCTGGTCTTTTGTGGACACAGACGTGTTTACCGCGCTGGGCCTGAGCATAGCCGCGACTGAAGAACCGGCCGCAAATATCTCCAACAGCGAGTTCGGCCTGCGTATCAGCGGCCACCCGGCAGCCGCCGACTGGTCGCTGGGCTACCTGAGATCCTGGGACGACCGCCCGGCCCTGCGCTTGTCGGGGACCAGCCTGGTGCCGGTGCACAAGATGTTTGATCTGCTGACGGCCAACCTGGCCTGGCCGGTGGCCAAAGTAATGCTCAGAGTGGATTCGGCCTACGAGCACGGCCGCCTGCTTTCCAACACAACCGCAGCCTCTACCGCCGCCGCGGGCTTTGTCTCGCGCGAAGACCTGTGGCGAACCCTGGTCGGGGTAGACCTCAAACCCGACTTCGAGTGGTGGCCGCAGGCCGATGTCTCCCTGCAAGTGGCCTACGAACGGGTAATGGGCAACCCCCAACCCCTACTGGCCAGCGACAACCAACAGACCCTGGCCATACTGCGTCTTGCGGCCGGCTACGCCAACGACACCATCAAGCCCTGGGTGTTGGCCGTGGCCGACCTGGCCGGCGACAACGCATGGGTACAGGCAAAGGTCGACTGGACGCCGGCAGATGGCTGGCGGTTGTCGCTGGAAGCCGACGCATTCTTCGGCCATGCCTACGACGGCACCAACGGCGGTATATACGGTCGCTTTGCCGACAACGACATGGTTTCAACGACGGTCCGCTACAGTTTTTAGCCGATGTATCGACGCGTTATCGACATCGTCCTCGGCCACCCGCGACTCACCATCGTGGCATTGGTCATGGCCACAGCCTTTTTCGCTACCGGCCTGACCAGATTGGTAAGCGAGGCAAACCCCGAAGCCATGATCCCCGTGGGGGACCCGGCCCGCCAGAACCTTCACCTTCTGGAAGAAGTGTTCGGCAGCGACTACTTCACCCTCATCCTGGTTCTTCGCCAGGACCACCCCGACGGTATCTACAACCCCCAAACCCTGGAGTTGGTAGACAAAATCACCCAATGGCTCCGCGCCCAACCGGAGTTCGAAACTTCAAGGAATTCCGACCTGCGCTCTATCTCAACCGCCAACAACATTACCGGCGATGAGTTTGGAATGGTGGTCGCCCCCTTCATCGAAGAGATACCGTCGACCCGCGAGCAAGCCCTCGAACTGCGCCGCAAGTTCGAGGCAATGCCAATGTACCGGGACCTCATGATCGCCCGCGACGACAAAGGCATACAGATCATTGTCCGGGAATCGGAGCAGGGAGCGCACGACCGGGAATCGACCTACAAAAAGATCCGCAGCTATCTCGACAGCCTCAACGCGGCCGGTCACCCCGAACGGATGTACGTAACCGGCCGTACCGTGATTGAGGGTCTGTTCCACCTCTACATCGGTCAGGAAGGCCGTCGCATGTTGCCATTCTGCATCGCCATGCTGACCGTGGTCCTCTACCTGGCCTTCCGGACGGTACGCGCAGCACTCATACCCATTGTCGTAATCACAATGACCCAGGTCTGGATGATGGGGGTGCACGGCCTGTTCGGCCAACTCGTCTATTCGGTAACAAGCATTGGACCGGTATTGATAGTCGCAATCGCCGCGGCCGACGCCATACACATACTCGCCAGATATTATGAAGCGGCCCGCAACGGCAACAACGACCGTGAAAGCGTGGTGCGCGAAACCATGGTCGATATGGGACCACCCATATTCATGACTTCGCTGACCACGGCAATCGGTTTCCTGGCCATGTCCAGTTCGAGCCTGCTTCCGATATCCGGGTTCGGTGTACTCATGGCAGTGGGGATAGCCTCGGCCTATGTCGTCAGCATCCTGTTCATTCCCGCCGCTCTCGTTCTGTTGCCACTGCGGCCACCCAAGCTACGCCTGGGCTCAGACGGCGGAAAAACACGGGGATGGCTTGATACCATGCTGGAATCCTCGGCCGTACAGACCTCCCGGCATCCAGGCCTGACCTTGTCCTGCTTCGTCGTCATAGTCCTCGTTGGTGTAGCCGGCCTTTTAAAACTCACCACCGACAGTTCGATGACGGCCCAATTCCCGCCCAATCATCACATACGGGTAGCCGATGAGGTGGCCAACCGCCACTTCACCGGCAGCAGTGACCTCGACCTGATAATCGACACCGGCAGGGTTGATGGGATCAAAGACCCTCTGATCCTCGAACGCATCGACAAACTGCAACAGGGGATGGAGGAACTGGAACTGGTCAGCGATACCTTCTCAATAGCCGAACTGCTCAAACACATGAACCGCGTAATGAACGGCGGCCTCGAAGAACACGAGACCATACCCGCGAGCAAGGAACTGGTGGCCCAATACCTGCTGCTCTATTCGATGTCTGGAGACCCCGGAGATTTCGACGATCTTATCGACTACGACTACCGCTACGCACACGTCAATGCGCTCATGCGAAGCTCAAGCACCCGGGACGCAAGAACGATGATCGGGCATGCCGAAAAACTCATCGCCGAATTGTTTTCCGACGTCGAGGTGGACATCAAGATGTCGGGACGCTCATTTACGAGCTACCGTCTTGAGGACCACGTCAACTGGGGACAGATCCAGACCATTCTCATCGCTACCCCTCTACTGCTGATCGTGGGTTGGTTCGCCTTCAGTTCGCCCTGGTTGGCAATCCTGGCCCTGACACCGGTGGCGGTGTCACTGATAAGCATCTACGGAGGCATGGGCCATATCGGTATGCCCACCGACATCGCCACGACCATGCTGGGGGGGATGGCCCTCGGTATCGGCATCGATTTTGCCATCCACTACCTGCACAAATTCCGCAGTTGCCGGGCCACGGGCAGCGATGCGGCGGCGGCCGCACGCGAGACGGCACTGACCACCGGCAGGGCGATCTATTACAACGCCATGGTCCTGTTCGGAGGATTTATGGTGATGCTGGGCTCACGTTTCTATCCGCAGATGAAACTCGGTGCTCTGGTCTCAACCACAATGGTCATTTGCTATTTTTCGACCATGTACCTCTTTCCGGCCGTGCTCGTGCTGCTGTCCAAGCGCAGGGCCTGAAGTTCTTTCTCCAGCACGGGCCAGAGGCTGGCGGCCAGAATCTTGTGGCCCTGGGCATTGGGGTGCAGGCCGTCGGCCAGACTCAACAGCCTCACCCCAGCCACACCGGCCATAAGGTCGGGCACAAGGAGGGCTCCGGTTTTCTCGGCCACCGCCCGGTAGACCTCGCCCAATGGGGGGCCAAGGGCCGGATGAATGTGCTCAAGGAGCACGGCGGCCAGAATAACCCGAGAACCTGAGCCCGCGAAGGCCTCAATAATACGCTTGAGATTGCGGGCCGTTCTTGCCCTGCCCATGGACCGAAACGCATCGTTAATGCCCAACTCGACTACCACCACAGCCGGTCGCCGGGCCAGAGCCTGGTCAAGATGCCCCAGGGCCCCGGTCGTGGTCTGGCCGCCAACCCCGGCGTTAACGCAACGGTAGTCCAGCCCTTCACGGTTTATGCGCTCCTGGATAAGGGCCGGGAAGGCCTGCCCGGGGTCAAGCCCCGGGCCGCTGGTTATACTGTTGCCGAAGAAGAGTACTACCGGCGCGTTCTCGGAGGGATTCTCGCGGGGCCGCGCTTTGGACTGACAGGCGACAAGTCCAAAGGCCACGACCGCGCACACGAGCAGTACGGCCAGCACCGCTGTCGCTGAGCCTGGCCTGTTATGCCTATGGCCCAACATACCGTGGTACTAGCCTTCAATCCTGCGGTGGTCCCAACTCGATATTTTCTCGGGATGAAACACCAAAGCCACTCGCTTTCGCACCTGTTCCTTTACAAAAGGAGCGGCACTCTCCTTGTCCACCCCCATGTATTTTTCGGCAGTCATCAGACCAATGGCCAGACACAAATCCTGGTCGTCGATAACCTCGAAACGGCCGCGCATAAACACTCCGCGGAGTTCACCATAAACAGCGCCATCCTCGACGAGAACCGAGCCCCGCGGGTCTCTTCGTATGTTGATTACCTTCTGCGAAGATTTGTAGGTGTGTAGGTGAATCAACCCGTCGCGGACCGCATACCACATGGGCACCAGATGGGGATAACCATCGTGGTTGATGGTCCCCATTATCACTGTCTTTGAAGCCTCAACATAACTGACAACCTCGTCGTCGCTGAGTGCTATTTTACTACGCACATTTGGCATGCAGCCCGTTTCTCCTATTCCTGGATTGCTTGCTGTTCGCCCTCTTCCCCGGCGCCTTGCTCCTGGTCGCCGCCGGAAAAGATATCCCAGTCGTTGTCTATGTCTTCAAACGGTTCTTCGGAAACCGAATCGGTAGCCCACTCGACCTCTCTGCCGTCGTCCACCTCATCCTCGGCCGCGCTGTCGTCTTCCCCTTCCAACACCGGGGGTTTCTCCGGTTCAAAGATGGGCGGGAGGGGCCAGGAAGGGTCCAGGTACTCATCGGGGAGTATAAGTTCCCGACGCCGTTTTTCCACCCGGTCTTCCATGGCCGCAACAGGGCCCGCACAGAAAACCGTCAGGATGGCCACCGCCACCGCTATGGCTGCAATACGCCGCATGGGTCCAAAGTCTAGCCCAAAAGGCGGGCGGTAGGAATGAAGCCCCGTCAGCCTACAAAAATCGAGTCCATGTCCCAGTCGGGGCGTATGATTCCCCCCTGCATGTTTACCAGCGGCAGGTAGTTGCGCAGCATGCGCAGGGGGGTGAGAAGGCTGATGGTCGATACTTCCTCGACTGCGTTCTCACCGTGGTTCTTTTGCAACAAGGGCAGGATTTCCTGCTGGAACTTTTCAATCACGTCGGCCTCTGAAGAACCCTCCACGGTCATCACCAGGGCAACCCGGCCATCGACCTCGGCAAGGTGAGAGTCGTAGATACAGCGGGTAAAAACGGTAGCTACCTTGGGCTCCCTGGCCACATCCTCAAGAATCTGTCGTACACTGATGCCAAGCCGCATACGGACGATGTATATGTGCCTGCAACGAAAATGCCCGGTGCCGCTCTCCGACATATCCACATCGGCGAAGTAACGCAGCAGGCCCTCGTCTTCCAGACGGCTGCGTTTGCGACTGACCGTGCGCACGGGGATAGCGTTTTCCTCGCCCAGGCGGTTGTCCGAAAGGCGGGGGTTACGGACAAGGGCCTTGGCTATCTTCATCTCCTGGGCGTCAAGTTCTCTCATATGGCCTTACCTTGTCATATTATAAGCATATATGACCTATTTAGGTCAAATATAGACCATGATGCGCAGGTATTCTACGGGCATTTTGACTTGCTGACCCACAGCGACTAGAGTCGCGGGCCTCTTCGCCTCGCCCGGCGAAGCCTTAGCAAACAGGCCTTGAGGGGCTATCTGGACATGGTGAACCGGCTGCAACCGAAAGACCCGCTTGGGCGTGAAGGCCAACCTCGCGAGCACGACGCTTGCGGCGTAGGCTTTGTTGCCAACATAAGCGGCAAGCGCACCCACGAATTGGTGCTGCAGGGCATAGAAACCCTCGAACACCTCGAACACCGTGGGGCCTGTGGCTGTGACCCCGACTCGGGAGACGGCGCCGGCCTGCTCGTACAGATACCTCATGAATTTCTGTCCGCTACCTGCGGTGACCTCGGCTTCGACCTGCCCGCGCCCGGCAGCTACGGCGCCGGCATGGTATTCCTGCCTCCCACACGCACCGAACTTGTAGCTACCAGGGCCCTGCTCGAAGCCGCCGGTGAAGAGGCCGGACTTGAGACTCTGGGTTGGCGTGACCTCCCCATTGATGAGCAGCACTGCGGACGTATGTCGCTGTCAACACGCCCCCACCTGGCCCAGGTCTTCATGAAACCCCGCCAGGACATGGACGAGGACAGCCTGGAGCGACGTCTTTACCTCGCCCGCAAGATTGCCGAACACCGAGCCCAGGCCACAGGCGGGGACACCGCCCACCATTTTTACGTATGCAGCCTGTCGGCCCGCACCATGGTCTACAAGGGCATGCTCATGTCCACGCAGATCCGCGGATTCTTCCCCGACCTGCACGACGACAACTTTAAAAGTGCCCTGTGCCTGGTCCACTCGCGCTTCAGCACCAACACGCTGCCCACCTGGAGGCTGGCCCAACCGTTTCGCTATCTGGCCCACAACGGGGAGATCAACACCCTGCGCGGTAACACCAACTGGATGATCGCGCGCGAGAAACTGTTCGAATCGTCTTTGTTCGGTGACGATGTCTCCAAACTGGTGCCGACCATCGAACCGGGGCAGAGCGACTCGGCCGTCTTCGACAATGCCCTGGAGCTGCTCTACCAGACCGGACGTCCCCTGCCCCACGCCACCACCATGATGATCCCGGAGGCCTGGGAGAAGCACGAGTCGATGTCCGAAGAAAAGAAGGCCTACTACGAATACCACGGCTGCCTGATGGAGCCCTGGGACGGACCGGCATCAATCGCCTTTACCGACGGCCGCAGCATCGGTGCGGTACTGGACCGTAACGGACTGCGTCCCTCACGCTACCTGGTTACCCGCGGGGGTCTGGTGGTCATGGCCTCGGAAACCGGCGTTCTGGATATTCCGCCGGCCGACATCATACAGAAAGACCGCCTCCAGCCCGGTCGCACCTTCTACGTAGACCTTGAAGAACAACGCATAATCGACGATGGCGAGATAAAGCGGTCGTTGGTGTCGCAGCAACCCTACGCGGCATGGATACGTGAGAACCTGGTGCGGCTGGAGGACCTCCCCGACCCCGACAACACCGAAGACAACCTGAAGGGCGAAGAACTCGAACGCAGTCAGAAACTGTTTGGTTACAGCAGCGAGGACCTGAGGGTTCTGCTCACACCGATGGCCCTCAATGCGCAAGAACCCGTAGGATCTATGGGCACAGACACGCCGCTGGCCTGTCTGTCCGACAAGCCGCAACCGCTGTTCAGTTACTTCAAACAGCTGTTTGCGCAGGTGACCAATCCGGCCATAGACCCGATCCGTGAAGAACTGGTCATGTCGCTCAACTCCATGGCCGGCAAACAGGAAAACCTCTTCGATGAGACTTCCGGCCACTGTCGCCAACTCAAGTTTGAACAGCCCTGTCTCAGCAACCAGGAGTTGGCCAAGGTTCGCGAACTCGACCGTAACGGCATTCGCTCGACTACTCTGCCTATGGTTTTTGAGACCGAGTTTGGTGCCAGCGGCCTGACCAAAGCCCTTGACCGCCTGTGCGAAGCCGCCTCAAAGGCAGTAGAAGAAGGATTCGAGATCATCATCCTCTCCGACCGTGAAGCCGGCAAGGACCGCCTGCCCCTCCCCTCGCTTGCGGCCGTGGGGGCGGTACACCATCACCTTATCCGCAACGGCCAGCGCACCCGGGTGGGACTGGTGGTCGAATCTGCCGAGCCCCGCGAGGTCATGCACTACTGTCTGCTGCTGGGCTACGGTGCCAGTGCCGTCAACCCCTACCTGGCCCTGGATACTCTGCGCAACCTGGCCGGCAAAGGAGACCTGCACGGCCACAGCCTCGACGAGGCCGTGGCAAACTACACCAAGGCTGTCGGCAAGGGCCTCATGAAGACCATGTCGAAGATGGGGATCTCCACCCTGGCCAGTTATCGCGGAGCCCAGATTTTCGAAGCCATCGGACTCAACAAAGAAGTCATCGCCCGCTGTTTTACGTGGACGGCCTCACGCATTGAAGGCATCGGTTTTGACATCATTGCCGACGAATGTGAGATGCGCCACGCCAAGGCATATCGCCCGGCTGTGGCCGACAACCACGGCCTCGACCCCGGCGGCCAGTACCAGTGGCACCGCCGTGGCGAGTTCCACCTGTTTAACCCCGTAACCATAGGCAAGCTCCAGCACGCAGTACGCTCGGGCGATTTTGGCGTGTTCCGCAAGTACAGCGAGGCCGTCAACAACCAGGAGCGAAACCTGTGTACCCTGCGCAGTATGTTCGAACTCAAGCAGGGCGAACCCTCGATACCCATCGACGAGGTCGAAGCGGCCAGCGAAATCGTCAAGCGCTTTAAGACCGGCGCCATGTCGTTCGGCTCTATCAGCAAGGAAGCCCACGAGAATCTGGCCATCGCCATGAACCGACTGGGAGGCAAGTCCAATACCGGCGAGGGTGGCGAAGACCCCGAGCGTTTCGTCCCCCTGCCCAACGGGGATTCGCGCCGCAGTGCCATCAAACAGGTTGCCTCGGGACGTTTTGGCGTCACCATCAACTACCTCGTCAACGCCGATGAGCTGCAGATAAAAATCTCCCAGGGGGCCAAACCCGGCGAAGGCGGACAGTTACCCGGCCACAAGGTTGACAAGGTAATAGCACGCATCCGCTATTCGACCCCGGGGGTGGGACTTATATCTCCTCCCCCCCACCACGACATCTACTCGATCGAGGACCTGGCCCAGCTGATCCACGATCTTAAAAACTCAAACCCGCGTGCGCGTATCAGCGTAAAGCTGGTAGCCGAGGTGGGAGTTGGTACCATCGCGGCCGGTGTGGCCAAGGGCAAAGCCGACGTGGTGCTTATCAGCGGCCACGACGGCGGCACCGGTGCCTCGTCCCTGAGTTCTATAAAGCACGCCGGTGTCCCCTGGGAACTCGGCCTGGCCGAGACCCAGCAGGTACTGGTGGAAAACGACCTGCGCAGCCGCATCCGGGTGGAAACCGACGGCCAACTGAAAACCGGCCGTGACGTAGCCATAGCCGCCCTGCTGGGGGCCGATGAGTTTGGTTTTGCAACCGCCGCCCTGGTGTCTTCGGGGTGTATCATGATGCGCAAGTGCCACCTCAATACCTGCCCCGTGGGTATCGCCACCCAGGACCCCGAGTTGCGCAAGCGTTTCGCGGGCGAGCCCGAACACGTCATCAACTTCATGACCTTCATCGCCGAGGAAATGCGCGAGATCATGGCCGACATGGGTTTCCGCACCATCCAGGAAATGACCGGCCGCATGGACCGCCTGGAAGTGAGCCCGGCCATCGAGCACTGGAAAGCCCGCGGTCTGGATTTCAGTTCCGTCCTGCGCGCCCCCGAAGCGGGCCCCGGGGTGGGAATAAGCGGCACAGAGAAACAAGACCACGGCCTCGACAAGGCCCTCGACAACCGAATCATAGAGCTTGCCCGCCCGGCCTTGGAAGAACGCAAGGCCGTTGAGATCGATCTGCCCATAAGCAACACCAACCGCACGGTGTGCACCATGCTCTCGGGCGAACTCACCCGTCGCTACGGCGAGGAGGGACTGCCGCCCTACACCATCCGCCTTAACCTTACGGGCTCGGCAGGCCAGAGCTTCGGTGCCTTCCTGGCCAACGGCATTGCCGTGAGAATTCACGGCGATGCCAACGATTATTTCTGCAAAGGCATGTCGGGAGGACAGGTGGTCATCACCCCCGACCCCGCGGCTACTTTCGTGGCCGAAGACAACATCCTTATCGGTAACGTTGCCATGTACGGTGCTACCGGAGGCGAGGTCTTCATACGTGGCCGTGCCGGCGAGCGTTTTTGCGTACGCAACAGCGGAGTTGTTACCGTGGTCGAGGGTGTGGGTGACCACGGCTGTGAGTACATGACCCGTGGCACGGTGGTGTGCCTGGGCAGCACCGGGCGTAACTTTGCCGCCGGCATGAGCGGCGGTGTCGCCTATGTACTCGACAAAGACGGCGATTTTGCCGAACGCTGCAACACCGGCATGGTCGAGGTCTTCGCGGTTGACACCGAGGCCGACCGCAACCAACTCCACCAGATCATCCAGCGCCACTTCCAGTACACCGACAGCGCAGTTGCACAGCGACTGCTTGCAAACTGGGAAGAGAGTTGCACAAGCTTCGTCAAGGTCATTCCAACCGAGTACCGCAAGGTGCTCGAACAGATGCATCTCGATTCCGACGCGATGAAGCTCGCCGCGGTATAGGACCAGCAACCATGGGCAAGATAACTGGTTTCATGGAATACGGACGCGAGACTCCCGGCAGGGAGGAGCCCGGGGAGCGTCTGCAACACTACCGTGAATTTGACGCCAAGCTGTCCGAAGGTGCGCTCAAAGACCAGGGGGCCCGCTGCATGGATTGCGGTATTCCCTTCTGCCACAACGGTTGCCCCCTGGGCAACCTTATCCCGGACTGGAACGACCTCATCTACAGAGGCCACTGGCAGGAGGCCATCGAGGCTCTACACGCGACCAATAATTTCCCCGAGTTTACCGGCCGTATATGTCCTGCCCCTTGCGAAGAATCCTGCGTGCTCAACATCAACGACGACCCGGTCACCATCAAGCTCATCGAACGCAACATCATTGACCACGCCTGGCGCCAGGGGTGGGTGAAACCCGAGCCCTCTTCGCTACGCACCGGCAAACAGGTGGCCGTGGTAGGTTCGGGGCCCGCCGGCTTGGCGGCCGCCCAGCAACTGGCCAGGGCCGGCCACGAAGTAACGGTTTTTGAACGCTCCGACCGGATCGGAGGATTGCTGCGCTACGGCATCCCCGATTTTAAAATGGAAAAGCACCTCATCGACCGTCGCATCGTACAGATGGAGGCCGAGGGCGTGACCTTTCGTACCTCGGTAAACGTTGGCCTGGACCTCACGGCCGACGACCTGCGCCGGGACTTTGATGCCGTGATCATGGCCGTCGGCTCAACCGTCCCCCGTGACCTGCCCGTGGATGGACGCGACCTCAGTGGCGTACACTTCGCCATGGAGTTCCTACCCCAGCAGAACAAGCGCGTGGCCGGCGACGAAGTGCCCAACCAACTGACCGCGACGGACAAACACGTTATCGTTATGGGAGGCGGCGACACGGGCTCTGACTGCATCGGCACCTCCAACCGCCAGGGGGCTGCCAACATAACCCAACTGGAAATCCTCGAACGTCCCCCCGATGCCCGTACCGCCGAGATGCCCTGGCCCTATTGGCCCATGATCATGAGGACTTCGAGTTCCCACGAGGAAGGAGTCGAGCGGGATTTCGCTGTTTCCACCAAGAGCATTGCCGGCAAGGACGGCCACGTTACCTCACTTAAGGCCGTACGGGTTAAATGGGACAAGGACAAGCAAGGCCACCCGAAGCTGAAAGAACTGGCCGGCAGCGAGTTCGAGATTAAAGCCGACCTCATCCTGCTGGCCATGGGTTTTGTGGGACCTGAAAAGGAAGGGCTGCTCGCCGACCTGGACCTGGGATTGGACCCGCGCGGCAACATCAAGACCGGCACCGACTACATGACTTCCCAACCCGGGGTCTTCGCCTGCGGCGACGGCCGCAGAGGCCAATCGTTGGTGGTCTGGGCTATCTGGGAAGGCCGCGAAGCGGCCCAAGCAGTCGACTGCTGGCTGATGGGAGAGTCCCGTCTGCCGCTGTCGCCCGCCACCGTAGAGACCGGCGGCAGGTCCATCTAAAAAGAATTCAGTCTCAGTCGGCCAGCGCTTCGTGCACCCTTCCGACCAACTCGGGACCGGGGGTCAGGGTCTTGTCGCCTTCTTCCTTCCATTTGGACGGACAGCCCTCACTGGGCTTTTTGAGAAGATAGAGATTGGCCTTAAACTTGCGCATAGTCTCGTCGATGTTACGCCCCATGTTGAGGAAATTAACCTCGGCGTTCATGAGCTTGCCTTCGGGGCTTATGAGGAAGGTTCCACGCAGGGCAAGTCCTACTCCGTCTATATAAACTCCAAAGGTTCTGGCCAGTTCACCGGTAGGATCGGCACCCATGGAATACTTGACCGCGGCCAGCTCTTTTTCTTCGCGCTGCCAGGCCAGGTGTACAAACTGAGTGTCGGTGCTGACGGTTAAGATGTCGCAACCCATCTTCTTGAAGCGCTCATGCTGCTCTGCCAGAGCAGCGAATTCGGTCGCTCAAACGAAGGTAAAGTCGGCGGGATAGAAAAAGAGCAGGGTCCAGCGACCGTCGCTTTTCTGTTTGGCCAGGTCGAAGGTTCCAAAACCCCCGGCTTCCGGCTCGAAAGTCGTAAGCGAAAAATCCGCTACCTCTTGTCCTACCTGAATGCCCATCTGCTATACCCGCTCCTTTGCGCCCGGCCTGTTTGCGGACACCCCCTTGTATTGAGTCTACTTGCTGCGGTGTCAATAAAAAACCGGACCCTCTACATGCGACGACGGCCCTCAATGGCCTTGCTGAGGGTAACCTGGTCGGCGTATTCCAGATTTCCACCCACCGGAATACCATGGGCGATGCGGGTGACGTCAACGCCCAGAGGTTTTATCAAACGGGCCAGATACACAGCCGTAGCCTCACCTTCGACGGTAGGGTTGGTTGCCACCAGCACCTCCTTGACCCCTCCGTCTTCCAGTCTGCCAAGCAGCTCGGTGATCTTCAGTTGCTCGGGCCCGCGTCCGTCAAGCGGGGATATAGCACCGTGCAAAACGTGGTAACGGCCATTAAATCCGTGGCTCCGCTCCACCGCGATCACATCGGAAGGCTCTTCCACCACACACAACACAGAGTCGTCTCGCCTGTCGTCGTTGCACAACAGACAGGGGTCGCTGTCGGTGAGCGAGAAACAACGGCTGCAAAACATCGTTTCCTTTCTCAGACGGCTGATCGCATCGGCCAGTTCGCTGGCATAGTCCTCTTCTCTCTTGAGGATGAAAAACGCGAGCCGTGACGCGCTCTTCTCGCCGATGCCCGGCATGCGGGCAAGCAACTCGATAAGCCTGGCCAGTGTGGGGGTATAGGCCAATTTATCCCAACCCCGGAATGTTCAGCCCGCCGGTGGCGCGGTTCATCTCATCGGCCATAAACGTCTGGGCTTTTTTGAGCACCTGGTTGACCGCCGCGGCCACAAGATCCTCGATCATCCGAACGTCGCCAGCGGCTACCAAGGTGCTTTCTATCTCAACCCGCTTGACCTCGAGCTTACCGCTCATGGTCACGCGAACCATGCCGCCGCCGGCGTCAGCCGTTATTTCGACCTTCTCCACCCGCTTCTGCACCTTCTTCATGCGCTGTTGCAGATCACGGGCCTGCTTGAACATATCCAAAGTGTTAGTATCGGCCATTGCCTCTTATCGTCTCCTTTTCTTCCTGCTTTGCAGTTGATCTGGTCTGGGCCCCTGGCCTCAATCGTCCAGAGGGGAAATGCTGTCGATCTTGCCGCCAAGCACATCGAGGGCTTCGCTGACCAACGGGTCTTTCAAGGTTTCCTCTTTCATCTTGGCCGCTCTCTGCTTCTCTATATCGTGCATCGACACCCCGTTGGATGCCGTTTTGGTGTGGCTGATCACCTCAAGCCCGGTACCCGCCCCGAACTGCTCGGCCACGATCTCTTTGAGTGCCTCTATAGTTTCGGCGACGTCCAGCACCTGGCTGAAATTTGATGATAGCGGGCGCAACTGGACCAGCTGGTCCTGGTCCGAATAAACAAACTCGCAGTTGCTCAACGTAACGTAGACGTTTACTCCCAAGCGCTTACGCACGGCATCCAGGACCCTCTCCCACTGGGCGTTCTCTCCCGAGCCGTCCTCGGCAGTGGCGGGCGCCGACGGTGGTGCCACAGACCCCCCGGCCGTACGAGGAGGAGCGGCCTTTGGCGCGGCCACCGCCGCAGGGCTCGGGCCAGACGCGCCACCACCCGAGCTTTGCAGAAATTTGAGTATCTCGGCCGCCGATTCGACCTTGTCTAAAGATGCGGCTTTTAAAAGCCCCATCTCAAGCACCAACTCGGGCTGACTACCCCGCTTTAAATCCTCGGCCGTGGCCAGCAACAGCCCGAAGATACGCTGAACGTCCAGACGGCTACGCTTGTCTGCCAGGTCCCTGGCCGTCTCTTTGTCGGCTGCAACAGCCGACGGGCCCAGACTGTCGGGGCCTGCGGCCTGGGCAACCGCCACGTGACGCAACAGACCCAGCACCTCGGCCAGAAATCGTTCCGGGTCGGCCCCGACCGCATCCAAATCGGCAACAATCTCCACCACGCGGGCCGCATCCCCGGTAACCACCGCCCGTACGGTGTCAGCTACGGCCTGGCGTCCCACAAGACCAAGCAACTCGGCGGCCTGGTCGGCACCAACCGGCCCATCTGCTCCCGCCAGCACCTGCTCGAGCAGGCTCTGGGCATCGCGCATACTGCCGTCGGCCTCTCTTGCAATAAGAGCGACGGCGTCTTCTCCCACCTCCACGCCCTCGTCCTTGGCCATGAGCACCAGGTGGCTGCTGATTTCATCTCGAATGATGCGGCGGAAGTCGTAGCGCTGACAACGCGAAAGCACGGTTTGCGGAAGGCGGTGGGCCTCGGTCGTGGCCATTATGAATTTGACGTGGGCGGGGGGCTCTT
Source organism: Deltaproteobacteria bacterium (assembly GCA_046583365.1). Classification (GTDB taxonomy): domain Bacteria; phylum Desulfobacterota; class Binatia; order UBA1149; family CAYXZP01; genus JAYGCL01. Next base: position 24,838 of record JAYGCL010000013.1, read on the forward strand.
CTAGCAGTTTGAGAAGAGCGTTAAAGGCCGGCGTGGTGAGCTGGTGGACCTCGTCAATGATGTAAATCTTGAAACGCGAAGAAGCCGGCAGATAGCGGGCCGCTGCAATGATATCGCGCACCTCGTCGATGCCACGGTTGGATGCGCCATCGATTTCCATGACGTCTACCGAGGACCCCGACAAAGCCCCCTCACACGAAGGACATTTGTTGCAGGGCTCGGCACCGTCGCGCTGGGTGCAGTTGAGCGCCCGTGCCAGCAGCCGTGCCACCGTGGTCTTGCCAACACCCCGGGTGCCTGTGAACAGAAAGGCGTGGGCCACTCGGTCGCGCTCTATGGCATTGGCCAGGGTTGCAGTGATGTGTTTCTGGCCCACTACGCTGGCGAAAGTGAGGGGGCGCCAACGGCGGGCTAGGACTTGGTAGGACATAACGGGCGTGTCTATATACGTAGCAGGGGACGGCTGGCAGCAACAGCGAGGGAGTAGCAACCCTGGCCGACAGGCGCAATACGGCCTGCGTTGAAACTTACAACCCGGCGCTGTAGCCTGCGCCTTTCCGGCCCTGGCGGCTGGCCCCTTGCTAACGGAGAGGTGTCCGAGTCCGGCTTAAGGAGCACGCTTGGAAAGCGTGTGTGCCGAAAGGTACCGTGGGTTCGAATCCCACCCTCTCCGCCACCTGGAGCGTGCCCTTACATCGTTAAGTGCTGAAACCGTTTGAAACGGGATTGCAGACGAAGATAGGGATATCGCGGGCTGTTCGTTTTCTGTAATCCGCAAAGGGCGCGTAGTGTTGATAGCATACCGGCCAGAGGCCGGACTTTTCCTCCGTTGTTGCCAACCGCGACCTGAACTTCTTGCGATCGCTACGGTAGGTGATCTCAATATCCGGGTTCTTGACGAGGTTGTGGTACCAGGTCGGATTTTTTGGCGCACCAGCCATCGATGCGACCAGGAGCAGGCCCCTACCGTGCGGCACGTACATCAGGGGTATAGTGAACGTGCGACCGCTCCTTGCACCCGTCATATCGACGAAACAGACCTCGTCACCCGCCAAAGTATTGAACAGACGACCCGCGCTCATCCTGTGCAGCACTACGTGCAGACGGGTCATGGTCTTAAGAACCCAGCGCGGCGGCGGGCCTCCCTTGTCTTCGGTGCTCACGGTATTGCTCAATCTGGTTTTCCTCCAAACGTGGGGCACAGACTAGAAGGGCACCCGGTGTGTGGCAAGCTGAGACTGGTCTTAGCCCAGTTCGGCCGGAGTCCCGCTGGTGGTCCAGATGTCGCGATGGAGTTTCCAGGAATCGCCTTCCTTCTTCCAGATGACGATGTACTTCCCGTAGTCCAACACTTTGCCGTCCGCGCCTCGGAGTTCGAACTTTCCGACCTCATAGGCTGTGTCCCCGTGACTCTCCACCTCCACAGTAACAAGGGATACGCCCTGGACACCGGAATCGAACACAGCCTGCCAAAACTGCCCGATCGCCTGGGTCCCGCTGATGAGATCGCCCAGCGTGGGAAGCGGGGGAAACAACTGGCCTTGGGCGGTGTAGAGGGCTGCCACGCCGGGACCGTCTCCACGGCTTGCGGTGGCTTCCCACTTCTTGTTGGCGCCCTCGATGGCGGAACGAACATCGTCTTGTGTCATCTCATCACTCCTCTTGTCTTCTCATACGCCTGGCGTCTCTTGGACGGCCCAAGGGGCGGGTTGTGACACACCTACATTGACTGACCATATGTGTCGAGAGGCCTCCGACCAGGCCATCACGCATCGCTTTTGCCGGTCAGTGCTGCTTTCACATCGCGCAGTAAGGCTCTGCCAAGACCGTTCTCTTCGTTGGGTAAAGCCCGCTGCTGTAGCCCTTCGTCCAGGGCCGGTGTGCCCTGATTAAAGGAGGGAACGTCGTAATTCGATTGCAGTTTTATTGGGGCGCTGACACGTCCCCCACCGCTCACTGATCCCAGGGGGATTTTCAGGGCGCGGCCGACTGCCCGGCTAGTCGTCCAGACCGTAGATGTCGCGGACCAGCCCGCGACAGGCCTCGGTGCCCGGCAGCCGTAGGCCCGCCCCGCGGGCCAACTCAAGGGCCGAGGCCAGGTCCTTGTCAGCCAGGCCGGCAAAGCCCTCGAGCAGACTGCGCATACCGGCCTCCTGGCGCTGCTCGGCCGGCATCTTGTGCAGTCCCAGAAAGGCCTGCATCTGTTCGGTAAGATTGCCGTTGGAACGGGTCACCTCCTCCAGAGTATCGACCGAAAGCCCGGCGGCCTCGGCCAGCCGGAAGGCCTCACGCGCGGCCAGAAACTCAAGGTAGGTGATGACATTGTTGCAGATCTTTACCGCCGCACCCGTGCCTACTCCCCCGGTGCAAATAATCCTGGACGCCGAACTCTCGAATACCGGGCGGCACTTCTCAATATCGGCATCATTCCCGCCCACCATGTAAGTGAGCGTGCCGGCCTCGGCACCAGCCGCGCCCCCGGTGACACAGGCATCGACCAGGCCCACGCCATTGGCGGCGGCGGCCTCAGACATTTCCACCGCCGTGGCCGGCAGTACCGTAGAGTGGATGGCGACGACCGCCCCAGGGACCGCCCCGTCGAGCACTCCTGCCGGGCCGGTTACAACCGTGCGAACCTCGTCGTCGCTGCGTACACAGATGCCGATGACGTCGCTTGCCGCCGCCAGTTCTTCGGCCGAAGAGGCCGGGTGGGCGCCGAGGCTGGCCAGACCCGAGAGCGCCTCGGAGGACAGGTCGTAGACGTGAGTTTCAAAGCCGGCCGCGACCAGCCGGGCAGCCATGGGGCGGCCGATATTTCCAAGCCCGATGAAACCTGCTCTCGTCACAACGCCAAGGCCTAGCCTGTCTCGACACAAGAGGGAAATCAGGTAGGATCACCGTCTGTGAAGATCAAAGTAGATTACGTTCTCTGCCAGGGACACGCGGTATGCATGACCGAGGCCCCCGAGGTTTTCCAGGTGGACGACAAGACCGGAGAACTGACCATACTGGACCAAAGCCCCTCGGAAGAGCTTCGAGAAAAGGTCGAGTTGGCGGTAAAATACTGCCCGACGACAGCCCTGTCGCTGGAAAAGGAGGAATAGATGCCCGCATTCCCACGCCAGGAACTTGAGGAGATGATGGAGCGTTGGCTCGAGGCCAACCGCCGCGCCGAGGCCAGCGGGGATTGGACGTCCATGACCGAGCTGTACACCGAGGATGCCGAGTACCATTGGAACAGCGGCCCGACGACGGATTTCGTCGCCCGCGGACACAAAGAAATCAGCCAGTGGGCCCTGGGTCTGGAAATGGAAGGGCTCGAGGGCTGGACCTACCCTTACGAAACTGTCCTCATCGACGAGAACAAAGGCGAGATCGTCGCTTTCTGGAAACAAATTTCCGATGCCAGGCGCGAAGACGGCAGCTTCTATGAAGCGGCCGGGGTCGGCGGTTCTCACTTCCGTTACGCCGGGAATTTCAAATGGTCCTGGCAGCGGGACTTCTTCGACACCGGCAATGCCCGGGCCCTGTTCGCCGAGATGGGCAAGGCCGGTAAACTGAGTCCGGCCATGCTCAAGCGTATAAGCGGCGCTTCGGGCCTGCCCCCGGGACACTACAAAAGGTAAGCGGGGCAAGGCGGCGGCACTGTGAGTCAGTCCATCCCACGGGTATCCGGCGGCGACACGGCCACGGGCAACCTGCCCGAACTGCGCAGCAATCCCCTTGAGTTGCTCGCACGCGTGAAACGCGAATGTGGCGAGTTGGGCGAGTTTCGCATGCTCGACCGCCGTGTCGTCTTGATGAGCGGCCCGCGGGCCCAGGAGGCCTTCTTCCGCAGCAGCGACGAGCAGCTCGACCCACAACCGACTTCAAATGAGATGATGCGTCCGATCTTCGGCGAGGGAGTGGTCTATGACCTTCCCCCCCAACGCCGCCGCGAGACCCTGCGTACCCCGGCCCTGCGAGATGAAAACCTTCGCCGTTCGGCCGAGATCATCGCTCACGAGACCGAGCGCATGCTCGCGGGCCTCGACGATGAGGGCGAGCTGGACCTGCTCGATTTCACCACCGAACTGACCATCTACACATCGAGCGCCTGTCTCATAGGCCGCAAATTCCGTGAATGTCTGGGCCCCGAGTTTGCGCGCGCCTACCACGATCTTGAGCGCGGCACGGATGCCATAGGTTTCCTGGACTCCTCTGCCGACATTGAAGCCTTCCGTGTCCGCGACCGTGCCCGCGTACGCCTGGTCGGAATGATAGAAGAGATCATAGCGGCCCGCCGCCGTGACGGCAGCGAACACAAAGACATGCTGGCCGTGCTCCTGGCCATCAGCGATGGCGACAAACCAAAGTTCAGCACAGGGCAGATTACCGGCATCCTGGTCTCAACGATGTTTGCCGGCCACCACACCAGTTCGGCAACCTCGGCATGGACGCTCACCGAACTGTTACGCCACCCCGAGCACATGCGTGCCGTACGCGACGAAATCGACGCCCTCTACGCCGACGGCCGTGAAGTCAGCCATCAGGCCCTGCGTGAGATGCCGAGGTTGGAAAACACAATCAAGGAGACTCTCAGGCTGCACCCGCCCCTTATCATGCTGCTGCGTACCGCCCTCGAAGACTTTACTTACAATGGTACGGTGATCGACAAAGGCAGCCTGGTGGCGGTATCGCCTGCCATATCCCACCGCGACCCTGACTGCTTTGCCGACCCCTCACGTTTCGACCCCGACCGTTACGACGACCGCCGGGCCGAAGACAAACGCGAACCCTGGGCCTGGATACCCTTTGGCGGCGGACCACACCGCTGTCTGGGAGCCAATTTTGCCATCATGCAGCTGAAGGCCATCTTCAGCATCATGCTGCGCAGTTATGAGTTTGAGCTTGCCGCCGACCCCGACAGCTACCAGGACGATTGCACCCGCATGGTGGTGCTTCCCCGCCAACCCTGCCCCATCGGCTACCGGCGTCTTGGCGCCTGAGGGCACCTGCGGTGTGGTTTTCCAACAATCCGAGCAAGGCCTGGGGCGAAAAGTTCTTCCTCCTCTACACCCCCTACTGGATTGCCGGCATGGCCCTGCTCATGCTCAGCGGTGCCGGCGGCCGCTGGGGCGACGGCCCCCTCAACCTGGCCATGCTCATCCTTGCCGCTCCGGCCGTAGTCGTGCCGGCCCTTATCCGCAATGAGTCGGACCTGGGCAGACCCTGGTGGCGCAGCTACTGGTTTAAGTTCAACCTATGGATGGCGGTCTTTGCGGGCACCGGTAGTTACTTCGGCTCGGAGTACTTCTTCGACGTACTCGGCATGGTCTACGACTACCCCCAACTCAACTGGCGCCTGGATTCGACCCTGGTGGGCTCGGGCGAGCAATCGGTACCCACCATCATGTACACCTCGGCCTACTTCTATTTCATCAGCTACCACACCTGCGCACTATTGGTCCTTCGGCGTTTCAAGACATCCGCACTCGGCCGCCACCGCTGGCTGTGGCCGTTGGCGGTTTGTGTCTGCGCCTACTTCTTTGCCTGGGCCGAGACCCTCGCTATGACCAACGGGCCGATCGCCGAACAGTTCTACTACCAGGACCTGCCGCGTATGCTGCGCTGGGGGTCGGCCTACTACGCCGCCTACTTTGTAATAAGCTTTCCCCTGGTCTACCGCCTGGATGAGGGAAAAGACGAGGACTGGACTCTGAGCCGCACCGTGCTTGAGGCCCTGGCCGCATCCATGCTGGTACTGCTGGCCTTGGACATCATGACCCGCTACGTGGGAACGATATACTGACGATGGCCGTTACACCTCTGGAGCCCGGTTGCCCCTGGTATGAGCTCAGCAGTTGGGCTCTGCCCAACATCAACTGGTGCGAAGCCCCCCGCTGCGCCTGGATCGTGGAACCGGCCAACACCTGGTCAAATCTGGCCTTCTTCATACTCGCCCTGTTCGTCTGGAAGAGGGCCCGTGGCCGCGACCCCCGCCTGGCCTGGTTTGCACCGGCGGCGGTGCTGCTGGGCGCGGCCTCGTTTATCTACCACGCATCCTACACCTTCTTTTTTCAGTTCTTCGACTTCCTCGGGATGTTCGTCTTCATCGGTATTACTCTGACCCTCAACGCGCAGAGAATGGGATTGCTGAAGAGAAGCTCCCAGTTGCGCGCCCTTGGGTGGGGTGTGACGGCAGGCTGTCTGCTGGTCATCGCCCTCTACCTGCTGGGAATCCCCATCCAGGGCATCGTGTTTGTGCTGATGCTCACACTGATCGGCAGTGAACTGAGGCTGATGCGCTCGCCCCAAAGGGCCCCCGACTACCGTTTCTTCTACCTGATGCTTGCCATCATGGCCCTTGCCTCTGCCTTCTCGGTACTCGATGTCTCGCGTGTACTCTGTGACCCCGAGAATCACTTCTTCCAAGGCCACGCCACTTGGCACGTACTGAGCTCGCTGGGCCTGGCCACGGGCTATCTATTCTACGAGAAAGTACTGGAAGACTGAGCGCTACTCTGGCGCGTTGCGCTGCCAGATATGAGCGGTGGACAGAAAATCAGCAACCAGGGCATCGGTCTGTGCCGTATCAAGCGCCGACCACTTACTGCGGGGTTCACAGGCATAGGCGTAGCTGTTGGTGATGCCGGGCCCTGTTTTCTGCAACTCTACGATGAGGCTCCCACGCCGCACGGGTCAGGCATCGCCATACCTGGCATCCAGTTTGCCGAGACGAGAGACCAGCTTGGCCCCACAACGGCTGAAGTCGGGTTGACTGATTCGGGCAATCGCCTTGGTATCGGC
>JAYGCL010000046.1:0-5337 GCA_046583365.1 Deltaproteobacteria bacterium
TGGTTCTGCGTGCCCTCATCGAAGAGCCGCGGCGCGATATTTCAGAGATACTCGTGGTCACTTTTACCAAGGCCGCGGCAGAGGAGCTTGCCGACCGCATACGCAGGTTTGTGAGTGAGGCCTATATGGTCTTTACGGGCATCCTCGACGAAAAGGCATTGGCAGAGGTAACACCGTTCATCAGGGGACTTGGCGAGGGCCGCACAGACGAGCAGAGATCCGAGTTGGCCGAGACCTTGCGCAATACCCTGCTGCGTTTCGACGAGTTCTCGGTCTGCACCATACATAGTTTCTGCAAGCAGACCCTTGAACGCCGCGCTTTTGAAAGCGGTATGCCGTTCCAGGCCGACTTTGTGGAGGATGCCGAACAGTTGCGCATGGATGTCGCGCGCGATTTCTGGCGCCGCCGCATCTATATGGCAGACCCGTTACTTGCTGCCGTTGCGGTCGAGCGTGGCTGGGTGCCCGAGTCTCCCTTCCTCGGCGACCACAACCTCTGGTGCCGTTACCCCGGCACCGAGCTGTTACCCGACGACGACAACCTTGAGGCCGCCGTCGCCGGTCTTCGCGCTGCCTGCGATGGGGCGGCGGTGGTTTACGACCGAGAAAATGTCGAAGCCTATTTCAGCAATGTGAAGCTGAATAAATACAAGAAAGGACAAACCAGCGAGGCGACGCTTGCAGACGACCTTGATGCCGTCGAGCGATTCCTCGTTGACGGGGACACCTGTGAGTTTCCGGCCCTTGCAATCTTCGTCCCCGAAAAGGCTAAGGCGGTGATCGGCAAAGGTTCGAAGGCGGGCAAGGAGCGCGGGGGAGGGGCCGAAAATCAGCCCTTCTTTAAAGCCTGCCAGGCAGTCGGTGTTGCGGCCGCCCACCTGGAGTGCGCCATGCGCGTGTCCTTTGTGCGTGAGATCGACAGTCGGTTTGAGGCCGAGCGGCGGCGCAACGTGACTGTGACTTTCGATGACCTCATTACTCTCATGCACGAGGCATTGGCCGACGACAGCCGTTGCGAAGCCCTGCAACGGGCCGTGGCTGCTCAGTACTCGATCGCGTTCATAGACGAGTTCCAGGACACGGATCTTGTCCAATACGAAATATTCCACGATCTGTTCCCCGCCGGACCGCTGTTTGTAATAGGCGATCCCAAACAAGCCATCTTCGGGTTCAGGGGAGCCGACATCTTCGCCTACCTGAGGGCCCGCCGCGAGGCGGCGCGCAGCTACACGCTGGGCGAGAACTGGCGTAGCTCGCGTCCGATGGTCGAGTCCGTAAACGCCCTGTTTACGGGTGCCCGGCGTCCCTTCGCCTTCGAGGAAATAGCCTTCGAGCCGGCCCGCGCGGCCAAGGCCAGCGCCAAACCCCGGCTGGACGGTGACCAGCGTCTGGCCATGCATTGGATGCTGTTGCCCCCCCATACCAGCAAGCAAAAGGCCGGTTGGTTTATCGAGAGGGTTGTTGCCGACGAGATCGTCGAACTGCTCGGCGGGGCCGTCACCATAGACGGCAGGCCCCTGGCACCGCGAGACATAGCGATACTGGTACGCGCCAACGTTGAAGCCGAGCGCATGCAGGCCGAACTGCGAAGGGCCGGGGTGGGGGCCGTAACTGCCGGCTCTGGCGACGTGTTTGCAAGCGAGGAGGCCCGCGAACTCGAGCGCGTGCTTGCGGCCGTTGTGGCCCCGACCGGTTCGGCCGCCACCGTAAGGGCCGCTCTGGCCACCCGGTTCTGGGGTATGGGAGCCGGTGAAATCTATGGCCTGACCGGAGATGATACGGCTTGGAGCCGCCTTCTCGACGAACTCTCCCAATACCATGAGGTCTGGCTCCGCGACGGCTTCATGCCGATGATGGCCCGCCTGGTCACCGAGCGGCGGGTACGCTCCAAGCTGCTGGGCTCCGACGGCGGCACGCGCACCCTCACCAATCTCATGCATGTGATCGAGTTGGTCCAACAGGCCACCCACGACAACGCGCTCTCGCCGCACGGGACGCTTGCCTGGCTGACCGCCGAGCGTCATCGTGCTCTGACCGGTTCCGATACCAGGGCCGTCGAATCGGACCGCCGGGAACTGAGGCTCGAAAGCGACGCCGATGCCGTCAAGATTATTACCCTGCACTCGGCCAAGGGACTTGAGTACGAGATCGTCTTTTGTCCTTACCTTTGGGAGTCGTATCCGACGACAGGGAAGGGGCCTGTGCTGGTACACGAAGGGGCGGGGTACGAGCGCGTGGTCTTGGCCCACGACCAAGACGAGATTGCAGCGAGGCTTAAAAAGGCCGAGGCCGAGCGGATGTCGGAAGACCTGCGTCTTTTATACGTGGGCCTTACGCGCGCGAAACAGCGCTGTTACGTAGTTGCAGGTGCGTTGGGTAGGGGCGGCGCCAAGTCTTCGGCGCTGCGTTATCTGGTTGCACAGCCCGAGGAGATCGAAGACGGCGAGGCGGCCGGCGACGATGCCGGCGACTGGGTAGAACGCGTGTGTTGGACGGAGAAGAACGTCGACCAATACATGGCTGAAGTCTGGGGTCGGCGTATTCGCGCCGTGGTGGATGCCAACAAAGACAAGATGAGCCTCAGCGTCTATGAGTCGATGCCTGCGCGGCGGCAATGGGGTGTCCAGGATGTCGACCCCGAACAACTGGCGCCGCGTGAGCTTGGCAGGCAGGGTCAGGAAGATTTTGTCCGCCAACTGAAAGCCTGGTGGATGACGAGCTTCAGTGCGATCCAGAGTCTGGCCAGGGAAGATGAGCCTGGGGGGACCGAGGTCGAACTGCCCGAGCGCAGCGACCCGGCCGTTGCACCCGTGCGTACGGTCGCCCAGCCCCAGCCCGAAGGCATATTTGCCTTTGCCCGGGGGCCGACGGCCGGCAACTGCCTGCACGAGATTTTTGAACACGCCGACTTCGCCGCGGCTACGGCCGAGGCCGGCCTTCCCGACCAGGCAACACGTGAACTCATCGCCGAGAGGCTGGCCAATTACGCCTTCGACCGGGTCTCGGCCCACGAGGTTGCGATAGACCCGGTTGAAGTCACGGCCGCCATGGTAGGGGCCACCTGTGGCCACGAGCTTCCAGGTACCGGCTTTGCCCTGCGCGATACCGATGCAGCGGCGCGGGTCGCAGAGTGGCGTTTTTACACGCCGCTGGGCGGGTTCAGCCCGGGCGGACTGGGCCAAGTCTTTGCCGGCCACGGCCGGGACCGAATTGCCGGTGAGTATGCCGCGCGTCTGGCCCGTCTCGACAATCGCGAGATAGAGGGTTACCTCAGCGGCATCGTCGATCTTCTCTTCGAACACCAGGGCCGTTGGTTCATCATCGATTGGAAGTCGAACCACCTCGGCTACCATATCGACGACTACGACGATGCCGGCATGTGGCGGGCGATGTGCGAGCACGACTACGTGCTTCAGTATCATCTCTACACCCTGGCCTTGCACCGTTATCTTGGCGCGAGGCTGCCCGGCTACGATTACGAGAAACATTTCGGCGGCGTCTACTACGTATTCCTTCGCGGCATTAACGACCAGGGTGACCAGGGTTGGTACTGCGATCGCCCGCCTCTTGCGCTCATCGAGGCCCTCGATGCGGCAGCCGGCATGAGGGTAGCGGCGTGAGCGTAGCCCTGGAACAGATAGACCTCCGCCTGGCCGATCTCCTGCGCAGGCAGGCCCTTGCCCAGGCCGCCTCCGACCAGGACGCTGAACTCGTGGCGATGACGGCCGCGCTGGTCAGTAGCCAGCGTGCCCAGGGGCATATCTGTATCCGTCTGGGCGACTGGGCCGGCCACGCCTTGGCACCCGAGGGCGAGGACAACGGTGCGCCGGCGGCTGTCTTTCCCCCGCTCGATGTATGGCGGGCTCGCCTTGAGTCCTCCCCGCTGGTCGGTGATGGGAGTCGGCCGACCCCGCTTGTGCTCAGCCAGGACGGCTTGGTTTACCTGCATCGCTATTGGCAGGCCGAACGCCGTGTGGAGCGCCACCTGTGTGAACTGGCCACCGACGAGGCGGTGCTTGGTGAAGGTCTGCCCGCCGGCATGTTTGATGATGAGGGTCAGGCCGAGGCTGCCCGTCGGGCACTCGGCGGCAGGCTTTGTCTCATAAGCGGCGGCCCCGGCACGGGCAAGACCACTACCGTGGCCAGGACCCTTGCCCTCCTCTACCAGGCCGAGCCTGGTCTTGAGGTGGCCCTGGCCGCCCCGACGGGAAAGGCGGCCGAGACGCTCGGTAAACGGGTGGCCGAAGAGGCCGACGGGTTGGTCGCGGCAGGATTGATTGATGCGGACCTGCGCAAGCGTTTTCCCGACCCGGCCGCGGCCTCCACCCTCCACCGTCTGCTCGGATTCTCGCCGCGGGGGATGCTGAGGCCCAAGTACAGGGACAAACGTTCTCTTGCCTTCGGCGTGGTCATTGTCGATGAGGCATCGATGGTTGATCTGCTGCTGATGGACGCCCTGCTGACGGCGCTCCCACCGCAGGGCCGCCTGATCCTCCTGGGCGACAAGGACCAGCTGACCAGCGTCGAGGCCGGCTCGGTATTCGGTGATCTTTGCGGCTGGTCGCAGGAGGAAGGGTCTCCGCTTGGCGGTTCGATGTGCATACTGACCAGAAACTATCGCTTTGATGAAGCCAGCGCTCTGGGGCAACTGGCCACCGCGATCCGTGACCGCAAGGCCGGTGATGCCCTGGCTATTCTGGACAACGACGAACAGGGCGAGGTCACGCGCCACGGGCGCCCCGATGACGAGTCGGACATCGTGGAGTTGCTCCACGGCGAAATCGACAGCTACCTCGAGGCCGGCTCCGCCGAGGATGCGCTGCAGCGCTTTGGCCGCTTTCGCATTCTTTGTGACATGCGCAGTGGGCCGTACGGTGTCTATCGTATGAACAGGCTTGTCGAACAGCGGCTTGCCGACAAGGGCATGGATACGAGCCGGTCCTGGTACAAAGGACGCCCCCTGCTCGTTACCGTAAACGACTACAACGTGCGCCTCTTTAACGGCGACATCGGCGTGTGCTGGCCCGACCCGGCCGACGGACGGCTCTACGCCTGGTTTGGCCAGGCGGGCGGCGAGGCGGGTTTGCGCCGTTTCCCCCGCGGGCGGCTACCAACCAATGAGACGGCCTGGGCCATGACGGTCCACAAGGCCCAGGGCTCGGAGTTCGAGCGCGTGGTGCTTTGCCTTGCCGGCGACGACTCCCGCGTGTTATGCCGCGAACTCATCTACACCGGCATCACACGGGCGCGGTCACGGGTGGATATTGTGGCCGAAGCCGAGGTCGTTAAGGCCGGCATCGAGAAGATGGCCGAGCGGGTGTCGGGGTTGGGTGGGGG
>JAYGCL010000035.1:0-3472 GCA_046583365.1 Deltaproteobacteria bacterium
AACAGCGGCCTGGACTTGATACGGACCAGGCTGCTGCTGTCGCAGGGCTTTCTCAACGAGCGCGCTGCCTTCGACAATCAAGCTATGGTCCCAGCGCGCGCGCTTCTGCTCATCCAAAGGAATAATGTGACCAGCTGAGTCTAAGCGTGCTCCAGAGCGTGAGTGTTGGAGGAGGAGCAGCGCCAGGAGGCCGATCACCTCGGGCTCAGCTCGGAACAGACGAGACAACATACGTGCCAAGCGAATCGCCTCAATACACAGGTCGGTGCGAATGAGCTCTGGGCTTCCCGAGGCGTGGTACCCTTCGTTAAAGAGCAGATACGTCACCGCGAGTACGGCATCCAGACGTTCCGGCAATTGGGCTGCAGCCGGCACTTCATACGGAATCCGCGCGATCTCGGGCACAGTGAGGCCGGCAATGGTCTTTAACGTCAATGAAACCTGCACCTCTTGAGCCAAGGCGGGATGACAACACGTAAAAATCAGCCGCAGCAGATCATCATCAAAATGTTGGCTTACTTCCGCCTCGGCAGCCGGCCTGCCAGCAACGCTCTCACCAGTCACATTGTTACCAGCTTCTGCGCGGACTGTCGTACTATGCCGGACTTCCAGCGTGTATCGCCGCTGAAGATCAATGGCTTTATTCCGACCGGTCGTCACCAGCCAGGCAACCGGATTGCCGGGGACGCCCTCACGCGGCCATACTTCGAGCGCACGAGCTATGGCCTCCTGCAATATATCCTCAGCCGCGTCAATGTCCCTCAAGAGACGAATGAGGGTGGCCAGCGCGGGTACGCAGTCTTGAGACTGACTGCGGAGCATGTCCCAAGAGTCGTTAGGGTTTACAGAGTGGACTCCCCTGGGAGAAAACCCCAGGTGCGTAATCCTCGAAAGGAAGGAGTCCACAGATGCAAAAGACACGAGTAGAGAAGGAAAAGCAAGGGAAATTATTGTCGGTGCTCGCGGCGTTGGATGCCCAGGCCCTCCAAGGCGTGCTGCTGGAGCGGGCCAAGCAGGCGGCGCTAGCCATGGCAGTGGCGCTGTTAGAACAGGACGCGGAGGTGTTGTGTGGGCCGCGGTATAGCCGGAAGACGGCCCCGCAGTGTCAGAGGGGCGGTAGTGAGCGAAGTACCGTCGTGCTGGAGGGGGCACGGTATGGGATCCGCCGCCCGCGCGTACGCCAGGCGAACCGGGAGGTAGCCTTACCAACCTTGGCCCAGCTCCAAGCCCAGGACCTGTTAGATGAGCAGATGCGCCACCGAATGGTGCTGGGCGTGAGCACCCGGAACTACAAGCAGGTGATCGACGGCTACACCGAGAAGCTGGGGGTGGCGCGCTCGTCGGTGTCCCGGGCCTTTGTCCGCGCCAGCCAGAAAGATCTGGACAGCATCAACGAAGGGCCACTGGGAGAGTATGCGTTCGTGGCCGTCATGATCGAGGGGTTGGAGATTGGGGGCCGCATGGTGGTGGCCGCCTTGGGGATTACGGCGGATATGACGAAAATCCCGCTGGGGCTGCGTGAGGGGAACACGGAGAACAGTGAAGTCGTCCGAGACCTCTTGGCCTCTATTCAGGAGCGGGGCTTTACGCTGCACTGTGAGCGGCGGCTGGCCGTCATCGATGGGGCCAAGGCCCTCAAGAAAGCCCTGAGACAGGTCTTTGGCGAGCGGGTGCTCCTCCAACGGTGTTGGCTCCACAAACTGCGTAATCTCCACGCGTATGTCCCCGAGTCGGCCTATGGCACGCTGCACTGGCGACTGAAGAAACTCATGGCGCTCAACTCCCTCTCGGACGCGCGCCGGGAACTGGCTGTGCTCCGTGCCTGGCTGGCCGGGCTCTCGGCCGAGGCCGCCGCGTCCCTGGATGAAGGCGGGGAGGACTTGCTCACCCTCCATCGCCTCGGCATCACGGGCGACCTGCGCAAGAGTTTGGCCTCCACCAACCTTATCGAGTCCCTCTTCTCAGTGGTCCGCCAGAAGATCCACCGCGTCAAGAATTGGAAAGGGCGCCGGTCCCACCAGATCCTGCGCTGGGTGGCGGCGGCGATTAGCGCCCACCGTCAGAAGATGCGCCGCGTCCGGGGGATGGCCCAGGCCGCCGCCTTGATTGCCGCGCTGGGCCCGCGCTCCCTTGCCGCCCGCGCCGCATAAGGCTATCAGATGATCTTGTCCACTCTCTCAAACTCTACCGGCGGATGGGACAATCTCTTATTACTGGCCTCATATCGTTATTGTAAAGTTAAGCTATTTTCTGAAGATCTAAAAGGGTGTGATTTTTATATCCTCATGGGAGGAGAGACGAAGAGCTATGCCGACTACCAAAGGTCAAGCTATACCGATAACTCCGTCCGAAACGGATTCAATACCTGCAGGCAACAGTCCGGCACGGACCGCAGACAACGCGGCTGGATTTCGGCTGTTGCCCAGCTTCGAGCGTTTCAATCAAAAGGACGATGTCTTTCGTCGCTCGTGGTGGGATAAGCGCATTCGGAATCGGAAGACCGAGTTGTTCTACGAAACCTATCGTGAGCCGCTCAAGACCTGGCGTAAGGTCGATGGCTTTACGCAAAAGGATTATGCGCTGCGTAATGCGACCTGGCACGTGAGCGATATTTTTACGGAACTCAAACAAGACGAAGATCGTCGTGAGGGCTTCAATGACGAGTTCACGTTGTACCGGGATGTTGCTGACGAACAAATGGATCTCGGCAGCCCGGAAGAGGCCGCGGCTGAGATCAAACGAGTCGGTAAAGGCTTAGGCGCAGACCTGATCGGCATTACCGACTATGACGAACGCTGGATGTACGTCAACAAGTTCAGCGATATGAGCAAACGCGAGAAGCCGCAGGAAATTCCTGAAGGGCTGCCGACTGTCGTCGTGATCGCGCAGGCCATGGACTACGATCTGATTCGGACCGTTCCCTCAGCCCTCAGCGGCGCAGCGACCGGCTTGGGGTATTCACACGACGCACTGGTCGTGCTCTCGCTCGCTCAGTACATCCGCAATCTGGGCTATAACGCCATCGCCAGTATGAACGACTCAGCGCTGGCGATTCCGTATGCAATCAAAGCCGGCCTGGGCGAGTATGGCCGGCATGGCCTCTTGATAACGAAAGAATTTGGTCCACGTGTCCGGCTCGGGAAGATCTTTACGAACTTGCCGCTGGCGCTTGATACACCGATTCAGTTTGGGGTCAAAGAGTTTTGCAATATCTGTCAGCGTTGTTCGGCCGGCTGTCCGGTTAACGCCATCCCTTCAAGTCCGCCTTCGGACACCGTCTACAACCAGTCCAACATCAAAGGGGTAGTCAAATGGACGGTCGATGGCGAGAAGTGTTTTGGTTATTGGGCTGCGCAGAATAGCGATTGTTCAATCTGTGTCCGAGTCTGTCCGTACAATAAAGACTTCTCAAGTTGGTATACGCGTGTGGGCCGCTGGCTGGCCGGAACCTGGCTTCGGCGGGCCATGCTGC
>JAYGCL010000040.1:0-8672 GCA_046583365.1 Deltaproteobacteria bacterium
CCCCAGGTTTCCCAGTCCACATCGCCACCGACTCCGAAATGTTTGCCGGCCCCGGCCACTATGATGGCGGCTATCGAGGTGTCGTGGTTGGCGTCGTAGAAGGCCCTGAACATCTCGTCCACGGTGGCCAGCGTCATGGCGTTGTACTTGTCGGGCTTGTTGATGGTCACCCGAGCCAGCCCTCCCGACAGTTCGTCGTGGAATTTCTTCTCGTAGGCGATCTCGGCAAATTCAAGCCCTTCACCGCTTACTCCCTGCCAGTTGCTCCAACTCATTAAGGTTTCCCCCCGACGGCTGTTCTAACACAGGTGGGTTTGGATGTAAGCGCAGGCCCTTTTTCGGACCACAGCCGATTGCGCACCTCTGGCTGCCGCGGTGGCTTGACGCCCTTAATTACGCAAGATAATCCTCTAGGGCTGTTGCAGCAGGGATGCTGCCAATCAGGCTCCCAAGGCAGGCTTGCCAACCATTTAGATGAAACCACCGTCATTTGATTACACCGCTCCGGCCAGCGTTGCGGAGGCCGTCTCGGTGCTCAACGATTTTGATGGTGAGGCCAAAATCCTGGCCGGTGGCCAGAGCCTCATGCCTCTTTTAAACATGCGTCTTGCCCGTCCCGGGCTTCTTATAGATGTAGCCCGCATCGGCGAGCTCGACTACGTACGCGAAGACGGTGGTTGTGTGGCCATTGGCGCGATGGCGCGACAGAGAAGCGTTGAGTTTGCCCAGGTGGTACGCGACAAGCATCCGTTCCTGTACGCAGTGACGATGCACATCGCCCACCCGCAAAACCGCAACCAGGGTACGGTAGGCGGGAGCGTGGCCCACGCCGACCCGGCCGCCGAATATCCGGCTCTGGCCCTTACTCTGGATGCCGAGATGAAGGCCCAGGGCCCTTCGGGCCAGCGCAGCATCGGTGCCGGCGATTTCTTTGTCACCTACCTTACCAGCGCCCTGGACCCCGGCGAGCTGTTGACCGAGGTCAGCTTTCCCTTCCTTGCTTCCAACCAGGGTTGGTCGATCCAGGAGATGACCCGTCGTCACGGCGACTTTGCGCTTACCGGGGCGATGTCCACGGTGACTTTGGAGCCGTCGGGCCACTGCTCGGACGTACGTATCGTCTTGTTTGGTGTTGGTGCCACGCCGGTACGGGTGACGGGTGCCGAGGATATGTTAAAGGGTGAAAAGCCCGGAGATGCTCTGTTCGAACAGGTGGGCGCCAAGGCCGCCGAGGAAATAGACGAACCCTTGAGCGACGTTCACGCGAGCGCCGAGTTTCGCCGCCACCTGGCCGGTGTGCTGAGCCGCCGCGCCCTGGCCGAGGCCTCAGCCAGGGCCCAACAGGGAGATGCACGCTAGCACGGAGATAAGGTGGCCGAGTTTAAAGACATAACGGTTACGGTAAACGGCAAGGCCTACCAGGCCAGAGTCGAGCCCCGTATGACACTGGTGGATTTTCTGCGCACCGAATTGGGTCTTACCGGTACCCACGTGGGCTGCGAGCACGGGGTTTGTGGCGCCTGCACGCTGCTCTTTAACGGCCGCGCGGTACGCTCCTGTATCATGTTGGCCGTACAGGCCGACGGCAGCGAGCTGAGAACCGTCGAGGGGCTCAGCGACAATGGTCGGCTTCACCCTATCCAGGAGGCTTTCATTGAAGAGCACGGCCTGCAGTGCGGTTTTTGTACTCCCGGTTTTCTGATGTCGATTTGTGAGCTTCTGGAACGCAACCCCGACCCCGGTGACGATGAGATCCGTGACATGCTTGGCGGGCAGATCTGCCGTTGCACGGGTTACCAGAGTATTTTTGCCGCCGTACGCTCGGCCATAGACAAGTTGGCAGCCAGGCCGGCCACGGAGGATCAGAGTGGCTGTTAGTATTCCCAAAAGCCTGGCCGAGATGCCCGGGGGTCCGGGCCGTTTTGTAGGCCGCGAGGTCCGCCGCATCGAAGACCCCCAGCTGGTCACCGGCAAGACTGAGTTCGTCGATAACATTGTTCTTCCCGGCATGCTGCACGCGGCTATCCTGAGGAGTCCCTTCCCGCATGCGCGCATCAAATCCATCGATACGAGCGCGGCCGAGGCCCTTGAGGGGGTTGTGGCCGTGGCCACCGGCGAGGATGCCCGGCGTTGGACCAACCTTACGCCCACTGTGCCCGAAGGGTGGGGGGTTCATTGTCTTGCCGGCGACAAGGTACGTTTTGTCGGTGAGCCGTTGGCCGCCGTGGCCGCCACCAGTCGCTATGTGGCCGAGGATGCCCTGGAACTGATCGAGGTGGACTACGAGCCCATCGATGTGGTGGTCGACCCCAACCGGGCCATCCAGGAGGGCAGCCCCCTGGTTTTTGAAGACAAGGGCACCAACGTCATGTTCTCTCGCGTGTTCAACTGGGGTGACACCGATGCGGCCTTTGCCGAGGCCGACCACGTTTACAGCGAAAAATTCCGTTGGCACCGTCTGGGTGCCAACCCCCTGGAAACCTTCGGCGTGGTGGTTACGTGGGACCCCATTGACGGTACGGTCGATGGTTACGGAAGTTTCCAGTCGGCCTCCCAGGTGGCCCAGCTTCGCTCGATCGCTCTGGGCGTTCCTTCCAACAAGGTGCGCATGATGAGCCAACCCCACGGCGGCAGCTTCGGAGGCAAGGGCGGTTTCAGAGGTGTCGACATAGCCGCCATCCTGTCACGCAAGGCCGGTGGTAAGCCCGTTAAATGGATTGAAGACCGCATGGAATACCTGATCGGTGGGGCCGGACAGTCCTGGGACCGTTTCTACGAAGCCTCGTTGGCGGTAAAATCCGACGGCACGGTGACCGGCCTCAAGGTACGTCTGGTCGACGACATGGGTGCCACGGCCGAGGCCTGGGGAGCCATCTCCTGTGCCAAGCCGGTGGCTTCCTTTACCGGTTGTTATGCCATCCCCACAGCCCAGTACGACTTGACCATTGTGGCCACCAACAAACTGCCCCAGGCCCCCTACCGGGGCATGGGTCCGCCGCCCCACAACCTGGTTCTCGAACAATTGATGGACATCGCGGCGGCCGACCTCGGCATGGACCCGGGCGAGATTCGCCGCCGCAACTTCATACCCTCGGATGCTTTTCCCTACACGATTGCCAGTGGCAACGAGTACGATAGCGGCGACTACGAGGCCTGTCTCGATGCAGTCCTTGAGATGGGTGAATACAAAGAACTGCGCCGTCGCCAGACGGAGGCCAGAGACGAGGGCCGCCTGGTCGGCCTGGGCCTGGTGAGCACCATTGAGCCGGGAGTTTTTGATTGGAACGCCTACGCCATCGTCGGAGTCCAGGGCATCGGGGTACCCGAAGGGGCCACCGTGAGCATGGACATCTTCGGCAAGATTTCCTGCCGCGTGGGTTTTGGTCTGGAAGGGCAGGGCCAGTACACGCTGATTGCCCAGATCCTTGCCGACTATTTCGGTACCGAGATGGACGACATCCGTGTCATTCCTCTGGATACCCTGGCCGCGCCGCCCAACTTCGGCCCCGGTGGCAGCCGTCTGGGTGTGGCCATAAGCGGGGCTGTGCTGGGAGCGGCCGAACTTCTCAAGGAAAAACTTTTGCGTGTGGCCGCCGTGCTTCTCCAGACCGAGGCGTCCAACCTGGAACTGGCCGAGGGAGTGATACGCATTCCCGGTGTTGAGGCCGCCGTGCTGCCGCTGGCCTCGGTTACCGGCGCCATGCTGGCGCGTAGCGACCTGTTGCCCGAAGACCTCGACCCCAACCCCGAGGCCACCTACGTGTGGACAGCGCCGGGCCGCACCCCGGCCGACGAGGAGGGCAGGGCCAAGAGTTACTTGACGGCGGCCAACGCCTGTCACCTGGTCATGGTCGAGATAGACCGCGAAACCGGACAGGTTGAGATTCAGGGCTACTGGATAGCCGACGAC
This sequence comes from Deltaproteobacteria bacterium, assembly GCA_046583365.1. GTDB lineage: Bacteria > Desulfobacterota > Binatia > UBA1149 > CAYXZP01 > JAYGCL01. The sequence continues at coordinate 3,911 of JAYGCL010000040.1, forward strand.
TGCGGCACCCGGCTCAACCCGGCCACGGTGGATGGCATGATCCAGGGAGGGGTGGCCCAGGGCGTGGGTGCGGCCCTGCTCGAAGAGTACGTTTACGACGAGGACGGACAGCTTTTGACCTCGACCTTCATGGACTACCTTCTGCCGAGTGTCTATGAGGTGCCGATGACCGAGAAGAGAGCCCTGTGCACGCCCTCTCCGTTTACTCCCCTGGGGGCCAAGGGTTGTGGCGAGAGTGCCATGCACACCACACCGGCGGCTATCATCTGTGCCATCAACGACGCCCTCTTGCCGCTTGGCACCCGCATTACCGAAGTGCCGGCCAGCCCCAACCGGCTGTGGGATACAATACGGCGCGCCGGATAGTGCGGCCGTCATTTTTTAGAAAAGGAGAATAACGTGGCTGACAACAACCATTTTGTAGCGCTTTCCGAGTGTCACTTCATGAACCCGGAGTCGATGGAAGAGATGGCCTATTACCCCGGCTTTGAGCGTTGGTGGAAGAGTATCGACGGTGTGATGCGTGCCTGGGGTGGCAACCGCGACCTTGAGGGAGGGGCCAACATGCCCCAGCCTCGGGCCCACGAACTCATCAAGTACATGGATGAGTTCAACGTGGATGTCTGCTTTGCCTTGAGAGAATCGATGATGGACGTGTCCGGCTATGCCACCTGCATGTCCACCAACGGTTTTATAATGAAAGAAATCGAACCCTATCCCGAGCGCATGTATCTGGAGTGCAACGTGGGTCCTATTATCCGCCGTGGTGTCGACAACGCCATATGGGAACTCGACTACCTGGTAAAGAACCGCAACGCCAAACTCTGCAAAGTCTACGCTCCCGAGGACGGACCGCTCAACGACAAGCGCCTGTGGCCGTTCTACGAGAAGGCCTGCGAGTTGGACATCGCCCTGACGATTCATACCGGCATGAGCTATGTTTGTCCGCAGCCGTCAAAGCATACCCTGCCGAGTCTTCTCGACGATGTGTGTCTGGATTTCCCGGACTTGAAAATCATCGCCTACCACATGGGCTGGCCCTATCAGGAAGAACTCATCGGCCTGGCCGGCAAGCACGCTAACCTTTACTTGAGCCTGTCGGGTATCATCGGTTGGCTGGCCCGCTCCCCTTACCGGGGTTACCACATGATCGGCACGGCTCTGCAGTGGGTGAGTGACGACAAGATTGTAATGGGTCTGGACCTGGTATTCGACGACATGGGCCTGGCCGTGGACTACATTCGCAACCTCCAGATGCCCGAAGAGCTTCAGGAGAAGTGGGGCTACGCTCCCATCACTGAGGAGACCCGTGCCAAGATCCTCGGCCTCAACCTTGCCAAGCTTGCCAAAATCGAGCCGACCAAGAGGACCAAGAAAGCCGCCTGAGGTGGGGTCGCTTCGCGACAGAGCCTGCATAGTGGGTATAGGCGACACCGCCTATACCCGCGGCAAGGGGTCGGGTCTCAACCATCTGGCCCTGCAACTGCGGGCTTCGATGGCCGCCGTTGAAGACTGCGGCCTTGGGGTCAAGCAGATCGACGGCATAATCCCGTTCCCGAACCTGGGCACAGCCGAGGGTTTTGCCGCCAACCTGGGCATAGAAAACCTGCGCTACGCGGTTACCATTAACATGGGCGGCGCCGCGCCGGTGGCCTCGCTGCAAAGTGCGGCCATGGCCGTGGACAGCGGCGCGGCCGACTACGTGCTGATTCCCGGCGGTTGGAACGCCTACTCGGGCAGCCGTGCCCGCGAGACCCTGGCCGAGGAGGCCTTTGCCATCCCCGGCGGTACCATTGCCCGCGACTTCTACCTGCCCTACGGACTGGTGGCCCCGCCCCAGTGGTACGCGCTCATGGCGCGACGCCATATGCACGAGTTCGGCACCACCTCTGAACAACTCGGCTGTATCGCGGTGGCCATGCGCAAGCACGCCCAGCTCAACGACAACGCGGTAATGCAGGGCAAGACCATGACCATGGATGACTACCTCAGCTCGCCGATGGTCACCGATCCCTACCGTCTTTTTGATTGCTGCCTGGAAACCGATGGGGCCGCGGCCATTATAGTGACCACGGTCGAGAGAGCCGCCGATCTCAAGAACCCACCCGTTTACATCAGCGGGGTGGCATCGGGGCAGCCCTATCCGGCCGACGAGATAACCGGCCGTAAAGACATCTTCACGACTGGTCTGACCACGGCTGCACCCAGGGCCTTTGAGATGGCCGGCCTGACCCCGGCCGACATGGATTTCGCCCAGATCTACGACTGTTTTACTTTCGAGGTGTTGCAGCAGATCGAGGAAGTCGGGTTCTGCCGCCGCGGTGAAGGGGGAGGTTTCGTTGAAGACGGGCGTATAGAACTGGGAGGAGAGTTGCCGGTAAACACCCACGGCGGACTTCTCTCCGAGGCCCATGTGCTGGGCATGAATCACATAGTCGAAGCCGTCCGCCAGCTGAGGGGGCAGGCCGGGGCCAGGCAGGTTAAAGATGCCGGCATTGGTGTGGTGACCGGTTGGGGAGACTTTGGAGACGGCAGCATCGCCGTGCTCAGGAATTAACTATGGGCGGGGAGCGGGCAGATTATAAAAAACCCTTGCCGTCTACCCACGGCCTTGGTGGCGAGTTCTATGCCTGGTGCAGGAAGGGTGAGCTGCGCTTTCAGCGCTGCAGTGATTGTGAGGCCTGGCGCCACGTGCCGCGGGAGATGTGTGCCGAGTGCGGCTCCTTTGATTGGAGCTGGCAGGCCTCAAGTGGGCGGGGCCGTCTGTTTACCTGGACGGTGGCTACCTATCCCCTGCATCCGGCCTTCAAAGACGACACCCCGTATGCCTCTTGTGTAGTGGAGCTTGAAGAAGGGGTGCGCGTGGTGACACAGATCACCGATTGCAGCCCGGAGGAGCTTGAGATGGACATGGCCGTTGAAGTCGTCTTCGATGAGGTAAGCGAGGAGATTTCCCTGCCGAAGTTTACGAGGAGCAAACGATGAACGTTGATTTTCCCGCAACCTTTACCTTCGAAAAGCGTGACCGCACCGCTATCTTCACGATCAACCGTCCCGAGGCCAGGAACGCCTTTACGGCCGAGATGTTGGCCGCTATGGGTGCCGGCTTCGAGGAGTTCAGTGCCGATGACGACCTGTGGGTGGCCATCTTAACGGCCAGCGGCGACAAGGCCTTTTCCTCGGGCATGGATTTAAAGGAAGCCATCCCGCTGTTGCAGGCCGGTGACGAGCTTGGTTACGAGGACCACACCAAGAGGCCTTTCTCGGACGTCTTCAAGCCCATAATTGCAGCGGTAAACGGCGACTGTATCGCCGGGGACCTGGAGTTCATGCAGGGCACAGATTTGAGGATTGCCGTCGAGCACGCCACCTTCGGGCTCGGCGAGGTGCGCTGGGGCCTCATTCCTACCGGCGGCTCTCACGTGCGCCTTCCCCGGCAGATCCCTTGGGCCGTGGCCATGGAGCTGCTGCTCACGGGCCGTCCGATAAGCGCCCAGCGGGCCTACGAGGTGGGTTTAATCAACAAAGTGGTTGCGGCCGACCGTCTGATGGAAGAGGCTCTGGCTCTGGCCGAGACTATTTGTAAGAACGGCCCCCTGGCCGTGCGCACGGCCAAGGAGATTGCCGTCCGTTCTTTAGGTCTGGAGTCGAGTTTTGTGCTTGAAAAGGCCATTGGCGCCCGCGTAATGAGTTCCGAGGACGCTCGTGAGGGCCCACTCGCCTTTGCCGAGAAGCGTCCGCCCAAATTCAGAGGCCGCTAGGCCGCCGTCCGGGCGGCTGGCCATGACCGCAACGCTCGTTGGTCTTTGCGTTGGCTCAAATGCGAGAAGTTATGCTATAAGAGGCCCACACTAGCGCCCCCACTGAGTGCCAGAGGTTTATACGCATGAAACAGAAATCTACTTTCGTCCAGTTGGCCATAGTCCTTACCGTTCTGGTTGCGGGCTCGGCGGCCCTTTTGAGCGGTCTCGAGGCTGAGGCCGGGTCGTCGGCCTATTCGACCACATCGACCTCATCGACTTCGTCCACGTCATCGACTTCGTCGACGTCTTCTACGAGCACCACCATGTTGGAGGGGGCGTTGGGGTGGCCCGAGGACAATCTCTACGATATTACCTTCACGGTGGCTTCGGCGGGGGCTTCAACCGTAGGCGCCTACCAGATGGTCGTGGCCTACACGGGAGGAGCCTTCAGCGGGGACGGCGCGGCTGTGGACTGTACAGCGGCAAGCGGGGGCTGGGCATTCGGCCTTTACAACCACGCAACCAGTGACGCGAAGCTTACCTGGGGTGGTATCGCTGCGGGCACGGTGGCAATACCGTTTGATATAGGCCCTGCGTATTCAACCCGACTGCTGCTTCCGTGAGCAGTAGCGACTTCACCGTTACCATCCTGGATGACGGTGGCGGTGGCACAAGCGGGTCGGTAACCGTTACCGCAACCCCGCAGAACGTTTGCGGAGACGGGGTGGTCGGCGGCAGCGAGGAGTGCGACGACTCTGGCGAGTCGGCTACCTGCGACAGCGACTGCACGGTGGCCAGTTGTGGCGACTCCACAACTAATACCACGGCCGGCGAAGAGTGTGACGACGGCAGCAGTAACAGCAATACCGTAGCCGATGCCTGCAGGAGTACCTGTGTAGCGGCGGCCTGTGGCGACGGTGTCGTCGACAGCTCGGAGAAATGCGACGACGGCGACACTGCCTGGGCTACGGGAGAGGTTTGCCGCGCTATCTGTACCACAATTGATTGCGGGGATGTAG
>JAYGCL010000053.1:0-9451 GCA_046583365.1 Deltaproteobacteria bacterium
CACACTACGGCGAGTTCAAACAGCCGCCGACGCCTGATGACAGGATCCCTGTCGGAGAGCGTCATCGAGTGGCTTATCCGTATCTGCGGTTTCAGCGCGATATTTTTCGTTTTCAGCATCTTCTTGTTTGTCTTCGCCTCGAGCGCTGATTTCATCCTCCACCGCCTCGACTTCGCAGAATTTTTCGGCAGTTCCCAATGGTATCCGACCTCGGTGGCCAACAAGCGCTACGGCATCCTGGCCCTGTTGGCCGGTACCGTAAGCGTAACCGCCCTGGCCATGGCCATCGCCGTTCCTTTCGGACTGGGCACGGCGATATTCGTATCCGAGTTCACCAGTGGCAAGGTCAAGGAAGCCCTCAAGATCATTATCGAATTGCTCGCCGCCATACCTTCGGTGGTGTGGGGGTTCATCGGCCTGACCATAATGAACCCGCTCATCATCGACATCTTCGATGCTCCCATTGGGTTAAACGTCTTAAACGCCGGCATTATTCTGGGTCTTATGAGCGTACCGATCATAGTCTCGATCGGCGAGGATGCACTCAAAGCCGTGCCCGACAGCTACCGCGAAGCAAGCCTGGCGCTGGGGGCCACGCGCTGGCAGACAGCGATAAAAGTTCTTATGCCCGCCGCCCGTAGCGGACTCCTGGCCGCCGTCCTGCTCGGGGTGGGAAGGGCGATAGGCGAGACCATGGCCGTACTCATGGCCACCGGCCATGCCGTCAACATCCCCACCAGTCCGCTGGACTCGGTGCGCACGCTGACGGCCACAATCGCCGCCGAGTTGGGAGAAACGGCCCATGGCAGCGACCACTACCAGGCCTTGTTTACCATCGGGGTGTTGCTCTTCCTGCTTACCTTTGTCGTAAACTTAAGCGCTGACCTTCTGGTACGGGGGGTGCGTAAGAAGTGAGCGCCCCTTCACCCTTTGCCCCCAGCGCGGTCTCACAAGCCAACCGCCGCCGCGAAAACGTGGCCATAGGCCTGTTGGGTATCGGCACCGCGCTGCTGATCCTGCCCCTGGTTGCCATCATCGGGGTGCTGGTAAGCAAAGGGGCGCCGGCCCTGAGTCTGGAGTTCCTGCTGGCCTCGCCGACGGCGGGCATGACGGCCGGCGGCATATTTCCGGCTATCGTGGGAACCCTGTGGCTGGTCGGCATCTCGCTGGCCGTTGCCGCGCCGGTGGGAATACTGGCAGCCATCTATCTGAACGAATATGCCGGTGACAATTGGATCACCCGCATCATAAACCTGGCAATCGTAAACCTGGCCGGGGTACCCAGTATCGTGCACGCCCTGTTCGGGGTGGGTGCCTTTGTTCTCTTCCTCGGCATGGGCACCAGTATTCTCGCAGCCTCTTTGACGCTGGCCGTGATGACCCTGCCGGTAATCATCGTCAGCACCAAGGAAGCCCTGGCCTCCGTGCCGATGGCATTTCGCACGGCTTGCTGGGTACTGGGTGCCTCGCGCTGGCAGACCATACGCCACGTGGTCCTGCCCAACTCGGTCTCGGGCATCCTCACCGGTGTAATCCTGCAGGTCTCGCGGGCAGCCGGAGAGACGGCCCCCATCATGTTCACGGGAGCGGCCTTCTACCTTCCCTTTCTACCCGAATCGGTGTGGGACCAATGCATGGCCCTTTCCATGCATCTGTTTACCGTCTCCACCCAGGTGCCCGATGTCCCCGAGGCCCTGCCCTACGCAACCGCACTAGTGTTGCTGGCCATAGTCTTGAGCATCAACATCATCTCTATTACTTTTCGTACCTACCTGAGGGCCCGGCGCAAATGGTGACGGGGACGGTCAAAAAGATAGAGATCCGCGACCTGTCGGTGAGCTACGACGGCAAAACCGCACTCGATAGGATTTCACTCGACGTTTTTGAGAATGAGATTCTGGCCATCATCGGTCCGGCCAACGCCGGCAAGACCACCCTGCTTGGCACCATCAACCGCATGACCGAACTGGACAGCAGTGCCAGTCGCCAGGGCAGCATTGCCATCGACGGCCAGGACACCGACACCATGGCCGACGTAAACGCTCTGCGCCGCCGCATCGGCATGGTATTCCCCTTGCCCGTGGGGCTGCCGTTTTCGATCTACGACAACGTGGCCTTCGCCCCGCGCATGGCCGGCGTACGCGACCGCGCCACGCTCGACGGCATAGTCGAGCGCTGCCTGGGCCAGGCCGCTCTTCTGGACGAGGTAAAGGACCGCATGGGCGACCTCGGAACCCGTTTGTCGGGGGGCCAGCAACAGCGACTCACCATAGCCAGAGCGCTGTCACTCGATCCCGAAATACTCTGCCTCGATGAGTTTTCCATAGCCGTAGACCCGGTGACCACCATGAAAATCGAGGAAGTGTTAAAGACCCTCAAACAATCCATGACCATCATAGTGGTCACCAATCTGGTTCTACAGGCAAAACGCCTGGCCGACCGTACCGCCCTGCTGCTGGACGGCCGTCTCATCGAAGTCGACCGCAACGAGGTCATATTCTCCCGGCGTACCTCCGACATGCGCACCTTTCAGTACGTGCAGGGACTGTTTGGATAATCATGGCCGGCCAACACGACTCAATAAGCGTCTCTGACCTGCACCTGTGGTACGGCACCTTCGAAGCCCTCTGTGGTATCGACATGAACGTACGGCGGGGATTGATAACCGCTCTCATCGGCCCCTCCGGGTGCGGTAAAACGACTCTGCTGCGCTGCTTCAACCGGATAAACGAACGCTACGAAGGCGTGACTACTTCGGGGTCGGTACTGATTAACGGGCACGACGTATACGCCGACGATGTCGATCTGATCGAACTGCGCAAACGGGTAGGGATGGTGTTCCAGCGCCCCAACCCCCTGCCTCTTTCAATTCGCGACAACGTTCTTTACGGCTACCGCATGCACACGCCCAGGGGCGAGCGCAACCGTCAAAACGAAGACCGCATACTGGAAGAGGCGTTGCGCGCCGTAAGCCTCTGGGACGGCCTCCGCGACCGCCTCGACTCCCAGGCCACCCGCTTGCAACTCGAACAACAGCAAAAGCTCTGCATCGCCCGTCTGTTGCCGCTAAAGCCCGAGTTACTGCTGATGGACGAACCCTGTTCGGCCCTCGACCCGGAGGCCACAGCGACCATCGAAGACCTCTTGCGCCAACTGAGCGGCGAGTACACCATCCTCATCGTCACCCACAACATGGCCCAGGCCCGACGCACCAGCGACGAGTGCGCCTTCATGCTGCTCGGCAAACTCATCGAACACCGTCGCACAGAAGACTTGTTTATCTCTCCCAACGACAAACGCACGGCCGACTACATTGAAGGGCGCTTTGGATAAATGAAAAACCAACAACAAGGCGATTGGAGCATAGTCGAGTTCAGGGACAGGAGTGAGGTGTTCACCTCGCGGGAGCGCCTGCTCGAGCGTTCGGCCCGCCTGGCAACCGCCCTTAGTCGCCGGGGGTTGGGCGCCGGCGATAGCCTCTGCTACCTGCTTGCAAACAGCATCGCCGTTTTTGAAATAATCAAAGCCGCTAAAATACTGGGGGCTTATCCGGTTCCCATAAACTATCACTTTAAGTCCGACGAGAGCCGTTACATCCTCTGCGACAGCCACGCCAGGGCCTTTGTCACATCGGCTGAGTTTGTCCAAAGCGGCCGCGAAGCCGGCCGCGGCCTGGAGGCCCTCGACGGACGACGTCTGTGTATCGGCGACGGGCGAAGCGACGACGGCAGAGAAGGTTTTGACGATTACGAAACCGCTGTGGCCGACAGCCCGCCCTGGCAGGGCGACCCGCGGCCGGCCCCGGCGGTGGTAATCTACACCTCGGGCACTACCGGCAACCCCAAGGGGGTGGTCAGAGAGGCGGCCAGCCCGGAAGCGGCGGCCGACATGCTTACCATCTTTCGCGACACCTGTAAGATGGGCGACAGGCCCGTCCATCTGGTAACCGGCCCCCTCTACCACTCGGCCCCCGGCACGTTTGCTGCCGGCGTCCTGGCCCTTGGCGGCAAACTGATTCTGCTTCCCAAGTACGACTCCGAACGAACCCTGCAAGCCATCCAGAAGTACCGGGTGACCAATCTGCATCTGGTCCCTACCATGATGCACCGCATGTTGGCTCTGCCCGAACAGGTGCGCAGCCGTTACGACTTGTCCTCGGTGGCGGCAGTGCAACACGCGGCGGCACCCTGCCCTCGGGAAACAAAGGAAGCCATGATCGAGTGGTGGGGACCGGTCATCGACGAATACTACGGGTCCACCGAGTGCGGCATGGCCACTTACATCACCTCGGCCGAAGCCCTGGCCCACCCGGGCAGTGTGGGTCGCGCCATCGAAGACGTAACCGTGGCCATCCTTAAGACCGACGGCGACCCCTGCCCCGCCGGCGAGGTCGGGGACGTGTACGTGGGCAATCTGGCCTCCGAGGGTTTCCAGTACTACGGCGACCCGGACAAACGCGAGCGCAGCATGAAAGAGGGCCTGTTTACCAACGGCGACATGGGCTACCTGGACGAGGATGGCTACCTGTTTCTGGTCGACCGGCGGGCCGACATGATTATATCGGGTGGCGTCAACATATACCCGGCCGAAATAGAGGCCGTCCTGCACGGCCACAAAGAAGTGGCCGATTGCGCGGTGTTCGGCATTCCCGACAAGGAATGGGGAGAGGCCGTACACGCCGTCATAGAGTCGGCCGCCGAGGCCCGGCTCGATGCCGGACAGATACAGAGCTATTGCGCCAAACACCTGTCAGGATATAAGGTTCCCCGTTCGGTAGAATTTGCCGACCAGCTGCCTCGGCAGCCATCGGGCAAGATCTACAAGCGCAAATTGCGCGAAAAATACTGGCAAGGACGGAACTCATCTATTGTCTGACTCCACAGAGCAACTACACCCAAAAGACCGACGCAACCTCGAACGCACGCTGGCCGAGCTTCGCAACATGCATGGCCAGGCCCTCGGCTCGGTGGTCCTTTATGGAGAGGCCGCCTCTTCGGGCTACCGCCCGAAGGGCTCTCCGCTTACTCTGGCAGTGGTGGTCGAGGAGCTTACCCCGACCATACTCCGCCGTATGCAGCCGCGCATCGGTGCTTGGCGGCGACGCAGGATTCCCACCCCCCTGGTGATGGACCAACTCTATATCGAATCCTCGTTGGACGTCTTTCCCCTTGAGTTTCTCGACATCACCGATGAACACCTGCTGCTGCACGGCGACGACCCTTTCTGCCAACTGCAATTCAACAAGGAGCACCTGAGGCTGGAAGTCGAGCAGCAGATGCGTGGTAAGATGCTGCACCTGTGGGAGAACTATCTGGAAGCGGGCCGCTCCAAGCGCACCCTGCGCTCACTGCTGCTGGCTACCCCTCCCGGCTTTGAAGTTATCTTACGGGGCATGCTTTTTCTTACCGACCAACGCCGCCCCGATGGCCCCACCGCCATACTGGCCGCAACCGAGTCTACCTTCGGCCTGGAGTTGCCTGTTTTTCTCCGTCTTGAGGAGGTCCGCCGCGGCAAAGCCAAGCTCGCCCGCGGCAGTCTGGAAGATACTTTTGAGACCTACCTCGAAGAAGTCCGCTCACTGGTAAGGGTAGCCGACGGTCTATGAGGTATCTGGCGCCGACCGCCCTGGCCATCCTGCTGGCAATGCCACCGGGAGCAAGCGCCACCGTCGGTCCCCCGGTCCCACCGCTCAGTGGTCCGATTGTCGACCAGGCCCGCGTCCTGGGTGAACCACACCGCAGTGCCATCGCGGGCCTGGCCCTGGAGCTAAAACAAAAGACCGGCGTCGAGATAGCCGTGCTCAGCGTGAAGAGCGTGGCCCCGCTGGACATTTTTTCCTACGGTATGCGGGTGGCCGAGGCCTGGGGCCTGGGAGAGGCCGGCAAGGACAACGGACTGCTGCTGCTGATAGCCATAAAAGAGCAACGTATTCGTTTTTTCACCGGCTATGGGCTTGAGGGCATTCTGCCCGATGGCAAAACCGGTGCCATCCTGGACACCCACGTCATGCCGCGCATCAAGGGCGGTGACATCGGTGGAGGGATCTATGCCGGCGTGCGCGCCGCGGCTGAGATCATCGCCGCCGATGCCGGCGTCAAGCTGTCCGGCCGCCCCCTGGCCACACCCGGCGGGCGCGTGAGACGGCGCGGGACCAACCCTTTCATGCTTGGCTACTTGCTCTTTTTCGGTCTGCCCGGTCTATTCAGGCGGCGGCGGCGCGGAATGATGTTTATGCCGTTGTTCTTCGGTGGCGGTCTCGGCCAGGGATTTGGTGGCGGTTTCGGCGGCGGCGGGCTTGGCGGTGGCTTTGGTGGATTGGGCGGAGGCTTCGGCGGCGGCGGCGCCGGGCGGGGCTGGTAAAAAACGATTAGGGAGATAACCTGGATGTCGAATCTGAAACCCTGGCTGGCCGCATGCGCGGTACTATTGGCAACAACGAGTTCGGGTTGTGGCTACAACACCCTCGTGACTCAGCAAGAAAGCGTGGACGCCGCCTGGGGTGAGGTCGATAACCAACTCAAACGCCGCAACGACCTGGTTCCCAATCTGGTAAATACGGTAAAGGGCTTTGCGGCCCAGGAAAAAGACGTACTGCTCGGCGTAACCCGGGCGCGCGCCAGGGTTGCCGGAGCGGGCACTCCGAGTGAAACCATGGCGGCCTCGAACCAACTCAGCGGCGCACTGTCACGCCTGTTGGTCACCGTGGAGAGCTACCCCGACCTCAAGTCCGACCAGACCTTTATACGCCTGCAAGACGAACTGGCAGGCACCGAAAACCGCATCGCCGTGGCGCGCCTTCGTTACAACGAATCGGTACGGGCCTACAACACCACCACCAAGCGCTTCCCCACCAACCTGGTGGCCAACTACTTCGATTTCGAAAAGCGCGACTACTTCGAAGTGCCCGACGAGGCCAAGGCTACTCCCAAAGTGGAGTTCTAAAGCGCCATCGACTTGGTTTCGAAGTACTCTTCCAGACCAAACTGCCCCAGCTCCCGGCCCAGGCCCGACTGCTTGTAGCCACCAAAGGGAGCCATGGCGTTAAACGCCCCCCCGTTGATATCTACCTGGCCGGTTCTCAGTTTACGGGCCACACGGATGGCGCGGTCTTTATCCCCTGACCACACACCCCCGGCCAGGCCGTAAATCGTATCGTTGGCAATTGCTATGGCCTCTTCCTCACTCTCGTAAGGAATCACCGACAGCACCGGTCCAAAGATTTCCTCCTGGGCAATGGCCATCTTGTTGTTGACCTCGGCAAATATGGTGGGGCGTACGAAGTAGCCCTTTTCAAACTCGGCCGGGCGCTCCCCCCCACATACCAGGCGTGCACCTTCGTCCTTGCCCTTTTCGATGTAGGACATCACCTGGGCGCGCTGAGCATCCGAGATCAACGGTCCCAGTCGTGCATCGGCATCCGAGGATATACCAAGCGGCATCCCCTCCATTACCGCTTGGGCCACCTCGAGCACCTCTGCCTGTTTGGAGTGCGGCACCAGCATACGGGTCCAGGCCGAACAGGTCTGACCGGAGTTCATCATCGCATTACTGACACCTGCCGTTACAGCGGTGGTTATATCGGCGTCATCGAGGATGATGTTGGCCGACTTGCCGCCAAGCTCCAGGGTTACCCTCTTGATGGTCTGGGCGGCAAGGGTCATGACCCTGCGCCCGGCTGTGGTGGAACCGGTAAGGCTTACCATGTCGACATCGGGGTGGGAGGCCATCACCTCACCTACTTCGGCACCGGGGCCCGACACTATGTTGATGACCCCCGGCGGCAAGCCTATGGCCTCGCATATCTCAGCCAACACAAAAGCGTTGAGCGGTGCTTCCGAAGAAGGCTTGACCACCACCGTGCAGCCGGCCGCAACCGCCGGCGCCACCTTGGCCATGATCTGGTGAAGGGGATAGTTCCACGGAGTGATCGCCGCGACCACACCGATGGGCTCTTTGGTGACAATCGAATTGCCGACCTCGCAGTCCCATTCCACCTGCCCGGCCACGTCGACGTAGCTGGACGTTACCATTATGGGCAAGCCGGTCTGAATGGCCGCCGACATGCCTATCGGCGTGCCCACCTCCTCGGAAATAGTCGTGGCCAGGTCCATCATTCTTTCCTGCAGGCCACCGCTGAGTTTGCCGATCCACTCTCCCCTTTCCTCGGGGGAGGTCTCGCCCCAGTGGCCGTCAAATGCCTGTCTTGCCGCAGCGATGGCGGCCACGGCATCGGCCGCATTGCCCGAGGGCACCCGGCCTATTACCTCTTCGCTGGAGGCCGAAATCACGTCGATGGTGCCGTTGCCCTGCGGTGCAACCCACTTGCCGCCTATGTAGAAATTCTCAAACTCTCGCATACCTACCTCCAATATAACTCAATGCCGGGTATGGCCGGGCACAAGCCCAGGCCCGCCGTATCGTCCTTCCTATCAGCCGGGCATCCGTCATGAAAGCCCGTGCGGAACACTCACTGCTGCCCGTGGTCAAGGCCTTGGTGCTTACTCACGTTGAGGGCTTTCCAGCGGAGCCCCGGATGCGAGCGAATGATCGTCCGGAGGCCGGCATCATCGGTCAACAGTGCCGGTGCGATTTCTCCACGGTCGTTCAAACGGTCGAGGAATTCCCGCTCATCCGGCTCCAACGGGAGGACGAGGGAGAGCAGGTCCTTGCACTCAGCGACCAATCCTTCCGTCCCTTGCACGAGGTCTTTGCGTACGGGCATGATCCCTCAACGGCGACCCAGATAATAAGCCCCGACACCGGCGTTTGCTGGGAAGCCGATTTCAACACGGCCAAAAAGAACGCCTGGCCGGTCTACAAGGCGGTCAGCGACTAGAAAATGGCGCGCCCGGCACGATTCGAACGTGCGACCTACGGGTTCGAAGCCCGAGTACGATATTACAGATGAGCCTATACGAACCGCGAATAAGGCGTGCGGCAGGCGCTTATTTGCAGAGGCAGCTTTGCACCGAGGTCACCATCTTTCACTCCTTTTCACTGCCCAACTGTCACTCGAACTGTCACTCTTGGCCACATCACCACAAAACGGGGTACCTGTGCCCCTTTAGGGCCGATTAATGTAGGAATTAAGACCTATTTACCGACCCCACCCGGCAATAATCATTTCGCGTGATTTCGCGTGTTTAGGCGTAGCTAAAAAGGTACGTGTGCACCAGGGGTACTAGTGCCCTAGTTCGGTAGCTCAGTTTCGCGATGGGGTTACTGGCAGCTAGCGTTCAACACGCCGTCATCGAACGCGTCGCAGTTCGCACTGAGGTCGTCCATGGCGTTAAGCATCAGGCACACGCGGCACTCGACCAACCTGTCCACGCACTGGGCAAACTCAGCTTCTCCCTCACAGATGCCAGGGAAGGCAGCGGTTAGGTAGGCCCCGCACTTGCGGTCCATCGTCTTGTCCAGCTTCGCTATGGTCTTGGCTATCTTGCCTCTC
>JAYGCL010000055.1:0-5225 GCA_046583365.1 Deltaproteobacteria bacterium
GTTGAATTCCTCGCCGTGGTCCGAGATGACTACCAGAAGGGTAGAGTCGACGAGGTCGAGTACGTCGAGCGTGCGCAGGAACTCGCCTAGCTGGCGGTCCAGAATCCAGGTCTCGGCGTCGTACAGGGATTCTATTCTCACCAGATCGCGGGGCAGCAGCGGGATCTGTCCTGCATTATGCGCTATCTCCGACCAGGGATGGTAGCCCATAATAAATTCCCCCTCGTAGTTCGGCGAAAGGCGGTACATCAGGAGATCGCCAAGATCGCCGCTGGGCCGAGAGTAGGGGGCGTGTACCTCGTAGGTGTGCACGAACAAGAAAAACGGGCCGGGGGGCCGGTTCTTAAGCCAGCCTGCGGCCTTGCCTAAAGTCACCGCGCTTGCGCCCGGGAAAAGGTCGTCCTCTGAAACAAACGGCCCGTTGTGATAGCGATCAAAACCAACGTCGAAACCGTAAGCGCTACTCACGAAGGCATTCTCGGTAAAGGCAACGGTGTGATAGCCCTGCTCGGCGAAAGCTCGGGCCAGCGTACGCGTGTCGCGGGGAATACGGGCGTCTACGCTAGGTAGCAGCCCGTGCTGCTGGGGTGTCAGCCCGGTGAACAGGCTGGCGTGGGCGGCCAGCGTGTTCGGGAACGGCGACCACGCTTGTGTGAAGAGCACTCCCTGCCGGGCCAGGCCGTCAAGGTTGGGGGTGATATTGCGGCGGTTTCCGTAAACACCCAGCCGGTCGGCCCTGAGCGTGTCGAGGGAGATCAGTATGACATTATTTGCAGGCGGCACATCATCCAGCAACGGGCAGGTCGCCAGCGGCTGGCCCCATAGTGCTTCGTCGTCCTGATCGCCATCGACCTGTAGACGGAGCGCATCAGGAGGGGGGACGGGCAGGTCGAACTCAAGTTCCTGCCAGCCCCAAGTCCGCTCGGTCTGCAGCTCGGCCAGCAGGCGTTCCTGGTCGCCCAGACCGGTACCTAGTACCCTGAAAGTCAGCGTGCTTGTCTTGCTCAGGTTGGCAAGGGGAACCCGCAGGCGGCAACCCGGATCAAGGTCGAGTGGAATCGCGCCGAGATCGTCGTTGGCCGGCACCGGCCTGGACTCCCGGCCCGCAATCGCGCTGCCGACGGCCGATCCTAGTCGGTAGGTACGAAAATCAGTAGGCGAGCGACAGGCAGACAACTGCAAGGCCGCCAACAGGAGTGCTGCGACGTAGCAGGCGGTGGGCAGGCCACAGTGCCTTTCGGATATCAAGAGTGACACTCCCGTCATGCCTCGCCGTAAATACTTGTACAACATCCGTTGAAGTTGGGGCGACGAGGGAGCGACGCCTCGTCGGAGAAAGGAGTATGGCTCAAACAGAGAGATAGCACGACCAGCATGTTTGGACACTGAGTCGACGGCGAGCCGACTACGGCCGTCGGCGGGCCAGCTGGCTGAATAGACATGGATAATATACCGCGTTATCTGTGGTCCGTGTTGCGCAGTGATGAGGGAAAAAGCCGACGACATTCGGCCATCCGCTGCAGGTTGCTGCTGCCGTTGGCCATGCTTGCGACCTTATTGGGTTGCGGGTTTGGCACCGGTAGTGTTTATGAGGCCCGAACCAGGTTTGTAGACCCCGCGTGGCGGGTCGGTAGCAGCCTGGATTCGCTGCATACGGCTGATTGGACACTAGCCGAGATCCGAGACGAGACACGCTACGTGCTCGACACCGCCCCCAAAGCGCTGGTCAAGGCCCAGCGTGGCTTGCTCGTGCCGGAGGACGGCGTGCTGGAGTTAATCACCAGTCTGCCCGACGTACTGGTCGATAGAGAACGCATAGGCCTGGTATCGCAAGTCTACTACGGCGACTCGTGGCATGACCTTCCGCGCCTGGTTAAATCCCAAGCCACATATCGTGGCAGTGCCCCCTTTGTAAAACTCTCATGGCAGCTTCCTGGACTCAGGGGGAGTAGGGTCAGGATCAATATCGTGGGCTACGGCCTGGGCCGGGAGCACGACACCGAGTACATCACGCCGGCGGTCACCCTTGCCGAAGAGTCGGTATTGGAGTTCGGGCTTGGCGTATTGGAGCCGGCCTGGCAGCAGGGACCCGTGCTGTTCAAGGTCGAGGCCTGCGAAGGACAGCTGTGTTCTAGTGTTTTCAGCGAGACACTAAAGCCGGCCGACGAGGCTGGCAGGGGCTGGAAGGACCACCGGCTCGACCTCTCCCGACTTACGGGCAAAAAAATCTCGTTTCGATTCAGCACGGACCTGTTCACCGACGATCCGGCGGCGTTTTCCTTGCCGGTATGGTCGAATCCCACCGTATACGCTAAGACTGACCGCAGCCGAGCCGACACGAACATTATCCTTTTGTCTATCGATACCTTGCGTGCGGATCACCTAGGTGCTTACGGGTACGAACGCGACACATCGCCGTTCATCGATGCGACCTTTGCCGATGGGGGAACCGTGTTCGAGTACCTGGTCGCGGCGGCCACCACGACTACGCCTTCACACATGTCGATCTTCACCTCACTGTACCCGTCGAGCCATGGACTTAAGACCGGGCTGGAACCGCTTGACCCTTCGCTTACCACTGTGCCCGAGGTACTCAGGGCCGCCGGTTTGGAGACCGGCGCCGTGACCGAGGACGGCTGGCTGGGCATACGCCACGGTTTTGGCCGAGGCTTCAACACTTACGCTGAAAACAAGGGCGCGGACATCATGGCCCCAGAAGGCCAGGTGGACGTAACCTTTGCCAAGGCCAAGCGGTGGTTGCACAGGAACAGCGACAAGAGATTCTTCCTGTTCCTCCATACCTTCCAGGTCCACGACCCCTACGCACCGCCAGTGGCATACCAGGGGCTATTTGTTGATGACGGAGTTGCCGACGACGAGGGGGAGAAGGACCCCATGGCTTACCTGCGAAGCTCCACTCTCTACGATCGCGAAATCCGCTACACCGACGATCAGCTGAAGTCTCTTTTCGCGTACCTGGAAGAACTGGGCCTGTTAGACAACACAGTGTTCATACTGACTTCCGACCACGGCGAGGAATTCGGAGACCACGGCTACATGGGCCACGGCGCCCATATGCACGACGAGGTGCAGAGGGTGCCGTTGATGTTCCACGGCCCCGGTGTACCGCGCGGCAGGCGAATAGAAGAGCCGGTCAGTCACATTGACATCATGCCTACCATCCTTGATCTGGCCGAGGTAGAACGATCTCCGCAGGTTGACGGTCAGAGTTTTATCGACATGCTGCAGGGCAAGGGAACAAGGAGTTGGGAGCGTCGGCCGTTGTTCAGCGAGGCCTGGACGTCGATGGTGCTGTATGCGGACCTCAAACGTAGCTTTTTCGATAAGCCGGCGTTCTCGGTCCGGCTGGGCGATGAAAAACTGCACCGCTATCGGGCCGGTGACGGCTTCAGCTATGAGTATTTCAACCTCAAGGCTGACCCCGGCGAGACGAGAAACCTGTTCGCCGACAGGCCCGGCCACGCGACCAAGCTCAAACGCCTGCTCGACGACTACCAAGGCAACGCCACGGCCCGTCGCAACGAGCTGCTTAGCGGCACCAGCGACGTGGAGCCGGATGAGAACTTCCTCGACCCGGCCCGGGAGGAGAAGCTACGCGCACTGGGGTACATTCAATAGCCGCCCCGGCGGTTTTTCCGGTGCCCCCGTTCAGCGCCTGCAGATAGCCACCAGGTCCAGCGCTTCGTCGGTGTTCTCGGCCCTGACGCTGAAGTCTTCCGGCACTATGCTCGTTCCCGATCCCGCCTTCTTAGCAGAACGCCGAACCAGTAAGGCCAACCTGGCGAAGGCCGCATTCACGAGCCACGAGGGAAGCATGTTGCGAATACCAAAAGGGTCAAGCCTCAGTATCCGCCGAACCGCGCGTTCCCGTCCACGGTCAAACGCAACCACCTTGTCGTTCCCGTGCATACCAAGAATCTCGACTTGCCCGAACACTCCACCAAGCAACGCCTCCAACTCTTCGGCCGTATACTCACGGACGTGATATGGGTTTTCGGAAAACGATTTGAGGCGGTTCGGAGTCGTCAACATGAGAGTACCGCCGGGACGAAGTCGTTCTCGCAAACCTTTCAAGAAAGGCAACGAGTCCTGGATATGTTCAAGAACCTGGAAGTTCAGCACCAGGTCGAAGGCCTCGTTGAATTCACCTGGGTTGGTAAGGTCAACCTGCCGAAAACTCAGATTGGGTGCCTGCCAGGTACGCTTGCAGGCATCAACCGCATCGCTCGAATAGTCTATCCCGGTCACGCTACGGGCCACTTCGGTCAAATGCCTGGTCCCGAAACCTTCACCGCAACCGGCATCAACCACGTCAATCCCTACGGCCAGATCACGGGCGTAGACGTAGGCTGCAAGATGGCGGGACTCATCGTACTCAAAATCCTTACCCCATCCTGGCCTCTCTCCGGTAAAGCTCGACATCGAATCCGTCGGTTCCACGCTTTAACATAGGCCAGATAGCCCGCCGCGTCGAGGTCGTTCGCCCTCTGCTACCATGTTACCGATAGCCACAATGACATCCACCTTGCACCACAACCCAAAACACAGCCGACGGGTCGCCGAACTCGACGTTCTGCGTGGCCTGGCCATCACGGCGGTGGTCGGACTGCACGTGACCTGGGCCTACCTGATCCAGGCTCCGCTGGACCGTCCCGAGGGCAAGGCCGTTGCCGTCTTGCACCTCCTCACGGGCTTTGGTGTTCCCCTTTTCCTTATTCTCTCCGGCACGGGGCTGGCGCTACGATACAGCCAAGCCATGAAATGGCGCGACTACCGGGGATTTCTCTACCGCAGAGCCTTGCGCCTGCTGCCAGCCTACGTGACCTGGAGTCTGGTCGTGGCCGCCCATACCGACCCGGCGCTGTTGTGGCCGCCAAGCCGCCTCGTCTCCCTGTTGCTCACCGGTAGTGCCGGCCCCCAGTTCTACTTCATCCCCCTGCTCTGCTCATTCTACATACTGTGGCCGTTGCTGAGGCCTCTTGCCGTAGCAGCGGCCGCCTCTTGCCGGTCAGCGGTGGCCATAACGGCAGTGGCAACGGCCCTGAGCCTTGCCTGGTGGCAGGCATCTGCCGCCGGCCTGATAGTGGCCAACACACTGACCCTGACCGGATTCTGGCTGCTCTACATGGTGGCCGGATTGGCCTTGGCTCCCCACCTTGCCGGCCTTGGGCGCGCGAGAGCCAGACACTTTGCACTGGTGGGCA
>JAYGCL010000062.1:0-1612 GCA_046583365.1 Deltaproteobacteria bacterium
GGCCTTGGCCGATGAGTGCGGCGATGGGGTTCTGAACGTCACGGCTGGCGAGCAGTGCGATGACGGTAACACCGTTAGTGGTGATGGCTGCAGCGAGTGGTGTCAGGTTGAAGCTGAGTTGCTCATGCCCGCCTCTGACCAGACGGGCTACATGATCAGTGGCTCGAATGACACGTGGGCCGAGGCCTACTCGGCACCCGAGGCCAGTGCGATTGGGGATGCCGACGATGTCGATCCGGTCGCGGTCGGCAAGGCACCCTTTTTCCTGAACGTGCGGCAGAGGTCAGACGGTCCGTGGCAGGTAAAACGCCCGTTCCTGGTATTTCCGATCTCCAGCATCCCCGATGGTTTCGAGATCACCTCTTTAGCCTTGCGTCTGTCGATAAGAGGTCAGGGGCATGAGGTCAGCGGAGGGGAGGTCGAGGCCGAAAGCTTGGACAATGATGGGTATGCCTACTTCCGTGTTCAGCAGGCCTTCCCAAACGACCCTACCAGCCTTGCAGCCGGAGACTTGAGCTTGCTGGCCCAGTCCACTGGCGACGATGTCCTCACCTCTGATGCGGTTGATATTTCCAAAGGCGAGATCGAGATCCCGCTCTATGCTGCGCTTAACGGGTCGGTCCAGAACGGTGGCTACCTTGTCCTGACCATACGTGGTGGACATGAGCTCGAAGCGGCCGGGTTTGGTGACAAAAGCCACGGGCATTGGTTCCACGCCGATGGTGCGGGGTCGGCCAATCCGCCGACGCTTGTCATCACGGGCACATCTGCCTGTGGCAACGGAACACCCGAGATCGGCGAAGAGTGCGAGGACGGTAACAACATAGACGGTGATGGCTGCTCACATGACTGCCGGGCCGAATCCGTGCAGATCGCGGGTCAGCAGAAGTGCATTACCATCCTCAATAAAGCCGCCGCCAAGCTTGCCATCGCCCAGGGCAAGGCCAACTCGGCCTGCATAAAGAAAACCGGCAAGGGCAAAGACCAGGACTTCTGTCACGGTGGCGCGAAGGATGGTCTACCTTGCTTTTCAATCGGCGACTGCGATGGGTACGCCTGCGAGGATGACCCACAGTCCTGTATCGGTGCCGACCTGGGAGGCAAGATAGGCAAGGCCCGTTCCAAGGCTGCCCAGGTAGAGGAGAAAGTTTGTATCGACCTGCCCAACTTCGGCTATGCGGGCTCGGGCACGGTCAACGACGCTGTTGTGGCCCAGGAACTGGCCCTTACTGCCGACGTTTTTGGCGGCGACCTCAATAGTGCCGTCGTGTTGAAGAGCCAGGACAAGGCCGGCGCCAAATGTCAGGCGGTGGTGGTGACCGACTACGAGCGCCTGGTAGGGGCCAAGCTGAAGGCGTTTACAAAGTGCAAAAAGGGCTGGTTGAAGGACGAGGTGGTCAAGTCTTCGACCAAGCTTGCCGACTGCCTTTGCGACGAAGACGATCCGGCCAACTGCACGTCCGACCAGGACCCGAACGCCAAAGTGGCCGCCGCACTGGCGAAACTCGAAAAGCGGGTGAACAAAAAGTGTGCCGGGCAGGTGGGCGGAGGCGCGACCTCGGGTCAGTACGGGGGCGGGCTCTGTCTGAATGGTCATGACGGGTCGGTCACT
>JAYGCL010000009.1:0-6971 GCA_046583365.1 Deltaproteobacteria bacterium
CCCTCGGCCTCGGCCGCCCAGGCCAGGTGGTAGAACCCCTCGGCGCTGCGCCCGTCCTTGTCCAGGGCCCGGGCCAGAGAGCGCCGCATGGCTGGCCGGTACGCGTGTAGTTCAAGGGATTCTTCAAGTCTTTGTACGGCCTCCCCGTAGCGGCCCTCTTCGTAGGCGAGCAGACCAAGGTCGCCCAATGCGTTCCAGTCCCGGGGGCGCAGGGCCACGGCGCGCTCAAGCCTCGGCCGGGCCTCCGACAAACGGCCCTCGCGCAGATAAACACGGCCCAGCTCACGGTTAACCTCGCGCCCCAGACCCTCGGCCTCGGCCAGGTAGCGCCGCGCACTGTCCCACTCCTGCCCATGCGCCATCAACAGGCCGATCAACTCAAGGGCCCCGGCCCTCTCGGCGGCCGAGGCCGCGGCCAGGCGGCGCTCATAGTCGGGCACGGCCTGACGTCGGGTCTCGACCGCGGCCCTGGCAATGGCCTTGGCGCGCTGCAAAGGCCAACTGGCCGGTGTCGGGCGCGCCGCCCACTCGCTCTGGCCAAGCGAGGATTCGAGGTAGGCCAGGCGCTCGGCCGTTAGTGGGTGAGAGCGCAGGTAGGGAGGCAGGTAGGTGGGGTTGAGTTTTTGTTCGCTGTGTACGGTACGCAGGAAACGCAGCATGGCGGCCGGTTCAAACCCGGCCTTGCGCGCATAGCCCAGGCCCAGGAAGTCGGCCTCGCGTTCGAAGTCCCGCTGGTACTTAAGACGAGTACCGCTGCCCGCGGCGATCGCCGCCGCCTGCCCTATGGCCGGGTGAACGGCCGTCAGCAAAAGCCCCAGCAAGGCGGCATAGCTGGAGGCCGCGCTTTTTTTCTGCTGGCGTATTACATGGTGGGCGTGGCTGTGGGCAATCTCGTGGGCCAGAACCCCCGCCACCTCGTCTTCACTGCCGGCCTTGGCCACGAGACCGGCGTGGAGGAATATCTTGCCACCGGGAACGGCAAATGCATTGAGGTCGCCATCGCGGACCACTTCAAATTCATACTTGAAAGGCTGAGTCCCCAGCGTGGCTACCAGACGTTGGCCCAACCCGGAAATAAAAGAGTTGAGTTCGTAGTCGGTAATAAGAGGGAGTTGGCGTCTGGCCTGGGCCAGAAACTCATCGCCTATCTCTCTCTCCATGGTTATCGAGGCGGGGGCGGGGCCGGGACAGACCAGCGCCGTAAAGACCACAGCCGCCACGACACATGTAACCAGACCTGGAGCAGGGATCTTCGGCATTAACCGCGGCGTGCTACATCGCGGGCGAAATAGGTGATGATGATATCGGCACCGGCCCGCTTGACGGCCAGCAGACTCTCGTCGACCGCACGTTGCTCGTCTATCCATCCATTGGCCGCCGCGGCCTTGATCATCGAGTACTCGCCGCTTACCTGGTAGGCCGCCAACGGGCAGGCAAAAGCGTCTTTTACCCGACGTATGATGTCGAGGTAGGGCAGAGCCGGTTTGACCATGACGATGTCGGCCCCTTCCTCAAGGTCCAGGCCCACCTCCCTTAAGGCCTCTTCGGCATTGGCCGGGTCCATCTGGTAGGAGCGGCGGTCTCCGAAGGACGGCGCCGACTCGGCGGCTTCGCGAAAAGGACCGTAGAACCCCGAACAGAACTTGGCCGCGTAAGACATGATCGGGATGTCGGTAAACCCCGCTCCATCCAGAGCGTTGCGGATTGCACCGACACGGCCGTCCATCATATCCGAGGGCGCCACCAGGTCGGCACCGGCACGGACGTGGGACAGGGCCTGCTCGGCCAGCACCTCGATGGTGGAATCGTTGTCCACCGTCTCCCCCTCAAGCAACCCGCAGTGGCCGTGGTCGGTGTACTCGCACAGACACACGTCGGTTATGACCAACAAGTCCGGGCAACGCGCTTTGATGGCCTCAATGGCAGCCTGGACTACCCCGTCCTCGCGGCTGCCCTGGCTGCCCGTGGGATCTTTGCCCTCGGGAATACCAAAGAGAAGAACGGCTGGAATCCCCAGCCCCTCGGCTTCGGCCGCCAGAGCGGCGGCTTTGTCGGCCGACAGCTGGGAGACCCCCGGCATGGATGCAACTGGATGTTCCACACCACTGCCGGGGCAAACAAAAATGGGAAGGACCAGATCGTCCACGCTCACCCTAGTCTCGCGCACCAGGCGGCGGATGGTCGCGTTGCTGCGCAGACGGCGCGGGCGTTCAGCGGGAAAAGGCATCCTCTGATGCTATTTCACAGATTTCAGATTTGCAAAGAAGTCGCTTATCGCGCCTGCAAGAGCGCCCACGGTGGAAGAGTCGGCAACCACGTCGGCCGTGATGCCGCTTTCGGTCTCCAGGGCCCCGGCCGTAACCGGGCCAATGGCGGCGGTGGCCGTGGACGCAAGGATTTCGCGGCCGCGCTGGCCCGTGATGGACAAGAAATTACGCACCGTGCTGGCACTGGTAAAGGTGATCATGTCGGCTCCATCAAGCGTCGAGAGCGGACGAGGCTCACCGGGCACAACCGTGCGGTAGACCGGCACCACGTCCACCTCGGCCCCCTGCCCACGCAGGGTCTCGGGAAGAATCTCACGGGCCTCGGTGGCCCGCGGCAGCAGGATGCGGCGGCCGGCGACCTCTCCCAGTGCCGCGGCCAGGTCTTCGCCCCGGTAGCGGGCGGGCTCGGCCTCCACACGTAGTCCCCGCGACTCGACCACCTCGCGGGTAAGAGGGCCGATGGTGGCAATAGCCACCCCGGCCAGGGCACGGATGTCGCTGGCGGCGGCCAGCGCGTCGAGAAAACGCTGGGCCCCGTTGGCACTGGTAAGAAGCAGCCAGTCGTAGCCGCCCACCTCCTGGCAGGCACGTTTGAGGGGGGCCGGGTCTTCGGGGTCGAGGATTTCTATGGTGGGAAACTCCACCACCTCGGCAGCTTCGGCCTCCAGGCGATGGGCCAGTTGGGCAGCCTGGCGGCGGGCCCGCGTCACCACGATGCGACGGCCGAACAAGGGCAGACTCTGGTACCAGGAAAGATCCGTAGACAGTGCGACAACGGCGCCCACCACCAACACCACCGGGGGCTTTAAGGCCTGGCGGCTGGCCTCATCGCTTATCCGCGCCAGGGTAGAGACCAGGGTTTGCTGCCGCGGCAGTGTACCCCAACGCAGCAGTGCGGCCGGGGTCTCGGGGTCCATGCCGGCCGTGATGAGCCCGGAGGTTATTTCTCCGCACTTGAGCATGGCCATGAGAAAGACCAGGGTGCCGCCACCGCTGGCCAGAGCCTTCCAGTCCTGTTGCGCCCCCTTCAGTCCACTTTGTCCGCTCACCACGGTTACGCTGGAGGCGTAGTCGCGGTGGGTAAGCGGGATGCCCGCGTAGGCGGGTACGGCAACAGCCGAAGTCACACCGGGGACCACCTCAAAGGACACCCCCGCGGCATGCAGGGCCTCGGCCTCTTCGCCTCCGCGTCCGAACACAAAGGGGTCGCCGCCCTTGAGCCTTACCACACGACGGCCGGCGCGGGCCTCTTCAACCATCATGCGTTCTATCTCGGCCTGCTCCACGGTGGCCACGCCGTGACGCTTGCCCACCAGCACCTTGCGCGCCAAGGCCGGCGCCAGCTCGAGCAGACTCGGGTTGACCAGAAAATCGTAAAAAACGACCTCGGCCGCGGCCAGGCAGTCGCGCCCCTTGATCGTCAGCAGGCCGGGGTCGCCGGGACCGGCCCCAACCAGGTAGACCTTACCGGTCATCGGGAGGCTGCCTCGGCTACGATTTCGGCGGCACCGGCCTCGAGCATCTCGGTAGCCATCGATGCGGCCAGCCCGAGGGCCTGGTCGCCGGGGCCGCGGACCTTGCGTTTTACACTACGGCGGCCGTCGGCCGAGACGACCACGGCCACCATCTCTATGCTGTCCTTGCCAGCCTCGGCATAAACACCCACCGGCAGGTTGCAGTCGCCGCCCAGGGCGTGGGCCAGAGTCCTCTCGGCATCCACGGCCACACGCGAGTGGGCATCCTGTATGGCCGCGGCCAGCGAGGCCGTCTCCACATCATCGCTTCTTACCATGATCGCCAAGGCCCCCTGCCCCGGTGCCGGTACAAACTCAAAAGGGTCCAGGTCCAGGGCCAGGGCCGGCGAGGTATCAATGGCCAGGCGGCTGAGGCCGGCACGGGCCAGAAAGGTCGCATCCACCACACCCTCGGCCAAACGGCGCAGACGGGTTTCAACGTTGCCACGCAGCAGAGTGATGCGGGGGCTGTTGCCCTCGGCAAACAGCGCCAGCAGTTGGGAACTGCGGCGCAGGCTGCTGGTCCCTACCACCGCGGTGGCCGGTATCGAGGCCGGCGTCCAAGCCTCTTTGGAGATCAATACGTCGCGGGCATCGGCACGGCGCGGCACCGAGGCAAGGGCTATGCCCGCGGGCAGGAGGGTGGGAACGTCCTTGAGCGAGTGTACGGCCAGGTCTATGCGCCCGGCCAACAGGCCTTCGTCGAGTTCTTTAACAAACAGCCCCTTGCCACCGACCTCGCGCAGGGGCCGGTCGCGGGCCTTGTCGCCGCTGCTGAGCATCGGCACCAGCTCAACGCTGAGGCCGCCATCTGAATTGGCCTCCTCGAGCAGACGCGCCACCTGGCGGCTCTGGACCATGGCCAGAGGGCTGTTGCGTGTCCCGAGTCTCAGTTTCACCGCCGTTTTCCAAGCCGAAACAGCCGCCTCACGGCGCTGACCAGAGCCGCCTCGTCGGCCTCCTCCTTGAGCACCGCAGTAGGCGTGTGCAAGAGCTTGTTGACGATGGCCCGGCTCATAAGCTCAAGGTTTTCGCGCTCGGCCATGCCCAGCGTCGGCATGTGACGCAGACTGCGCTCCACTTCCTGCTGCCGTATATCCTCGGCAAACTCTCTCAGCTCGACTATGGTCGGGGTCAGCTCAAGCTTTTCCAGCCAACGCCAGAAGCCGTCTACTTCTTCTTCGACGATAGCCTCTCCTTCGATGGCATCGCGGCGACGCTCGCCAAGGTTCTCCTCGACCACAGCCGTAAGGTCGTCGATGTCGTAGAGGTAGGCGTTTTCTATGTCGTTGATGGCGGCGTCAAAGTTGCGCGGCACCGCAAGGTCGATGAAAAACACCGGACTGCCTTTCCTCTCGAGCAGGGCTTTGGCCACGGTCTCGGCGTCCAGCAACACACCGCCACCGGCCGAGCCTATGACCAGGTCGGCAAGGGGCAGGTACATGGCAAAGCGCTCAAACGGCACCGGCGTGCCCCCCAGGCTGTGGGCCAACTCGACGGCGCCATCAAAGGTGCGGTTGGAGACCATCAGCCTGCCCATGCCGGTGGCCGAAAAATGGCGGGCAGTCATTTCCCCTATCTCGCCGGTGCCCACCAGCATGACGCTGCGACCCTTGAGGCTCTCGAAAATCTTGCCCGCCAGGTCCACCGCAGCCGAAGCGACCGACACGGCCCGCGAAGCTATGCCGGTCTCACTGCGTATGCGCTTGGCAACGGTAAAACTTTTCTCAAAAACACGGTGCAGTATCGGGCCTGCGGCATCGGCGTTGGCCGACAGGGCAAACTGCTCCTTCATCTGCCCCAGTATCTGCGGCTCCCCCACGATCATGGAGTCCAGACTGGCGGCTACGCGAAAGACGTGGCGTATGGCCTCACGTCCGCTCAGCTCGAACAACGAATCACTGTAACGGTCGACGTCAAGACCCCCGCTACCCAACAGGCTGCTGGCAAGCTCCGCGGTGGGGTCGCAAGAGGAGGCGTGGCAGGCAATCACCTCAACGCGGTTGCAGGTAGACAGCGCCACCGCCTCATCGACCCCGGTTATTGCCAACAAACCGTCGAGCAGACTCTTGAGTTGGCCGTTGGACAGGGCCAGGCGCTCTCGCACCTCAACCGGCGCCGTGCGGTGGTTTATCCCCACCACCGAGACCTGGCGCGATACCGATGCTGTCGCGTCGGTGCTCAGGAACCGAACCCTCCACCGTGACGCCCGGCCAGGGGCAGGATGTTTACCGACAGGTAGGAGGCCACCAGAACGGCAAAGCCCACCATGGTGTAAACGGCGGCCTTGCGCCCACGCAAATCGGCCGTCAGGCGCGAGCGCAGCAGGGCCGCATAAATAACCCAGGTCACCAGCGACAGAACCTCGCGCGGCTCCCAGGACCAGAACCGTCCCCAGGCGGCAGACGCCCAGATCCCCCCACTCAGGATGGCCAGAGTCAACAGGGGCAGGCCCCAGGCCAGACAGCGGTAGTTTAAGCGGTCGAGTTTTTCCAGAGAGGGCAAGCGGCTGATCATCTGCCCACTGCGGTGGGACTTGAGCAGGCGTTCCTGGAGCAGGTAGGCGCTGCTGACGGCAAAGGCCAGGGCGAAGATTGCATGGCCCAGAAATGCCAGGGTCACGTGGACGGGAAGCCAGGGGCTGCGCAGCAACTCGGGCACGGCCGTCGGCCCCTCGTAGAACAGCAGCGAACCCGCCGTAAGGGCACAAGCCAGGGGGCTGGTCACGGCACCAAGTACCTTCAGACGATAGCGGCCGTTCAGAACCAGGAAGGCACCGACCATGAGCCAGGCGAAAAACGACATGCCCTCGCTGAAACCGGTTACCGGCAACATACCCACAGACAGCGAGCGTAGACCCACGGCCACCGAATGGACGGCAAAGCCGGCGGCCAGGGCTACGGGGGCAAAGCCACCGGCCTTTGACTGGCTACGCAGCAGATAAATACAGAAGGCCGACGTGGCCACCAGATACAGGGCCGATGCGACCTCAAGTAACACGACTTCCATGCTCACCCCTTCTCCCCTGTGGCGGTCTCGGCAACATCAAAACCGCACCCGATAATACCTTCGATCAAGCGGCCGGCTTCCTGATCACGGCCGGAGGCCAGCAGGTCTAAAAGCCCCCCGTCCAGGATACTGGCAAAGACCCGCGACCGCTCCTCGGGGCTTTTGATGCTATCCATGACCA
>JAYGCL010000045.1:0-3814 GCA_046583365.1 Deltaproteobacteria bacterium
GTCTTCTCGCCGGCCATGCGCTGAACTTCGGCCTTGAGTTTCTCGATCTCAACCCCTTTCTTGCCGATTACAATCCCCGGTCTGGCCGTGAAAATGTTGACTTTGACCTTGTCGGAGGCCCGCTCGATTTCTATGCGTGAAACCCCGGCATGGTAAAGCCGTTTCTTGATAAAAGTCCGTAAACGCAGGTCTTCATGCAAAATTTTGGCGTAGTCCTTACCCGCGAACCAACGCGAGTCCCAGGTCCCGGTGATACCGAGACGGAAACCTTTTGGATGTGTCTTCTGTCCCACAGTTATATTTCCTTCGAACCGCGTTCGTCGAGAATCAGTGTTATATGGCTGGTACGCTTGCGAATAGGGGTCGCACGTCCCTGCGCACGTGGCCGCCAACGGTACTGGGTGGGCCCCTCGTCTACGTAGGCCGTCTTTACATACAGGCGGTCGACATCGACGTTCTGCGTATCCTCGGCGTTGGCAATTGCCGATTTCAAAGTTTTGGCAACAACATCGGCCACCTTTTTCTCGGTGAGATAAAGGATCGACATGGCCTCCCCCACATTGCGACCGCGCACCAGATCCACGACCAGCCTCGCTTTGCGCGCCGACACACTGACGTGTCTTGCTATTGCCCTGCTCTCCATGTTCCTACTTAACCTCGGACTTACGCGTTCCCGTGTGACCGTGGTAGGTCCTGGTCGGCGCGAATTCTCCAAGCTTGTGGCCGACCATGTTTTCGCTGATCAAAATCGGTATGAAGCGCCGGCCGTTATGGATCGCTATGGTACGGCCAATCATTTCGGGGATAATCGTCGAACGCCGCGACCAGGTCTTTATCGGACGACGGTCTTCGGGCGACTGGGCCTCAACTTTTTTCATCAGGTGGCCATCTACAAACGGGCCTTTTTTCAGTGATCTCGGCAAAGCGTAACTACCCCCTAGCGCCTCTTCTTACGACGGGCGACTATGTACTTGTCGCTCGACGGGTTGTTGCGTGTCCTGTAGCCCTTGGCGGGTTTACCCCACGGCGTAGTTGGATGGTTTCCTTTCGAACGCCCCTCACCACCACCGTGGGGATGGTCGACGGGGTTCATGGCAACGCCTCGTACCGACGGGCGTTTGCCCACCCAGCGATTACGGCCGGCCTTACCAATCGTACGGTTCTCGTGCTGAGCGTTACCCACCGAGCCCACAGTGGCCCGGCACTCCTGACGCACGTTGCGGAGCTCCCCCGAGGGCAATCGTAACAGCGCGTAGCCGGCATCTTTGGCCACCAGCTGGGCGCCGGTGCCTGCACTGCGCGCCATTTTGGCTCCACCCCCGGGTTTTAATTCAATATTGTGCACCACGGTACCGAGCGGAACCGAGGCCAGCGGCATGGCGTTGCCTACACGAATATCCGCACTCGCGCCGGCTGAAATTCTGTCGCCCACCACCACACCTTCGGGAGCCACGATGTAGCGCTTGTCACCATCGGCGTAGACCAGCAGGACGATGTTGGCCGAACGGTTGGGGTCGTACTCCACCGAGGCCACCCGCGCCGGCACACCTTCCTTGGTACGGCGGAAATCAATGCTGCGGTAACGCCGTTTGTGTCCCCCACCCCGGTGGCGCACGGTCATGCGCCCATGAACATTACGGCCGCCGCTCTTTGAAAGCGGCTCCAGCAAGGAACGCTCAGGACTGCTCTTTGTCAGTTCGGCAAAATCCGAGCCGGTTTGAAAGCGTCTGCCCGGAGACGTTGGTTTGGCTTTCTTGATCGCCACTCTACACTTTCTCCAATATGCCGGCGACATCGCCTTCGGCCAGCGTCACGTAGGCTTTCTTCCAATGGGCCTTGCGTCCCTGGACACGACGGCCGGCCCGCCGTGGTTTGCCCAGATAATTAAGGGTGCGCACAGCCTCGACCTTTACTCCGAACAGTTCCTCAACGGCCTCACGGATGTCGGCCTTGGTCGCGGCAGGGGCTACCTGGAACACCACCTGGCGGGCCTTTTCGGATACCAGCGTACCTTTCTCGGTTACCGCCGGCGCCATCAATACTGAGTTCAGATCCTTCATCAGTCCTCGGTCCTCTCTTGTACGGCTTCCAGCGCATCTCTGGTGAGGAGGAGGATGTCGTGGCGCAGCAAGTCGTAAACGTTCAGCCCGGCCACGGTTGTCGCCGTCACACGCGGCAGGTTGCGGGCCGACAGGCCGATGGCCTCGACCCCGTCCTTGCTCACGATAACAACCGACCCCCCGATCCCGAGGGCATCAAGAATCTCACGCATGCGGCGGGTCCTGGGCTCACTGATACCGAAACTCTCGATCACGCGGACCTGACCATCGCGGGCTTTCTGGGCCAGAGCGCTGGCCAGCGCTGCCCGCCGGGCCTTGCGCGGCATACGGTAGGCATAGGAACGAGGCTCGGGTCCGAAAGTCGTGCCGCCGCCGCGCCAGATGGGAGAGCGGTTGCTGCCGGCCCGTGCCCGGCCCGTACCCTTCTGCTTCCACGGCTTGGCACCACCCCCGCGAACCTTGCCGCGGGTCTTGGTCGAGGCCGAGCCACTGCGGCGTGAGGCCATCTGCGACAGAACCTGCTCGAACAGGAGCGCGTCGTTCACCGGTGCACCAAACACGCCCGGCAGGCTTACCTTGCCCACCTCGGCGTTGCTGCTGTCGACCACGCTGACCTCCAAAGAAACAGTGTTTGCCATCAACCGTTACCCTTAACCGCCGGGCGGATGAGCAAACGCCCCCCGCGCGGCCCCGGTACGCCCCCGCGAACGAGCACCACGTTGTCCTCGCTGCGAACGGCTACGATCTCCAGGTTTTGTGTAGTCCTGCGCACCGCGCCCATGTGTCCGGGCATTCTCTTGCCCTTGAATACACGCCCGGGATAGGCACAGGCTCCAATCGAGCCCGGCCCGCGGAAGGATTCGTGGGTGCCGTGGGTGGCGCTCTGGCCTTTGAAATTGTAGCGTTTCATCACGCCGGCAAAACCCCGCCCCTTGGTGGTGCCCGTCACATCGACCAAGTCACCGACCGTAAACACGTCGGCAACCACTATCTGCTGACCGACCTCGTAGTCCCCGGTTTCCTTTACACGTACTTCGGCGAGTTCGGCAAAATCTGCGCGCCCGGCCTTCTGCATATGGCCGGCCAGTGCACGCCCGATGCGTTTGGGTCGGCGCTTGCCCGTGCCGAGTTGTAACGCATCGTAGCCATCATTCTCTGTGCGGCGAATGTCGACAACAGTACAGGGCCCGGTCTCGATAACCGTTACCGGCACGAGTTCCCCGTCTTCCCGGAACACCTGCGTCATGCCCATTTTTTTGCCGATAAGCCCAACCATTGCCGATTCCTCCTGCCCACCTACTGGAGCTTTATCTCCACATCGACCCCGGCAGGAAGGTCGAGCTTGCCCAACGAGTCGATCGTTTGTTGGGTAGGCTCGAGCACATCGAGAAGACGCTTGTGAGTACGAATCTCAAACTGCTCGCGGGATTTCTTGTCCACATGCGGTGAACGGTTGACCGTGAAACGCTCGATCCGGGTCGGCAGCGGAACCGGTCCGGCCACACGCCCACCGGTGCGGCGTACGGCATCGACTATCTCGTGTACCGACTGGTCCAGGATACGGTGGTCGTATGCCTTGAGCCTTATTCTTATGCGCTCGTTCATAATTCTCGTTACACCCCAGTTTCGCCCTACTCTTTGATTTTGGTGACGACGCCCGCACCCACCGTGCGGCCACCCTCGCGGATGGCGAAACGCAGACCCTCGTCCATCGCTATCGGCATGATCAAATTCACATCCATCTGTACCGTGTC
>JAYGCL010000052.1:0-13399 GCA_046583365.1 Deltaproteobacteria bacterium
GACCGCAAAATTATCACCATCCCCCGCTCCAAGCACGGCCAAGTGCGCTACATAACAATGCACAGCCTTGTCGTAGAACACCTACTCGCATTAGCTGATGGCGCGACGAGCGAATGGGTCTTTCCGAGCCAAACCGGGAAGACTCCGCTCGGTGCACAAAACTTTGTAAATCGGGTCTACAATCCGTCGGTAGCCCGGGCCGAGATTGACGATTTTCATTTCCACGACCTGAGGCACACCTTTGCCAGTCGGCTCGTAATGAGCGGCGTAGGCCTCTACACAGTCAAAGAACTGATGGGCCACAGGACAATCGAGATGACCATGCGGTATTCGCACCTCTCATCTGGCCACCTGCAAGAAGCCGTCGAGCGCCTCGCACTCCCTAGAACCTAAAGCCCCGCCTCACAATCAACTGTCACAAAAACTGTCACTCGAATACGGGTGCACATCGGCCGGGACCTACATGCGCTGTAAACGCGTATAACTGCAGGGAAAAGATGGCGCGCCCGGCACGATTCGAACGTGCGACCTACGGGTTCGAAGCCCGTTGCTCTATCCAGCTGAGCTACGGGCGCGCATCAGAGCCCGCCCTTTTTTACAGCCTTGGCGCCAAAACGCGAGACGATGTCGTCAAGGGCCGCATTGAGTGCGTCCTGACGCCCCTCCTCCTCGTTCTTGAACAGCCCCATCTGTACAGGCCGGTCGCCGTCAAGACCGCTCACCTGCACTCCCACCAGACGCAGCGGCGGGTGGGTGGGCTCACCGTCCCAAAGCTCCATGGCCGTGCGTGCAATCGTCGAACCATCGTCGGTGGTCGCGGCCAAGGTGCGAGAGCGAGTGACCAGACGAAACTCTCCCCGCTGTGAAGGCCGGTACTTAAGCGTCACCGTACGCCCACGGCGCCCATCGCGGCGCAGGCGGCGGGCTACGGTTTCGGCGTGGGCTATGATGGTTGCGCGGATGGTCTCCCGTTCCAGTGCATCCTCGGCAAAGGTGTTCTCCTCGCCGTAGGATTTACGACTCCGGTCGCACTCAACCGTGCGCAGGTCCTCGCCGTTGGCCAAGCCGTACAATAGCGGCCCCCAACGGCCGAGCTTTTCTTCGAGCAACGAGGGGTCGGCGTCTGCCAACTGCCCGATGGTGGCAATGCCCAGCCCGTTGAGTTTCTTCTCGCTGATTTTGCCCACCCCCCAGATTTCGGTAATGGCAAGGGGGCGTAAAAACTCCTGCACCCCATCCTCTTCTATCAGCAGGATGCCGTCGGGCTTGGCCTTCTTCGAGGCGATCTTGGCCACCAGCTTGCCCGGTCCAATACCCACAGAGACGGCAAGCCCCAACTTCGAGCGCACCTGCTCACGTATGGCCTGGCCGATCTGCAAAGGAGAGCCGAAGAGTTTGAGCGAGCCACCGATGTCCAGATAAGCCTCGTCCAGAGACAAAGGCTCCACGGCCGGGGTATAGCGATAGAAGATCTCGCGAATGGCGGCCGAGATTTCCCCGTAGCGGGCCATGCGCCCGCGCAGGAACACACCCTCGGGACAACGGCGCCGAGCCTCGGTCATGGGCATGGCCGAGCGTACACCGAAACGGCGGGCCTCGTAGGAGGCCGCCGCCACCACCCCGCGCCGACCGGTGCTGCCGCCGACCATTACCGGCAGGCCCTTAAGTTCGGGGTTGTCCAACTGCTCCACGGAAGCGAAGAACGCATCCATGTCGGCGTGCAGGATAACCGCCATCAGCCGGGCAGGCTTAAGTTGCGGTGGGCACGTATCAGTTTTTCCCGCACCGGGATCTTAAACGGACAGGCCTTTTCGCAAGGTGCGGGGCAGCCGAGACAGGCCTCGGCCAAAGCGCCCGAGTGACTGCGTGTAAGCCTGGCGTAGTCGGCCATGGCACCCTTCTCATCACCGTAGCCCTCGAAGTAAGTCGATTGGCGCAGGATGTCGTCGATGGGCACACCGTAGGGGCAGGAGTCCAGGCACTGCCCACAGCCGGGGCGGCAGTACTCGGCTGAGGCCAGGCGGTCGTAGTCTTCCAGCAGCGAGATGTCGGCCGGGTCGGCCGTCTTGCCCGAGGCAAACAGGTACTCGTCGAGTTGGGCGGCGTTCTTGATCGTCACCACCAGGCCGGCGACAGCGGGGTTACCGTTTACCCACTTGAAAGCCGCCTGGGTGAAACTGTTGCGCTGGCTGGGCTTAAAATCTTTCAACACCGTGTGGTAGGCACCCTTTAAGGTCTTCATGGCCACAAAGCCCACGTCCTTGTCGGCCGCCCGGGCCTGAATGTTGGAAAGGTCGGGCCAGTTCTTAAAATTGTAGGCGCACATCAGCACATCAAAACGCCCCGAGTCCACGGCCTCGTTCATGACCTTTTCCAACTCCGGGGTGTGGCTGGACACGCCCATGAAGCGGGCCTTTCCCTGTTGCTTGAGACGGTCGAAAGCCTCGTGGAAGGTCGGCGCCATCAAGCGACGGCTGGAGTTGCAGGCGTGGATGTGGAGCAGGTCCACGTAGTCGGTACCCAGGCGACCGAGGGTGGCCTCGACGGCAGCGATGATGTCGGCCACCGGCGTGTCGTGGTCCAGGTGGCCGTCGGGGGTGCAGAACTTGGAGGCCACAAACACCTTGTCGCGGCGTCCCTTAAGTGCCTCCCCCACCACACGCTCGGAGTTACCGTCGGAGTAGTCCGGCGAGGTGTCGATGTAGTTGATGCCGCGGTCCAGGGCCGTACGCACTACCTGGGGGTCGTTTACGCGCGCAGAGCCGAAACTGATGTCCGACATCTTCCAGTCGGTGCGCCCCAGGCGCCGGTAGCCGCGCACCACCGAGTCGGCCCAAGCGGGGTCGGGCTTGTCGGCCCCGGACGGAGCCTTGGAGATGAGAAAGAGTTGGGTGTCGAGTTTGAGAAAGGAGCCAATGCCAAACAGACCGGCAAAAGCCCCCATCCCCTTAAGGAATGTTCTACGGCCGGTCTGTTTCCGGCCCCCCATGGCTTATGTGGTCGGCTTGTCCGGTTGTGGTGTGGGTTCGGCTGGAGCCTCGGAGGTGGCCGCCGGTAGTACGGGCGCTTCTTCTTTTTTGCAGCCCTTCATGCAACCTGCGGCCGAAACGGCCACAGTAGCAACGAGCAAACCCGCAACGAGAGTTCTAAGCATCAGGTTCTCCTCCTCGGTCCTTGCCTTTCCTAGCATACCCGGCGTCCTTGCCAAACCGGCTAGGCACCGAGCTTCCAGGTGGTCCCCTCGGGGCCGTCCTCCAGTACCACTCCGAGGGCGGCCAACTCGTCGCGAATACGGTCGGCGGCGGCAAAGTCGCGACTTTTACGGGCTTCGTTACGGCTCTCTATAAGCTCTTCCACCTGCTCTGCGGCCACCCCACTGCTACCGGCCTGACGGCTGCGATAGCCGTCGAGAAACTCGGCGGCCGGGCGACCGAACATCCCCAACACCACGCCTGCCGCCCCAAGGGTGGCCAGGGCCTCTGCCGCCGCAGTGGTGTCGCCGGCATCAAGGGCCCGGTTGGCCTCGCGCATGGAATCAAAGGCTACGGCCACGGCACGGGCCGTGTTGAAATCATCATCCATCACTTCAACTACAGCCTGGGCCCCGGGGGATTCCGGCCCCAACGTCTCTACCGTAATACCGGCCTCCTGGCCACGGGCGATGGTCTCGTAGATGCGCAACAGAGCGCGGGTGGAGTCGGCAATACCTTCAGGACTGAAATCCAGGGGCGAGCGGTAATGGGTAGAGAGCAGGTGCAGGCGCAGGCCCTCGGCTTCGACCTTTTTCAAAACGTCCTCGATGGCAAACACGTTGCCGAGGGACTTGGACATCTTCTCGGCGTCAATACGCACAAAGGCGTGGTGAAGCCAGTAGCGCACGAACTCCGTGCCGTTGGCACCCGAGGACTGGGCAAGCTCGTTTTCGTGGTGGGGGAAAACCAGGTCTTCGCCACCGCCGTGGATGTCGAAGGGCTGGCCCAGGTACTTGGTGCTCATGGCCGAACATTCCAGATGCCACCCCGGCCTTCCCTGGCCCCAGGGGCTCGGCCAGCTGGGCTCCCCCGGCTTGGCTGATTTCCACAAGGCGAAGTCCATCGGGTTGCGCTTGCGGACGTCGACCTCGACCCTGGCCCCCGCCTGCAGGTCTTCAAGGTTGCGACCCGACAGACCCCCGTAGGCCTCGTAGTCGTCTACGGGAAAGAACACATCGCCCTCGCCCACCTTGTAGGCCAGTCCCCGCTCTTCGAGCCTGGCTATAAGCTCGAGCATCTCTTCTATGTGTTCGGTAGCCTGCGGTTCTATGTCGGGCACGAGGCAACCCAGGGCCTCAAGGTCTCTGTGCATGGAGGCCGTGTAACCCTCGGCCAACTCCTTCCACTCCAGCCCCCGTTCGGCCGCGCGTGCGATTATTTTATCGTCGATATCGGTTACGTTGCGTACAAAAGTAACCGCGTAACCACGCCAGCGCAGGTAACGGACCACGGTATCGAAAAAAATCAACGAGCGAGCGTGCCCGACGTGGCAACGGTCGTAGACCGTGATTCCACAAACGTAGATCGAGACTTTGCCCGCAACCAGGGGCTCAAAGACTTCCTTGCGGCGGGACCGCGTGTTGTAAAAGCTCAGCGCCATGGACCCTGCAACTATTCTTCGTCCTCGCGCAGGGAGGCCAGCACCGAATAGTCTTCCAGCGTGGTGGTATCGCCCACCCCGTCCTTGCCTGCGGCAATGTCGCGCAACAGACGACGTATGATCTTGCCGCTGCGGGTTTTGGGCAGGGCATCGGTAAAACGCAGGTCGTCGGGTTTGGCGAAAGCCCCTATCTCGCTGCCCACGTGTTGGCGCAGCTCCTGGCGCAACTCATCACTGGACTCAAAGCCCGGCCCGAGAGTAACAAAGGCGGCTATGGCCTGCCCCTTGATGTCGTCGGGGCGGCCCACCACTGCGGCCTCGGTCACGGCGGGGTGGCTTACCAGAGCGCTTTCCACCTCCATGGTCCCCAGACGGTGACCCGATACGTTCATGACGTCGTCGATACGCCCCATGATCCACAGGTATCCGTCAGCATCACGGCGGGCACCGTCGCCGGCGAAGTATAGCCCCGGCAATTTGGACCAGTACTGCTCCACGTAACGGTCGGGGTCGCGATAGATGGTTCTCAACATGGCGGGCCAGGGCTGGCGTACGACCAGCAGTCCGCCTTCGTTGTCGGCGGTCCGGTTTCCCTTGGCGTCGACCACTTCGATGTCGATGCCGGGAAACGGCAAGGTGGCCGAGCCGGGTTTGGTGGCCACGGCCCCGGGTAGCGGCGTTATCATCATTGCGCCGGTTTCGGTTTGCCACCAGGTGTCGATGATCGGGCAACGGTCGCCGCCGATTACGCGCCGGTACCACATCCAGGCTTCCGGGTTTATCGGCTCACCCACGGTGCCCAGCAGCCTCAGGCTGGAGAGGTCGTGGCGGGCCGGGTACTCCTCGCCCCACTTCATAAAGGTTCGAATGGCAGTAGGCGCGGTGTAAATGATCGAGACTTTGTAATCTTCCACGATCTGCCAGAACCGGTCCATGTCGGGCGTGTTGGGAGTGCCCTCGTACATCACCACGGTGGCGCCGTTAAGAAGGGGCCCGTAGACGATGTAGCTGTGCCCGGTCACCCACCCGATATCGGCCGTACACCAGAAAACGTCTTCGTCCTTCAGATCAAAAGCCCACTTGGCGGTTATGTAGGTCTGGGTCATGTACCCACCGGTGGTGTGTACCACACCCTTGGGTTTTCCGGTCGTGCCCGAAGTGTAGAGAATAAAAAGTGGCTGTTCGCTGTCCAGGGCCGGGGCCTCGAGCAGCGGCTCGGCATCGGCCACCGCATCCTCCCACCACACATCGCGGCCTTCGACCCAGCCCACCTCCTGACCGCCGCGCTTTAACACCACCACGGTCTCGATGCTCGGACATTGGGCCACGGCATCGTCGGCTATGCCCTTGAGTTCGAGGATGGAACCCCGGCGATAGCCGCCGTCGGCGGTTATCAGCAATTTAGCCTCCGCGTCGTTTATGCGGTCGCGCAGGGCATCGGCCGAGAACCCCCCGAACACCACAGAGTGGGCTGCCCCTATGCGCGCGCAGGCCAGCAAAGCGATGGCCAGTTCGGGGACCATGGGCATGTAGAGGGCCACGCGGTCGCCGGCCTCCACGCCGAGCTTGGCCAGGGCGCCGGCAAACAGGCAGACCTCGGCGTGAAGCTCCTCATAGCTGAGCTCTCTCTTGTCTCCCGGCTCCCCTTCCCAGACTATAGCCGTCTTGGTGCGTCGTGGGCCCGCCAGATGACGGTCCAGACAGTTGTAACTCAAGTTGGTGGTGGCACCGACAAACCACTTGGCAAACGGTGGTTCCCACTCCAGCACCTTGTCCCACTTTTTAAACCAGTGAAGCTCCTCGGCGATCCCGGCCCAGAAACCCTCACGGTCGCTACTGGCCCGGCGACAGATCTCGTCGTAGGCCTCGCGGCTGGGGATGTGCGCGGCGGCAGCAAATTCAGCCGGCGGCTGAAACAGACGGTCTTCTTTTAAAAGCGATTCTATCCTGGAGTCGGCCATGCATTCCCCCGCTTGCCATCTGTGCCCAGCGCTAACTACGCCCCAATGAGCGGCCTAGTCGATTACCCCGTGTCGGGAAACATTGCCACTGCTAGCCCTGCCCGTTGCACCTGTCTATGATACGGGTCCACCAAGGGGGACCCCATGAGTAGTGGATCAATAAGTAGACGCAGTATTGGCAGAGCCTCCAGCGCCCTTGCGGCCGTTCTGCTGTGGGCGGGCCTGGTAGGCCTTGGCGGCAACCAGGGTGGCGGAGAGGTCACAGACCCGGAAGAGGTCTACGCCGCCGTGTTTGTCGATATCGACGGTACCACGGT
The DNA here is from genome assembly GCA_046583365.1 of Deltaproteobacteria bacterium. GTDB lineage: Bacteria > Desulfobacterota > Binatia > UBA1149 > CAYXZP01 > JAYGCL01. The sequence goes on from JAYGCL010000052.1 coordinate 6,911, forward strand.
TGAGGTCAGCGGCATCAACGTATCCGGCGAGGTTTCCCTGGTAGGCCAGATCGGTCGCGGCAACCTGCGCGTACGCCTGGCCAACATCGGGGCAATCGACTTCACCGACGACCCCGGCGACTTCTCCACCGCCGTCATTACGCTGACCGACGGCAAGAGCGTGGATTTGCTGGTGCGCGACTCCCTGGCCTTTTACGGACAAACCGGCAGCGGGCTTTACCAGATCCGCACAAGAGACCTGCAAAGCATACGCATCCAGCACTGACGGCCACATTGCCACCACTACGCCGCCGCTTCTCCGTAATTGTCCTGGCCGCCATCGGCCTGGCCCTTGCCTCTGTTCCGGGGCCGGCCGCAGCCCTTGAGGCCAGACTCTGGCCCCTTTTCAACTACCGCTCCGAGGGGCCCGACCGCGTCCAATTGGACCTGCTCGGGCCCTTGCTGAGCTACCAGCGCCGCGACACGCAAAAGACCTGGGTGCTGAGACCGCTGCTGGCCCTGCGACGCAGCCCGGGCCACACGGCCCTGGACTTTGTCTACCCCCTGGCCTCCTACAAAAGCAGCCCTCTGTACCGCCGTTTGAGTATCGCCGGACTTTTTGTAGACGACCGTCGCCACGCCTCATCTCAAGGCAAGGGCCGCGGAGAAAATCTAAGCGCCGGCCATCATAATTTTTCCGTCCGGCCGTTGTTCTTCTACTCGCGCAAAGGCGAGCAGAGGCCACGGGTCTCGTTGCTGCCGTTTTATCTGGATTTTGAAGACACCATGGGCTGGGACCGCATCCACTCGGTGCTCTTCCCTCTGTACATAGAGTTTTCACGCCAACGCGAGACCCGGCGCTTCTTTCCCTTCCCCTTGCTTTCAACCGTAAGCGGCCCGGCGGCCAAGGGGCTGCGGCTCTGGCCGCTGGCCGGTTACACCGAAGTGGCCCACAAAGAAAAAACCAGATATCTGCTGTGGCCCTTTTACGTTTCCAGCGACACCCAGGACGCCAAGGGGATGACAGTCAGCAGCCGTCTCTACTACCCCCTGCATTCCAGGATCGACTCAACGAGGATTACCCATCGAGGCTATCTGCTGCCGTTTTTCATCCCGACTTTCTCCACCACCATAGACCGTGAGGCCGGCATCCGAACCACCTCGGTACTGTGGCCTTTGCTCATGAAACAGACCGAACTGTCTACGGGCCGTACCCTCACCACCCGCCTGTTCCCATTCTGGCAAAGCGCCAACCGCCACGGGTCCCAACGCAACTTTTACGCCTGGCCTTTATTCAGAAGCCGTCACTGGCAGAACGACCAATACCAGCGCCGCTCTCTCACTGGACTGCTCTTTCTGGTCCGCAGTATCGACGAACAGAGCGACAGCGGCCGCTACCGTCTCCACACCGTGGCCGGGTTGCTGAAGGACATCGAGCAATACGGCCGCCGCCGGGGACAGGTCCCAGCCCTGCTCGGGTCGTTGTTCCCCCACAACCCTCACCTGGAAACCCTCTACTCCCCGCTGTGGCAAGTACTGGCCTGGCGGCGTGAATCCTCGAAATCAAAGCTCGAGTGGAACATACTATGGGGACTTGCCCAACGAAGAGCCGACGGCTGGCACGGCCCCATAGGGTTGTCGCTGGACCAGGGGCAGGGCCGGGTACAGAAATGAACGGTGCCACACAAGGCAAAGACTCATCGGTAGCCCGCCTGGGCACGTCGATACTGGAGGCCTTATCCGTCCTCGGCACGGCCCTGGGCCTGGTGGTCAAGGCCTGGTCGTCGCCCCGCCTGCTCTGGCGCCGCCGCGACAAGATCATTACCGAACTGGTCTCCATCGGTACCAACACCCTGCCGATTGCGACACTGGTTTCGTTCTTCATCGGTATGGTCCTGGTCATACAGACGGCCGACCAACTGTCTAACTATTCCCAGGAAATTCTCGGGTCGGTGGTAGGGATCGCCATGACCAAAGAACTGGGGCCGGTGATTATCGCCTTTCTGGTAGCCGGACGCGTGGGTTCGGCCGTGGCCGCCCAACTGGGCTCGATGTCGATCAACGACGAGATAAACGCCCTCAGGACCATGGACATAGACCCGGTGGAATTCCTCGTAACCCCGCGCACCGTGGCCATGACCCTGGCCGTGCCCGTCCTGGTTCTCTACGCCGACGCCGTCGGCATTCTCGGAGGCCTGGTGGCCGTGCGCATAGACCCTTCAATAACCGTGTCGAGCTCTCAGTTCTGGGACAATCTGGTTTCCTGGCTCAACATGAGAGACCTCATAGTGGGCATGATAAAAGGCCTGTTCTTCGGCCTTACCATCGCCGTTGTAAGTTGCACCCTGGGCCTTAGAACCCGTGGCGGCACGGCCGAGGTGGCCAGAGCCACCACCGCGGCGGTGGTGTGGAGCTTCGTCCTGGTCATTGTAATGGACTACTTCATCGTGCGTGCGGCGGTACTGCTGTCATGATGGCCCAACCCGACAGCCCGCGACGTGGTGTAGCCGTCAGCATACGCGGCGTTTGCCGCAGCTATAACGGCAACGAAGTTTTAAAAGACCTCGACCTGGAGATTCTCGCCGGCGAGACCATGGTCATTGTCGGCGGCAGCGGCCAGGGCAAAAGCGTACTGTTGCGCGCTATCGCCGGCCTGGAGGCGGCCGATGCCGGCTCGATCAAAGTAGGAGAACTGACCGTGGCCGACTACATAGCCACCCCACCCGACAAAAAACCCTTCCACATGTCCATGGTCTTTCAGCACTCGGCCCTGATGGGGTCCATGAGTGTGGCCGAAAACGTTACCCTGCGCCTGCGCGAACACAACACCTACGATGCGGCCCGCATCGACGACATATGTGCTCAGGCCCTCGTCGAGGTGGAGATGCTTGAGGCAAAAGACAAATTCCCCAGCGAACTCAGCGGAGGAATGAAAAAACGAGTGGCCATTGCCCGCGCCCTGGCCGTGGACCCCGAGATCGTACTCTACGATGAGCCCACCGCCGAACTCGACCCGGTGCTGACCAGTCAGATGGCCGTTCTCATACGCCGCATACAAAAAGAAAAGGGCATCACCCAGGTTCTGGTCAGCCACAACCTGGGCCTGGCCTACGAAGTGGCCGACCGCATCGCGCTGCTCAGCCAGGGACTGATCGTAGACCTCGGTAGCCCCGAGGAAATCCGCAGCAGTCCCAGGACCGAGACCCGCGAATTCGTAGAGGCGTCAAAATTTTAGATTAATTTAAACGGGTCCCAAGGAGCCAGACATGAGTAAAGAACAGAGAGTGGGAATCTTCTTCATCGGCGGACTTGCCATACTGGTTGTCGCATTGTCGCTTACCGGCGCCGGCAACATGTTCAAGGCCAGCTACACCGTACACGTGGACTTCGAGGATGTCCACGGCCTGACCACCGGCTCCGAGGTCCGCGTGGCCGGCATAAAGGCGGGGACGGTCACCGCCTTGAGCTACGCCGAAGGGCGGGTGCGCGTCACCTGCACCATCGACGCCGAGATACCGCTCAAAGAGGACAGCCAGGCCTACCTCGACTACCAGGCCCTCAGCGGCAACCGCTTTATCGCCATCTCTTTGGGCTCACCCACCGCCGCTGCCCTCCCCGACGACGCGGTACTGAGCGGCGCAGAGATAGGCGGCTTTACCGGCGCCTTTGGAGAACTCGAACGGGTGGGAGCCAGCATCCGGCGGGTGGCCGAGTCCTTTAACCGTAACCAGGAAGAACTCATGCAGGGCTTGATAGCCATAGTCGACGACAACCGCCGCACGCTGGAGTCTTCGCTGGTGAGCCTCGACATAATCGCCAGCCGCATAGCCAACGGTGAGGGAACCCTCGGCCGCCTGTCCACCGATGATGCATTGTATACGGAAATGACCTCGGCCTTTGCCGGTCTCCGAGCGGTCACCGCCCACCTGGAGGTCATAACCGAGCGCATCGCCTCGGGCGAGGGGTCGCTGGGACGCATGGTTTCCGACGATACTTTCTACGACGAAGCCCGTGAGACCATGGCCGGACTGAGGGCGAGCGCGGCCAGCGTAGATGAGGTTGCAACCCAGGTGCGCTCCGGCCAGGGCACCCTCGGCAGACTTCTCACCGACGATACGCTTTACCGCGAGACCGCAGATGCGGTACGCGCCCTTGGCCGCACCGCCGAGAGCATAGAAGACCAGGCACCGATTTCCATAATGGGAACGGCCGTAGGGACCCTGTTCTAGCGCGCCTCTACAACAGCCGTGCGGCCACGCGTTCGTTGTTGTAGGCGCTATCCCCGTAGGTCGACTCGCCGGCCTTTACCCTTTTCAGGTAAAGCTGCAGGTCGTGTTCCCAGGTGAACCCGATGCCGCCGTGGGCCTGTATGGCATCGGTTACCACCTGAGGGCAGGCGTGGCTGACGTAGGACTTGGCCATGGCCGCGGCCAGGCCCGCGTCTTCGCTGTCGTGGTCCAGGGCCCAGGCGGCGTAGTAGACCAGCGAGCGGGAGTTCTCCAGCAGCACGGCCATGTCGGCCAGTTTGTGTTGGATGGCCTGAAAGGAACCCACCGGACGGCCAAACTGCTCACGGGTTTTTACGTAGTCCAGGCTTAAGTCCAGAGCGGCGGCCGCACAGCCGCACATCTCGGCAGCAAGGGCCACTCTGGCCCGGTCCATGAGACCGTCCAGCAGCGTTGCGCTGCCGGTCTCGTCCGCTCCCTGCCCCAGCAGAGCCTCACGCCCTACCCTCACCTGCTTTAAGTCAAAGAGGTAGAGGTCACGGGTCTGGTCAACGGTGTTTAACCTTTGCACCGCCACGCCCTGTCTGTCCGGTTCGACCAGGAAAAAGCCCAGGCCCCGGCCAAGGCCGGCAACCACAACAACCTGGTCGGCGGTGGCTGCATCGGGGACAAACAATTTACTGCCATCGAGTAAGAAGCCTCCGTCGGTGGCGGTGGCCTGGCACTGCAGGCCAGCGGCCTCCCAACGCCCGGCCTTCTCGGCCACGGCCACGCTCACACGGCGGCTGCCCGCGGCTATGGCCGGTAAAATGTCGCGCTGTTGCCCGCTACTGCCCACCGCCATCAGCGCCGGCACGGCCAGGGAAGACGTCGACAGGAAAGGTCCGGGCAGAACCACCCTTCCCCCCTCTTCAAGAAGCAAGCACAGGTCGAGCAGACCCAGGCCACTGCCGCCCAGGTCCTCGGGGATCAGAAGGCCGGTCCAGCCCAATCCGGCCATGGCACGCCACAGACCCTCGTGCTGGCCGGACTGCTCCTGACTACAACCATCGGCCACGCGGCGGGCATAAGAGGTTGGCGCAGTTTCCTTGAAGAAAGCTCGGGCCGACTTTCTCAGTTCTTCCTGTTCGGGACTGAATCCGAAGTCCATGGACCGTCTATCTACCCCTGGCGGCAGACAACTGTTGCTCGAGGCTTTCGTAGACCAGGTCCACATAGTAGCGGGCGTTCAATCCCAGCAGGTAAACCTCGGGGCCATGGTTGCGGGTCACGTAGACAGCGGTACCGGTGGGATTGGTGCGGCCAAACTCAACGACGGCCAGTTCCCTGTCGCCCCCGATCAAAACCAGAGTCGCCTGCGGGGGCGAGAGTCCGAAAGAACCACCCTCTTTGTCATCGGCGATCTTTTGTATGGGCGCAATGGTGGTAAGCGTCTCGATCAACGCCTCGATCAGGTCGGCCGGCACGCGTAGTCCTTCGGGCGCTGTCACTGCCCACTTGTATGGGGGCGGGCGACGCTCGATCCTCACAACCGCAGAATCGAACGTGATAGTCACTGCCGACAGTTCGGCCGTCAGTCCGGTTACAAAGGGCAACGCCGCCTGCTGATCTGACACGGCCGGGTCCGCCTGCCCGCTCTGTTGGGAGTACAGATGGGCGGCAACCAGTGCGGCCAACAGATAGTAGACCAGGATGCGGCGCCAACTCATGAAGAGAAACGCCTCACCAACAACACCAACACACCGGCGGCAAGAAAAAGACCGGGCTGCACCACCACGGCCGCCCAGAACAGACGGCGGCCCTCGGCCTGGCTTACGAAGAACTGGTGTTTGCCGGGCTTCTTGGCCTTGGCGCGGGGGGCAATCAAAGCCTCGTGTCGACTGAGCCAGTTGATTGAATTGAGCAGCAGGTCCTTGTTGCCCAGATAGTCAAGGAAACGGTTGGAAACAAAATCCGCATCGCCAAAAGCGATGATCCGGGTGCGCGGGCTATCGTTGCCAGCAGCGGCCGGCAACGATACTTCAAGTCCTACATTAAGAGGTCCGTTTACATCCCTGCCGGCGACAAACGTCGGCCGCCGCCCACCCAACACCCGAGGGTCATGGCTGGCCCAACTGCGGGCACCGCTGCTGAGCAGACTGTTCACCTCCAGCCCACGGGCCTCGTCGGGGTAGGCCCGCAAAGAACGCATGCCCGAGAACAGCGGCGGCGAGTCCAGAGTGGCGGTCAGCAGATGGCGGTGGTTTACATCTTTCATCACCGCCGAGATGGCCTCACCTCCGGA
>JAYGCL010000054.1:0-15991 GCA_046583365.1 Deltaproteobacteria bacterium
ATGCCGGGCGACACGGTACAGATGGATGTGAATTTGATCATGCCGATAGCGATGGACGAGGGTCTGCGTTTCGCCATCCGCGAGGGTGGCCGCACGGTGGGTGCGGGCGTCGTCACCAAAATCAAAGAGTAGGGCGAACTCTGATGCGAGAACAGATCATTTTGTCCTGCGACGGTTGTAAGCGGAAGAACTACCGAGCCAGCCGTAACAAGAAGAAGACTGAGGAGAAGTTGGCGCGCAAAAAGTTTTGTCCGGCTTGCCGCACTCACACCCTCCATAAGGAGGGGAAAGTATAGGGCGGGACCTTGGGGTCGGATGGGTCAGTAGCTCTAACTGGCAGAGCATCGGACTCCAAATCCGAGGGCTGCAGGTTCGAATCCTGCCTGACCCGCCACTGTATAGAAGAAGAATGGCTAACGTAGCTGAATATGTAGATCAGGGACGCACGTTTCTGGGCGAGGTCGTTGTCGAGCTGAAGAAGGTTTATTGGCCCCCGCGCAAGGAAACTGTGGCGTTTACCGGGGTGGTGGTCATCATCGTCAGTTTCGTTGCGGTCTACCTGGGGCTTGTCGATTACGTTTTGTCGTTGCTTCTCGGGTTGGTATTTTAATGGAAGCTGTCGACACATCCATAGTCCTCAGTTGGTACGTGGTTCACACCTTCTCGGGCTACGAGGGCAAGGTGAAAACCCAACTTGAGGAGCGGGTGCGCGGTTCGAAGCGAGAATCCCAGTTTGGGGAAATCATGGTGCCGGCCGAGCAGGTCATTGAGCTGGTCAAGGGCAAGAAGAAAACGGCCAGCCGCAACATTTTTCCCGGCTATATACTGGTGCAGATGGAGCTTACCGACGAGACCTGGCATATCGTCAACGATACTCCCAAAGTGACCGGTTTTGTGGGCGGAGGAACGCGCCCGGCGCCGGTCTCGGATGAGGAAGTCCAGCGTATAGTAGCGCAGATTGAGGAAGGGGCGGCCCACCCCAAGGCCAAGATAGATTTTGCCATTGGCGCACAGGTCAAGGTCATCGACGGTCCTTTTGCCGAGTTTAACGGTGTGGTCGAGGAAGTGAGACCGGAAAAAGGCACGGTCAAGGTGTCCATATCAATTTTCGGACGCTCGACTTCGGTGGAGATGGAACTCGTACAGGTGGAGAAAACCTGATCGGAACGACCCATGGCTAAAAAAATAATAGACCAGATCAAGCTTCAGATTCCCGCGGGCAAGGCCAACCCGAGTCCTCCGGTGGGGCCGGCGTTGGGACAACGTGGCGTCAACATCATGGAGTTCTGTAAGGCGTTTAACTCCCAGACCCAGAAAGGTGGGGGCATTGTCACTCCGGTGGTTATCACCGTGTACGCTGACCGTTCGTTTACGTTTATTACCAAGACCCCGCCTGCAGCTGTGTTGCTCAAGAAGGCCGCCAAAGTCGATAAGGGTTCCCCCGAACCTCACAAGGAAAAAGTCGGCAGCGTCACGCGCAAGCAGGTCCGGGAGATCGCTGAGAGCAAGATGGCCGACCTCAACGCCATGGACGTTGATGCGGCCATGAAGATCATAGAAGGAACCGCCCGCAGCATGGGCCTGAGCGTGAAGTAGATATGTCAGCCAGAGGAAAGCGTTACGATCAGGCGGCCGCCAGGGTTGCCAGGGACAGCCTCTGTACCCTGGAAGAAGCGGTCGGGGCTGTTGCCGAGACGGCAGCTGCCAAATTTGATGAAACCATAGACATGGCCGTGAAACTCGGCGTAGACCCCCGCCATGCCGACCAGAATGTCCGTGGAACGGTGGCTCTGCCCCATGGCACAGGCCGTGATGTACGCGTGGCCGTGTTTGCCAAGGGCGAATTGGCCAAGGAGGCCGAGGCTGCCGGTGCGGACTTTGTCGGCGACGATGACCTGGTCGAGCGGATAAAAGGTGGTTGGACGGATTTCGACCGCGCCGTAGCCACGCCCGACATGATGGGTTCGGTGGGAAAGATCGGCAGGATCCTCGGTCCGCGGGGCCTTATGCCCAACCCCAAAGTGGGCACCGTGACCAAGGACGTGGCCCGGGTGGTATCGGAATTAAAGGCCGGACAGGTCGAATACCGGGTGGACAAGTTCGGCATCGTTCACGTGGTGGTGGGCAAGGCCTCGTTTGGAAAAGACAAACTGCTGGAAAACGCCAGGGCCGTGATCGACAGTCTGTGGCGTGCCAAACCGGCCAGCGCCAAGGGGTCATACATGAGGAGTGTGTCGGTCTCTTCGACCATGGGGCCCGGCCTGCATGTGGACACCGCCAGTCTCAAGACGGTTGCCTGAGGAACGGTTGCAATGAACAGGGCAGAAAAATCCGAAAACGTAGAAGTTCTGGCCGCCAGGTTCGGGCGGGCTCCGATTGCCATCTTTGCCGACTACCGTGGGCTTACCGTTGGCGAGATCAGCGATCTACGCCGCCAGGTTCGTAAGGTTGATGGTGAATTTGTCGTCGCCAAGAATACCCTGACACGTCTGGCCGTAAAGGGTGGCGATTACGAGGCCGCCGGTCAGTTCCTGAGCGGCCCGACGGCCGTGGCCTTCGGTTACGAAGATGTCGCAGCCGTTGCCAAGGCCGTACACGGCTTTGCCTCTGATAACGAGAGTCTTGAGATCAAGGGAGCCGTGATGGACGGCGTAGTGCTTGAAGTTGCCCAGGTGACGCAACTGGCGAAAATGCCGAGTCGCGACGAGTTGCGGGCCCAGTTCCTGGTCCTGTTGACCACTCCTGCCACCCAGTTGGTACGCCTGCTGGGTACGCCGGCCGGGCAATTGGCCCAGGTGCTCGATGCCTGGCGGCGCAAACGAGAAGAAGCAGGGGAGAGTGCCGAGGCTCCCCAGGCCGAGGCTGCAGTAGAAGCCCCGGCACCACAGAAAGAGGAAACGCCGGAGGAAGACGATGGCGGAGCCCACAACTAGGAGGATACTGAGCGATGGCTCTTAACAGCGAAGAAAGACAGGACATCATCGAAAAGCTCTCGAGCGCAACGGTTTTGGAGATCGCCGATCTCGTCAAGGAACTTGAGGAGAAGTGGGGCGTGAGTGCGGTAGCTCCCGTGGCTGTTGCCGCCGCCGGACCCGCCGCTGCTGAAGAAGAAGTCCAGGATGAGTTTGATGTCATTCTTACCGGCATCGGTGAGAAGAAGATTCAGGTCATCAAGGCGGTTCGCGAGTTGACCGGACTTGGATTGAAAGAGGCCAAAGATCTCGTTGAAGGTGCGCCTAAAGCCGTAAAGGAAGGCGTTTCCAAGGAAGAGGCCGAAGCGGCCAAGGCCAAGATCGACGAAGCCGGTGGTAGCTGCGAACTCAAGTAGAGTCACGGCTTCCCCGACGGATCTGACAACCAATAGACCTGAGACGCCCATTGAGGCGACAAGGAGATAGTATGGCGTCAAGCGTCACCGAGAACTTGAGGCTCCGCCGTAACTTCGGAAAGTTGCGGCAAGTCATAGAGGTTCCTAATCTGATAGACATACAACGGCGGTCCTACGTTGGATTTCTGCAGGACGAGATCCAGCCCGACGAGCGGCCCGACACGGGTCTGCAGGGAGTTTTCCGTAGCGTATTCCCCATCAGGGATTTCAGCGGAACAGCCGAGCTCGATTTTGTCCGCTACGTAATTGGCGAGCCCAAGTACACCGTCGATGAGTGTCACCAGAAGGGCAACACCTACTCGGCGCCGCTCAAGGTGACGGTGCAGCTGCTTACCTACGACATTGATCCCGACACGCAGGCCAAGACGCTCAAGGACATCAAGGAGCAGGAGGTCTACTTCGGTGAACTTCCGCTCATGACCGATGACGGTACCTTCATGGTCAATGGTACCGAACGGGTCATCGTCTCCCAGCTCCACCGCTCTCCCGGGGTATTTTTCGACCACGACAAGGGGCGCACCTCTGCCAGCGGACGCCTGCTCTTCAGTGCGCGGGTCATTCCCTACCGGGGATCCTGGCTCGATTTTGAATTCGACTCGAAAGACATTCTATACGTCCGTATCGACAGGCGGCGTAAGTTCCCGGCCACCGTACTCCTGCGCGCGCTCGGCATGAGTGCCGAGGAGCTTCTCAACTACTTCTACCCCTCCGACCATATCCGCTTTGAAGGGCGTAAGGCCTACAAAACCTTCAAACGCGAGACCCTGGAGGGCCAGAGGGCCACACGCGATGTACGTGCCGCTGATTCCAACGAGGTCCTCGTAAAAGAAGGCCGTAAGTTTACCCGCAAAGCTTTGCGGGAACTTACCGAAGCCGGTGTCGCCGAGATCCCGGTGGCCATGGACGAGGTGATCGGCCGCGTGGCTGCGCGTGATATAGTAGACCCCAAAACCGGCGAAGTCCTTGTTGAATGCAACCAGGAGATTTCGGCAGAGCTGTTTGACCAGATTCGCGAGAAGAACATCGATGATCTCGACCTCATCTACATCGATGAACTCAACCGCGGACCGTCTCTGCGCAACACCCTGTTACTGGACAAGATAGAGTCTGCCGAAGATGCGACAATAGATATCTACCGTCGCCTGCGCCCAGGTGATCCGCCGACCCTCGAGACGGCCACCCAGTTCTTTAACGACCTGTTCTTTAACCCCGACAAATACGACCTCTCGGCCGTAGGCCGCCTGAAACTCAACCACAAGTTGGGTATCAAGGCTCCGGTCGGAGAGGGGCAGGAGTCCGACCCCAAAGACTGGCTGGAGCAGAGGACGCTTCGCCGTGAAGACATCCTGATGGTCGTCAACTACCTGATCCTTCTTAAGAACGGCAACGGTTCGATCGACGACATCGACCATCTCGGCAACCGCCGTGTTCGCACGGTGGGGGAACTGGTCGAGAACCAGTACCGAATCGGGCTGCTGAGAATGGAGAGGGCTATTCGTGAGCGTATGAGCCTGCAGGACCTCGAAACCCTGATGCCCCAGGAGTTGATCAACTATAAACCGGTGTCCGCGGTGGTGAAGGAGTTCTTTGGTTCCAGCCAGCTGAGCCAGTTCATGGACCAAACCAATCCGCTTTCCGAAGTTACCCACAAGCGCCGGCTTTCGGCTCTCGGACCCGGTGGTCTTACCCGCGAAAGGGCGGGCTTTGACGTTCGCGACGTGCACCCCACCCACTATGGACGGGTGTGTCCGATCGAAACGCCGGAAGGGCCCAACATCGGCTTGATATCCAGCCTCAGCACCTACGCCAGGATCAACGAGTACGGTTTTGTTGAGACTCCTTACCGCAAGGCCGCAAACGGCAAGGTGGGCGACGAGGTGACCTACCTCACCGCTCTGGAGGAAGAGTCCCACACCATTGCCCAGGCCGATGCTCTGGTCGATAACGACGGGCGCTTTTTGCACGACCAGATCGCCGCTCGAAAGAAGGGGATTTCTCCACAGGGGGATCAGACCATGGATTCGACCATGGTTTCCCCCGACCAGATCACCCTCATGGACGTGTCTCCCAACCAGTTGGTGAGCGTGGCGGCCGGACTCATTCCTTTCCTCGAGCACGACGATGCCAACCGCGCACTCATGGGTTCGAACATGCAACGCCAGGCGGTTCCACTGCTGCGTACCGAAGCCCCGTTAGTGGGTACCGGCATTGAAGGCACGGTGGCCCGCGACTCCGGCGTGACATTGGTGGCAAAACGCTCGGGCATTGTGGAGAGCGTTGATTCCCAGCGCATCGTAGTAAAGGCCGAGCGTCCTTCCGGTCCCCGCGACCCCGGTGTGGACATATACAAGCTGACCAAGTACCAGCGCTCCAATCAGGATACCTGTATCAACCAGAAGCCCATCGTGGTGGTCGGTGAACGTGTGCGTGGTGGCGATGTAATAGCCGATGGTCCTTCCACCGAAAGCGGCGAACTGGCCCTGGGCCGCAACGCGGTGGTCGCCTTCATGCCGTGGAATGGTTACAACTTCGAGGATTCGATTCTGATTTCAGAGCGCTTGGTGAAGGAAGACTTTTTCACCTCTGTGCATATCGAAGAGTTCGAGGCCGTTGCTCGCGACACCAAGCTCGGGCCGGAAGAAATAACCGGCGACATCCCCAACGTCGGTGAAGAATCGCTCAAGGATCTCGACGAGAGTGGCATCGTTCGTATCGGTGCCGAGGTAAGCCCCACCGACATCCTTGTCGGTAAAATCACCCCCAAGGGTGAAACCCAGCTTTCTCCGGAAGAAAAATTGTTGCGTGCGATTTTCGGCGAAAAAGCCGGCGAGGTTCGCGACACCTCTCTCAAGATGCCGCCGGGTGCCGAGGGTACGGTAATCGATGCCCGGGTGTTTTCTCGAAAAGGAGTGGCAAGGGACGAACGTGCCACGCGTATCGAGGCCGAAGAGCAGCGGCGACTGGACAAGGACCGCGCGGATGAGTTGCGTATTATTCGCCGCAGCGCTTTGGACCAGCTCACTGAACTGCTGGCCTCTCGCGAGACCGTCGCTCGTCTGACAGACGACTCTCGCAACGTGTTGTTGGCCAAGGGTAGTGTGGTCGGTGAAGAGGTCCTCAAGGAAATTCCGACGGCCTACTGGTCGGAAATCAAGGTCGGCGATGTCAAGGTCGAGGAAGAGGTTCTGCGTATAGTAGAGGCTCTGAACGCCCGTTCCAATGCGATTAACGTGGAGATCGACGGCAAGATAGAGCGTCTGTCCCAGGGCGATGAGTTGTCTCCGGGCGTCATTAAAATGGTAAAGGTGTTTGTTGCCATCAAGCGCCGCCTCCAGGTCGGTGATAAGATGGCCGGCCGCCACGGTAATAAGGGGGTCGTCTCAAGGATCGTTCCCGAAGAAGACATGCCTTTCATGGAAGACGGTACCCCCGTGGACATATGCCTGAATCCTCTCGGCGTGCCTTCGCGGATGAACGTCGGGCAGATTCTGGAATCCCACCTCGGGTGGGCGGCCTTTCATGTTGGCCAGCAGATAGGTGACTTGGTCGAGGCCGCAGATGTTGTGGCTCTTCGGATCAAGCTTAAACAGGCCTACCCCGGTCACGGCACCGAAGGGTTTATAGACGGATTGGACGATGCCGATATTCTCAAGTTGGGCGCCAAGGCGGCCCGCGGCCTGCACGTGGCCACGCCGGTGTTTGATAGCGCCAGTGAAGACGAGATCTTCGACCTCTTCAAAATGGCCAATCTTTCGGAGACCGGCCAGAGCTGGCTTTGCGACGGCAAGAGTGGCGAGCGGTTCGACCTGCCGGTGACGGTCGGGGTTATGTACATGCTCAAGCTTCATCACCTTGTAGACGACAAGATTCACGCGCGTTCCACGGGGCCCTACTCGCTGGTTACCCAGCAACCTCTCGGGGGTAAGGCCCAATTTGGCGGACAGCGGCTTGGTGAAATGGAAGTGTGGGCGCTGGAGGCCTACGGTGCGGCCTATACATTGCAGGAGATGTTGACGGTCAAGTCTGATGATGTCGCCGGCCGTACGCGTATGTATGAGGCAATCGTCAAGAATGAACATTCACTCTCACCCGGCCTACCGGAGTCGTTCAACGTTATGATCAAGGAGCTGCAGTCGCTGTGCCTTGACGTCAACCTGATCGAGGACGAATCAAAGACCGAGGAGGAGGCAGCTTAATGGAAGACCTGCTCACACAGTTGTTCGACAAGCCCAAGGACCCCCGCGATTTTACCGCTTTGACGATAGGTATCGCTTCTCCGGATGTAATCCGGTCGTGGTCCCACGGCGAGGTGCGTAAGCCCGAGACCATCAACTATCGGACTTTCAAGCCGGAACGCGACGGCTTGTTTTGCGCCAAAATCTTTGGCCCGACCAAGGACTACGAGTGCAACTGCGGCAAGTATAAGCGTATGCGCCACCGTGGAGTGGTGTGTGAAAAATGCGGCGTCGAGGTCATCCAGTCCAAGGTACGTCGCGATCGTATGGGCCACATCCAACTGGCCACGCCGATAGCCCACATCTGGTTCACCAAGAGCCTGCCCAGCCGTATCGGAACAATGCTGGACCTGACTCTCAAGGAACTTGAGAAGATCCTCTACTACGAGAGCTATCTGGTGGTAGACCCGGGCGACACCGACCTTGAGGACTACAGTCTGCTTTCCGAACTCCAGCACCGCGAGAAGGTGGAAGAGTTCGGCCTGGGTTCCTTCGAAGCCGGCATGGGGGCCGAGGCCATCCGCAAGGTGTTGGCCGACCTCGACATTGATGACCTGGGCGAAGAACTGAGGATTCTCCTGGCCGAGACCGCCAGCGAGGCCAAGCGTAAGAAATACATCAAACGTTTGAAGGTGGTACAGGCCTTCCAGGGTTCGAGTGCACGGCCCGAGTGGATGGTGCTGGAGGTAATCCCCGTGATTCCCCCGGACTTGAGGCCGCTGGTGCCTCTTGACGGTGGCCGTTTTGCCACCTCCGACCTCAACGACCTCTATCGCCGGGTAATAAACCGTAACAACCGTCTCAAGCGCCTCATGGAGCTTAGTGCCCCCGACATTATCGTTCGCAACGAGAAACGTATGTTGCAGGAGGCCGTCGATGCCCTGTTCGACAATGGACGCAGGGGACGGCCGATAACGGGAGCAAACAAGAGGCCCCTTAAATCGCTGAGCGATATGCTCAAGGGTAAGACCGGACGTTTCCGGCAGAACCTGCTCGGCAAGCGCGTCGATTACTCCGGCCGTTCGGTAATCGTGGTCGGTCCGGAGCTTCGCCTGCACCAGTGCGGCTTGCCCAAGAAGATGGCCATCGAGCTGTTCAAGCCGTTCATCTACGGGCGCTTGGAGGAGAAGGGCCTGGTAACCACCATCAAGAGTGCCAAGAAGATGGTCGAACAGGAGCCCGCCGAGGTGTGGGACATCCTGGACGAGGTCATCCGCGAACACCCGGTGCTGCTCAACCGCGCGCCCACGCTTCACCGTTTGGGCATGCAGGCTTTTGAACCGGTACTGATTGAGGGCAAGGCCATACAGCTGCACCCGTTGGTATGTGCGGCCTTCAACGCCGACTTCGACGGCGACCAGATGGCCGTACACGTGCCGCTTTCGGTGGAGGCCCAGGTCGAGGCGCGCGTTCTGATGATGTCGACCAATAACATCCTCTCACCCGCAAATGGCAAGCCTATCATTGTTCCCACCCAGGACGTGGTGCTTGGTCTTTACTATATGACCCGCCAGCGTTCCGGTGTCTTGGGCGAGGGGCATCTGTTTGCCAACTTTGAAGAAGTCCGTGTGGCCTATGACCAGGGTCATGTGGGGTTGCACGCGGCGATCACCGCTCGCCACAAGGGCGAGCGTATAGAGACCACCGTGGGCCGGGTCCTGCTATATGAGATAGTCCCCGACGAGATCGAATTCGCCAGTGTCAACAAGGTTTTAAACAAAAAAATCCTTGGGGATCTTGTCGACCGCACCTACCGTGAGAGTGGCAACAAGCGTTGCGTGTTGCTTGCCGACCGTCTCAAAGATCTTGGCTTTGCCATGTCTACCAAGGCGGGCATATCCATCGGCATAAAGGATATGAAGATCCCCGACAGTAAGGCCCGGCTTCTGGAAGAGGCCGGCGGCTCGGTAAAGGAAATCCAGCAGCAATACGAAGCGGGGTTCATCACCAATGGTGAGCGCTACAACAAAGTCGTGGATATCTGGGCCAATGCCACCGATGCCATTGCCGACGAGATGATGGATGGCATGGGCACCGAGACGACCCAGACGCAAGACAACAAGGGGCTTACGGTAGAGAGCTTTAATCCCATCTTCATGATGGCCGATTCGGGCTCACGTGGAAGCGCCCAGCAAATGCGCCAGCTTGCCGGAATGCGAGGGCTGATGGCCAAACCTTCCGGGGAGATCATCGAAACGCCGATCACGGCTAACTTCCGTGAGGGGCTTACCGTACTCCAGTACTTCATCTCCACCCATGGTGCCCGTAAGGGTCTGGCCGACACCGCTTTGAAAACGGCGAACTCGGGTTACCTTACCCGCCGCCTTGTCGATGTGGCCCAGGATGCCACCATCACTTCTACTGATTGCGGAGCGTTGGACGGTATCGAAATTACCTCACTCATAGAAGGCGGGGAGATTATCGAACGCATTGGTGACCGCCTGCTCGGCCGTGTGGCACTTGAGGATATCGTTGACCCCTTCTCGGGTGACGTGATAGTGGCGGCCAACGACGAGATCGACGAAGACAAGGTTGAGAGGATCGAGTCGACCGGCATCGAGGTGGCCAAGATTCGTTCGGTGCTCACCTGTCAGGTTGAGCGTGGTGTGTGCGCGTCGTGCTATGGTCGCGACCTGGCCCGTGGCCACATCGTGAACATGGGTGAGGCCGTCGGGGTTATAGCCGCGCAGTCCATCGGCGAGCCCGGCACCCAGCTCACCATGAGAACCTTCCATATCGGTGGTACCGCCAGCCGACGTGCCGAGCAGACTACACTGGAACCCCGCAATGACGGTCTGGTGAGGTATGTAAACGTCGAGTCCGTGGTTGACCGTGAGGGTAGCCTGGTGATCATGAGCCGCAACGCAGAGGTCGCCATCGTCGAAGAACTTCAGGATGGCCAGACCCGCGAACGTGAACGCTACCCCCTGGTCTACGGGGCCAGGCTGACAAAGAAGGATGGCGATGCCGTCAAGAGTGGTGAAATGTTGGCCGAGTGGGACCCGTTCATGACCCCGATCATTACCGACGTTGCGGGTAAGGTTAAGTTCGGCGATATACTCGAAGGTGAGACCATGATCGAGCAGGTCGACCCCAATACCGGCCTGTCGACCAGGGTCGTGATCGCCACCCGCAGTAAAGAGGACCGGCAGCCGCGCATTTCGGTCAAGGATGACGGTGGCCAGACCAGTAGCCGTCCGCGCGGAGGGGCGGCCCGCTACGCATTACCCGAGGGCGCCTACCTCAACGTCGAGGAGGGTGCGGACGTACTACCCGGCGATGTTATTGCTAAAATCCCCCGCGAGACCACCAAGACCAAGGACATAACGGGCGGACTGCCGCGGGTGGCCGAGCTGTTTGAAGCCCGCCGTCCCAAGGAGTTCGCGGTCATTTCCGAGATCGACGGTATTGTGAGTTTTGGTGCCGACACCAAGGGCAAGCGCAAGGTCATAGTGACGCCGGAAGTGGGTGATACACGCGAGTACTTGATCGGCAAAGGCAAGCACGTCGTGGTCCAGGAAGGTGATTTTATACGCGCCGGTCAGCAGTTGCACGCCGGCTCTTCCAACCCCCATGACATCCTTGCCGTAAAGGGAGAGCACGCCCTAGCCAAGTATCTGGTCGACGAGGTACAGGAAATCTACCGTCTCCAGGGTGTACGCATCAACGACAAACACATTGAGGTGATTGTACGACAGATGCTCCGTCGTGTGCGCATAACCGAGTCGGGGGACTCTGATCTTCTGGCCGGTGACCAGGTTGAAAAGGCCCGCTTCAAGCGTATCAATGGTGAGTTGTTGGCCGACGGCAAACAGCCGGCTACGGCCGAGCCCATGCTGCTGGGTATAACCAAGGCCAGCCTGGCCACCGAGTCGTTCATCTCGGCCGCGTCCTTCCAGGAAACGACCAAGGTACTGACCGAGGCGGCCGTCAGGGGAGCCACCGACAACCTGCGCGGGCTCAAGGAAAACGTGATCATGGGCAGGCTGATACCCGCCGGTACCGGCATGTCCTGGTACGCCGGCATAGAGGCTGAGGTCCCCACTATCGGCGCTCAGGCCGATGATGACCTCAGCCAGGCCTTCGACCTTGGTAGGGTTGACCTTTATGGCGAGCAAAAGTAGATTTCGGGGTTCTTTGCCCTTGGCAGCGACCTTCGGTGAAGTTTAGAGGAGTGATTTAGTAAGGTGCCGACAATTAACCAACTTATCCGCAGGGGGAGGACCAAGGTCGTAAAAAAGACCGGTGCCCCGGCCCTGGGCGGTTCTCCGCAACGGCGAGGGGTGTGTACCCGCGTCTATACATCCACCCCCAAGAAGCCCAACTCGGCACTGCGCAAGGTCTGTCGTGTCCGCCTGACCAATGGCGTGGAAGTTACTGCCTACATACCGGGGGTGGGACACAATCTGCAGGAGCACTCGGTGGTTTTGATCCGTGGCGGCCGCGTAAAAGACCTTCCCGGTGTGCGCTACCACGTAGTGCGCGGAACCCTTGATACGGTTGGGGTGGCCGACCGCCGCCAGTCCCGTTCCAAGTACGGAACGAGGCGGCCCAAGTAGGCCAGGGGACAGCAGGTATGTCGAGAAAAGGTCCGGCAAAAAAGAGGGTGTTGCTGCCCGACCCCAAGTTCAAGGAAGTGGTGGTCACGCGCTTTATCAATTGTATGCAGGTCGCGGGCAAAAAGAGCCTGTCCGAGAGGGTTTTTTACGGTGCCCTGGAGCTCATCGAGGAGCGCACCAGGAAAGACGGCATCGAAGTATTCAAGAGCGCTCTGGACAATGTCCGTCCGACCGTCGAGGTGCGTTCCAGGCGTGTTGGGGGTGCCACCTACCAGGTCCCCGTCGAGGTGCGCCCCGACCGGCGTACGGCTCTGGCCATTCGCTGGATCATCGGCCAGGCCCGCTCGCGGAGTGAAAAAACCATGCGCGATCGTCTGGCGGGTGAATTGATAGAGGCGGCCGACAGTCGTGGGGCCGCGGTCAAGAAGAGAGAAGACACCCACCGCATGGCCGAGGCCAACAAGGCCTTTGCCCATTATCGTTGGTAGATAGACGCTATGCCCCGCACTATACCCCTCAACAGGATTCGTAACATTGGCATAATGGCCCACATCGATGCCGGTAAAACGACCACTACCGAGCGAATCCTCTACTACACGGGTATCAGCCACCGCATGGGTGAAGTTCATGATGGTGCGGCCCAGATGGACTGGATGCCGCAGGAGCAGGAGAGGGGAATTACCATCACCTCGGCTGCCACCACCTGCGAGTGGGCCGACCACCGGGTCAACATCATCGATACTCCCGGCCACGTGGATTTTACCATCGAGGTGGAGCGTTCGTTGCGCGTCCTGGACGGGGCGGTTGCCGTGTTCTGTGCCGTCGGCGGGGTCGAGCCCCAGTCGGAAACGGTTTGGCGGCAGGCCGACCGTTACGGTGTTCCGCGCATTGCCTTTGTAAACAAGATGGACCGTGTGGGGGCCGACTTTAACAACGTCGTCGGCCAACTTTGCGATCGTCTCAAGGCTCCAGCCGTTCCCATACAGCTTCCCATCGGGGCCGAAGACTCCTTTGTCGGTGTCGTTGACCTGGTTTTAATGAAGGCGATCATCTGGGACGACGACGATCTGGGCGTGAGTATGCGGACCGAAGAAATTCCTGCCGACATGTTGGATGCGGCCTCTGCCGCCCGTGAGTTTCTTATCGAAGCATTAGCAGATGTCGATGATGGCCTGCTCAGCAAGTTTCTCGAAGGCCAGGACGTAAGCGAGGCCGAAATCAAAACGGCGCTCCGCCGTGGAACCCTGGAAAGAAAGATAGTCCCCGTGCTCTGTGGCGCCGCTTTCAAGAACAAGGGCGTCCAGACCATGCTCGACGCGATGGTCGACTACCTCCCCTCGCCGGTGGATATTTCCGCTATCCAGGGGCTTGAGGTCGATGGCGATGGTGAGGTCTTGCGCAAGGCTTCCGACGACGAGCCGTTCGCGGCTTTGGCATTCAAGATCATGACCGACCCCTACGTGGGCACCCTGGCCTATATCCGGGTCTATTCGGGCACTCTCAAGACCGGCACTACGGTGCTCAATGCCACCCGTGGCAAGAAAGAACGTGTGGGCCGGTTGCTCAAAATGCACGCCAACCGTCGCGAAGATGTCGATTGTGCATACGCCGGCGATATCGTAGCCGCGGTTGGTCTGCGCAGTGTCGTGACCGGCGACACCCTGTGCGCGGTGGGCTCTCCTGTCCTGCTCGAGAGCATGACCTTCCCCGAACCGGTTATATCGATAGCCATCGAACCCAAGACCAAGTCCGACCGGGACAAAGTATCGGCCGCACTTGCTAAGATTTCGGCTGAAGATCCCTCCTTCCGTGTCTCGATGGACGAGGAGACCGGCCAGACGCTGATCTCGGGCATGGGCGAGTTGCACCTGGAAATAGTGGTCGACCGCCTGACCCGCGAATTCAAGGTCGAAGCCAATGTGGGCGTGCCCCAAGTGGCCTACCGGGAGACCATCCGTAGCTCGGTGCGTGAGAATCTACGTTTTGCCAAGCAGAGTGGTGGGCGCGGCCAGTTTGCCCACGTCTGCATAGACCTGGAACCGCTCGAGCCTGGTAAGGGTTTTGAGTTTGAAGACAAGATCAAGGGCGGTCGCATCCCTCGCGAGTACATCCCGGCGGTCAAGAAGGGAATCGTGGAGGCCATGACCTCGGGGCCGCTGGCCGGTTACCAGGTTCTCGACTGCAGGGTCACGCTTTACGACGGTTCTTTTCACGAGGTGGACTCTTCGGAGCTGGCTTTCAAGATTGCCGGTTCGATGGCGTTTAAGAAGGCTGCAGGCAGGGCCGACCCGGTTCTCCTCGAGCCGATCATGGCCATCGAAGTGGTGGTTCCGGAAAACTACATGGGAGACGTCATAGGGGACCTCAACGGCCGCCGTGGACGTGTGCAGAACATGACCGCACGTGCTGGTGCCCAGGTGGTCTCGGCTCAGGTGCCGTTGGCCAACATGTTTGGCTATGCCACCGATCTCAGGTCGCGGACCCAGGGGCGGGCCACCTACACGATGCAATTTGCTCACTACGAACCGGTACCGAATTCGGTATCGGAAGAACTCACGGCCAGGGCGGTTGGAGCTTAGGTTCAAGGCGCCACAAGGAGGATAAGGTCGATGGCTAAGGAAAAGTTTGATCGTACAAAGCCGCACGTAAACGTGGGAACGATAGGCCACGTGGACCATGGCAAGACGACTCTGACGGCGGCGATAACGCGGGTTCAGTCGAAGAAGGGCCAGGGCGAGTACATTGAGTTCGACCAGATCGACAAGGCTCCCGAGGAGCGTGAGCGTGGCATAACGATTGCTACGGCGCACGTGGAGTACGAGAGCGACGAGCGCCACTATGCCCACGTGGACTGTCCCGGGCATGCCGACTACGTGAAGAATATGATCACGGGTGCGGCCCAGATGGACGGGGCCATACTGGTGGTATCGGCGGCCGATGGCCCCATGCCTCAGACCCGCGAGCACATATTGCTGGCCCGCCAGGTGGGCGTTCCGAAGATAGTGGTCTTTTTGAACAAGGCCGACCAGGTGGACGACGCTGAGTTGCTGGAGCTGGTTGAGCTTGAGGTACGTGAGCTTCTGTCCAAGTACGAGTTTCCCGGCGACGACGTTCCGGTGGTGATCGGGTCTGCCCTTAAAGCCCTGGAGAATCCCGACAGCGAGGAGGACACGGCGTGCATTATTGAGTTGATGTCGGCTCTGGACAACTACATTCCGATTCCCAAGCGCGAAGTGGACCATGACTTTCTAATGCCGATCGAAGATGTTTTCTCGATATCGGGCCGTGGCACGGTGGTGACCGGCCGTATTGAGACGGGGCGTGTGAACGTAGGCGACGAGATGGAGATTGTGGGCATCCGTGAGACCCACAAAACCACGATTACGGGAGTTGAGATGTTCCGTAAGCTTCTGGACACCGGCGAGGCCGGCGACAACGTGGGCTGTCTGCTGCGTGGCACCAAGAAGGAAGAGGTTGAGCGCGGTCAGGTGCTGGCCAAGCCCGGCTCGATTACGCCCCACACCAGGTTTCTGGCCGAGGCCTATGTATTGACCAAGGAAGAGGGTGGCCGTCACACGCCGTTCTTTAATGGTTACCGGCCGCAGTTTTACTTCCGGACTACGGACGTGACCGGGGTGTGCGACCTTCCCGCGGGCACCGAGATGGTGATGCCGGGCGACACGGTACAGATGGATGTGAATTTGATCATGCCGATAGCGATGGACGAGGGTCTGCGTTTCGCCATCCGCGAGGGTGGCCGCACGGTGGGTGCGGGCGTCGTCACCAAAATCAAAGAGTAGGGCGAAACT
>JAYGCL010000078.1:0-2799 GCA_046583365.1 Deltaproteobacteria bacterium
GGTGGGGCCGAGGTTCACGTGTTTGAGATATTCAAACGGCTGGTGGCCCGTGGTCACCAGGTGACGCTTCTCGCCGCGTCCTTCAAGGGGGCGGCGCGCGAGGAGGATGTGGAAGGCATACGGGTTTGTCGCCTGGCCAACCGTTATCTCTTTTATGCCCTTGCCCCGGTGGTCGCCCGCCGCCAGGCCCGCCGGGGAAGTTACGATGTCGTTGTCGATGTTCTCAATAAACTTCCCTTTTTCAGTCCCTGGGCCGTAGACTTGCCGTGTTTTGCCATTGTGCACCACCTGTTTGGCACCACGGCTTTCAGGCAGGTTGCTCTACCAGTGGCCGTGGTGACCTGGCTGTTGGAACGTTTGATCCCCAGCGCTTACTCAAGGGTGCCGATGCTGGCCATCTCTCCGAGCACGAAAGATGACCTGGTCGCCAGGGGCATACCTTCCGACCACGTATGGGTGGTGCCCCCGGGAGTGGACAGTGCCGCCTACCAGACCCAGCGCGAGGTTGGGCAGCGCGACCCGTTGTTGTTGTGGATCGGGCGCCTGGAACCCTACAAACGGGCCGATGTGGCGATAGAGGCAATGACAGAAATTCGCCAGAGTGTACCAGCGGCCAGATTGGTTGTTATGGGCTCCGGCCCCGCGCGCCAGGACCTGGAAAGCCTCGTGGAGAAGCGGGGGTTGGGGGGAGCGGTATCGTTTACCGGCTTTGTATCCGAGCAGGAAAAAGTCGAATGGCTTCAGCGTGCAGCGGTGGTGGTAAACACGTCGGAAAAAGAAGGGTGGGGGATGACGGTGATAGAAGGCAATGCCTGCGGGACCCCGAGCATTTCCAGCGATGTTGCCGGCCTGCGCGACTCGGTACGCGATGGCGAGACTGGTTTGTTGTTCAAATACGGAGACGTCGCGTCTCTGGCCGCTGCCGCAATACGTCTGCTCAACGACAAAGATCTCCGCTTGAGTTTTGGGCGGGCGGGGTTGGGTTGGGCGAAGAAATTTGACTGGGACGGTGTGGCCGACGACACCGCCACATTGATAGAACATGCGATAAACCCGGGCCAGGTACGACCGCGGTTGGTGGCTTCGCCATTCTCACCGTGAAGTCTCTTGTTCTGCGTCACGGCTGGACGTTCGTAGTTCTGTCGGCCACGCTCACTTATTTTCTGGCGCTCCGCAGTTTCGGATTTCAACTCGAAGACGAAGGAACATTGCTCTTTCAGTTGGGCAGAGCAGCCAACGGTGGGTTGCCCTATGTAGATTTTCACACCGGCTACACACCGGGGTTTTTTGCGCTCGGGTCCTGGCTGATTCGTTCGGTGGGATACTCTGTTGAAGGTATTAGAACCGCCCTGGCATTGGTGAATGCGGCTTCGGTTGTATTGCTCTACCTGCTCGCCCGTCGCGCGGTAGGGGCCCGGCTGGCGCTGGTACCGGCCATAGCCTGGCTGGCGGCCATACCGGTCGACGTGGGAGCGTTTGCGTCCTTCAACGTTCCGTATCCGGCCTGGCCGGTTGCATTGGCCTGGCTGGTGCTGGCCTTGTCTCTGCTGGTCTGGGCCGAGTCGGGCAAAACAGGGGCCCTGGTCGTGGCCGGGTTGGCCGCCGCCGCGGCTTTTTCGCTCAAACCCAACGCCGGTGCCTATGCGGTTGCCGCCTGCGTGTGGACGGTGTCCTCACTTGGCCGCCGCCATAGCCGGCTTGATGTAGTTGTAGCCAGGGTGGCCAGCGCGGCAATGGCGCTGGGGGTGTTCTCGGTGTTTTCGCAGACACTGGGCCTGCCCCGTTGGGGGGTGGATGTGGTTGTCCACCTTGGGCCGGTGGCGGCGGTGGCGGCCTTGTGGTCGGCCCGAGCAGCGGTGCGGGCAGGTCCCGGCCCCGGCCATGGAGTTTTTGCCGCCCTGGCCGTTGTCGGCGTTGCATTTACACTGCCCACCCTGGCCTGGGTTGTTCCGGTGGTGATGGAACTTGGCCTTAACACCTTTGGCTCTGAGGTGTTGCTGCTGGGTTCGCGTGCCGCCGAGATTTATTATTCTTCCCATCCGATTGCGCAGAGATGGGCAGTGGCGGTGGTGTTGGGGGTGTTGGCCGTGGCCGTGTGCGGGCACTTTGTGCGCCGCGGTTTGTTGCATCCCGGGCGGCTGGCGATTGCCGCCGGCGTCATTGGCAGTGGGGGGTTGTTGGTCCTGCAGGCTACTGCCCTGGCCCCGCAATCCCTGCCGGCTTCAGTGTCCATGCAACTCGAGAACGCCTCTTTCTGGCTGGCCCCTCTCTCAAATTGGGCTGGGATTGCCTACCTTTATTTTTTCGGAACCCGCAGAGGCTCGCAACGGACACGGCGCTGGTTGTACGTGATCGTGCCTGTGGCCACGGCCATGTACCTGCAGCTATACCCCCGCACTGACTTCATGCACCTGGTATTTTCTGTTCCCCTTACCGCCGTCCTGGCCACGGTGCTGTTGCGCCGCGTAGCCGCCTGGTGGACCGAGGGTATGGGTAGTCACGGTCGTACGATTGTCGGCACAGCAATAGCTGTGGCGGTTGTGCTGGCCGTGGCACTCAGGTTGGGGCCTGTGTTGGCGTTGGCCTATGCACCCGTGGGTGGGGGCGCAACGGAGATCGAAGCGGGCAGGCTTGAGGTCTGGGCCGGCAGCGGGACGAGCGACGACCTGCAGGCCCTGGCGATGGTCGTTGATTTTCTGCGCGGCCAGGCCGAAGAGGGCTCCGACGTCCTGCATTTCCCCGCGCTGGGTGGCGTACTGTTTGCGGCGGGTCTTTCGACTCCTCTTGCCCACGACTATT
>JAYGCL010000065.1:0-4713 GCA_046583365.1 Deltaproteobacteria bacterium
GCCAGCTCCGACTCCTATGTGCTCAGGGTCTCGCCCTCGGTAGAAGTACTGCCCGAACGGTTGCGGCGAAGGCCCGATCAACTCGAATACGGGCGGGCCTTCATCGTAGCCATACCCTACCCCTTGGACATACTGCCAGGAGAGGCCGTCGGCGTACGCTTTAAGCACTGATAAGGAAGGATGGACGTGTGTGAGAACTCACATGTTCGGATGCCTGGCTGCTGTCGCATTGATGACGGTCGCCCTGGCAGCCACGCCCGCCCCGCGAACTGCCGCGCTGCTTTCCCAACCATGTCCAGGTAAACGTCGACGACACTTCTGAGCACCGCGACTACCACCTTAAACGTCTGAAAAAGTTTTGTACGGCCGCCTCCATGAACGGCTCCGAGGTAAAGAACGACCAACGCCACCTGCTCTGCTATCCGGCCAAGCGGGCCAGGTACGAACCTCGCCACGTGCCCAGGTACGGGCTCTACACCGCCAATCCTCTGGCCGCCCGGAGACTCCTCAACACAAAAAAAGAATACGAACTGTGCGTACCCACGCGTCTTACGGTCGGCCCCCAGGCGGGCAGGCCCGACAGGGGTTTGCTCAGCAGAAGAAGTGGCCGCCGTTTACGTCCAGAGACTGCCCGGTGATGACCTTGGAACGGTCTGAGGCGAAAAACACCACCGACTCGGCGATCTCTTCCGAAGTGGGAATATGTTTGAGCGCCGTCCGGGCGGCTACACCGTCGTATATTGCCTCGGCGGTGGTTTTGAGTTCCCTGGCCTGAGCCTCGAAGTAAGACTTGAGATTCGGGCCCCAGATGTAGCCCGGCACCACAGAGTTCACACGGATGTTGTAGGGCCCGAGTTCCAGGGCCAGGGTCTGGGTGGCGACGAGCAGGGCGGCCTTGGAAGCCGCGTAGCCACCAAAGCTTTCCACCATGGTACGCATCGACATGCTGTTTATCATCACTATGGAGCCACCACCCTGGTCCTTCATAGCCGGAATGACGGCCTGAGAGAGCTTCATGGTACCCAACACGTTGACCTCGAAAGGAGGGCGCCAGTCTTCCAGGTCGGCGTCTTCTATCTTACGGTAAACACCGGGGTGGTAGGCGTTGTTTACCAACACGTCGACGCGGCCAAAGGCCTGGCGGGCCTTCTCGACCAGGGACTTGCAAGCCTGGCCGTCGCTGATGTCGGTTGCCACGCCCAGAGCCCTGCGGCCCAGGGCCTCCACGGCCGCAACCGCATCGTCAATGTTGGCCTCGCTACGAGAGGCAAGCACCAGGTCGGCGCCCTCGCGGGCCAGGGCCTTGGCAATGGCCTGGCCCATACCCGGCCCCATGCCGGTCACGACCGCTACGGTGTTTTCCAGCAACATGCTTTGATTCTATTGACGTACCCTCGTAGTTACTAACGCTGTCGGCATGGATGTAAAACCGGCCAAACTTATGGACAGTAAAGACTGGGCGAAATTTTGCGACTCCTTAAAGTCGGCGGGCGACGTCATCCAGCGTGACCTCGTGCCCAACAGCGGGATGGACCGTGCCGAAGGCTACCGCTACCTCAGCCGCCTGCTGCGCCTGGCCCTGGAAAAGTTTGTGGAGCACAACGACCCCACGGCCCCGCGCTTTTACCGGCTCAGCCACGAAACGGCCAAGATCGGCTGCGACAACCCCGACAGCTTCTACCAGAACGCCGCCATAAGCGGAGACTGCAAGTACCGTATCAGAGGCACCCGGGGTACGGTTTCTTACCTCGGCTTCGGCACCTACTACGGCAACTACGGGTCGAGCGCCCGTTCGGGGTGCAGCGGTTATCTTGAGGCCCACGAACTGACGATAAACCCGGACGGGACTTTCGAGATTATCCTCAGCAGCGAGCAACAGGCGGGCAACTGGCTGCCCATGGAGGCCGACACATCCATGCTCATCGTGAGACAGAACTTTCTGGACCGGGACGGCGAGGTTGCGGCTTCACTGTCGATTGAAAGGGTCGACTCTCCCGGCCCTCCCCCGCCCCTGGACCCGGCCGAATTTGCCGCGGGCCTGGCCGCCGCGGCCGCTTTCGTAGGGGGAACGGCCTCGTTGTTTACCGGTTGGGCCGAGGGCTTTGCCGCCCACCCCAACCAACTCCGTCCCCTGGACCCGGCCGTAACCGGAGCCGCCCACGGCGACCCGAACATATTCTTTTACATGGGCTACTGGCGACTGGCCGACGACGAGGCCCTGGTGGTCGAAGCAACACCGCCCCAGTGCGAGTACTGGAATTTTCAGCTCAATAACTACTGGATGGAATCACTCGACTACCGCTACCACCAGGTCCACTACAACAAGCACACCACCGGCTACCGTGACGACGGTTCCTTCCGCCTGGTGGTGGCCCACCGTGACCCCGGCATCGAGAACTGGGTGGACACGGCCGGCCACAGCCACGGAACCATGGGCCTGCGCTGGGCCAAAGCCGACTCCCACCCCCAGCCTCTGGTAACGGTGGTAAAGGCCGCCGACCTGGCCGACTACTTGTAGTTGTTGGCCATGATGTGGTCGATCCACCACTGGGGTGCACCCGACATCAGGGTTGCGATATCCCAGTAGTCGCGCCACAGCTTTATCTTTCCCGCTTCGATCACATGTACCGACACGAAAGGAAGGGATACCTTCTCACCGGTCTTCCAGTGCCAGTCCTCGGTGTGTTCGGTCATTACCGTGTCATCATCGGCCACCATACGGTGGAGGTGGTGGACGTAGCCGTCTATGGGCTCCAGCCCTATGCGCAAACGCCGGGCCACTTCGGCCGGACCAACCGCACCATCGTCGGGAGCCGGCACATCCTGGTAGCGCCCGTCCGGGGCAAAGTAGGACCCCACCAGGTCAAAATCCCGCTTGTACAGGTCCTTCCAGAATTTTTTTATAAGGACCAGGTTTTCCTCTCTCGGCGCCACTGTCTCTCCTATCAGGCTATCGAATAGCCCCCATCCACGGCCAGAGTTTGCCCGGTTATAAAGGAAGCCGCCGGGCTGGCCAGGAACAACACCGCAGCGGCTATTTCGACCGGCTCACCCCAACGCCGCATGGGGGTGCGCGCCAGGATAGGTTCGGCCATGGCCGCATTTGCCTCAAGCGGAGCCGTCATGTTTGAGCTTATATGGCCCGGTGCAACCGCATTGACGCGTATGCCCTGGCCGGCCCAGGCCGCCCCCAGGGTCTTGGTCATCTGCACCACCCCGGCCTTTGCCGCCCCGTAGCCCGGAACAAAAGTGATGCCGAAGTAAGAAGCCATCGAAGCCAGGTTGATGACACTGGCCCCACCCTCCAGGCCACTGGCGGCAAGCTTGTCCTGGAGGGCCGATGCCATGCGGAAAGCGCCGGCGAGGTTTATGCGCAACGACTCTTCGAAGACTTCCGGAATATATTCGGTCTGCCCTCCAGGCATAGTCAGGCCGGCGTTGTTTACCAGTACGTCGAGAGAATCTATTGAATCGGCCAGAGTCTTGATCCCTTCGACGTCAAGGATTTCCAACTGGCGGTAGTCGAGACCGTCAAGGTCGTTGTCGTACTGCGCGGCCGAGTCCTTGCGGCCGGTAATCGTCACCTCTGCCCCCGCACCGGCAAAAGCACGGGCGGTGGCAAAACCTATACCGTTGGAGCCCCCGGTCACCAGCACATGGCAGCCGGAAAAATCGAAAGTTATTTTTGGCCAGGAATACGACACCATCGTCACCTCAGTCCCAGACTTTTTCCCAACGTTTGCTCTCGGCCGAACGGTACATGGCAAGTGCCGTCCTAAGCTCCCCTATCGACTCCTCGGGGCCGGCTTCCAGAGGTTTACCCTCAAGCACGGCCAGTGCAAAATCCTCAAACTCCGGGCCGTAGGATTTAAGATAACCCTGGGGCTCTTCCTTGCGGCCGTTCATGTTTTCCTCATCGTATAGGACCAGGCGTCCGCCGGCGGTGCTCTCGATCACGATCTCTCCCTTGCTCCCCATAATCCTGAACATGGCGTCACTGCCGAGTACGGCGTCTGGGAACATACCGGCTTCAAAAGTCGCACACAGGCCCGAGCGGAACCGTAACAGGGCGCGCACCAAGGACTCCCCTTCCATATCCTCGGCAGGCCGGCCAAGCGCGGCCACCACTTCATCGACCTCCCCCAACCACATGCGCAAGGGGCGTATCCAGTGGGAGCCCACGTCCAGGGCTATGCCCCCACCGGCCGCTTGTTTGTTGAAACGCCAGGGCTTATCGCCGGCGTAAAAGGGGTTGCCCCGCATCATCGGCATATTGATCGAGGCCCGCACGCTTACCAGTCGGCCGACTGCTCCCTCTTCGATTAGTTGCCGGGCCCGCAGCACCTCGGGCCAGTACTGGGCATTCTCGGCCACCATGAATACCGTTCCGGCCCGGGCCGCCGCCGCCATGATGCGCTCGCAGGCAGCGATGGTAACGGCCATGGGTTTCTCCAGAAGAACGTGCTTGCCGGCCTCAAAGGCCTCGATGGCAAAACGCTCGTGCAGGTGATGGGGAAGCATGAGATCCACGGCATCGAAGTCACCCTTTTCAATGGCTTCGGACAGGGATGTAAAAGTCTCGGCACCGGTTTGCGAAGCCACCGCCGCGGCCCTTTCGGCTACCGGATCGACGGCAGCCGTAATGTTTATCTGCGGGGCGCGGTCCCTTATGCCCATAAGGTGCATGTCTGACACGGTGCCACAGCCAACCAG
>JAYGCL010000089.1:0-3497 GCA_046583365.1 Deltaproteobacteria bacterium
TGCACCCGTGGGTGGGGGCACAACGGAAATCGAAGCGGGCAGGCTTAAGGTCTGGGTAGGCAGCGGGACGAGCGACGATCTGCAGGCCCTGGCTATGGTCGTTGATTTTCTACGTGGGCAGACCGAAGAGGGCTCCGAGGCCATGCATTTCCCCGCGCTCGGGGGAGTGCTGTTTGCGGCCGGTCTTTCGAGTCCACTTGCCCACGATTATTGGTACCCGGGTTTTCCCGACCACGGGCAGGAACTCCTGATGGTGGAAAGACTCAAAAAACGCCCACCCTCCTATGTAGTGACTCTCAATGGTGGCTGGAATTGGTTTGTCGGAGCCCCACCGTACTTTCTTAAGTTGCGGGACTTCGTCGTAGACCGCTACCACCTGGTTGCCCGCTTCGGGCGCTACGACGTCCTGGCCAAAGGTCGCGGGCCAGCGGTCGGCGGTGCCCATACCTGGAGTCCGACCGGAACAATGGGGGCGGTGATGGAGCCCGTGACTGCCATGCGGAGGCAGGCCGTGCGTCGCTGGATGGCAGCTCTGACAGTCGAAGAGGCCCACGATGTTTCTATGCCGGCAGGGGAAAAGGCAAGGGTGCTGCTGCTGCGTGCGCTCAGAGACGGGGCCGACTTGAGGGTGCTTGGCTGGATATTGGCCGGGTTGTCGGATGAGTCTGGGCGTGTGAGGCACGAGGCCCATGGGGCGGCCGTGAGGGTGGTCGAACGTTTTGATGCGGACCGACACCGTTGGGCCGATGATGTCGATCTGCAGGATTATCTGAAATACGTTGGCCCCCACATCGAGTCCGTGCAGGCGCTAAGTGGCAGTAAACCGGAGACCACTCGGCTTTTATTGCCGGCAATCGAGACGATTATGACCGCGTCACGGGACCGGTAGGTTGAAGGGCAAGGCGATGGGGGCAGTTTGTCTAATATAGATTCCGGCGGCGGGCGTATCGCGGTCAGCGCAAGCTGGGGTATCCTGGCGCAGGCCGTAGACAAACTGCTCCCGGTCGCGGTTCTACTCTACCTCGCCCGCACTCTGGAGCCCGGACAGTTCGGGTCGTACACCTTTATTATCGCCTACCTGGCGTTGTTTCAGTCGTTGTCCGAATACAGCATCGATACGGTTACGGTGCGCACTATGAGTGAACTGCCGGGTCGCACGGTCGAGGTGTTCAGGGCCGCGCTGGGGCTCAAGCTGGCAGTGGCTCTGCTCCTGGCGCTTGTCGCTGTGGCCCTGGTGAGCCCGGTCTCCGGGGGGCAGGCCTCGGTTGTGGTGATGGCCGTGGCGTCGTTGGGTCTGGTAACCGGGATGGGAGGTGCCTACCGGTCGTTGTTCAGGTCGAGGCTGGAGATCAAGAGGGTGTTTGTGATGGCGGCCATAAGGGCCGTTATTCTGTCGGCGGCTGTGGTGCTTGCCGTGCGCGGGACAAGCGGACTTACCTCGCTGTTTGTGGCCATTGCCGTTGCCAATGCCCTGACATTTGTGGTCGTTGCGGCCTCGGTGGGTCGGCGGGATGCGGCATGGCCGTTGGTCGATGTGGGACTTTGGAGCGACCTGCTTCGTGGGGCCGCCCCACTGGCTCTGAACACGTTGTCGCTTACCATTGGTCTGAGAGCCGGCCACCTCGTTCTGATGGCCTGGCACGGTCCGGTCGAAGTCGGGCTGCTCGGGGCTGCCTCGCGCGTTGCCGAAGCATTCACCGTGTTGCCCGAAGCATTGATGATAACCGTCTACCCGTTGATGGCCCGCTTGCAGCAGACAGACCCCGGTCGATTGTTGGGAACGGCAGAAAAGTCGACGAAGCTGCTGATCGTTGTGGCCGGAATCCCGGTGTTGACGTCCTTTATCGCCGGTCGCCAGCTTATGTCGTTTCTCTACGGGCCGGGGTTTATCGAGGCTGGCGGACTTTTATCCCTGCTGGCCGTCACCGCACTGCTGGGGGTCACCGGTACGGTAATCATAAATCTGCTCATCACCGTTGGTCTCGAACGTATCCTGTACCGTAACACTGCGGCTTTTGCCGCCGTCAACGTTGCTCTCTGCCTCCTTCTGGTTCCCGAATACGGATACATGGGGGCGGCGGTGGCAATTGTGCTCAGTAGCGTGGCCTCGCAGGTCTGCCTCTGCCTGTTGCCCTCGACCCGGCGCTACGCCGCCGCGTGCCTACGCTCCGCATTTCCGGCCGTACTGGCCATGGCCTTGTCGACAGTGGTGGTTGTTGTATGTGTAGGGCAAGGCTGGGCCGCGGCGGCTGTATCGCTGGCTGTTTATGCTGTTGTCCTGGTTCTTGTGGGCGTGGTAGGGCTGCGCGAGTTGGAGTTGGCAAGGGTGTTCGTCAGTTCTTTCAGACCCGGCGATACCGGAAAACAGTGATGGCTGAACCGTTCTGTCGGATATGCGGGTCGCAACGGCTGGTGGGTCACCATGACCAGGGTTACCGCCAACTTATAAGATGCCTCGACTGTCGTGTGGTGGTGGCCGACCCGCTGCCGTCGCAGGCGGAAAAAGCTGATACCGAAAGGGGTGCCTATGAAGGTGGTTGTTTGCCGGAGGCGTCGGAGTTTTTCGAAAACTGCCACCGCGACTTCACTGAGGATGCGGTTATTCGTGGCTTCCGCCAGGCGTTGGACTGGATAGGGGGTTTTGTACGGCCCGGCGACTTGCTGGATGTCGGTTCGGGGACCGGTGTTTTCCTTCACCTGGCCAGGGATCGCGGATGGCAGCCGTCCGGGTTGGACCTGTGCGAGATCAGCGCGCATAAGGCGGCAGAGGAGTTCGATTTGCAGGTAGACGTTGGAGATTTTACCGACGCCGCTTACGAGCCCTGCAGCTTCGATTGCATAACGATGATGGATGTCGTTGAGCACGCCCTGGACCCAGCCGAGTTCTTACAGCGTGCCTACGGCCTGTTGCGTCCCGGGGGGGTGTTGTATGTTGCCGTGCCAAACCAGCGTTCGTTGTTGACGGCCATCATCGACCGTTACATATGGTTGGGCGGGATAGGGGGGCGTTGGTTTCTCGACCGTCTGTACGTCGAGCCGCACGTATACTATTTCAATCCACGTGCTCTGGTGTTGGCATTGGGCAAGGCCGGCTTCGAAGTTGCCGGTCTGCGCGGCGGTAACGTGTACCTGGGCCGTTACAGGCTCTCGCCATGGATGAGGATGCCCCTGGAGGTAGTTCTGCAAGCCGGCAGCCTTGTCGGTATGAGCGCCCGTATTCTGGTGCTTGCACAAAAACCCGTAGCCTGAGCCGGTCTGGCTCCTATCGCGCAGTCTTGCTGCCGACCAGAACTCTCAGGCCGGGGACTGAAGACATAAGGCGTACCGCGGCATAGCTGAGCAGGAGACATAGCGTCCAGCTTGCCGTAATACGGAAGATCCATAGCGTATGGCCAAACTGCTCGGGGGCGGGTGCACCTAGAATACGGTTAACGATAATGCCCAGCACCAGCAGGTGAACGAGGTATATACCGTAGGAATGCTGTCCAAGGCCGGCA
>JAYGCL010000095.1:0-1814 GCA_046583365.1 Deltaproteobacteria bacterium
GGATTATCGGTTCCCCCGCGCACACGGGGAGCGACATCCACGTACCGGGCGCGACTGATTCCAGTTGTATCGAAGTAGCTTCACCGGCAACGTGAGTGGGTACGGGAGCCTGCGTGATGATAAAACTTACGTGGTTTGATAGCGTTTGTGAGATTGAAGACAACGTGTGCGTTGCTAATGGTGACACGTTAGAGATACCAGAAACCTTTGCTGAAGACTGGACATACATGTGGCAGCGCCAACGCAACAGCGGTCGCGTGACCTTGCAGGATGACCAGGACCTGCTGTTTGCCAACTACATCACAGAAAAGAGCCCAGGCATGACAATGGACACGTCAAAACATGTTCCAATATCCAGTGACCAAACTCGCGGTCTTGTCTACTGATTATTTGTACGACCCAAAAAAGAAACGCACACCACGCGCAAAAGGAGAAATTACAATGGACAACTATACAAGGATGATTCTTACGGTCATTGCAGCCTGTCTGGTCTGGCTTTGTTTCGACTCGGTGCCCCCGGCCCGGGCCGGCGGCGATTTGACAGCCGTTGTTTTGAAAAGCCACGACCTCAGGTCATGGAATCCTCTGCCCGTTGAGGTTAAAAACCCCTGCAAGCTGGCTTGCGGCAATTGCCGGGAGACAAAATAAATGGGCTCAGTAATTCCAAAGAAAGAACAGTTAGCGGCTTTTATGGACCTCGATTTGGGGGACTCGGCAGTCGTGATGCTCAACCTGTTGCGCTTTCGCGAGCAGGCCGAATATCCATCCAGCTTCGAGGCCGAGCCCTGCAGTGGGCGTGAGGCCTACCGGCGCTACAGCGAGCATGCGCTGGCCGCATTGGCCGAGGTAGGGGGCAAGATCACGTGGGTCGGAGAGGCGCTGATCTCGGTCATAGCCCCCGAAGGGGAGCGCTGGGATGAGGTGGCCCTGGTGGAGTACCCATCCAAGCAGGCCTTCATGCAGTTGGCCATGACGGTGGAGTCCAACCGTTCGGCGGTACACCGGACCGCGGCTTTGTCAGACTCGCGTCTTATCGCGATGGAGGCTGTCGATATTCCGGCTACGACTCAGGAATAAACCTTGAGTGCGGCGGCCAGCTCTTCTGCCACCGCGCGCTTCAGAGAAGCCGGTGCCAGCACTTCGACCTCGCCGCCGTGTTTTAAGATGTCCATTATAAGCTCTTCGCTGTGGTTGTAGGGCACGCGTAGCTCGTAGCTGCCGTCTAACAGGTAGGCGCTCTGTTGCTCGGGGTGCCAGACCTCATCGGCTACCCAACGGCTTCGCTCGGGGCTGAACTTGAGCACCGCCGTGTGCTTTGGCTCACCGGAGAAGATTCCATAAGAGGTGCTGAAGTGGCGATTGAGGCGTTCCTCGGCTACGTCCTCGGTATCCTGGTCGAGTATCTCGACGGTACGGATCCTTTCCAGTGCGAAGGTTCGAAGCCCGCGGCGCCTGTGGCACCAGGCATCCGTGTACCAACTGTCGCGGTAATGGACCAGTCGTTGCGGTGAGATCATACGCTCGGTGGACTCATCACCGCTGCGGCTGTGATAGTCGATGCGCAGTCGCCGTCGTCGCAGGACGGCTTCGGCCACCAGACGGAAGGTTTTCTCGGCCACCCGCCTTCCGGCCATCGACAGCAGGCGTACGCGGCGGGCCAGCTCTCCTGAGCCCAGATGCTTGGCATCCAGAATGGTAGTCACGCGTTTCTGGATGGCCGCCAAGTCGTCTTCTAGAAATCCCGGTTGCACGCTGGCCAGCAGTTCGTTCATGGTCAGCAGGGCGTAGATTTCCGAAGGGCTCATCCACAGGCC
>JAYGCL010000075.1:0-2731 GCA_046583365.1 Deltaproteobacteria bacterium
ACCGGCTCGGGCGACGGCACCGGCTCGGGCGACGGTTCGGGCTCGGGCGACGGTTCGGGCTCGGGTGACGGTTCGGGCTCGGGTGACGGCTCGGGCTCGGGCTCGGGTGACGGCTCGGGCTCGGTGGGGCTCCCTGACCACCCCGATGATCAGTGCATCGTGAACGACGACTGTGGGTTCACGGGCATCTGCCTCGACGGCGGCTGCTACTTCCCCTGCGACGCCATCGGCGCCTGTCCTCCCGACCAGGCCTGTGACGGCGGGCAGTGCCTCCCCACGGAGACCCCCGAGGTGACCTGCACCTTCAACGGTGTCTTGGGCGGCTCTACAGGCAACAACGCCAGGAACTCCGTGATGTCCTGAACCATGCGACTGAATTGGTCGGCCTTTTCGCTGTACACTGCATCGTCACGCAGCAGATGGCCATACTCCTTCATGGATGCGCCGCAGCCCGCCGAAGAAGTGACGATCGCGTCCACGCCTGCGTCCAAGAACGTATCGATGTTTCGACGGGCCATGTCGCGAGCCGCGTCCTGTTCCCCCCCGTGGGTGTTCAAGGCGCCGCAACACCCCTGGTCGGCAGGTACGATGACCTCGCAGCCGTTGCGCGTCAGCACCCTGACGGTGGCCTCCATCGTCGAGCCCTGCACCAACGGCATGACACAGCCCGATAGGAGCGCCACACGGTGTTTGACCGTCCCTTGTGCCGGGTACACCTGACCCTCAGTATTGAAAAAAGGCCTGGAGAGTTCGGGCAATGAGGCTTCGGCTCTTCCTATAAACGGTAATAGTTGTAATATGCGGCTCGCATGCACCAACCGACGTATTCCCGACCGCTGGTACAACTGAAGCATTCTCACGAACAACCGCAACCGACTCAGATGGGGCAGAAGTTGTTTGTACGCGACCCAGGAAACTACGCGCCCTACTATGGATCCCGGTTGTTGTTGTTTGACCTGCAACTGGGTCTGCTCCATGAGTCGTCCGTATGGCACTCCGGATGGGCAGACTGCCTCACACGCTCGACACTGCAGACAAGTATCCCAGTGGTCTATCACACCCTGTTCAAGCCCGACTCTGCCTTCAAACACAGCCTTCATCAGCGCGATACGACCTCTGGGCGACTCCGTTTCAAGCCCGGTCTCAACATACGTTGGACACGCATTCAGACAAAGTCCACAGTGGATACAGCTATAGAGGTCCTTCTCCTGGGGCGCATCCGGCCCCTGGAACGCGGAAACGCCGACCTTCCAGCTTCCCTTGGTCGCCACTAGATCCCTCCCACGTATCGGCCTGGGTTCAGGATACCTTGTGGGTCGTACTGCTCTTTGAGTTGGCGCATCACCGCAAAGCCGTCGGGCGTTGGCCCCCAGGCGTCTACTGCCTCAAGTTTCGACCGTGATTCCACAACAACACTTCCGTTCAGAGCAGTCACGGCCTCTCGCAATCCGGTGATGTAAGCAGGCACATCCGGCGGCAGTGCGTCGATTTTCCAATAGGCCTTCACCACTCCACGTGTCGGGCTCACAGATACCGCTGCATCAGTCCCCTGGACTGTCAGCGCAACAAGTTCAGCGCTCTGGATAGGCGTTCCCAGCAGCCTAAGCGCGAGGTCAGACGGCCCAGACTCCCAGCCAAGGTCGGTCACCTTCTTCCACAGACTCTCGCTGGCGTCGTCGTTTAGCGATTCCACGGTCGCCACGCCGATCTCGCGGCAAGCAGCGACACAGGCATCGATCGAGCGCGCAACCGCAGAAGGTCTTCCGGCCACTCGCAGCAGGAGCGTGTATTCTCCATTCGTTTCAGTCGGCTGGCCAACGCGGCTCCAAGCCGCCCCGTTCAGAACCTCCGCTGACAGCAGTGGCAGACCCTGCGCCGCAACCACGTTACAGGCGGCGACCGCAGCGTTCATCGATGAGAACGTTGCCACCACCGTCGCCTCGGCACGAGGGAGTGGCGTCACCTTAAACGTTGCTTCAGCAATGACCGCCAGGGTGCCCATCGCGCCAATGTACAGCCTGTCCATGGCGTAGCCGGTGACGTTCTTGACCACGATTCCGCCGTTTTTGACTATAGAGCCATCGGCTAACACCGCACGCATGCCGATCACCAGGTCCCTGGGGGTGCCGAACGCAGCGCTCAGTGGCCCGCCGATCCCCGTAGCCAGCACACCTCCTACTGTCGCCTGCGCTGGCAGGGGTGGGTCAAGGGGCAAGTACTGGCCTGACTCTAGCAAAACGTCCTGAAGGGCCTGAACCGTGCAACCCGCTTCAACAGTGACGACAAGGTCTGCGGGACGATGCTCCACTACACTGTTCAGCCCGCGCATGTCCAGCGCAAGGTCGTAGTGACTCGGCGGATTACCCATCCCCATGCGTGTGCCGCCGCCCCAGGGGACCACGGCAGCGCCAAGGCGTGTGGCTGCGGTCAGGGCGGTCGCTACCCCATCGATGGTCTGTGGTCGAACAGCCGCCAGAGGTGTTGCATCACCAATGGTATAGCTGGAAAGGTCGGTTTCAGGTACAGGATCAGCACCGGCCAGCGCTCGTTGGAGCGCCTTCGCATCGATCCGTACGTCGCCCCTCACGCTAGACAAAGGCGTCCAGACCAAGTTTGGCAATAGCCGTGTGCTGCAGCAGTTCCACACAGGAGGCGCCGGAAGGGAATATCTTGCCGGGGTTAAAGGTCTCGCCGCTGGCAAAACCGGGGTTCAGGCGCGCCATCGCATCAA
>JAYGCL010000019.1:0-9123 GCA_046583365.1 Deltaproteobacteria bacterium
GGCTCTCAGCCTCGTCGTCTTCCATCCTGGCCACTTCCACCGTCAGGATACGCGATTGGCCATTGCGCAGTACCTCGACCTCAACCCGGCTGTCCACCAGCGTGTCGGCCACAATCGAGGGCAGGTCCACCGACTTATCGACCTCCTGGCCATCAAAGCTGACGATCACGTCGCCCACCTCTACGCCCCCCCTTCTCGGCCGGACTGTCGGCAAAGACCTTGGCCACCAGCGCGCCGTTGGCCTCGGGCAGACCCAGAGATTCGGCAATGTCTTCTGAAACCGGCTGGATGAGCACACCCAACCACCCTCGGGTGACCTTCCCGTCTTTTTTGAGTTGGGGTACGATGCGGCGGACCATGTCGATGGGAATGGCAAAACCTATGCCGATGTTGCCACCACGGGGAGACATGATTGCCGAGTTTATGCCCACTACCTGTCCGGACATATTAACCAGCGGGCCACCGGAGTTGCCGGGGTTGATGGCAGCATCTGTTTGAATAAAATCATCATATGGGCCGGCCGAAGGACCCTTTATTCGGCGGCCCTTGGCCGAGACGATACCGGCGGTCACCGTGTGGTCGAGGCCAAAGGGGTTGCCGATGGCCAGCACCCACTCGCCGACTTTTAAAGCCTCCGAATCACCGAGAGCCAGGGGCCTGAGACCCTCGACTTTTTCTATCTTGATTACGGCAATGTCGGTTTTGGGATCGGCACCGACCACCTTGGCTTCGTGTTCGCTCTCATCCTGAAGTTTGACAATCACCGTAGTGGCATCCTCGACCACGTGGTGGTTGGTAACGATGTATCCCTCTTCGTCCAGGATGAACCCGGACCCCAGGCTTTTGCTCGGGCCACGGCGCGG
Organism: Deltaproteobacteria bacterium; assembly: GCA_046583365.1. Taxonomy (GTDB): domain Bacteria; phylum Desulfobacterota; class Binatia; order UBA1149; family CAYXZP01; genus JAYGCL01. The sequence continues at coordinate 864 of JAYGCL010000019.1, forward strand.
GAAGAAATGTTCGAAGGACTCGGGTTTGCCGCCACGACGGCGTCCAGACTCGGCGGGGTCCTCTAACACGGTTGCGATATTGACCACCGAGGGGCTTATCGCCTCGGCGAGAACGGAAAAATCAGGTAGTCCCACCGCTTGGCGGCCTTGCGAATTACCAACCGGCAGTATGGCCGGCCGGGTCGTGATCTCGTCGGCCGTCGAAGGACTGGAACGGTCCAGAGAGGCCGTGAGCGCAACCCCGCCCACGAGTCCCGCCAGCAGCACTACCACCAGCAAAGAACGCCTGCCCGTCACTCGGCCTCCCCCTGGCTTGTACCGCCGCGCACCTCGTCGACGTATTGCATGTGTAATTCGTAGAGCAGTTCTTCGAGCATGGAGGTTTCGTCTTCGCTCTGATTGCCTACGGTTTTTTCCTTGAGCATTTCGATCACGTGAATGAGAGTGTTGGCCTGGTCGAGGTCTTTGGTCACCAGCCCGCTTTTAGGGTCGGGCATACGGCCCAGGAACATGAAGGCCTGGGTGGCTAGGCCGACAATGAAGCTGGAAAAATCGAGCGTGGCAGGAGCCTGGGCCTGGCCGGCATCGGGCGTATCGGGCACATCGGGCGCGGCGTCGGGCACATCGAGCGCGGCGTCGGGCACATCGGGCGTGGCGTCGGGCACATCGGGCGTGGCGTCGGGCACATCGGGCGTGGCATCGGGCACATCGGGCGTGGCATCGGGCGTATCGGGCATGGCGGCCGCCGTTGCGGGAGCATCCTCGCCGTCTACTGCGCGGGCATCACCCTCCTGGGTAAAGCGCCGTTTGTCCTTTACCTTGAAACCCTGATCCTCGTCCCTATCGGTCATTGCCAGTCTCCCGCGCCCCTCCCGAACAGCCTCGGCGGGTGCATATCTTTCGTGTTTTGCAGCATGCGCTGGCGCAGGTCAAAGCACCGTTTCCACACCCTCGCGCTTCTTTGACTTCGTGCTCGCCGCCCCTGTAAAATCGGCCCATGCCAACGCCCAACCAGGTTGCCGCCAGCGCACTGGAATTGATTGGTAATACCCCGGTCACCGAGCTTCAGCGCATAGTGCCCGAGGGTTCGGCTACCGTGCTGGCCAAGCTTGAGTTCCTCAACCCCGGCGGCAGTGTAAAAGACCGTATCTGCCTGGCCATGATCGAGGCCGCCGAGGCCCAGGGCAGTCTCAAGCCCGGCGCCACCATCATCGAGCCCACCAGCGGCAACACCGGCATAGGCCTGGCCCTGGTGGCCGCCGCCCGTGGCTACCGCCTCATCCTGACCATGCCCGATACCATGAGCCAGGAACGGCGCAGTCTGCTACGGGCCTATGGCGCGGAGTTGATCCTGACCCCCGACACCAGGGGCATGCACGGGGCGATAAAAAAAGCCGAGGAAATCCTTGAAGAGCACCCCGACTACTTCATGCCCCAGCAGTTCTCCAACCCGGCCAACCCCGAGGCCCACCGCCGCACCACCGCCCTGGAGATTCTTGAGCAATGCCCCCAGATCGACGCACTGGTAGCAGGTGTGGGAACCGGGGGGACCGTTACCGGCGTGGGCTCTGTGCTCCGCCAGGCCAGGCCGGAGACCGAGATCATCGCCGTGGAGCCGGCCAGTTCGGCGGTTCTGTCGGGTGGAGAGCCGGGCTACCACACCATCCAGGGCATCGGTGCCGGTTTTATCCCCGATGTGTTCGACGACGATATAGTTGACCGCGTACTGGCCGTCAGCGACGAAGATGCCATAGCCACAACCCGCCGCCTGGCCTGCGAAGAGGGCATACTTGCGGGCATATCTTCGGGCGCGGCCTGTGCCGCAGCCCTGTCTATTGCCGAGGAACTGGGCAGCGGCAAAATCGTGCTGGTGGTCTTTCCGGATTCCGGCGAACGCTATCTGAGCACCGGCCTGTTCGTCGACGAGGCCGCCTGAATGCAAGCCAAGCTCTCCCGACTGCAAGACCTGCTGGGGTCTATGGGCTCGGTGGTGGTGGCCTTTTCGGGCGGGGTAGACTCCACCCTTCTTCTCAAGGTGGCCAGCGGCGTCGTGGGCCTTGACGTGCTGGCCCTGACCACCGACTCCCCCACCAACACCCGCGAAGAGGTGGAGCTGGCCCGCAGCCTGGCCAAACAATTTAAAGTTTCCCACCTGGTGGTTGCGGTCGATGAGCTCTCTACCCCCGGTTATGCCGACAACCCCCCCGACCGCTGCTATCTGTGCAAGCAGACCCTCTATCCTCTTTGTTTTGAGATCGCCCGCGACCGGGGCAAGGCCTTCGTCGTCGACGGCGTTAACACCGACGACCTCGGCGACTACCGCCCCGGCTTGGAAGCGGCCCGCCAGTTGGGGGTGCGCCATCCGCTGGTCGAAGCCAATCTGAACAAAAGCGAAGTACGCCGTCTGTCGGCCTTCTTCCGGCTCGAAACCGCCGACAAACCGGCCTCCCCCTGTCTGTCCTCGCGCTTTCCCTACGGCACCGCCATAACCCACGAACGTCTGGAACAGGTCGAGCGAGCCGAGACCGGCCTCAAGGCAATGGGATTTGTCGAGCTTCGAGTCCGCCACCTGGGAGACGACGGCGCCAGAGTGGAGGTTGCGGGCAACGAACTGCACCGCTTGGATGACGAAACAACGCGCGCGGCGGCTATCGGTAAGGTCCGCGGGGCCGGCTTTGGCAGCGTGGAAATATCTCCCCTGCCCCTGCGCTCTGGGAGCCTGAACGACGTCCTAGTGCTCGCGGCCGAGAAGTAAGGCGAGCAGATCCAGATCGTGGGGCCAGGTCACCTTGAAGTTCGGCCCCTGGCTCTCGACCACCTCGACCACCTCTGAGCAGGCTTCGACAAGGGCGGCATCGTCGCTGGCTTTAAGGCCGGTGGCACGGGCCCGCTGGTGGGCCTTGTGGAGCAGGTCGAACGCGAAGGCCTGGGGGGTCTCAACCATCCACAGCCGCCGCCTGTCCAGGGCTCTGCTGCCGCCGTCCTGCTCGCCATCCTGGCGGATGCTGTCCACCGGCCGACTGGCCACCGTGGCGGCCCCGCTGCGGCGGGCGGCCTCTATCACCTCCAGTACCGTAGCCTTGGGCGTAAGCGGTCGGGCCGCGTCGTGAATGCATACAATCTCGGGCTGGCAGTCCAGGGCCTCCAGACCGGCCCACACCGACTCCTGGCGGGTCTGGCCACCGGCCACGACACGGATCGCGGCCCCCCCGGTATCCAGCCCCAGCAAGGCCTCGCGAAAATCTCCAAGCGAGCTGGCCGGGGCGGCCACGACGGCCTCAAGCGGCGCCGCGGCTCGAATAAAACGTTCCAGAGTGTGTCGTACCAAGGCCACCGAGGCGACCTCGACCAGTGCTTTGGGGCGGTCGGCGCCCAGGCGGTGGCCGCTACCGGCGGCCGGGACTATCAGGGCGAGACTCAATGACGGGGGAGCCTAGTGACCGAAGATGGTCTGCAGCTCCTCCATGATCTTCTCTTCGGGGTGAGATTTGGCGATCGCCAGTTCCTTTACCAGCAGGTTGCGTGCCGTATCGAGCATCTTGCGTTCGCCAAAGGACAGCTCCTTGTCTCCCTTGAGCATGAACAGGTCGCGCAGCACGGAGGCAATCTCAAGCGCCGAGCCGGTCTTGATCTTCTCCGTGTACTCACGATAGCGACGGTTCCAGGTGGCCTGGTCTACCTCGACGCGCTTTTCTCTCAGTACACGGTAGACCTTGGTCACCATGTCCTTGCCCATCACGTGCCTGAGCCCCACTTCGATGGCCCGGGCCAGGGGGATCATGATTGTCATGTCGCTGTCCACAATGCGCAGGGTGTAGAAGCGGGCCTCGTCTCCTGCGACCGTGCGTGAATGGATATTTTCTATAATGCCGACCCCGTGGGCCGGATAGACGACTTTTTCGCCAACCTTGAAGTCTTGCAATGAGGGCTCCTTATCGGGGGCTGTTAGTTCAAATAGGACCTTTCAGGGTAACGCTATCCCCCTGATAAGTCAAGGTTTTTGCGGACTAAATCCCGCCACCACCTGATCCAGAACGGCTAGAATTGTGTGGCCATGGCGGTGAGCTCTGCCACCGACCCGTATCCAAGCTTGTCCATCAGCTTTCCGAGTTCACGGCTGATGCGTGCCGGTGCCGCCGGATCGTAGAGGTTGGCCGTACCCACACCCACCGCCACGGCGCCGGCCATAAGGAATTCGGCCGCATCCCTGCCCGACACGATCCCCCCCAAACCCACCACCGGGATGGAAACGGCCCGGCTGGCTTCGTAGACCATGTACAGAGCCACCGGCTTTATGGCCGGCCCCGACAGGCCTCCGCTCAGGTTGGACAGGGCCGGACGGGCCGACTCAACGTCGATAGCCATGCCCTTGAGCGTGTTGATCAACGAAAGGGCATCGGCCCCGGCGCCCTCGGCGGCCCGGGCCACCTCGGCGATATCATAGACGTTGGGGCTGAGCTTGACCCACAGGGGCAGACTGGTACGGGCACGCACCCGCGAGACGATCTCGGCCGTAGCCGCGGGGTCGGCCCCCGGGATGCCGCCGAGCTTTTCCCATTCCCTCTTGTTGGGACTCGAAACGTTTATCTCCAGGGCATCGATGCCCTGGCCGGCCGCCCCATCGAGCTTTTCAACCACGGCCTCGTACTCGGCCACCGTGTTGCCCCAACAGTTGACCACCACCCGCGGCCCAAGCTCGCGCAGACGGGGCAGGCGCTCTTCGAGAAAGGCCCGCAGGCCGATGTTCTGCAAACCGATGGAATTGAGCATGCCGGCGGCCGTCTCGACCATGCGCGGAGCCTCGTGGCCCCCCGACGGCTCCAACGAAATGCCCTTTACCGAAACCCCGCCGACCAGACTCCAGTCTATCAGGCCGTCATACTCGGTGCCGTATCCGTAGGTACCCGAAGCGGCGATAACCGGGGTCGTTAGACTCACCGCGCCGACTGAGGTCGTTAGATCTGCCAAGTCGTCACCACCGGTACAAGGCCGCCCCCCAGGTAAAGCCGGCGCCAAAGGCCGCCAGACAGACCAGGTCACCTTCCTTGATACGTCCGGCAGCGGCGGTCTCGGTGAGCAGGATTGGAATGGTAGCGGCGGTAGTGTTGCCGTAACGGTCTATGTTGTTGGAGATCTGCGTATCGTCGAGCCCCAGGCCCAGAGCAACCAGCTGGTTGATGCGCAGGTTGGCCTGGTGGGGCAACAGCATATCAATCTCGCCCACCCCGATGCCGGCCTCCTCGGCAACTTCGGTTATGACCTCGGTCATGCGGGTGACCGCGTGTTTGAACACGTAACGCCCGTCCATGATCGGATATACGTAAGTGTCATCGGGCGGCGCCGTCGAGACGTCCAGGCGCAGGCTGCGGCGGTGGGAGGGACCTATAGTGCACAGCTTGTCGGCGTAACGCCCCTCGGCATGCAGGCCGAAGGACAACAGTCCGTGTCGGCCGTCCTGGCTGGGACCAATCACGACGGCCCCGGCACCGTCACCGAAGAGCACGGTCAGGTCGCGACCCCGCCCACCCTCAAAATCGAGACCGGAAGAGTGGATTTCGCTGCCCACCAGCAACACCCGACTGGCACCGGTCTGGATAAACTGATCGGCTATCGAAAGCCCATAGACAAAACCGCTGCACTGGTTGCGGACATCGAAAGCCGGCTTGCCGCCCAGACCGAGACGCTGTTGGAGGAGGACCGCGTTGCCGGGAAAATCTATGTCCGGGCTGATCGTGCAGGCAATGATAACATCGACTTCATCAACCGCGGTGGCCGCCATCTCCAATGCATCACGGGAGGCTTTCTCACCCATGGCGACACTACCGTCGCCGTTGTTTACATAGCGGCGTTGGCGTATGCCGGTACGTTTTGCAATCCACTCATCGGAACTGTCAACAACTGCAGCCAGTTCGTCGTTGGTCACCACTAACTCGGCGTCCGCTGCCCCCCAACCCAGAATTCTGCTCGTCGCCCTGGCCATTATGAAGTCCGCAACACCGCCGCGCCCCAGGACGCCCCCGAGCCCGCCGTCAGCAGGGCCACGCTCTCCCCGGCCCCTATGCGTCCGGCCTCGGTTTCACGCGCCAGGGCCAGGGGCAAAGAAGCACCCACACCGTAGAGCAGGTCAGAGTGTATCACCCGCCCGCACTCAGAGCCTAAACTGAGGGCCAGGGCATCCTCGGTTGCCGGGTCGAGATGGGCCACCAGCACCACATCGACAGTCTTCAGCGAGGCCTCATCGAGCGCCCTGTCCAGCAGGCCCGGCAGTTCGGCCTCGGCGGTTGCCCGCATGGCGGCAAAATCAGCGATGGGAAAATGCCGGCCTTCTTTAATATGCTCTTTGGTGATGCGTTTGCCCCTGCGTACCCCGCCACCTTCAAAGTGGCGGCTGGCAGGAAACTCACACCAATAGTCCTGATAACGGCCACCGTCGCTGGCGCTCATACAGGAAAGAACCTCGGCCCCCTGCCCCCCGGCCTCAAGCAACCCCACGGCGGCGCCATCGGTGGTCAGACAGGACAATGAGACATCGCCCTGACCATCCATGCGGTGTTGGTGACTGGGCACTTCGGCGGCGGCGATCAGGATACGGCTCATACGGCCGGTGGCAATAAAACGTCGGGCCACATCCAGGGCCACAATAAACCCAGTACACTGGGAACGAAGGTCGAGGCTGGCAACCGGAGCTGCATCCAACTCGGCTTGCAAAAGGCAGGCCGAGCCGGGAAAGAAGATATCCGGGGTGTTGGTGGCAAAAACGATGAGGTCCAGGTCTGCGGCTTTGAGGCCGGCCTTTTCCAACACCCGCCCGGAAGCGACCGCCGCCATGGCGGTGGGCCCGGTACCGTCGGGGGCCAAGTGGCGCAGGCGCCCTCGCGACAGGGCCTCGACCTTGGCCGTCTCGCACCCCAGCCGGCTTGCCAATTCGGCGTCGCTGACCGGCCGACCCGGCAGTTCGTAGCTTAAGTGGGAAAGCCGCGCCGTACGCACGGCCTCAGGCCCCCTGCTTGAGTACCGCGATCTCCAGGGTTTTGTCCGCGTAACGGTGACGGAATCCGCCAAGCGCCCCATCGAGTTGTATCTCGGTCTTGAAGTCGGGAGGAAAGGACGATGACACCGAGCAGAGGGTTCTCAGTGTCTTGTCAACGACACTGCCGCGGACACTGATCGATGAACCGTCCACCGCAACGTTAAGGTCGTAGTCGGGCATCTCGTCGCCAATACCAAGCTCGGCCTTGACCCCGGAAGGGGGAATCGTACGGGGCAATTCAAAGTGAACGTGATAGCCCCGGTCGTACTCGGTCACCGTGTAGACCTCTCCGTAACGCCTCTCGCGCTCGCGTTTGCCTTCAAACTCATTGCTGTAATAACCCTCGACGGGAACCCAGCCACTGCGTGTTTCCGGTAGCAAACGTCCAATCAACGGCCTCAGCACAATAGCCATGGGAGCCCCGTAGATGCTGGCCCCAAGTTTCATCTCGGCAACCGGCACACCCTTGAATATATCGTTGCCCAGGCGGGCCATGGTCTCAGCGGCAGCCACCGCAATGCCGATGAAGATCCACCCCTTATCCGACTCCGTGTAGGGGACAAGGCTTCCCAGCACGGCACCGGCAAGGAAGGCCAGGGCCGGGTAGAGGATAAAATTCTGTATGATATTGATCGCAGTGGCCCTCTGCGACGAAAAGAAACGACGGTCTCCAAAGGCCTTCTCGATGGCAGCTTTAGTCCTGTGATCAAGCGCACCGAGCAAGGGAGAGGCCAGTAAAAGCCCCATGCCGACCAGTCGCGACGGGGTGGTAGCCACCCGTTTGCTCACCATGCTGAAGACCTGGTCGAACCCGAGACCGAGTTCGCCATCAAAATCCGCCCCCGGATTGCCGGCAGACAGGGTCTGGCCCGGCTGGGACACGACTTTCTCAACACGGCCTCCAACTGCCTCCGCCGCGCTGCTGGCCGGGGCCACTGCTGCTGCCACGGCGGCGGCCGGAGCAGCCTCGGACTGGCCGTCATCACCATCACCGCCATCACCGGCATCGGCGGGCTTTTGGCGAAACCGCGAGGGAAACTCCTCTTCAAACTCTTTGTCCGGGTGAATCTCCCGAGCCCGGGCTATCAACGCCGGCTCCTCTTCGGGAATCTCAGGGTCGGGGATACAGCAGTCTACCGGGCATACCGCCGCGCAGGCCTCTTCGTCGTAAAAACCTACACATTCGGTGCATTTCTCGGGGACTATGTAGAACAGGTCCTCGGAAATCGC
>JAYGCL010000026.1:0-3086 GCA_046583365.1 Deltaproteobacteria bacterium
GGCCATCATGATACGCCGCCGCTTCAGCGCCAGCCGTTTCTGGGACGACGTGCGCCGCTACCGGGTAACCGGCTGTCAGTACATCGGCGAGGTCTGCCGTTACCTGGTAAACCGTCCGCCCGCCACGGGCGACCGCGACCACAGTCTGCGCGTGATGATGGGCGCGGGTCTGAGGCCGGATATCTGGGAAGAGTTCAGAACGCGGTTCGGCATTGAGCATATTTTTGAAGGTTGGAGCTCCACCGAGGCCAACACCAGTCTGATCAACCTCGACAACACGCCGGGCTCCTGCGGGCGTATCCCTTTTAAGGAGCGCCACAACGGGCGCCTGCTGCGCTACGACGCCGCAACCGACAGCCACCCCACAAACGACCAGGGCTTCATGATCGAGTGCGAGGCCGGCGAGACCGGTGAGTTCATCGGCATGATTCCCGACCTTCCCGATTCCGGTGCCGGGCGTTTTGAAGGCTATACTTCCCAGGAGGCCACCGACAATAAAATACTCCGCAATGTTTTTTACGAAGGTGATGCCTGGTACCGTTCCGGCGACCTCTTCCACCGCGACGAAGAAGACTATTTCTATTTTGTCGACCGCATAGGCGACACCTTTCGCTGGAAATCAGAGAACGTATCGACCCAGGAAGTGGCCGAAGCTCTGTTGAGCTTTGACGGCCTTGAGTTTGCAAACGTATACGGCGTGGAAGTCCCCGACGCCGAGGGCCGGGCCGGCATGGCCGCCCTGGTGCTCAAAGACCCCGGCAGTTTCGACGGCCGGGCTTTTTACAACCACGCCCTGGCCAGCCTTCCCGACTATGCCGTGCCGGTGTACGTGCGCCTCAGCGCACAGACCGACATGACCTCGACTTTCAAGTTGAAAAAAGTAGACCTGCAGCGAGAAGGCTACGACCCCGCGCGGGTAAAAGATCCGCTCTTTGTCCGCGACGACGAGGCCCGCGCCTACTTGCCGATCAAGTCCGGCAAACAGTAGTCGCGCTCGGCCAGGGCGGCACGAATTACCTTCTTGTCGATCTTGCCGGTGGAAGTCAGCGGAATGGTGGACTCGAAGAGGACGTCGTCGGGCAGTTGCCACTTGGCAAAGACCTGGGCGCAGTGGTCGATCACGGCCTCTTTGGTCAGACTGCCACCCTCGGCCGTAACCACAATGGCCACCGGGCGCTCGTCCCACTTGGGGTGGGGCTGGGCCACCACGGCAGCCTGGGCAACGCCGGCCATGGCCGTGATGTGGTTTTCCAGGTCCACCGATGAGATCCACTCGCCGCCGGACTTTATCAGATCTTTCGAGCGGTCGGCGATTATCAGATACTCGTCCGTGTCTATCTTTGCCACGTCGCCGGTCAGCAGCCAGCCGTCGTGAAACTTGTCGGGCTGGGGGTCGTTGTAGTATTCGGAACAAATCCATGGACCACGAATCAGAAGCTCGCCCACGGCCTCACCGTCGTGGGGCAGGGGGTTAAAGTCCTCATCGACGATTTCCATTTCGAGCCCGGCGATAAGCTGCCCGGCCTTGGCGTTGTTGGCGTATTGCTCGTCATCGCTCAAACCCCTCTGAGAACGTTTGGCTATACGCCGCGAGATCGTTCCCAGCGGGTTGGTCTCGGTCATGCCCCAGCCTTGGATCATTTCCACCCCAAGCTGCTCACTGTACCAGCGAATGAGGCTCACCGGGGGGGCAGAGCCGCCACAGGTGAGGCGATCCAGATCCGGCAACTTCCAGCGCTCGGGCTCGGCCTCGATGGCCGCCTTTACGCCCTGCCAGATCGTCGGCACACCGGTAGAAATTGTCGCATTCTCGGAGGCCATAAGGTCCAGGATGCTCACCGGGTCCATAAAGCGGTGGGCCATAACCTGCTTGGCACCCAGCATGGTGGCGGTAAAGGGCAGACCCCAACCCATGGCGTGGAACATCGGCACGATGCCGCAGATACTGTCGGTCGCCGAAAGCGCCATCACATCGGTGGTCGCCGTAGAGATCGTGTGCAGGTAGGTGGAACGGTGGGTGTACATAACACCCTTGGGGTTGCCGGTGGTCCCCGATGTGTAGCAAAGCCCCAGGGGCACGTTCTCATCAAGGTCGGGCCAGACATAGCTATCCTCTTGTCCCGAGATGAAATCCTCATAATCGATGGCCGGGCCCAGTTCGGTATCCCAACCGCCGCCCTCACCGCAGACTATAAAACGCTCGACCGTCGGCATTTTGTCTTTCAAAGATTCCAAGGCCGGCAACAGGTCTTCGTCTATGACGATTATGCGGTCGGCGGCATGGTTGATGATGTACTCAAGGTCGTGGGCGGAAAGACGGATGTTTAAGGTGTGCAGCACCGCACCCATGGACGGCACGGCCTGGTACATCTCCAGGTGGCGGTAGCCGTTCCACATGAAGCTGGCCACGCGGTCGCCCTCGACTATGCCGTGGGCCTTTAAGGCATTGGCCAGTTGGGCCGCGCGCCGGGCAGTATCGGCGTAGGTCTGGCGGTGGGTGCCGGCGGCAGTGCGGGTGACGATCTCTTCGCTGGGTGCCACCCGCGAGCCCCGGTCCATAAGGGTGGACATCAAAAGTGGCGTTCTTTGCATGGTCATGGTCGTTCCTCCGCCCGAGCCTGGGCCCCACTTACAACCAAAACCGCTGCTGATTCAATGATCGGGGTGAAGTCTCCACCAACGCCTTGTCTGGACCGAGCAAGGCGTGACCCCGCCCGCGGCACAGACTGATTTAATGATACGCCGTACAGGATTCGAACCTGTGACCTGCTGATTAAGAGAGCGAATGATGAAGATGACGAAGAGCCCGATAAATAAGGTTTTTATAATGCTGAATAGGACTTACGCGTTTCAATTCATTCTACCGTTTACTATGAAGTAGCACCTTTTTCGATAACCAACTGACACCAGAACTGACACCGGTCGGAGGCTACGGAAGCTGGCGTGGCGAATAAACGAACGCCCCAACACCGCTAGGTGCCGGGGCGCTCGTAGTTCTATTGCTGGTAAGACCTACTGGTCTTCGACCAGAGAGCCCGCCGCCCAAGCGCCTGGCGTCGGATCGTTGTCACTGGATGCTGTACGAT
>JAYGCL010000028.1:0-77542 GCA_046583365.1 Deltaproteobacteria bacterium
CCGAGGATTTTGCCCGCCTGCACCCCGGTGGAGCGCTGGGACAAAAACTGATTCGCATATCCGAACTCATGCACACCACGGTGCCAACGGTCCAGCAGCAGACCCCGTTGGAGGCTACGCTGGAGGCCATAACCACCGGCGGCCTGGGCACGGTGGCGGTGGTCGATGAGCGCGGCCGCCTGGCCGGCATCATCACCGACGGCGACCTGCGCCGTGGCCTCGTACGTTGCCAGGATCTAAGCGGCCTTAGAGCTCAAGACCTTATGACCGCGCAGCCGAAAACCGTGGCCCCTCAGGCACTGGCGGCCGAGGCCCTGGCCCTGATGGAAGAACACTCCATCACCTCCCTGCTCATAGTCGACCCCGACCATGGCCAGCCCACGGGCATCATCCACATGCACGACCTGCTAAGAGCGGGCATTGCCTGAGGGTGTGAAACTTCCGCGGCCGAGAATTCTGGTAATCCTGGCCGTGGCGGCCGGTCTGGTGGTTGTGCTCGCCCGCGGCGGCGGCCAGAACACCGGTCCGGGCGATCAGGCCCGGGACACAACCGACTCGGTCCCCGAACTGCTCCAGCGCTTGAGAAGTTTCCACCGTGTGGTCACACGCCACGGCGAAAAGCTCCTGGAAATTTCGGCAGACGAGGCCAGCTACTACCGCAACGACCGCGCGGTGATAGTAAAAGCACCACACCTCAGGTTTTTCGACAAGGGTGAGGACGCCGGATCCCTCAGTGGCCGCGAAGGCCGTGTCTACCTTGACGGCCACGAGGTGGAAAGCGTGGAACTGTTCGGCGACGTACGGCTCGACCTGGGAGACTTTACCCTTAGCACCGAAGCCCTGACCTACGAACGGAAGCGCCACCTGCTGATGACCTCTGGAGCGGCCACCATACGGTCGGCCGAAGTGACACTGAGCGCCAACGCCCTGGCCATTGATCTTGAGGCACGCACCCTGAGGCTTGAGGGCGGAGTGGAGATGAGCCTTATTGCCGCCCCCTCTACCCCCGTGGCGGCCATAGCCGACACGGCGACGGCCGACAAAAACTCCCGTCCCCAGCTGAAGGCCAGGGCCGGGGCTCTGTTTGCAACCGTGGCTTCGCTGACCCGGCAGTTTACGCTGTCCGGCCTGGACCACGACCTTCGTGTATCTGCCGAGCGTTTGGACTACGATCATCTCAACCAGCGGCTTGTATACAGCGGGGCGGTAAGTGTAGTCCACGGACCGGCCCAGCTGGAAGCCGACGAAATGATACTGGAACTGGACAATGACAAATTAAGCGGGCTCACGGCCAGCGGTAACGTCAGACTCAGACGAGGGTCAGAAATCGTCGAGGCCGGACACGCTCTCTATCAGCCGGCCGACCGAAGGATCGTGCTCAGCCGCGGGATCCGCCTCGGCTCAGGCCCCAACAGTGTGAGCGGAGAACGGGTGGTTGTATTTCTGGACGACGGCAAGACTGTCGTCCAGGGCGGCCAACAACCCGTGCGCGCACTCATCGAACCCCGATCGCTGGGAACGCTGCAGTAACGGTGATGGACGGCAACGGACTCTCGGCCAATAACCTGGCAAAAACCTACGGCGGTCGCCGCGTGGTCGACGGCCTCAGCCTCGAGGTCGGCCGCGGCGAGATAGTGGGCCTGCTGGGGCCAAACGGCGCGGGCAAGACCACCACCTTTCACATGATAGTCGGTTTCGAACGTCCCGACTCGGGCGACATCTGGCTGGGCCACCGTTGCCTGTCCTCCATGCCGATGTACGAACGGGCACGTGTGGGACTGGGCTACCTGCCCCAGGAACCGTCGGTCTTCAGACGGCTGACGGTAGAGAAAAACATCGCCGCCATACTCGAAACCCTGGACTTGAGCGATACAGAACGCAGCGAGCGCCTGGAGGGTCTGCTCGAGGACCTCGGCGTGGCCCACCTGCGCTCGATTCAGGCCTCTGAGCTTTCCGGCGGGGAGAGGCGGCGGGTGGAAATAGCCCGCGCTCTGGTTACATCCCCGCAGTTCATGCTTCTGGACGAACCCTTTGCCGGCGTAGACCCAATAGCGGTGCTCGATATACAAGGAATAATTTCTCACCTTAAGGAGCGAAAAATTGGTATCCTTATTACGGACCACAACGTGCGTGAGACTCTGGGAATCTGCGACCGGGCCTACATCGTAAACGAGGGGAAAATCCTCGAAGAAGGATCCCCCGAGACCATTACGGCCAGCAAGAAGGCACGGGAAATATATCTGGGAGAACGCTTCAGCCTGGACTGATTACAAACCACCATGGCTCTTGAACAAAGACTTACCTTGAAGCTGACCCATCAACTGCGCATGACGCCGCAGTTGCGCCTGGCCATTAAGATCCTGCAAGTCAGCCGCGCCGACCTCGAGGAGATGGTCGCCGAGGAGGTCGAACAAAACCCCCTGCTCGAAGAAGCCCCCAACGACACCGCAGCCGAATCGCGTACCGCCGACCTTGAAACCGTCGAAGCCGAGGCCGACCAAAGCAAACCAAAGGAAAGCGATAAAGAGGCCAAAGACCTGCGCTCGGTAGATTGGGAGGAGTACATCGAACGCTATAGCGGAGACTTCCACGGCTCTATCGGTGTCGGCTCCGACCGCGACGACAACCGTACCGACATCATAGAGAACACCGCCGTCGCCGCCGACGCCCTTACCGCTACGCTGCTCGACCAGCTCGGCCTGCTCATGATGAGTGAAGAGGAGCGCAGTATCGGCACGATTATTATCCACAACCTCGACGAGGACGGCTACATAGACTCAAGCCCCGATGAACTGGCCTTCATGGCCGAGTGTTCCGTGGAAAAACTCAACGAAGTGCGTGAAATGATCCACGAGTTCGAGCCCCCCGGCGTGGCCGCCAGCGACCTTCGCGAATGCCTGCTGGTACAACTCAAACTCGAAGGGTACGAGACCGACGATTACGTCGTCATGCTCGTGGACGGCCACCTCGGTGACCTTGAGTCGGAGCGTTACGAGAAGATCGCCAAGACCCTTGACACCACGGCTACAGAAGTCGCCGAGTGCCATCGCATCATAAAGGGACTTGAGCCAAAACCGGGACGCAACTACGGCGTCGGACAAACCCGCTACATCACACCCGACCTCTACATCCACCGGGTCGGCGACGAGTTTCAGGTCACGCTCAACGACGACGGGCTCCCCAACCTGCACGTAAGTCCTTACTACCAGGGCATACTCGCCAAACAGGGCAAGGGGGAAACCAGGGGCTACCTCCAGGACAAGGCCCGCTCGGCCCAGTGGCTCATCCGTTCGATCGAGCAACGCAAGCGCACCCTGAGGAAGGTTGCCGAAAGCATCATCGGCTTCCAGAAAGACTTCCTCGACAACGGCGTAGAGAACCTGCGCCCCATGGTCTTAAAGGACGTCGCCCAGGATATCGATATGCACGAGTCCACGGTAAGCCGGGCCACGGCCAACAAGTACGCCCACACCCCTCAGGGGCTGTTGGAACTGAAGTATTTTTTCACCAGCGGACTGCGTGGGGCCAACGGCGAGGAAGTGTCATCGGAAGCCGTAAAAAAGAAAATTCGCGAGCTGGTTGAGGCCGAGGATGCGGCCAGACCCCACAGCGACCAACACCTGGCAAAGCTCCTCAGCGAGCAGAATATTGACATCGCCAGACGAACAGTGGCGAAATACCGCGAACTGCTGGCCATACCGCCTTCGTCAAAACGGCGGAGAAACGCCGCCCGAGGCTGAGGCGCCGGACCGGCCAAAGGGAACCGCATTGCAAGTATCGGTAACCTTCAGACACGTAGACCCATCCGAAGCGATCAAGACTTACGCCGCCGACAAGGTTGAGCGCGTAAGCAAAAAGTACCTGCGACGCCCCGACAGCGCCCACGTGATACTTTCGGTAAGCAAGCGTCGTCATAGCGCCGAGATTAATATCCATGCTTCTCATTTCGACATCTCCGCCCACACAACCACCGACGATCTTTATTCGGCCATCGACACGGCCATAAACAAGGTCGAGTCCCAACTGCGTAAACACAAAGACCGCATCAACCACCACAAAGGACAGCAGGCGGCTAACCCGGAGCCCACCGAGGTGGTCGTCGAAGTCATCGAGCCTGCCGACGAGGGTCCGCCCCAGGTAATTGAAACCGACAGCATCCCGGCTAAACCGCTTTCGCTCGAAGATGCGACCTTGCAGTTGGAACTCTCGCATGCTGAGTTTCTGGTCTTTCTAAATTCGGCAAATGAGACCATAAGCGTGATCTACAAACGGAACGACGGAAACTACGGGCTCATAGCACCCAACACCTGACCCCATGCGTATACGTGAGATTCTCGACACCGGCCGCATGGTCATGGACCTGCAAGGTCCAACCAAGAAAGAAGTCCTCGAACAGTTGGCCGCCCCTTTGGCCACGACCAACCCCGAGATAGACCAGGGCGAGCTCATCGAGGCTCTGGTAAAGAGGGAAGAGGACAGCACCACCGCCATTGCCGACAACATAGCCTTCCCTCACGCGCGCATCCCCCTGGCCGACAACGTCGAAGAGGTGGCCGCGGCCTTCGGCCTGGCCGCCGGCGGGGTGGATTTCGATTCCGTAGACCAGCAGCCCACGCGCATTTTCTGCCTGTTCGTGTCGCCCCAGGATCACCCATCCTTGAGCCTGCGGTGGATCGCGCATCTGGCCCGCCTGCTGAGGGACCCGCAAGTACGTGACAGCATCGTCGCGGCCGAATCGGCCGACCAGGTCCTCGACATCCTCGACGGCGCGGAACAAGACCAGGCCGACCAGCCGTGAGTCCCGGCGGCAGGTCCGCGCGCCGTATCGATATCGTGGTCGTCACGGGCATGTCGGGCTCAGGAAAATCCACCGCCATCGCCGCACTGGAAGACCTCGGCTACTACTGCATCGACAACCTCCCCACCGGCCTGGTGCCACGCTTTGTGGAACTTTGCACCGAAGCCGGCGAGGCGATGTCCAAGGTGGGGCTGGGCCTGGATGTGCGCGACGTTTCATATCTTGAACAGTGGCCCGAAGTGCGTCGCGGCTTGGAAAACGGCGGACACAAGCCCCGCACGCTGTTTCTTGAGGCTTCCGACGAGGTGCTATTGCGGCGTTTCTCGGAAACCCGCCGCTCCCACCCCATGGCCAAAGGCCGGGGCCTTGCCGAAGCGATACAGGCCGAACGCCGGTCGCTCGGTGAACTGCAACAATCGGCCGACAAGGTTATCGATACCAGCATGCTATCGGTGCACGATCTGAAACGAGAGGTCGGCCAATCCGTCGGGGAAAGTCCGCAGAGCGAGGGACCGGCGGTCAGCGTACAGAGTTTCGGCTACAAACACGGGCTTGCCGGCGATAGCGACCTCGTATTCGACGTCCGCTTCATCCCCAACCCCTACTTCGTATCCACACTGAGGGAGCGTACCGGACTCGACCCCGAGGTGGCCAGTTACGTACTCGAACGCGAGCAGACCCGGGCCTTTATCGAGCGCATGCTCGACATGATCCGCTTCCTGCTCCCCCACTATGCGGCCGAGGGCAAGGCCTATCTGACCATTTCGCTGGGGTGTACGGGCGGGCGGCACCGCTCGGTAGCCATTGCCGAAGAGGTGGCCCGCTGCCTCAAGGCCCCGGGCCGGTCGGTCGTAGTGCGCCACCGCGACATCGACAGGGGCGAGGACTAGACCGGTGGCGGTAAAGCAGGCAAGCAGCACCGTAACCGTGGTCAACGAACTCGGCCTCCACACCCGGGCCGCGAGTATCCTGGTGCGCACGGCCAAGCGCTTTAAGAGCAAGATTTTCGTTTCCAACGGTGAGGCCAGGGCCGAGGCCACCGGCATACTGGACATACTCACCCTTGGTGCCACCCGGGGCACCCGGCTTACCATAGAGGCCGAGGGTCCCGACGCCCCAAAGGCCGTCGCAGCATTGGAAGCCCTGATCAAACGAAGCTTCGCCGAATAGAGACCACGGGGCCAAGCCATCAGGTGCTGTTTGACCCCCACCAGCGACGCTAGTAATGCTCGTCGGCTATGGCTCTGAAAGACTTTATATTTACATCCGAATCCGTCTCCGAGGGACACCCGGACAAAGTTTGCGATCAGATCTCCGACGCCATCCTGGACGCCCATCTGGCCGGGTCTCCGCATAGCCGTGTGGCCTGCGAAACCCTGGTCGCCAGGAACCTGATCGTGGTGGCGGGCGAGATTACCAGCGACACGACCGTTGATTACGAAGCCACCGCCCGCGCCGTGGTCCGCGACATCGGTTACGTCGGCGTCGAAGGGTTTGATGCCGACAATTGTGAAGTTCAGGTCCGTATAGGCCGCCAGTCGGGCGACATCTCCAAGGGCGTAACGGTGGGCCAGGGTCGCCACGAAGAGCAGGGCGCCGGCGACCAGGGCCTTATGTTCGGGTACGCCTGCAACCAGACCGAAACCTTGATGCCCCTGCCCATTGCGCTCTCGCACAGCCTGGTAAAACGACTTTCAGAACTCAGAAAATCCGGTGATATTCCCTACTTGAAGCCCGACTCCAAGTCCCAGGTGAGCATTGAGTACACCCACGGGAAGCCCTCCCGCATAGCCACGGTGGTCGTGTCCACCCAGCACGACGAGGGTATCGCGGCCGAGCAGATTGAGTCGGATACCATCGAGAAGGTGATAAGGCCCATCCTGCCCGAGGAACTGGTCGACTCCTCGCTGGTCTATCACGTCAACCCCACCGGTAGTTTCGTCGAAGGCGGCCCGGCGGCCGACTGCGGACTTACCGGACGCAAAATAATCGTTGACACCTACGGGGGCTGGGGCCGCCATGGCGGCGGTGCCTTCTCGGGCAAGGACCCCTCCAAGGTGGACCGTTCGGCCGCTTACATGGCCCGCTACCTGGCCAAGAACGTAGTGGCGGCCG
The DNA here is from genome assembly GCA_046583365.1 of Deltaproteobacteria bacterium. GTDB lineage: Bacteria > Desulfobacterota > Binatia > UBA1149 > CAYXZP01 > JAYGCL01. The sequence goes on from JAYGCL010000028.1 coordinate 6,914, forward strand.
GGCTGGCCGAGCAGTGTGAGGTGCAGGTGGCCTACGCCATCGGTGTGGCCAGACCCGTGTCGGTGCTGGTCGATACCTTCGGCACCGGCAAGATTGCCGAAGAACAGTTGGCCGACCGCCTGGTCGAACACGTGGACCTGCGGCCGGCATCGATCATAGAAAGACTCGACCTTAAACGTCCGATCTACCGGGCCACGGCCGCCTACGGGCATTTTGGCCGCGACTCCGGCGATGGCCTGTTCCCGTGGGAAGCCACAGACCTGGCCGCCAGGATCGGCTGAACCAATCAACAACCAAAAGGGCTTTAATTACATGGCAACGAAGAACTACGACGTAAAGAACGTCAAACTGGCGACCGAGGGAAAGAAGCGCATCGACTGGGCTTCCGGCGACATGCCGGTACTGAAACTGGTAAGAGAACGCTTCAGAAAAGAAAAACCCTTTCGTGGCGTAACCATGTCGGCCTGCCTCCACGTGACCGCGGAGACCGCCGTGCTCATGCGTACGCTCAAGGCCGGTGGTGCCAACGTCGCTCTGTGCGCGTCCAACCCGCTTACCACCCAGGATGACATCGCCGCAAGCCTGGCCGTAAACGACAAGATTGCCACCTACGCCATCCGCGGCGAAGACTCCAAGACTTACTACAATCACCTGCGCACCATCGTCGAGCGTGGACCCGACCTCACCATGGACGACGGTGCCGACATGGTCTCTGCCCTGCACACCGACATGGCCAAGTACGCTCCCAAGGTGAAGGCATCCATGGAGGAGACTACCACCGGGGTGATAAGGCTCAAGGCTCTGGAAAAAAGCGGCAACCTCAAGATTCCCGTGGTTTCGGTCAACGACGCCGCCACTAAACATATGTTCGACAACCGCTACGGCACCGGCCAGTCCACACTCGACGGCATCATCCGTGCCACCGACATACTGTTGGCCGGCAAAACCGTAGTGGTGAGTGGTTACGGTTGGTGCGGGCGGGGCGTGGCCAGTCGCGCCTCGGGGGCCGGTTCCCACGTAATCGTCTGCGAAGTCGACCCCATCCGCGGCCTGGAGGCGGCCATGGACGGCTTCAGAGTCATGCCCATTGCCAAAGCGGCCCGCGAGGGTGACGTGTTCATCACCGTCACCGGCGACAAGCACACAATTGCCGCCAAGCACTTCCCGCTCATGAGAGACGGGGCCGTGGTCTGCAACTCCGGGCATTTCGACGTCGAGATAGACGTGGCGGCGCTCAAGAAGATGGCCGTCAAGGTCCGCCGAAACATCCGCCACTGCGTCGACGAATACACGCTGCCCGGCGGCAAGCGCATCAACCTGCTGGCCGAAGGCCGCCTGGTAAACTTGTCGGCCGCCGAGGGCCACCCGGCCTCTGTGATGGACATGAGTTTCGCCACCCAGGCCCTGGCCGCAGAGTGGGCCTACAAGGTTGCCGTCAAGGCTGGTCTCAAGGCTGCGGTTTACGATGTGCCCACAAAGATTGAGAACCAGGTTGCCACCTTGAAGCTGGCCAGCATGGGGATAAAGATCGACCGCCTGACGGCCGACCAGAAAGAGTATCTGTCCTCGTGGACGGTGGGCACCACCTAGGCGGGCAAGTGGTGATCGCACCTGGACTTGAACCAGGGACCTCCTGCATGTGAAGCAGGCGCTCTAACCAACTGAGCTATGCGACCACTTTAGTTGATCTTGACCAGGCTGACGTATGCGCCGTTGCGCATGTCGTCAAAAAACTCTCCCAACCAGGGGTGGCGGACCGGCCGGCCGGAACCGTCCTCTTCAAGATTACGCTCGGCTACGTAGGTCTGGTGGTCGGAGTTATCGACCAACACGTGGTACCAGGGCTGGTCCTTGGGAGGACGGGTACGCGCGACTTGTTCGTACCATTCCTGGCTGCCCTCGAAAGTTGCGTCCACATCTATGATGACGCCCCGGTAATCGAACAGCCTGTGTTGGACCACCTGTCCAACCGAAAATTCGGCGCTTTTTGGTTCCACGCTCACCGCGGCTCTCCCGCCAGCAGGTCGGCCAGGCCGGCGGCGTCCTTGCGCACGCCCACATAGAACGGCCCGAACTCGGCAAAGCGAGCGCTCACCGGATCAAAACGCATCTCGTAGATGAGTTTCTTAAATACCAGTGCATCCTCGGAGTGCAGGCTCACCCCCCACTCCCAGTCGTCCAGACCGACCGAACCCGATATCACCTGGGTAACCTGCTCGTGGTACTTGTGCCCGATACGACCGTGGCTTCTCATCATTTCTCGACGCTCGTCAAGACCCAGCATATACCAGTTGTCGCTCTCCCCGCGCCGCTTATTCATAGGGTAGAAGCATATGTACTTGTGGTCGGGAATGTCACGGAAAAGACGCCCACTGAGGTGTTCTTTCTGGACCTCCAGCTCTTTCTCCAACGCTTCGGCGTAACCGTCGGCACCTTCTTCAATTCCCGCCCCGGCCAGCTTGAGCCTGGCCATGGCCATGGCCTCGTAAAGGCTCACCTCTATAACCGACAGGTAGGAGTATGCGGGCAGAAGGAGGTCGGCCAGGCTGAGACGCTTCATCTCTATCTCGACCCAGTTGAGTTCTTCGGGGCTGTTGCGGTAGTGGACGAACATCAAGTCGCCCTTCTGCCCCACCACGCTGTAGACGGCACTGTCGCCACCACCCTCGGGGGCCAGGCCATCCAGCCAGGCACAGGCCTCTTCGCAAACGGCCTCCCTTTCATCGTCCTCAAGCCCCCACCAGGCCGACCAATCCAGGGAGTACACGTCGTGTAGAACGTAGTACCCCTCCAAGGTTTGCGGAACTTCGATGTGGTCGGAAGCGGCCATGGGAACGGGCATTTCAGCCCGTTTGAGCGGCGGTGTCCAACCGGCAGTGGGCTTTCAGCCGACGGCCCTGGCGCGGGTACGCCGCGTGCTGAACGTGTGGTCGTCGCGTTCGGGAGCTTTGGTCCCGAGCGTAAAGTAAAAGGTGCTGCCTTTGTCCTTCTCCGACTTACACCAGATCGTGCCGCCGTGGCGTTCGATGATCTTGCGCACGTGGGGCAGACCAATACCTTCACCCGGAACCGCCCCGCTGTGGAAACGGCGAAAGGGCATGAACGACTTGGGAACCTCGTCGGGAGTCATACCCACGCCGTTGTCACGGACATAGTAAACCATGTCCTTGCCCTGGAGTTTGCAGCCCACAGCGATGGCCGGGTGGGCCGGGTCACCCATATACTTGATCGCGTTGTCTATGAGGTTGCCAAACACGGCCTCGAGCTGGACTCGGTCACCCACGGCCCTGGCAAGATCTGTGGTGTCTAAATCTATGCCCTTGCGCTTGATCTGGTATGACAGCGACCGCACCACACCATCGACCAGGGAGTCCATATCGAGGATCTCAAAGGAATAGGCCGAACGGGCGGCTCGCGAAAAGTCGAGCAAGCGCTGTACCATACGGTTGAGTTTTTCGATGCTGCGGGTGCCGTCCTGAAGCGGGGTTCTTATACGGTCGGTAGCCAGGGCGGCCGCCGGCCGCCCTTCACGGTCGAGGTCTTCGCGAAGTTCATCCACGGCGTCTATGGCAACGTGCATGAGGCCGTACATAGAGGTCATGGGCGAGCGCAGGTCGTGGGCAACCACGTGGACCATCTCTTCCATGTCGCGGGCCTGGGTGGCGAGCAGTTCGTTTTCCACTTCCAGGCGTGCAGCCTCTTTCTCCTTGCTCAAGGTGTAACCGTTCTCTATCGCCACGCTGAGAATCTGTCCGGCGGCGGCCAACAATTTTATATCCTCGGAGGTAACCTCGGCACCTTCTTCTATGGGAACAACAACGAAACCGTAGTTCTCATTTTCGGTGGTAAGGCGGAGCACGGCAACGTCCCCTTCCGATTCCACCGCGCTGCGACAAGCCCGGCGCAGTTCGCCCTCAAAGTCCTGGGGGCCGATGATCCTTACCCCGTCATCCACCACAGACAGCGCTGCAACCGCAGCGGCGGAAAGTTTGCGGCTTCGCCCGTCGCGGTAGACCGTATAGTCGCTCTGCGCGGGCAGACGGATGAGGCCGGCGCCGTCGGCGAATCTAGTCGAACGGGTGACCACGCCGAGGATGCTGGACACCACTCGGCCGGCCTCTTCTTTTACATTGCTGCTTGCCACCATACGCAACAGGGCGTTGGTATGGCGCCAGAGTTTGGCCGTGGCATCGGCCATGTTACGTACGGTAGCCTGGTGGTCCAGCGCCCGGCGTATTGATGCCGACAGCACCTCGGCCCAGTGCCCGTGGCCAGGACCCGTAACACAGGCGGTAACCACGTCGTCGGGAATAAACCACAGAGGCCGCCGCGTGGTGGCCGAAGGCTCAGCGGGCCGCTGGCCGGCGACAATCTTGCCATCACGCAGTTCCACCCAACAGGTAACCGCGCCGTCGGAAAGCACGCCTGTCTCCCGGCAGATTTCGTCAACTGGTCCCCACCTGATGCGCATAGCAAATGCCTTACCGTATTGCCCGCCTGGGCAAACCGCGAGCCAACAATGATACCACAACCACGCAAGCCCCGGCCCCGGGGCCAACAAAAGCCCCTAGGGCTTGCTCCAGAGACCGTCGCGTAGAACCAGGCGGTTCAACAGGCGGCCGGCGGCCGGCAGGCCGGCCACACCGCTGTCGTAGTCGGGGTCGCCGGGGTAGAGGATGGCCACCTCGTCGCCCTGCAGGCTTATCTTTGGACTCACCACGCCCACGTCCAGCAAACGAGCGGCCTCCAGGGCCTCGGCTACGCTGTGGTTGAGACATAAGCGGTCCAACACGACGATGGTCGGGGGAGCAAGCGCCATCTCCCGCCTGGCGTACAAAACCAGAGCCCGTTGGGGGGATATCCAGCACCCTTCGGTCGACTCGACCCCGTCGTGAGTCGCCACCTGTCCGGCCGGCATACGCACGAGAAAAAAACGCGTATCAAACCTTCTGGGTGCGCCCTCGGGGGTTACCCAGTGAGCAAAATAGCAAAGCTCGTCGGCGGCAATCACCAGTCCTTCGTGTTTGAGAAGTTCGCAGAAGCCGGACTCACCGCTTACCAGCCGTTGCTGCCAGGCGCTGAAATCCCCTTCCACCACAGAGCGGTTGCAACCGGCAATAAGAATACCGGCCTCTTCAAAAAGCTCCCTTACCGCCGCCACGTAAAAGCTGCGGACCTTGCCCCCGTCATCGATGTCGAGTTGGGCGCAAGCCGAGGGTGCATCGAACCCCGCGACCAGACTATCGAGGGCCGGGCCCCGGTCTTCGTCGTCCACCGCGCCGCCCGGAAATACGTGATTGCCGCCCAGGAAGGTCAACGCAGCGGCGCGCTTGAGCATGAAAACTTCCAGCCCGTCCGTGCCGTCGCGAAGCGGCATAACGGTGGCTGCATCACGAAGCGCCGTTGTCATTGCTCAGATGGCTGGGGAGGCAGGATTCGAACCTGCAATCCCCTGATCCAGAGTCAGGTGCCTTACCAATTTGGCCACTCCCCAGTGGTGCGCTGACCGCTAGGTCTTTCTTCGAGGAGGGATCTTTTCCCTCCAGGTGATCCGGCCCCTGGTGACATCGTAAGGAGAGAGCTCGACCTTGACCATATCGCCGGGAAGAATACGGATATAGTACTTTCGCATCTTGCCCGAAATGTGGGCAAGCACCGTATGGCCGTTATCCAACTCCACGCGAAAAAACGCGTTGGGCAAGCTCTCTACAACCTTGCCGTCTACTTCTATGCCGTCTTTGGCCACCAGCAGCGGCCGAGGCTATCAGCATGCAGCGATCCTCACAAACCCGCCTTGTCACCGACGGCCGACACAGCTAACGACGTTATACAAACACGGCTATGCAAAGCAGCGATTACTTGAAGACCCATGTTGAAGCCCCCATTGGCTGGCTCAGCGTGGACCGCCCCTCCACGCGCGGAGCTTTCACCCAGCAGATGTGGTCGCAGCTGCCCATAAAACTCGAACAACTGGCCGGCCACGAGGACGTACGCGTGGTGGTGGTACGCGGCACCGAAGGTAATTTCATAGCCGGCGCCGACATCTCCGAATTCGCACAACTGCGCTCAGACCCCGAGTTGGCCAAGGTCTACGACCAGGGCAGCCTGGCCACACTCAAGGCCCTGGAGACACTGTCGGTACCCTCGATAGCCATGATCGATGGGGCCGCCGTGGGGGGTGGTTGTCTGGTCGCCTTCGCCTGCGACCTGCGCATCATCACCGCCCAGGCGCGCATGGGCATTCCCGCCGGCCGCCTCGGCCTGGCCTATCCCTACCCGGCCCTTGAACGCCTGGTCGCAACCATAGGCGAGGCCGCCGCAGCCGACCTTACCCTTAGCGGCCGCCTGCTGGACGGCCGTGAGGCCTTCGAGCGGGGCCTGGTCCAGTATTGCTGCCAGGATGGCAGACTGGAAGAAGAAACCCGGGCCCTGGCCGCCCAGGTGGCCGCAAACGCCCCGCTTGCCCTTGCCTACCTGCGCCGGGCCCTGCGGCGCCGTCTACCCCCGGCCCTCGACCCGGTCGAGGCCCAACGTCTGGCCGCCGCCTGCTTTGACAGCGAAGACTACCGCGAAGGGCTTGCCGCCTTCTTTGAGAAGCGCAGCCCCCGCTTCAAAGGCCGCTAGAGGCCCCCGGCGGCCCTGGCCAGCGGTCACAAGTGTGCCAGGTTGTACACAAATGTCCGAAACGACACCGTTCCGCTTGAATAAAGTCCTTATTTTTTAGCTACTTAGCTCTGCCGCGCAAACGGCACAGCATCTGCTTTATCCCCTCTATCAAACGACGGAGGTGGATAAATGAGTCTTTTCGGAAAAACCAGTACTAAGTCAGTACGCGGGCGCTCCCGCGTAGTCGTAACCGGCAAGCGGATAAACGGGTCCTGGACCATGGAGTCGCGCCTGCCCCTGGCCAGTCGCATCAGCCGGGCAACCAGTGCGGATGCCCTCGGCAATGAAAACCGCCGCGTAAGAACCCTTCACTAACCGTCCCCCCTGGGCTAGTCAGGGTACATGTCCTCGGAGCTCAGGGTGCGCCGGGCCGTGGCCGCAGATGCCGCCTCGGTCGGCCGTCTGGTGGCTGACCTGGGCGCCTTGCGCCAGGCCACGGCAAGACCGGCACTGCCCGCCCTCAAACGCGAGCTTGGCCGCCGTTCCTCGCCGGTACTGCTGGCCCTCAAAAACGGCCGGGTGGTCGGCCTTCTGCGTTTTCACCTGCTGCACGCCCTGGCCCACAACGGCCGCAGGTGGGCACTGCTCGAAGACCTCATCGTAGATGCCAGGGCCCGTGGACAAGGAGTCGGAGAGCTGCTGCTGGCCCAGGCCCTGCTGAGGGCCAAACGTATGGGTTGTTACAAAATTTCCCTGGCCAGCCGCCTGGGCCGACACAGCGCCCACGCTCTTTACAAAAAGGCCGGCTTTGAGAAATTCGGCCATGGCTTCCGCCGTCTGCTCTAGAGGGCGGGCCTACCGGGTCTTTACGGATTCAAACAGGCTCATATAACCGAGCAAGCGGCTTATGAGGCGGCGGGTCTCCGGATAGGGAGGAGGCCGGTTGCCATAGCGAGCCACCGCCGACGGCCCGGCGTTCCATGCGGCCGCCACCAGTTCGGTCTTGCCCTGGTAGCGCTCGTGGTAGGTGGCACTCAGGTAGCAGGCAATAAGTATGTTGAGGGCCGGGTCGTAGAGGTCTTCGTCACGAAAACTCCCGAACTCTTTCTCGTCCACGTAAAGATAGTCGTAGCCTTCCCGGGCCATGCTGGATATGGCCCGGCGGGCCGTGGCCGGCGTGATCTGGGTCAATCCGTAGGCGTTCTTGTTCGAGCGGGCCCGGGGGTTGCCGTTCGACTCGGTGAGAATCAACGCACGGATATAGTCGGGCGCCACCCGTGCATCGGACGGTCCGTAGGACAGCGAGGCGAAGTAGCTGATATAGGGTTCGAGGTGGCCGAGCTTGGCGGCCGCGCGCTCCTCTGGGCTGGTCGGTCCGGCAAGGGCCGGCTGGCCGACGAGCGCTACAAACAGTCCCAGGACTGCCGCTCTGACAAATAGACGCATTCAGGTTTTAAGACGGCTCAAAGCCGTAGACTTTGGTACGGATTTTACCAGAGTACTCTTCCTCCCGGACAAGGTTGCGACCATCGCATTTGGGACACGGGAAAAACCTCCGCACCCCATCAACCTCCGCCAGCGAGAAGACCTGCCCGAGCAGGTACCCCTGATCCGTTTCCTCAAAAGCCAACAGGCCGTCGCAGGATTCCGACCGGCACCGAAGAACGTGCACTTTCACGCCCTTAGCGGTCGGCGACCCCACGGCGCGTTGGAATACATGGGCCAGCCGGGACACGCAAATCCGGGATGGTTGTTTGTAACCGGACCGGGTTTTCCTCAAAACTCCACCTGTGGACAGAGCCAGGGACGCACTGGAAATACTCGGGCAAGCCGCCGGTTCGGCCGATGGCTTTGTGGAGTTACGCTACCACGGCAAGGCCACACGGGCTTTGAGCGTGGAAAAAGGCAAGGTCGAGCGCACCCAGACCAGACACCGCAGCGGCATCGGCGTACGCGTACTGCTCGACGGTGCGTGGGGCTTTGCCTCTACCGGGGAACTCAAGATTGCGGCGGTTCGCAAGGCCATAGACCAAGCCCGCCGTGCGGCACGGGCCGGCCGTGGACTGCGGCGGCGGCCGGTTGCCACTTTGCCGGCGGCCAACATGGCACGCGGACGGTTCACCCAGGCCGGGGTTGCCGAAGTGCTCGCACGCAGCCTCGAGGAACGCATCGACATGGCCATCCGGCTTGAGAGGAAAGTTCGCGCGGGTTCGTCCACGATCAGTTCGGCCACCTGCGCCTACAACGAAATTTACGAAGAGAAGGCCATCTTCACCACCGACGGTGCAGCCGCGACATTCGAACTCGTGCGCCCCGAACTGCGTCTGCAAGCCATCGCCGAGCGCGACGGACAACTGTCGACGGGGTTTGAGTCAATTGGTGTGACCGGCGGGTGGGAATGCCTGTTTGCCGCCACCAACGGTGAGGCCCTGGCCGAGAAAGCCGCCCGTACCGCTACCGACCTGTTGAGTGCCAGGCAACCCGAAGGCGGCCGTGCAACCGTAATTCTGGCACCTTCGATAGTCGGCCTGCTGGTGCACGAGGCCATCGGACACACCACCGAAGCTGATTTTGTACAGGCCGGGTCGGTGGCCGCCGGCAAGATAGGCCAGCGGGTGGGCAGTGAACTGGTCAACCTGGCCGACAGCGGGGTATCGGAATTCTACGACGGCGCCGGTGGAACCATCCCCGTCGACGACGAGGGCGTACTGGTCGGCAAGACCGATATAATCAAAAATGGCATCCTCACCTCCTACCTCCACAACCGTGAAAGCGCCGCCCACTTCGGGGTCGCCCCCACCGGCAACGCACGCGCCTGGGAGTATTCCGACCAACCCCTTATCCGCATGCGCAACACCTACCTGGCCCCCGGCGATTCCACTCTCGAAGAGATGATCGCCACCACCGCTGACGGCTACCTGCTCGACGGACCGCGCAACGGCCAGGCCGACGCCACCGGAGAGTTCATGTTCGGTGTCCAGGAGGCCTACCGCATCCACAACGGCAAACTCGGCGAGTTGGTAAGGGGAGTAACTATAAGCGGCATAGCCTTCGAGGTGCTGGCCACCGTGGATGCGGTGTCGGATACCTTCCGCTGGGACCTCGGCTCGGGATACTGCGGCAAGGGGCAACCGGCCAAAGTGGATGCGGGGGGACCTTACGTACGTTGCCAGGCCATGCTGGGCGGGGAACAGTCGTGAAGGGGGCCTTCTCGGCCGACGAACACGAGGTGTTGGCCATTTGCCAGGGTCTCATCGAACGGGCCCGCAGCCGCGGTGCCGATGAGGCCGAGGCCGTAGTCTCGCGCACACGCGCGGCCGAGACCTCCGTGGAGAACGGGGACGTCCACACCGTACAAAGCAGCCAGGAGACCGTTTTCGGACTCAGGGTCATAGCCGCCGGGTCTTTAGGCTTTGTTACCGCCAACGATACTTCCGACCAGGCTCTGGACCAGGCCACAGATGAGGCCCTGGAGCAGGCCCGCATAGTGCCGGCCGATGAGTGGAACGGACTCCCCGAGGCAAACGACGTCGGGACGGTTGAAGGTCTGTTCGACCCGGCCGTGGCCGGGCTCGGCGTTGATGAAACCAGCCGTATGGCCATGGCCATGCTCGAGAAAGTCCGTTCCATCGACGAGAGGGTACGTATCGACTCGGGTTCGGTTGGCGTGGAAGTCGACGTCAGCGCCATTGCATCAAGCCGGGGGATCCAACTGGCCGAGAGTTCCACAACCGTGTCCGGCTACCTCTTTGGCATGGCCGTGGATGGCGACGAGGTGGCCAGCTTCGACTACGACGGCGAATCTACACGCAAGTGGGACGGTGCCGAAGGCCTGCTTGAGAAGTCGGCCGGACGTTTCGCGAAGAAGTGCCTGGCCGGGCTTGGGGCCGGGAAGGGTGAAAGTTTTCGCGGTACCGTACTGCTTTCACCCGAGGCGGTGGCGGAATTTCTGTTGCCCAACCTGATCACGGCAATCACCGCCGACCAGGTTCGCAAAGGCAGGACCCCGCTTGCCGACTGCCTCGGCCAAAGCATAGCTTCATCTCAGTTTACTTTGACAGACGACGGTTCCCGCCCTGGCGGCGTCGCCTCTTCGGCCTTTGACCGCGAGGGCATGGCCATAAAGCCCACCGTACTGGTTGACGGGGGCGTGCTGGCTAACTTCCTGTACAATCACTACGAAGCACGCGCGGCCGGCAACGGACACGCATCAACCGGACATGCCCGTGGGTCGGCTGCCAGCCTGCCGACTATCGGCACCTGCATGCTCGAGGTTGCCGCCGGCGACACAGAAGAGGCCGAGCTGGTCGGCGCCTCGGAAAAAGCGGTAGTCGTCAACCGCTTCTCCGGCAGCACCAATCCGGTTACCGGTGATTTTTCCGGCGTCGTAAAAAACGGCTTTCTGCTGCACGGTTCCAGCCGTCGTCCGGTGCGCGAGGTTATGATCGCCGGCAACCTGTTTGAGTTGATCAAGAATATCTCTGCCGTCTCCCGGCAGCGTCGCCTCATCGGCTCCACCCACCTGCTGCCGACCCTGAGGGTGGAGAACATCTCGGTAACCGCCGCCTAACGGGCCGCCAGAGCACGGCGCACGTGCATGGGCAGAACCGCCGCCTCGGCAATGGCGAGGGCGGCTGCCCGACAGCGGGCCGGGTAGTCGGCAAGTCGGGCCTTCAGATCCGTCGCCCAGACGGGTGCCAACGGCCCCTCAGAAAACAAATCGAGATTCTCGTCGGGGTCGGCGGTCAAGTCGTAGGCCATAAAACGGTTGGCCTTGCCATCAGTCACCTCCATCAGCACCTTGTGGTCTTCGTCGCTGACGGCGTACACCGTGGTGGTGCCATCCTGGAGGCGGCCCTGGCTGAAGCGGGGCGGCAAGGCGAAAGGGAAACCCAACCTCAAGGCCCCACCAACGGCCTGCCCCTGCATACCTCCGGGTATGTCTACGCCGGCAAGCTCCAGCACCGTCGGGGCCACGTCGATGATCCCGATCGCCTCGGAGTAGCGTAGCGTGGAGCGAATACCACCCCCCCTCATCATCAGCGGAACGTGGATGAGTTCTTCACCGAGACCACTGCGGCTGCCAAATGCCATCCCCCTGGCCGAGGTAAGCACCAGCACAGTCTCGTCGGGGTCGGAGAGCGCATCCAGCCGACTTACAAAAGCGGCCATGATGTCGTTGAAATAACGCAACTCGCGATGGTAGCGTACAACTTCTCCCTGGCCGAGATTATCCGCTGGCTGGGCGGGCTCGTCGTCGAACAGGGACTCATAGCCACGCGGCGGTACGTGGGGAGGCATGGCCTTGCCTATGTGTACAAAGGCAAAGAAGGGTTCGCCCTCGCGTGTTTTGATCCACTCAAGCAGGGCATCCAGGGGACGCCCCCAATCTTGTTCGATGCTCCAGGGCTCGGCGTCACGGTCCTCCCAGAACACATCGAAGCCCCGGTTAAATCCCAACGCCGCCGTAATCGCGCCCGAGCTGGTAAAGGCGGCGGTGGCATAACCGTCGGCGCGCAGCACCGAGGCTATGGTCGGGGTATTCTCACCCAGAGCACGGGTGTGCGACAGAACACCGTGCACCGAAGGGTACAAAGAGGTGAGCAGACTCATGTTAGCGGCCACCGATGAATCTGACTGCGCCAGGGCACGGTCGAAAATAACCCCCTGGTTTGTGAACAGGCCGTCCAGAAACGGGGTGATGTCGCGGGCCGAACCATAGCAACCCATGCTGTCGACTCTCAGGCCGTCGGCCGCAACGACCACAACCGACTTGCGAGGCTTGGCGGTATCCGCCGACACAACGGTCGGGATCGACCATACCACGTGCGGGACCAACAGGGCCTCGGAATCCTCGACCCAACTACTCAACGTTATACGCACGGTGGAACCGGCAAAGATGGAAAGGTCTATCTCTTCATCAAACCAGCGCTGGCCGGCCGGTACCGGCACGCGGCGGTGCAACAATTCCTGCTCCTGAGCGGGCAGGCCCACGGGCGCGACCGACACCGAGACACCGAACGGGGCCAACCCCCGCCAGTCCCACTCCTCCAGGCTGTAGCCGACCCTGAGACGCGCCCCCTCTGCCACCACGAAGGGCGCGGTGAGCAAGTCGGCTGGCTGCTCGAGAGCCGTCCTCGTCAGCAGAGCCGCCACCACCGGCCCCGGTTCCAGGTCGGAAACCACTATGGTGACGGCCACACGGCCATCGCCGCCCCCCGTCACCCGGCGGCGGCGCCAGTGGCCCTGCTCGTAGAGTAGAATCTCAACCATCGTGTCCGTCGCGGCTTCGCCATCCGAGCTACCCTGGCCGAATACGAACAGGCGGCCTCCGGTGGCCACCTGAACCGGCCGCAGCGAGAGCAGACGACGGGTACCGGCCCTCAGCCCGATACGGGTCTGTCCGGCAGCCCGTACAGTGAGCGGCGCTGCCGCGGTAGACGGCGGCAGCGGCTCTGCCTGGTCGGGTTCGGCCGGGACGGGTCCAGGGTCCAGAGTCAGCTGCATGCTTTTGAGGTGCCCGTTCTCAGACTCCACCACCTGCGCCCACGAAGACGGCACAGCCGGGAGCAAGGCCAGAAGGCATAGCCAGGCAAAGAGGGGGAGGAGATTGCAACGCACGGCAGGAGCAGACTTGCCAAGGCCGGTTAGGATTTCAAACGGGTAACTGCAAGATACTGTCCTCCTTACGGTGCATCGCGCTAGCGACAAAACCGCAGGCCGGCAGCGCTTGATCGTCGGCATTGATACCGGGGGAACCTTTACCGACATCGTCTACCGTGACGGTAAGACCACCGGTACCTACAAGCTCCTATCCACCCCCGCCGACCCGGCCCAGGCCGTACTGGCAGGCCTTGCCCACCTGTTTGCCAAGCGCAGACCTGAGCTTCTGACCTACGGCACCACGATTGCGACAAACGCAATGTTGGAACGGCGTGGAGCCCGCACCGTGCTGGTAACGACGGCAGGTTTTGAAGACGTTCTCGAGATCGGGCGCCAGGCGCGCCCACTGCTGTACTGCCTGGAACCCGACAAGCCCGAACCGCTGGTAGCCAGGAATTTAAGGCTCGGCATAAAGGCCCGCACACTGGCCGACGGCACCCAGGAGGTGGCCCTTGGCCGCAGCGAGTTGCAAAGACTGGCCCGCCTGGTCAGGAAACTCGGCGCCGAGTCGGTGGCGGTCTGTCTTCTCCACGCCCACATCAACCCCGACCATGAGCGGCTGGTGGCAAAAAGTCTGGGCAGTCTGGGCATCCCGGTCAGCACTTCACACCAACTCTCGCCCGCACCGGGCGAGTACGAGCGCAGCAACACCACTGTCGTAAACGCCTATGTGCAGCCTATGGTTGCCGGCCATATAGAATCTCTGGCACGCAACACCCGGGCCCGACGACTGCGTGTTATGCAGTCCAACGGTGGTGCCATAGGGGTGAAAACCGCCTGCCGGGAACCCATCCGCACCATGCTGTCGGGACCGGCGGGGGGCGTGACCGCGGCCTTTGAGTGCGCACGCAGGGCCGGCGTCAAGAACATTGTTACTTTCGACATGGGCGGAACCTCTACCGACGTGGCGTTGGTCGATGGTGCCATTCCCCGTCGTGAACTGACCAATATCGGCAACCTGCCCCTGCGTTGTCCGTCAATCGATATTCACACGGTAGGCGCCGGCGGTGGCTCGATTGCCCGGGTTGATGACGGGGGTTCGTTGCTGGTGGGTCCCGAAAGTGCGGGCGCCCGACCGGGGCCGGCCTGTTACGGCAAGGGCAGCGAGGCCACCGTAACCGATGCCAACCTGGTCCTCGGCCGCCTCATTCCGGAATTTTTCCTGGGCGGCAACATGGAGGTCTACCCCGAGCGTGCCCACGCCGCCCTGGGCCGCCTCGGCCGTGCTATGGGCCTGACCGGTCGAGGCTCGGTGGAAGAGGCCGCCGAGGGGGTGGTCAAAATAGTAGAGGCCAACATGGAGCGGGCCCTGAGAATCATAACCGTCGAGCGCGGCCACGACCCACGCGACTGCACGCTGCTGGCCTTCGGGGGTGCCGCCCCCCTGCATGCCTGCGCCCTGGCCACAGGCATGGGCATGATGGGGGTCATGGTACCGGCCGACCCGGGGCTGCTGTCTGCCCACGGGGTCATGCAGGGTCCGGTGGTGCGCGACTTAAGCCGCGCCCTTACCATCGTTGACCCCGCTTTCGAAAAACTCCGGAGGCTGGCCCTGCCCCTGCAAAAACGCTCCCGGCAGCAGGTGCAAAGCGAGGGTATCGCGCCCACACGGGTTACGGCCAACTCCTACGTGAAGTTGCGATACCTGGGACAGTCCCTTGAGTTGGAAGTCCCATTGTCGCCTGATTTCCGCCGGGCCTTCGACCACCTCCACCAGGACCGCTTCCACTACTGCGACCCCGCAAAGACGGTCGAGGCCGTGGCCATACGGGCCACAGCCACCGGCCGTCCATCGGTAGCGCAAAGGCCCCGGATTCGGCGCTCCTCTTCACGCCCCGCCCGACCCCGGCCCGCCCTGCACGCCCGCACCTTTGTCGGCGGGCGCTGGCGCCGCCTGCCGGTGTTTGCTCGCGAGCGCCTGAAATCCGGGGTTGGCCTGCAGGGGCCGGCGATTATCGTCGAGTATAGTTCCACCGTTCTGCTGCCCCCGGGCTGGTCTTTGCGTGTGGACGGGGCCGCTAATCTGATGCTGGAGAGCGGCCATGCCTAGGCGGCCCAAACAGTCCCGGCGACCGGCGGATTTCAACGCCATCGACCTCGCCCTGTTCAACAGCCGCCTGGTGGCCGTGGCCGAGGAGATGGGGGCAGTGCTGGGGCAGGCGGCGTTTTCCCTTAACATCAAAGAGCGCAGAGATTTTTCCTGTGCCATCTTTGACCACAACGCCGACATGGTGAGCCATGCCGCCCATATCCCCGTCCACCTCGGCTCCACCCCCCTGTCGGTGACCGCGGCCGTAGAGGCGGTCGATATGGACGACGGCGATGTCGTGATCTTAAACGACCCCTACTGCGGTGGTACCCACCTACCCGACATAACCATGGTAGCGCCGGTCTATCTCGGCCGCAGTCGCAGCCCTTTTGCCTTTGTGGCCAACCGCGCCCACCACGCCGACATCGGCGGTTCCAGTCCCGGCTCGATGGCCCTGGCCTCGAACATCTACCAGGAGGGACTGAGAATTCCCCCCGTCCACCTCCTGCGCCGGGGCCGGCCGGTACGCGAGACTAAAGAGCTGTTTCTTGCCAACACCCGTGTCGCCGAAGAAAGGCTCGGAGACCTCGATGCCCAGGTGGCCGCTCTCAAGGCCGGCGCCCAACGCATCGGCGCGTTAGCCCGTCGCCATGGCCGTGGCCGCCTGCAACACGCGATGGCGCAACTACAGGCCTACTCGGCACGCATGACCAGAAAAATCATAGCAACGGTGCCGGCCGGACGCTGGCAGGCCGAGGATTTCCTCGACGACGACGGCATGGGCTCCGGCCCCCTGCGCCTGCAGGTGGCGATCACACGCAAAGGGCGCAAACTCATCTTCGACTTTGCAGGCTCGGACGCGCAGACCGACGGACCCTTGAACGCCAACCTGGCGGTTACCACCTCGGCCGTCTTCTACGTAGTGGCCTGTCTGGGCCAGGGCCGGATCCCGGCCAACCGGGGCATGATGGACCCGGTTTCCATCCAGGCCCCCGAAGGATCGATAGTTAACTGTTGTTTCCCGGCCGCCGTGGCCGGCGGTAACGTAGAGACTTCCCAACGTATCGTGGACCTGCTGCTCGCCGCGCTTGCCCCGGCCCTGCCCGCGATTGTGCCGGCGGCCAGTTGCGGAAGCATGACAAATATTGCCATGGGTGGATTCGACCCCCGCCGTAAGAGTTTTTTCACTTACTACGAAACCGTGGGTGGGGGAGCCGGAGCCGGCCCCTTGCGCAACGGGGCCTCGGCCGTACAGACACACATGACCAACACTTTGAACACCCCGGTCGAGGTGCTCGAGTCATACTATCCCCTGAAGGTGAACCTCTACCGAATTCGTCGCGGCTCGGGAGGGAGCGGACTCCACCGCGGCGGCGACGGCATCCAACGCGAAATCGAATCTCGGACCACCACCGAGGTGACTCTGCTGGCAGAAAGACGCCGCCTGCGTCCCTGGGGAATCAAAGGCGGCGGCGAGGGTAAGGCGGGACGCGACGCCGTGGTTCGCCACGGGCGCCGCGTAAAGATCAGCTCAAAAACATCGCTCATCCTCAAGCCCGGAGAATCGATTGTGGTCGAGACTCCGGGCGGTGGAGGATGGTCAAAAAAGAACTAGGCTGCCTTTCTGGCCTTGGCCAGTTCGTCGATGCGCCGTTCGATGCTCGTAAGCCGGCGCTTTATCGCATCTAGATCCTTGCGCACAGGAAGGCGCAGGCTCTTGAAGAGATCCTCGGCATACTTGCGTGCCTGCTTCTGAACGACAGACGTAAGCTTCCTGCTTCTCTTCTCGGTCTGCTTGCGTATCGAGGTAACCTGCTTTTCCAGGTCGGAGCGGACAGCGTCAACTCTTTTGTTGACGTCCCCGCGCACGTCGCTGAGACGGTCGATAACCTGGTCAACCTGTTTGCGGCTGCCTTCGGGCAGCGCGTCGGCGGCTTTCTTGCCAAGGTCCCCAACGCTCTGCTCAATATCCTTGCTCATTTTTTCCATGCGCTCACGGATCTCGCCAAGGTCAAATATCTGGGTTTTCTGCTTCTTTGCCATTTTTGGTCTCCTTAAAAAGCCGGCCTCTACGGCCTGACATACCTGTGATTAACACACCGCGTCATGGCTGTCAAGGAGTTTTTTTGGCCGCTGGGGAAGCGCCCTTGTCGCCGGATTTGCTCCCGGCCTTGTCGCCGCCCTTATCCCCGGCCTTGTCCCCGGCCTTATCCCCGGCCTTGTCCCCGGCCTTATCCCCGGCCTTATCTGCGCCTTTGTCCCCGCCGCCCGAACTGTCCTTGCCACCGGACCCCTTCTGATAGCCCTGGGCGTACCAACCCCCACCCTTCAGGCGGAAACTGGTGGCAGAGATCAGACGGTCGATACGCCGTGAGCGGCACTTCGGGCAGCGGGCCAGAGGCTTGGAACTCATCGACTGCTCGTACTCAAAGTGGCCACAGTTGGCGCATTCGTATTCGTAGGTAGGCATCGTGGTAAGGACCCGGAGGCTAAAAACCGCCCGCTCGTTTGTCAATCGCCGCCCGGCCCGTCAAGGCTGCGGCCCAGACGCAGGGCTAGGGCCTGGGGGTCATCGGTGCTCAAAAGCACGGTTTTCGAGCGGCTCCGGGAACCGACGACTATGCGGATCCGGGAACGTGGGATGCCCGAGACACGGGACAGAAAAACAATAAGAGACCGGTTGGCCAGGCCTCCCGAGGCCACCTGGCGAAGGCGAAGACGCAGGCGGTCTCCATAAAGACCGGCCGCCCCCTCGCGTGTGGAGCCGGGGCTTATGCGCAGGCTCAACTCCACGCCCTCCATGCGCAATCTGAGCCAGGGGGGGTGGGTCACGCCCTTAAAACTTTGCCCGCCCCAGTTCGCGGGAGCGGCGGGTGGCGGCTTTGACGGCGGCCTGTACGCCGGCCTTGAAACCGGCCTCGTCCAGAACGCCGAGACCGGCCACCGTCGTGCCCCCCGGGGAGGAGACCGCACGGCGCAGGTCGGCGGGAGATTCCTTGCTGGCAATCAGCATTTCGGCGGCACCGGCCAGAGTCTGGCAGGCCAGAACCCTGGCCATGTCGTCATCGAGCCCGGCCGCCTTGCCTGCCGACATAAGAGCTTCGGCAAACAGGTAAACGTAGGCGGGGCCGCTTCCGCTCAACCCGGTGACCACATCCATGAGCTTTTCATCCTCGACCACCAGGGCGCTACCTACGGCCGCAAACAGGGCACGGGCACGGGACAGGTCCACAGGCCTTACCCCCTTGCCCCCACACAACACCGACATACCCCGCCCCACCAGACAGGGGGTGTTGGGCATAACACGCACAACCCGGGCCCCCCTTCCCAGTCCCTTTTCGAGACGGGCAAGACGGGCACCGGCAACGATCGAGACAACCAGACGGCCCCCCACAACACCTCGCAGGCCGGCCAGGGCCACCCCCAGATGTTGGGGCTTTATTGCCAATACGACGATATCGGACTGTTCAACGACCTGGAGGTTGTCGGCCACGGCGGCCACTTTGTAGCGGCGGCGCAAGACCGCCCGCCGGGCCGTCAGCGGCTCACCAACGGTGATGGTGGCGGGGTCCTGCCCACCAGCGAGCAGACCCTTCAGCAGGGCCTCGGCCATGTTGCCACCGCCTATAAAACCGATTCTCTTCTGCCCCATTCTCTTCTCCCACTGCCTCAGGGTCCGAACACCGCCCTGCCTATGCGTACTATAGTCGATCCTTCGGCAACGGCATCCTCGAAGTCTCCGCTCATCCCCGCCGAGAGTTCCCCGAGCGGCGCATGGGGAAGTTGCTGCCCACGCAGGTCCTCGAGCAGAGCCCGCAGGCGCGCAAAGTGGGGACGAGGCTGCTCGCCCAGGGGCGCCACCCCCATGAGGCCGTCAATCTCTATACCCCCCAGTTCGGTAACCGCCCGGGCCAGGGACAGTACCTGAGCCGCTTCCACCCCACCGCGCTGCTCTCCTCCCCCCAGACGTACCTGCAAGAGCACCCGGGCTGTGGTGGAGGCCCCAAGCATGGCTTTGGAAATGGCACGCGCGGCCGAAATTGACGATAGGGAGTGTATCAGGCCAAAGCGGCGGGCCGCTCTTGCCGCCTTGTTTGATTGTAGTTGCCCGACCATGTGCCAACTAAGCGACTGCATCATTTCCTCGGACAGTTCCGAGGCCAGGCCGGCAATTCTGGCCTCGGCCGCGGCCACATAGTTTTCGCCAAAATCACGCTGGCCGGCCCGCGCGGCTGAGGCGACCTCGGCCACCGTGGCGTTCTTGGTTACAACCACCAGGCTCACGTCTGCAGCATTGCGGCCGGCCGCCACAGCGGCCACGGCAATGCGCTCTCGCAGCAGGTTCAAGCGCTCGGCAATGGTCTCGCTCACGGCAGCGGCCTTACACCGAACCTGGACAAGGCCCGGGAGACCTCTTGCACGGGCAGACCTATAACGTTGTCTACACTGCCCACCACCGTGCCCACCAGACGCCGGCCCCGGCCCTGTACAGCGTAGGAACCGGCCTTGTCCAGGGGTTCGCCGCCCTCAACGTAGGCACTGGCCTCAGCGCGGCCGAACTCACGCATGCGTACGGTCGAGAGTACCAGCCCGGTCAAAGCGGCAGCCCGCCGTTTGTAGAGCGGACCGATAGCCGTCCACGCAGTTGCCACCGTGTGGTTGCGGCCGCCAAGCTCCATCAGCATCGCTACCGCAGCGGCCTCATCGGCGGGCTTACCGAACAGACGACCGCAACAGACCACCACGGTGTCGGCGGCCAGTATGACCTTGCCGCCGCCATCATGTCTGGCTACCGCGGCAACGGCCTTTTCGGTGGCCAGCCGCGTAACCGTGAGCAGCGGTGCTTCGCCGCTGGCAGCACTTTCGTCGACATCTACCGGGTCGACAACAAATTCGAACCCCGCAGCGGCCAACAACTGCCGGCGGCGGGGTGAAGAAGAGGCTAAAATTAATTTTACAGAGGCCACCGCGATGCATTCCCTGGACCGTTGCGATAAAGTTAACCGGCTCGTAATGCCAACCGTCCACGCCTGCCCCCGCCACCGCACCACGCTGTCCGCACTTGTCTGTGTACTCATGGTTGTGGCCGGCGCCGGCAGGGCCTGGGCGGCCGCGGCCACCGACGCCCAGGAGCAGGCCGCAGTCCTGGCCCTGGCCTCAAAGGCCATCGCGCAGGACACCGGGGGAGCAGCCGCTCTGCTTGAACCTCTTACGGTAAAAGGCGGCCTCTTCAGCGACTATGCGCTCTACCTGACGGCCGCAGCCAACCGGGATAATCCGCAAACACAACGCCAGGCTCTACAACGACTGCTGTCCGAACACCCCGGGTCGCCGCTTTACGGCCCCGCCATGGCCGAGTTGGCCGAAGTACTCTACAAGCTTGAGGACTTTGCCGCCGTTGATGAGCTTTCCTTGAGACCGGCCACGACCGACCTGGCCGCACCCGAAGCGGCCAGGCTCTGGATGGCGGCCGGCAAGGCTCTGGCCGGCCGCGACGACGCAAAAGCCATTGCCTGTCTTTTACGCGTACGCCGCCACGGTCCCGGCTCCGAGGTTTCCAAACAAGCCGCCCGACTGGTGACCTCGTTGCGTGAGAAAGACCCCTCCCTTTCACCCCGCACGGCCGACCAGCTTTACAGAGAAGCCCTGGTAGAAGGTCGCGAGGGCCGCTTCGCTGCCCAGATAGTACTGCTCGACCGTTTCCTTGAAATCGCCGCCCACGACCGCCGCCGCATAGATGCCACCGCCGCGAGAGCAACGGCCCTGGCCCGCAGCAAAAGCCGCAAAGCGGCGGCCGCCTGGCTGCAGGAACGGACTGCCCTGACCACAGAAAAACCGGCAAGGGCCCGTCTTTTGTTTGAGACCGCCGTCCACTACTGGAACGGCGCTGGCGGCAATGACCAGGCCCTCGGCACCTTCGGGCGTATGCTGGCCCTGGCCACCGGCATCAAGGAAGAGCAGCGGGCCCACTACGCCACAGCACGCATCCACGAGTCTTCACGCCGCTACACGGCCGCGGCGGTCTCTTACCGGCAAGCGGCTGCCGGTGCCGACTCTTCGGTGGCCGCCGAGAGCCGCTGGCGGGCCGGCTGGGTGTCCTACCTGGCGGGCAACTTCAGTGGCGCCGCCTGGGTATTTGGCCGCGTGGCCGAGCGCGGCGGTAGGGGAGGGCCGGAGGCACTTTACTGGCAGGCTCGGTCTCTGGAGAAACTGGAAAAAAACGGTGGCCAGCAAAAAGCCGCCTCCATCCACGCCCGTATCCTGGCCGACCACCCCGACAGCTACTACGCCTACCTGTCTGAAAAACGCAGTAAACAGCTCGCCCCGGCCCCAAAGGTTGAAGCCATCCCGGCAGTCCCGGCAACCATGGATGCCAGTGGCGCCGACACCCCTGCCCAGGGCAACCTCTACCGGGCCCGGGCCCTGGCCCTGGCTGGCCTTGACCGCTGGGCGTCGCTCGAGGTCAAGACGGCTCTGGCCCGTGCTCCCAGCAGCGCCAAGGCGGCCATGCTGGCCGAGGCCAGCCGGGCCGGTGCCCACAGCGAGGCCATGCGTACGGCTCTGGCCCTCTACTACGGCGGCCAACTCCGTGAAAATCAGCTCTACCCCTACCTCTACCCAAAGGCCCACGAGGAGGTGGTCAGGACGCAGGCCTTGCGCCACGGTCTCGACCCCGCCCTGGTGTGGGGACTGATGCGGCAGGAGTCGGCCTTCGACCGAAGAGCGGTCTCGCCGGCTTCGGCCTACGGACTTATGCAACTACTGTCGGCAACCGCCGAGCGCATGGCCAGGAATGCCGGCGTAGAAGGCGGGCTCACGGCCGACCGCCTTTTCGAGGCCGACACCAACATCCGCCTCGGTACCGCCTACCTCGGTGTCCTGGCCGACTTGTTCGCAGACAACGAAGTTCTGATGCTGGCCGGCTACAACGCCGGCGAGCGAGCCTCCGAGCGTTGGCGGAAACAGTTCTCGGGCCTTGACGAAGATGAGTTTGTGGAAAGGATCTCCTACCGCGAGACCCGCAGCTACGTGAAGAAAGTTCTGCGCAACCGTCGCAACTATCAACGACTCTACGACGATACCGATTCAGCCCGACAGAGCCTCAACTAGACGGCGGGCCAGCCCACCGAAGGCCCCGTTAGACATAACCAGTACCACCTCGCCGCTTTCGACCTCCCCCAGCAGACGCTCCAGAATGGCCTCGGGTCCGTCGGCCGACCAGGCCGGCACCGCGGCCGCTTCGAGACCGGCCACCAGGGTTGCCGTGCACAGGCGCTCGTGGTCGGCCAGGGGGTCATTTTCTTTGGCGTAGACCGCGCTCACCACAACACGGTCGGCGGCGGCCAGGGCTGCGCCGTAACGTTGCTGAAATATGGCACGGCGGCTGGTGTTCGAACGCGGCTCGAACACGGCGCGCAGGGGGCGGCCGGGCCAGCGATCTTTTACCGCGGCAATGGTAGCCGCCACGGCCGTGGGGTGGTGGGCGAAATCATCGACCACGGTTATCCCCGCAACCTCTCCCACCACTTCCTGACGGCGGGCAACACCCTTGTAGGAGGCCAACCCCGCGCCCAGGGCCTGGCGGTTTACGCCGAGCTCACGGCCCAGGGCATAAACGGCCAAAGCGTTGAGCGCGTTCATACGACCGGGCAGGGACAACTGCAGACGTTCTTCCCGCCGCCCCCTGAAAGTGCAGTCGAAAGCCATGGTGGCACCGTCGTGGCGCAGGTCTTCAATACTCCAGTCGTTGTCCGGGTTGCTGCCGTAGCTGATGAAGTTAACCCCGCTCCCGCCTCTCTCTACCACTTCGCGCAGGTCCGGCCAGTCCCCACAGCCCAGCAGGGGGGCACCGACGGCCAGAAGGGACACCAATTGGGCAAAGGCCACTTTGACGGCTTCAAGGTCGGCATAGATGTCGGCGTGGTCGAACTCGACGCTGGTGATGATGGCTGCGGCGGGGTTGTAATGGATAAATTTGGGACGTTTGTCGAAATAGGCCGAGTCGTACTCATCACCCTCGACTACAAAGTAAGGCCCACCGGCCGGGCGGGCCAGACGGTCAAAGTCCCGCACCAGTCCCCCGATGAGGTAGCCGGGGTCGAGCCCGGCAGTCTGCAGCACGTGGGCCAGCATGCCGGTAGTGGTGGTCTTGCCGTGGGTGCCGGCAACCACCAGGCATTGTTTGCCGCCAAGATAGAACCGCGACAGCGCGGCGGGAAAGGAAATCTTTTCAATGCCCAACTCCTCGACGGCCATGGCCTCGGGGTTGGTCCGCACCACGGCGTTGCCAACGATAACGAGGTCGGGACGGGCCTCGAGGTTGGCCGCAGCAAAACCCCGGGTCACGCTGATGCCGGCCTCCTTGAGTACGTCACCCATGGGCGGGTAGGACTGGCGGTCGGAACCGCTTACGCGGTAGCCGGAATCTTTGAGCATGACCGCCAATGGCGCCATGCCGACACCACATATGGCCACCAGGTGGATATGCTTCACGCCAGCGCCTCAAAAACGGCGTCGTGAACAGCCGGCCTCAAGCTGTCTATGCCGCGGTTGCTCCAGTCGGGGTGGACACGGTTTGTAAGCAACACCACGTGAACCCCGCGTTCCAGGTCCACCCACACCGAGGTGCCGGTGTAGCCGAGATGGCCGACCGAGTTGTCCGAAATCAAAGTGCCGGCCGTCGACTCTCCAGCCGTGGGACTGTCCCAACCCAGACGCCAGCTGTCCGACCCGCTCGTCCCCTCGGGCCGCTGCCAGCAACGCCTTACCAGGTCTGTGTCCAGTACGCGGCCACGGCCCTGGTAGGCCGCCAGGTACTCGGCGACCACCGCATGAACATCGGCAGCAGTACCGAAAAGCCCGGCGTGGCCGGCCACCCCTCCCAGGGCGTAGGCGTTGTCATCACAAACCGTCCCACGCACGGTCTCACCCCGCCAGGCCGAGTACCCGCAGGGGGCCGCCCGGGCCAGCGGCGTCTGGCCCAGGCCGGTATTTACAAAACGCAGCTTGCAGCCTTCAAGAAGGCCGAAGAAGGCCTCACCAACAAATTCATCAAGTCGACCGGCCCGCCCCGCAACCACTTCCTCCACGATACGGCCCAAGCGTATGTAGCCAACGTCGCTGTAGACGGCCCTCCCGCCGGGCGTCCCCTCCAGGGCTTCACTTTGGGCAAGGTCCAACACCTGTCGTCGGGCCGCAGCCGTAGCCGGCGCCGGGCTGGCCGTGGTGGCCGTGGCGCCCAGAGACTCGTAGTAAGGCTTCCAGGCCGGCAGCCCCGAACGGTGGCCGACCAGCCCGGCCAGCTCAGCGTCAAGGTCAAGGCGGCCGGCGGCGGCCAGGATGAGCAGGGCCGGCAGCGTGGCCAGAGGCTTGGTCAGAGAGGCAAGGTCGTAGAGGGTGGTTTCACAAACAGGCGGACCGCCATTTTCGACAAGCCCGTAGCAGCGCTCAAGCAGAACCTCGCGGCCACGCGCCACCAGCAGACTGGCCCCCGGTGTAGCCCCGCTTTGCAGGGCGGCATCAAAGACACGGTCGAGGGCCTGCCATCGCTGCCCGCTCACGAGTCAAAAACCGGCTCTAACAATTCCACGCCGCCGCCGTCCACGCCCACCTCGCAGCCGAAGGGAAGTGGCAGGTTGTCGCTACCGTGGCCGGCGTCGAGGCCGTAAAGGACCGGACAGTCAAGACCCGACAGAACGTCCATCGCCACGTCGCGGAGCATGGAGGGGCCATAGCCGCCGTCACAATCGGTCATGGGGCCAAAGACCACGGCACTCACCTCGTCGAACTTACCGGCGTGGCGCAGCTGCGTGAGCATACGGTCTATGCGGTAGGGTTTCTCGGCTACATCCTCAAGGAAAAGGACGGCGCCCGAGCTGTCGATCTCGTAGGGTGTGCCCAGGGTAGTCACGAGCACCGACAAGCAACCGCCCTTGAGGACGCCACGGCCGCGGCCCGGCCTCCAGACTGCCCGCACCGAACCATCCCACCACCCGGGCTCCGAGAACAGGAAGGCCCTGAAACGCTCGCGGCCGGCCTCGGAGAGCCGCGGCAGGTCGGCCGCAGCCATGGGACCGTGGTAACAAACCAGGCCGGCCTCGGTGATAATGCGGTTGAGCAGTATGGAAACATCGCTGAAGCCGACGAAAATTTTTGGCTGCCGAGCCAGCCGAGAGACATCGAAGGTTTCAAACAGGCGGGCCGAACCGTAACCCCCACGGGCTACCAGCACCGCGCGGATGCGCTCGTCGGCAAACGCCCCGGCAAGCTCGCTGCCACGTTTCTCATCGGACCCGGCCATGTACCTGAGAGCCGGACCGTCGGGCGGGGGCTCGACCGTAAGACCCCAGGACTCAAGTATTGCCGTCCCGGCCTCCAGGCGGACCTTGTCGCAGGCCCCTGCCGGGGCAAGCAGAGCCACACGGTCGCCCACTTTCAATGGGGAAGGTTTGACCATCCCTACCAGTTAGCCGACGCTGAGGCCGTTTTTCAAGCTGCATTCAGTTGCATAGGCAGGCAGGGTCGATCTAGAGTCGGCATCCGTGATCGAACTCAGCCTGCAGGAACTCGCTGGCCTGGCCTCAGCCCTGGCCTCCGAGCTGTGTTCGGGCCCCCAGGCCCCCGTCCAGGGCCAACCCGCACGGGTGGCCGCCCTTGTCGAGGGCGCTCTGGTCGCCAACTTTCGCACCGAAGCGGCCATCGAACGCGAGGCCAACAAGGCCCTGGCCCAGCTTGGCCGCCAGACCACCGGCATGGACCAGGACAAACTGTTGGATGGTATCATCAAAAGAATAGCCAAAACCCGGGGGTTTGTCCTGTGAGAAAGCTCAGCGAAGACCGTATAGAGGCCCTGGCCCTGGCCATGGTCGTCGCCCTCAAAGCCGATGGTGGGGTGGAGGTCCTTAACGAGGGCGAGGCCGTGGGCAGACTGGCCAGGCGTCTTCGCAGCGGATTTATCGCCAACCCGGCCATCGACCAGTCTGTACGCCGTAAAATCGCCTCTTTGAGCCGCCAGGTGCCCGAGGGAAGCCGCGAATGGGACGTTCTATACCGCCAATATCTAGAAGAAATGACCAGGGGCGGCAGCTGAATTAGACGATTTTTTACCCCGTCCTGCTTGACAGTAGAGCAACGATACTTAATGTTCCGTTGGATTTATAGCCAGTGACCGGCTGCCCCGGGGTGGCAGGGCCACTGGCATACCAGTACATCACAACCAGGGAGGCTAAGGATAAGACATGAAAATCCGTCCGTTGCAGGACCGCGTTATCGTCAAGCGGATCGAGGACGAAGAGACGACCGCCGGTGGCATCATCATACCCGATACGGCCAAGGAAAAGCCCCAGGAGGGCAAGGTCGTAGCCGTTGGAAAGGGGAAGACCGCCGATGACGGTGACCTCATAAAGCTCGACGTCAAAAGGGGCGATCGTATACTTTTCGGCAAATACGCCGGAACCGAAATCAAACTGAACGGTGTGGAACACGTGATCATGCGCGAGGATGACATCCTCGGCGTGGTTGAGGCCTGAGCGTTATAGCAACGCCCAGGGCAAACACCGCTTAGAACAGGAGAGTTCAATAATGCCAAAAATTGTAAATTTCAGTCAGGAAGCCCGTGACAAGCTGTTGCGGGGTGTGAGCCTGCTGGCCGACGCCGTAACCGTGACTCTAGGCCCAAGAGGGCGCAACGTCGTACTTGAGAAATCCTGGGGTGCACCCACGGTGACCAAAGACGGAGTCTCGGTGGCCAAGGAAATCGAACTCGAAGACAAGTTCGAGAACATGGGCGCTCAGATGGTCAAGGAAGTAGCTTCCAAGACCTCGGATGTCGCCGGTGACGGAACCACAACGGCCACCGTACTGGCCCGTGCCATCTTCACCGAAGGTGCACGTCTTGTAGCCGCGGGGCACGACCCCATGTCCATCAAGCGTGGTATCGAAAAGGGTGTCGTGGCCATCGTCGCAGCCCTGAGTAAGGCATCAAAGGCCACCAGAAACCGCGATGAGATAGCCCAGGTGGGAACGATTTCGGCCAACGCCGACGTCACCATCGGCAACATCATTGCCGAGGCCATGGACAAAGTCGGCAAGGAAGGCGTCATAACCGTAGAAGAGAACAAGGTGCTCGAGACTACTCTGGAAGTCGTCGAAGGCATGCAATTCGACCGCGGTTATCTTTCGCCCTACTTCGTAACCGACCCCGAGAGAATGACGACCGTCCTGGAAGACTGTCTGATTCTCATCCACGAAAAGAAAATCTCCAACATGAAGGACCTGCTTCCGGTTCTTGAGTCTATTGCCAAGACTTCAAGGCCATTCCTCATCATAGCCGAGGACATCGAAGGTGAGGCCCTTGCCACGTTGGTGGTCAACAAGATCCGTGGGACGCTCAACTGCGCAGCAGTAAAAGCGCCCGGGTTTGGTGACCGTCGCAAGGAGATGCTCAAAGACATCGCCACCCTTACCGGAGGAAAGGTCATTGCCGAAGAACTCGGGCTCAAGCTCGAGAACGTCGGCATCGCCGACCTCGGCAAGGCCAAGCGCATCGTCATCGACAAGGACAACACCACCATTATCGATGGTGCCGGTAAGAAGTCCGACATCGAGGGACGGATCAATGTGCTGCGTTCCCAGATCGAGGACACCACTTCGGATTACGATCGCGAGAAGCTCCAGGAGCGCCTTGCCAAGATCGTCGGCGGTGTAGCCGTCATCAAAGTGGGAGCAGCCACCGAAGTGGAGATGAAAGAGAAAAAGGCCCGTGTCGAGGACGCACTGCACTCCACCCGCGCGGCGGTGGAAGAAGGCATCGTCGCCGGTGGTGGCGTGGCCCTGATACGCGCGACTGCGGCCCTGGACAAGGTCGAGTGCAGTGAAGACGAGGCCGTCGGCATCCGCATACTGCGCAGAGCCTGCGAAGACCCTGCACGCTGGATTGCTTCGAACGCCGGCCAGGAAGCCGCGATTGTCATCGCCCGGATAAAGTCCGGCAAAGGGGCGTTCGGCTACAACGCGGCCACCAACGTGTTCGAGGACCTGCTCAAGGCGGGCATACTCGATCCGACCAAGGTCGTGCGCACTGCGCTGCAGAACGCCGCTTCGGTGGCCGGACTGATGCTCACCACCGAGGCTCTGGTGGCCGACAAGCCGGAAGACAACAAGGCCGACCCGGCCGCGGCAGCAGCCGGCGGTATGGGCGGTATGGGCGGTATGGGCGGCATGATGTAAAGCCACCCGGCTTGACCCGCTGAAAAGCCCTCCCGGCACTGTCCGGGAGGGCTTTTTTATCTCTGTGTTTACAAACCAACTGGATAATGCTCAAAGGTGCGGTGCACCCGCTGAAAAGGCTGGCGCATAAGAAATCTACATGTCTGTAACAATTCGACTAGCGAGACACGGGAGCAAAAAGCGGCCCTACTACCGTATCGTGGTGGCCGACAACCGCGCTCCCAGGGACGGACGCAATCTGGGCCAGGTCGGCACCTACGACCCGCTGAAGGACCCGGCCGAGGTGCGTCTGGACGAGGAGAAGATCACCTCATGGCTGAAGAAGGGAGCGAAACCCTCGGCAACGGTAGCCAGTCTTCTCAAGAAGGCGAGCATCACAACCTAGAAGCGGCGTCGCCGGTCGACGTAGACCTCAAAGGACTTCTTTCCTTTGTCGCTCGGAACCTCGTCACCAAGCCCGACGAGGTCGAGGTAACCGAGAACAACCGAGACGACTCCGTCGTCCTTGAACTGCGTGTCAGCAAGGACGACCTCGGACGCGTCATTGGCAAACAAGGCCGCACCGCTAAATCGATTCGTACGATCGTCAATGCGGCTGCTTCCCGGGCCAACCGCAAGGTCATAGTCGAGATTGTCGAAGACTGACAGTCGCAGCGCAGCCAAGGCTACACTGGTAAAGCTGGGCTCGGTGCGTAGGGCCCACGGCATAAATGGCGGCCTGCTCGCCGACATAGACCCGTCGCTGGACGAGGTCCTGCAAGCGGGCCTGCAGTTGCGCATAGGCGGCAAGGGTTTCGACCTGCGCAGCGCCAACCGTCATGGAAAGTCCATGCTTCTAGCCCTCGACCAGGTCAATACCCGCGACCAGGCTGAAGAACTCGGCGGGGCCGATATTCACATAGACCCGGACCTGCTACCCGATGCCGGTGGCGACGGCCACTACTACGACTTTGAAATCCTGGGGGCCAGCGTAGCAACCAACGCGGGTCGGCAACTGGGCAGCATAACCGAGATTCTGAGAACCGGGGCCAACGATGTGTATGTGGTAAGTCCGAGTGGCGGCCAGCACAGTGAGATTCTGGTGCCGGCGGTGGCCGGAACCGTACTCAGCATAGACAAGGAAAACAAGAAGATAATCGTCGACCCGACCCGGTTGGTCTACCCCGCCGACCCCAAAGGACCGGCGTGATGCCCGCGGCCCGTCTGCGCTTCGATATCATCACCCTGTTTCCCGAAATGGTCGCCTCGGCAGCTTCGGTAGGGGTAATCGGCAAGGCCGCCGAGGCCGGCATTCTTCAGATCACCGCCCACCAACTGCGCAACTACACCGGCGGCAGCCCCCACCCGATCGACGACCATCCCTACGGCGGTGGCCCCGGCATGGTGATGCGCCCGGAACCGGTCTACGCCGCCGTCGAGGACCTGGTCGCCAGGACCAAACCCTCCCGCTGCATACTGCTCACGCCCCAGGGGCAACCCTTCGTACAGGCCGACGCCGGCCGCCTGGCCGACGAAAGTGCCCTGCTTATTTTCTGCGGCCGTTACGAGGGGGTAGATGAACGGGTGCGCAGACTATTCGATGAGGAAATCTCAATCGGCGACTACGTTTTAAGCGGCGGAGAGGTCGGCGCCCTGGTCCTGATAGACACGGTCGGCCGTCTGGTCGATGGCGTTCTAGGCAGCCCCCAGTCGTGCAAGGATGAATCTTTTTCCGGTGGTCTTTTGGAGTACCCGCACTACACCCGCCCCGAGGAGTTCCGTGGCATGCGGGTTCCGCCAGTGCTGTTGTCGGGGAACCACGGTGCAATCGAGCGCTGGCGCCGCGAGCAGGCTCTCCTCAGAACGCGTGCACGGCGCCCGGACCTCGGTCGTGACCGTGACGAGAAGTGAGAGCCTCTGACATGGCCGACCTCTACGTCGCGCTGGTCCATTGGCCGGTCAAGAACAAGCAGGGGGAAATCGTCACTACCTCGATCACCACCATAGATATCCACGACATAGCGCGAAGTTGTCGTACCTTCGGGGTCAGGGCCTTCTACATCGTGACCCCGGTGGACGCATTGAGAGCGCTGGCACGCAAAATTATCTCGCACTGGTGCCGGGGCCCGGGGGCCAACTACAACCCCAACCGCAAGGAGGCACTGGACCTGGCCCGCCTGCAAAAAACCATCGAGGGGGTAGAGATAGACATCGAAGAAGAGACCGGGTCCACGCCGGTACTGGTGGCGACCAGCGCCCAGGGGCTCAACGGGGCCAGTAGTTTCGCCGAAGTCCGAGCCATGTTGGAAAGTTCGGACAGGCCCCACCTGCTGATTCTGGGCACCGGCTGGGGACTGTCCGAACAGGTTACCGAGCGCACCGACATCAGCCTGGAGCCGATAGGTGGCGCCGACGCTTACAACCACCTCTCGGTCAGGGCCGCGGCCGCCATCCTCCTTGACCGCCTTAAAGGTACACGATAGATATCCTGTTTGGGCTTTCGGACCGCCCCTTCACATAGGGATACGAGCACGTGAACATCATCGACCGCATAGAGGCCGAACAGGTCACCACCCCTCCCGAGTTTCGCTCGGGCGACACCCTGCGTGTACACGCGAAAATCGTCGAGGGCGAGAAGGAACGTATCCAGGTCTTTGAAGGGGTCTGCATACGCCGCACCTCAGGGTCGGTGCGTGCCACTTTTACCGTCCGCAAAACCTCTTACGGGGTGGGCGTGGAAAGGACTTTCCCTCTGCACTCGCCACGCATCGCCAGCATAGAAATAAAAAGCCGCGGGCGTGTAAGACGTAGCCGTCTCTACTATCTCAGAGAGCGCAAAGGCAAAGCCGCCCGTATCAAAAGTCGCGACCGCCGTTAGCTTCCTTTTTCAGACCAGATGACAGGCCGTGGCATGGCCCCGCTCACGTTCGATAAGCGGCGGGTCCTCGCTCTTGCAACGGTCTTCGGCAAACGGACAGCGGGGGTGGAAACGACACCCCCCTGGCGGCGCCGAAGAACTGGGCGGGTCACCCACGAGGACCACCCCACCGTTGGAGGGCTTCTCCGACCCCATCCGCGGGACCGAAGAGAGCAGCGCGCGGGTGTAGGGGTGGCGAGGTTCACGGTAGATACTCTCGGCTGGCGCAATCTCGACAATACGACCCAGGTACATGACGGCAACGCGGTGGCTTATATGCTCGACCACTCTCAGGTCGTGGGAAATAAAAGCATAGGTGAGATTCAATTCTTCTTGCAGGTCCATGAGCAGGTTGAGGATCTGGGCCTGGATTGAAACGTCGAGGGCCGAGACCGGTTCGTCGGCAACGATGAAGGCCGGCTTCAGGGCCAGGGCCCTGGCAATACCGATTCTCTGCCTCTGTCCCCCGCTGAACTCGTGGGGATAGCGGTCGTAGGCGCTTGCGCTCAAGCCCACCCGGTCCATCAGTTCCAGGACCCGCCGTTTCAATTCCTGGCCGCGGGCCAGGCGGTGAATTTCCAGACCCTCGCCAATAATACGGCCCACCCGCATACGCGGGTTCAGTGAGGCGTAGGGATCCTGAAAAACTATCTGCATGCGGCGGCGCAACCGGCGCATCTGGCCTCTTGTCAGCCCGCTCAGATCGGTACCCTCAAAGCTTACCGAACCCGCGCTGGGGGCAAGCAGGCCGAGCAGAAGACGGCCAAGGGTGGATTTGCCGCAACCCGACTCCCCCACTATGCCAAGGGTCTCGCCGCGGACTATATCGAGGTCTACCCCGTCGACGGCACGGATCACACTGTGGCCGCCGCCAAACAAGGACCGTCCGCTGGAGAACCTGCGCTCAAGGCCACGGGCACTGACCAGGATTTCCCCTGTAGCGTCTTGCTCTTTGCGGCTCACCCCCTTTGCTCCCCGGCCGTTACGATACAGGCCGCGCTGTGATCCGAATCCACGGCCCTCAGCTGCGGGTCACTGCTGCCACAGGCCTCTATGGCAAGACCACAGCGGTCGCGAAACCGGCAGCCCGCCGGCAGAGCGGTAAGCTCGGGTACCGTGCCGGCTATGGCCGTAAGACGCTGGCCCTGCCCACCCAGGCGGGGCTGAGAACCGAGCAGCCCCCGTGTGTAGGGATGGGCCGGGCTGTCCAGCACCTTCTCCGCCTTGCCCTCTTCAACAACCCTGCCCGCGTACATCACAATCACCCTCTCGGCCTGCTCATAGATCACCCCGAGATCGTGGGTGATAAGAATGAGCGCCATGCCAAGTCTCTCCTGCAACGAAGCGAGGAGGTCCAGGATCTGGGACTGTATGGTCACATCGAGGGCAGTGGTGGGTTCGTCGGCAATCAGCAGGCGGGGGCTGCAACTCAAGGCCATGGCAATCATCACGCGCTGGCGCATGCCACCACTGAGTTGGTGGGGATAGTCGTGTGCGCGTGTGCCCGCATCGGGGATTTCGACCATTCCGAGCATCCGCACGGCTTCGTTCCAGGCCTGCTTCTTGCCCAAGCCCCGGTGGATGCGGAAAGCCTCGGCCACCTGATAGCCAACCGTGAACACCGGGTTGAGGGAGGTCATCGGTTCTTGAAACACCATGGCGATGTCGTTGCCACGTATGGACCGCATCTCCTTCTCCGACATGTCGAGAATGTTACGGCCGTCAAAAAGTATGCTGCCCGATACAATACGCCCCGGCGGAGACTGTACCAGACGGAGAATTGACAGCGCGGTCACGCTTTTACCGCAACCCGACTCGCCCACAATACCAATGGTCTCACCCTCGGCCACTGAGAAGCTCACCCCGTCGACGGCGCGGGCCTGTCCGGCCGGAGTATCAAAGACCGTGCACAGATCATTAACCTCTAACAGCACAGCCCCTGTCACCTCGAACGCAAACGTGGGTCGAGGCTGTCGCGCAACCCCTCCCCCAGAAGGTTGTAGCCGAGTACGGTGATCAGGATGGCCAGGCCCGGACACACCGACAACCACCAGGCTACCCCAAGGGTGTTTTTGCCCTCGGTAAGAATGTTTCCCCAACTCGGGTCGGGGGGTTGCACGCCGATACCCAGAAAACTCAGAGAACTCTCGGTGAGGATGGCACCGGCCACCCCGAGGATAAAGGCCACAAACACCGGGGCCATGGCGTTGGGGAGGCCGTGGCGCAGAATAATACGCCAGGCACTGCCGCCCAGTCCTTCGGCGGCAACCATGAATTCACGGTTGCGCAGACTCAAAAACTCGGCCCTCACTAAACGGCAGATGCCCATCCACGAGGTTAAGCCGATAACCACCATGATGTTCCATATACTTGCGTCCAGGAAAGCTATCACGGCCAGGATGAGGAAAAACGACGGAAAGCAGAGCATGACGTCGACGAAACGCATTATGACGGTATCGACTATACCACCGCTATAGCCGGCCACCGCGCCCAGAAAAACGCCTATCAAACAGGCGATGCCGACCGACACGAAACCAACCAGCAGGGAGACACGGGCCCCGTATATCATGCGGCTGAGCACGTCGCGGCCGATACCATCGGTCCCCAACCAGTGGCGTGGGCTCGGAGCCTGCAGTACGGCCGAGGTGTCGAGAGCGGTGGGGTCGTAGGGTGACAACCACGGTGCAAAAGCCGCCAGCACGACAAGCACGGCCACGATTGCGGCACCGCTCAGGGTGAGACCGTTTTTAGCCAACCCCCCCATCATTTTTTACGAAGACGCGGGTCGGCCACCGCATACATGATATCGGCCAGCAGATTGCCCAACAGGGTCAGCACCGCACCTATAACCAATACTCCCATCACCACCGTATAGTCACGAGCCATCACCGAGTTGTAGAAGAGCCGTCCCATGCCGGGGATCGCAAAAATGGTCTCAAATATAACCGAACCCCCGATAAGACCGGGCACCGACAGCCCCAGAATGGTAATCACCGGGAGCAGAGCGTTGCGCAAGGCGTGTCGGTAGACCACCACACGTTCGCCGAGTCCTTTGGCACGAGCGGTAGTGATGTAGTCCTGACGGAAGACCTCGAGCATGCTGGAGCGCATATAGCGCGACATGCCGGCAAGACTGGTAATCGCAGCGACGGTTACCGGCATAACCAGGTGGCGGGCGCGGTCCCAGACACGCTCTCCCAGACCCATCGATGCATGGTCGAGGGATTCCAGCCCCGAAACCGGCAACCATCCAAGTTCCACACCAAACAGCATCATACACAGCAGGGCCAGCCAGAAGGTGGGCATGGCAAAGCCAAGAAACACCAGCACGGTGGCGACCCGGTCTGTCGCTGAGTACTGGTGAGTGGCCGAGTAGATGCCAATGGGAATCGCAGCGGCCATTATCAGGCACAACGACAGAACGTTGAGCAACAGGGTCACTGGCAGGGCTTCGGCGATCTTATCCAGCACCGGCCGGGCGTCGCTCGACAGCGAAATACCAAAATCCCCCACCGCCACCTTTTTAAGCCACAACCAGTACTGCACGGGCAAGGGACGGCCCAGTCCCCAGTGTTCTTCCAACTTCGTCCTCAGCTCCGGACTGGCGTCGGGGTTCAGGTCGGTCATCAAGTCGATCGGCGAACCAGGGGCAATATGGATGACGAAGAAAGAGACAACCGTGATGCCGAGCAGTAGGGGAATAAGGCCAGCGAAACGGCGGCCGAGATACACAAGCATCGGACCTTAATCCTCGCTTATGCTGTAGCGTTGCAGAGAGTCGGGCACATACCAATCCTTGAAATTGTACGCGATGCCGGCCGGCCTCGGTTCTATGGCGTGGAAGCGCCGGTGTACGGCCGGCAATGCATCGGCCACGTATAAAAACGTATAGGGCTGCTGTTCGACGAGGATCTCCTGGAAGCGGTCGTAAGCAGCCTTGCGTTGGGCCTGGTCGAAACTGCGTCGGCCTTTCTCGAGTAAGCCGTCCACTTCGGGGTCGGAGAAAGAAATGAAATTAAATTCTTTCTCACTGGTCTTTGAGGAATGCCAGATGTCGTACTGATCTGGGTCGAGCGAAAGGCTCCACCCCAGAACCACTGCGTCGAAATCACGTTTATCTACGAAGTTATTGATGAAGGCCGACCACTCGATGACTCTGACCTCGGCCTTTACACCGACCTCCTGAAAGCGTCGTTGTATGATGGTAGCGGTTTTCATGCGGTTCTCGTTGCCCTGGTTGGTCAGGATACGGAATTCAAAACTCTCTCCGTCCTTATCCAGCGTACCGTCACCGTCGCTGTCGCTCCAACCTGCCTCGGCGAGCAGCTGGCGCGAACGCTGGGGGTCGTAGCCAAGGTCGTCGATATCGAGATTCTCCCACACCGTACCGGGTTTGTATGGGCCCCGGGCCGGGCGGCCCAGCCCCAACAACACCACGCTTACCAGTTCATCCTTGTCGATGGCGTGGCTGAGGGCCCGGCGCACCCTCACATCCTGGAACAAGGGCCGTCTGAGATTGTAGCCGAGATAGGTGTAAGAGTTGGTAAGGTAACGGTATTTTTCAAAGACCCCGGAAAAATCCCTGGAAGAAGTCTGACGACTGAACTGCAAAGGCGTCAGCCCCATCATATCCAGTCCCCCCGATTTGAGTTCCAGGAACTGGGTCTGCAGGTCGGGAATGATGCGGTAGACCACCTTCTCTATGTAGGGACGGCCACGGTAGTAGTCGTGGTTTGCCAACAGCGTAATCCTGCTGGCCGTCTCCCAGGACTCAAACTTGTAGGCACCCAAACCCACGGGGTTACGGGAAAAATCGTTGGTCTGGTTAATATCCCGGCCTTCCAGGATATGACGGGGGAGCACTACCAGGTTACCCCAACTGGCCAGGGCCGGGGCAAAAGGCTGGCGGTAGCTGACCCTGAAGCTATGATCTCCAAGAACCTCGAAACGCTCGACCTGACGATAGTCTTCGGCGTAGGCCGTCAGAGTGTCGGGGTCGGTAATCGTGTTGAACCCGAACTCAATATCGCGGGCGGTAAATGGGGTGCCGTCCTGCCAACGTACATCATCACGTAACTGGAAAGTGATTTGCAGACCGTCCTCGGAAACCGTCCAGTCCCGGGCCAGTCGTGGCTCGAGGTAACTGAGAGTAGGGTCGTAGGTCACCAGGCCGTCGAAAATGAGGGCGGCGACCTGGTGGGATGAACTGTCGCCGGCCAACATGGGAATGAGGTTGGATGCATCTCCAATGGAACCTTCTACTATGGCATCCCCGTAGGCGGGCTTTGCCTGACCATCAGCGACCACGACAACCGTGTTATGGTCGGAATCACCGCTGCAAGCACCCACCAGCAACGACAGGACCACACCTACGAAAAGACAACGCGCACTAATCGACCTGCCCACCGTTGTCCCCATCCAGATCAACCACCCTTACTCCGCGTGGGGCGGTAATCTCAAAAATCTCGTCGCTTAAGTTGATGCCGGTCCATATGTGATCGTATACCAGAATGACTCTGGCACCGCTGTCCAGGTCCACCTCTACGCGATGGGCAACGGCCCGACCCGACACCTCACGGTAATCGGAGAACCTGGCCTCAATCCCGCTGCCGGCCAACCCCGCGGGGTCCAGACCACGCAGCAACAGCGCAAGCACTGTGCCCTCCAAGGCAACTCTGGTGTAACGGCCGAGGTTCTCCGCGCTGGCAGCCCCCCGGTAGAATACCCTTTCGCCACGGTCGTAGGCCGTCAACCGGCTCCCGTCGGAGGCCATACTGTAGAGGGGCCCGAAAAGTCCCATAACGTCTATGCGCACCTTATCGGGCGCCTTTACAGAGATCATCTGGGAGGACTTAAAACGCTCCTGGCTGTCGCGGTATTCAAAGCGGGCCTGGCCACGGAAGGTATCCAGGTTGTGGGACCCGCCGACAAAGGTGGGCGTGCAGGAAGAGAGCACCCAAACGGACACGACCGCAGCCGTCAGGGCTTTAGAAAGGGCCACGGCCCAGGCTTTTCATTTTTTCCGTCACGCGGCGGCGTTGTTTGCCGTCCTCGGTGCGTGCCTCACAGTCCCGGTAGGCTCTTATGGCCTCTTCGACCCTTCCCACCTTGGCATAAGCATCGGCGAGGTGCTCGTTAATAATAGGATCACCTCCGGCCAAACGAGCAGCTCGTTCGAGCTCGGCAACCGCGGCCTCGTAGTTTCCACGTTGAAAATACACCCAACCCAGACTGTCGAGGAAAAAGCCGTCGCTGGGATGCAAGACCAACGCCCTCTTGATGAGAGCTTCGGCCTCCTCCAGGTTCTCCCCACGCTCGGCAAACGTGTAACCAAGATAGTTGAGGGCGGTGCCGTTTTCGGGGTTCATCTCTATCACCCGTCGCAGCAGCACGATGGCCTTGTCGCGCTCCCCGGCCAGGTCGTACAGAGAGGCCAGGGTAAACAGGTGGCGGTCTTCAGCCGGCGACATCTCTATCAGAGCGCGGGCCTCGACTATGGCCTTGCCGTACTCCTCGCGCTCACGGTAGAGGGAGATCAGCAGGAGGTGGGCCTCACGACTCTGCGACCTTGAGGCCTGCAGTTCCTTCACGGCAGCGACGGCCTGTGCGCTGCGGCCATCGCTGCGCAGAAGCTCAACGAGCTGGATACGGGCATCGGTGTAGCGGTCGGAGGCGGGCGAAATGCCACGGAACTCCTGTTCCGCCCCAACCCGGTCTCCCAACTCGTCGTAGGTAACGGCCAGGTAATAGCGCACATCGTCGTCCTGGGGCTGGGCCGCTATTACCATGCTGAATTCCATGGCAGCACGTTCGTAATCACCCTTTTCCAGACTCACCAGACCAATCTTGATCTGAGTGTCGAGTGGGTCCTCTTCGAGCACCGCCAGGTTTTCGTATTCGCTGATGGCATCGTCGAGTTTGCCCTCAGTCACATAAACACCGCCAAGCCGGCGGCGGGCCACCAATGAGTGTGGGTTAAGCTCAAGCGCTTTTTTGTAGCTTTGTACGGCCCGGTCGTGGTGCTCCTGACGCTCGTAGACCAGGCCCATTTCCAAATGGATCTGGTCGGACGAAGGATTAATACGCAGTGCGCGGCGATAGGCGTCCAGGGCTTCCTCATGCCTGCCCTCGAGCACATAGGAGCGGCCCAGATAGAAGTTAGCGATCAGGGAATCGGGACGCAGCCTGGATGCCTCTTCAAGAATTTCTATAGCCTGGCGATAGTCACCGACACGGTTGTACAGAGACCCCAGTTGCACCAGGGATTCTTCGTTGCCGGGTACCAACACCAGAACCCTGCGGTAGGCGGCGATAGCCTCATCGTGACGCTGCAGAGAGACCAACAAGCCAGCCACAAGCATGCTGTGGTCGGCGTTGTCGGGTTGCAGGCTTTTCAGTACCAGCCCGTGCCGAAGAGCCGCGCCTAAGTCCCCGGCCCTGATCTGCAACTGCACCAGGTGCAGGCGGGGCTCAACCCCGCCCGGGTCCAGGCTCACCGCCGCGGCCATCTCGACTCTGGCCCGCTCGTAGTCACCCTGGCCGAGGGCGACCAGAGCTTTTAAATAATTTGCTCCTGCCCGTTGCAGCCGGGAAAGTTCAAGGTCGGCGGGACGGGCCTGGCGGGATTGGTCGCCCAGCAGACCACTACCGGCCGGTGAGGCGGGCAGGCGCGGGGTACAGGATGCGACCACTACGACAGCGGCCACAATGGTCACAGAAACCCACTGGTGTGATGCGCTCATAGTCTGAACTTAAGGTTATCATGCAGTTGGCGCCATGGGCAATAAGGTCTGACGGGGCTTTGCGTTTGCGGCTACAGTCTCTTGCGGCTACGGCCTGGACCTGGACCAACGATGATTTTTAACTGGCTCACTAAAATTTTCCCCAAGGAGATAGGCCAGGCCTGGCGGCTGATACGCCAGGACCTGCCGCTCTGGGTAGGCGTATCCATCCTTCTCGCCGCCACCGGCGTCCTCTCCCCCTCCGTCCCGGCCTGGCTGGCAGTACTCACATCGACCACGGTAGCCATGGTCGTACTGGTGATTATTCCTCTGATCTTTGATGCGAGAGGGCGCGCCGAGCCCACGCCAAGGCCCGACCTTCAAACCATAGCGGCCGCGCTGATCGCGAAATCTCCGTCCCTGCTCCTCTGGGGTGCTTTGGTCTTTGCCATCATCACCCTGGCCAAGGCCCTGGTGATAGCCGCCGTATCGATACTCATCGACGATGTTACGACACGATTGGCCGTAGCTGTGGCGGCCTCGTGGGTCGTCCACGTAAGCCTGCTGCTACGTTTTATCTTCGTGCCCTTCCTGGTCGTACTTGAGGGCAAACAAAACCTTGCCGATACACTGAAGGACGGGGGCCCGTTCGGAAGGTTTGCCACGGTTATGGCCTGGCCGCTGCTGGCCAGCGACAGGCTTGGCTCCGCGGTGCGCTGGCGTATTCTGCCCTACCTGATCCTGGTCGGGCTGGGGCCCACAATCGTATCGAGCCTCACGGTCCCGCTGCAGCCGTTGGCATCGACCGCCTGGCAGTTGTTCTCGCTGACCGCTGCCGCCGCCGTCTTCGAACACTACCGGACCGAGTTGGAACGGCACGGCACCCGAAAGGTAGGCCTTTAATCTTCGTGTTCGCAATCGGCCAGCGAACCGATCCACACTTCGCCACCTTCAAAGTGCTCCTTCTTCCAGATTGGAGCGCTGTGTTTAAGGCTGTCGATGGCGTAGCGGCAGGCCGCAAAGGCATCACCGCGGTGCGGCGCAGAAACGGCTATGCCGATGCTGGTCTCACCCACCGCCACCACACCGACACGGTGGACTATGGTCACCTCGATAAGATTCCAGCGCTCAGCCATTTCACGGCCTATGCGCTGGAAATCGGCCACTGCCATATCTTCGTAAGCTTCGTATTCCAGACGCAAGACCTTGCGGCCACGGTTGGTCTGGCGGGTGGTGCCGCAGAAGGTGGCCACGGCACCGGCCTCTGGCGAGGCCACCGAAGCCGCGATGGACTCTATTAAAATCGCCTCGCTTACGATCTCAAATATCACTCAGACACCACCCCCACCGCAGCCTCCGCTTACCGGTGGAATGATGGCGACTTCATCGCCGTCGCTTACCCGTGTGCCCTCGCCGACATAGTCACGGTTGAGCGCCACACGTAACACACCGCTGCCGAGTTCATCAAAGCCGTGGCGGACACTAAGCCCGCGCAGCAGGTCGCCGACGGTCGTTCCCTCTTCGACCTCCACGCTCTCACCATCGATAGCGAGCCGGTCGCGCACAATTCCGAAGTACAACACCCTAACCTTCATCGCCGTCGCCGCCATCTACTTTTGCGCTGCCGCCCGAAAGTGAACACAAGTGGCCGAGTTCGGGGACTATGAGCTTTTCGCAGGCCAGACGGCAGGCGGCAGTGGAGCCGGGCAGGGAAAAAACCACGGCCTGGCCGACCAGCCCGGCAACCGCCCGCGAAGCCATGGCGGCCGTACCTATCTGCTGGTAGCTGAGCATGCGAAACAGTTCGCCAAAACCATCTATCCTCTTGTCGATCAGGCCGGTGATGGCCTCGTAGGTATTATCGCGCGGGGCGATGCCGGTACCCCCGTTGACGATAACCGCATCCACCTCCCCGGCCAGGCGGGCAATGGCCGCGGCCACACGGCCGGGGTCATCGGGTACGATCTCGTATCCACGCAGGCGGTGGCCGGCCTGGCCGAGCAGCCTCTTGATCTCGGCCCCCGAATCGTCGTCATCGGCACTGCGAGTGTCGGAAACCGTCACCACGGCAAAATCCACCTTGGCCGCGGCCATGTCTTTGTGTGGTCTGTGACCCACATCCGGGTTTTCTCACAGTCGCATGATCAGGCCAATCGGGACCATTGGCGGCCGTTTCCGCCCCCCACCGGCAGCGGCTATATAAAGCGGATGCCCCTGTTGGAAGGCACATCCGAAGGCGACCCCCTCGCGGCCACCTTCTACATTGAAACCTACGGCTGCCAGATGAACCTGGCCGACTCCGAGATAATAGCCGGGGTACTGATAAGCCACGGCTACTCGGCCGCCGACTCGGCCGAGGATGCCGCCGTAGTGTTGCTCAACACCTGTGCCATACGCGAACACGCCGAGGAGCGGGTGGCCCAGAGGGTGCGCCACCTCATTGCCCGTCACAAAAGAAACCGCAGGGTACGCGTGGGCCTGGCCGGCTGTATGGCCCAACACCATCGCGAACGGCTTCTTCAGCGTATCCCCGGCCTCGACTTCGTGGTCGGTCCCGACGGTTACCGCCGCCTGCCCGACCTCATAGAGGCCGACCGGGCTGTGGCCGACGTAAGACTGGACCGGCGGGAAACTTACGAAGACATAACCTCGGTACGCGCGCGCGGTGTCAGGGCCTGGGTCACCGTGCAAAGGGGTTGCGACCGCTTCTGCACTTTCTGCGTGGTTCCCTATGTGCGCGGACGCGAACGATGTATCCCCGCCAACATCATCGTCGAAGAGCTGGTCCGCCTGGCCGCCGACGGTTACCACGAGGCCGTGCTGCTGGGACAGACCGTAAACTCCTACCAGC
This sequence comes from Deltaproteobacteria bacterium, assembly GCA_046583365.1. Taxonomy (GTDB): domain Bacteria; phylum Desulfobacterota; class Binatia; order UBA1149; family CAYXZP01; genus JAYGCL01. The sequence continues at coordinate 48,907 of JAYGCL010000028.1, forward strand.
ACGACGGCGTGGATTTCGGCCGCCTGCTGCGCATGTGCTCGGAAGTGGACGGCATCAAACGGCTGCGGTTCACCTCTCCCCATCCCGCCGACATGGACGACTCGACCATTTCGGCGATGGCCGATTGCGCAAAGGTAAGCCCCTACCTCCACCTTCCCCTGCAAAGCGCCTCCGACCGCATGCTCAAAGATATGGACCGAGGCTACAACGTGTCCGAATACCGGGACCTGGTCGTCAGACTGCGGCGCGCGGTGCCCGAGCTGGCCCTGTCGACCGACATCATCGTCGGGTACCCGGGTGAGTCGGAAGAGGATTTCGAGGCTACACGTTCTTTCATGGACGAGGTCGGCTACGACCACGCCTTCATGTTCAAATACTCACAACGCGAGGGGACGCGGGCTGAAAAAATCGCCGAAACCGTCGACGAAGAAGAAAAGGGCCGTCGTCTGACCATCCTGATCGATGAACAGGAAAAGCGTGCCGACCGAATCAATAAACTTGAGGTGGGAAAGACCACCGAGGTGCTCGTCGAAGGCCCGGCCAAACGACAGCAACACTGGCTAGCCGGTAAAAATCCCCAGTTTAAAACCGTGGTATTCGAACCGCTGGGGGCCACCGTAGGCGACATCGCCACGGTAGTGGTGGAAGCCGCGGGCCCCCACACCTTGAAGGGACGGCAACTGGCAGACTGATCCTATTCGGGCGTAACGTAGGCGACGCTCATGCCGCCATCGACAACAAAGGTGGCGCCGTTTACGAAAGAAGACTCATCGCCGGCCAGGTAAAGAGCCGCCCGCGCAATCTCCCCGGCCTCCCCGAAACGCCCCATCGGAAGGTGCACCAGGCGGCGCTGTCTCTTCTCCTGGCTGTCCAGGACCTGCATCAGGAGTTCCGTTTTCAAAGGACCTGGGCACAGTGCGTTTACGCGGATGTTCTCGCGAGCGTGGACCACCGCAAGCTCCCTGGTCATGGCAAGAACACCCCCCTTACTGGCCGTATAGGCCAACTGGGCAGTGGCCGAACCCATGAAGGCAACAACCGAGGCGGTGTTTATGACACTACCGCCGCCGGCCCGGCGCAAGGCCGGGATGCCGTACTTGCAACCCAGAAAAACGCCCTTGAGATTTATCGCCATGGTGAGGTCCCACGTCTCTTCATCCGTACCCACAGCATCATCGTCTGCACTGTCCATGATGCCGGCATTGTTAAAGAGTACGTCCAATTGGCCGTAGCTCTGCTCGGCGGCCTCCACCATGGCCCGGCAGTCGTCGGCCCTGGAAACATCGGCATGACAGTAGACGGCCTGGCCACCGGCCTGGCCGACCATTGAGGCGGTCTCGGCACCGGCCGAGTCATCTATATCGACAACCACAACCCTGGCACCCTGGGCAGCAAAAAGAAGACAGGACTCGCGGCCTATGCCGCTGGCCCCTCCGGTTATAAGAGCCACTTTGTTCTCAAGTCGCATTTACCCGCTCCCTGCCGGCGTGGACCGGCTGTCGGCCGACACCCCGGTCATATACGTTCAAAGTACCGCTTGCGGTCCCAGTTGGCCGTATTCGTCTGGGCGGCTTGCACCTCAGTACGGAAGAAATGAGCGTAGTGACGAACTACGGCCTCGCCGAAAACGTCCTGTGCAAACGTGCTCTGCTCAAATGCGGCGGTGGCTTCCTCCAGCGAAGACGCAACCACGGGCAGGCCTTCGGCCGTATACATGTCACCGGCAAAATGTGGCGGCGGCTCGGTTTTGCGGGCGATGCCGTCAAGTCCCGAAGCCAGGGCAGCGGCATAGGCCAGATAGGGGTTGCAGTCGGCCCCCGGCAGGCGACACTCGATACGCAGGCTGTCGCCACGGCCCACCACACGGAAACCGGCGGTACGGTTGTCCTGGCTCCAGGCCAGCCGGGTAGGAGCCCAGGAGCCGGGACGGTAGCGCTTGTAAGAATTAACCGTAGGGGCGTAACAAACCATCATCTCGGACACGTGGGCGATCCAGCCGCCGAGGAACCAGCGAAAGGTATCCGAACAGCGCAGGGGGCCGAGTTCTCCATCCCCCGCAAAGGCATTTACACCGTCCTTCCACAGACTTAAGTGCAGGTGGCAACTCGAACCGGCCTGTTCTTCGTCGTACTTGGCCATGAAGGTCACGCTCATCTCCAACTGCTCGGCGACCTCCTTCAAACACTGCTTGTAGATAACGTGACGGTCGGCCATATCGAGCACTTCGGCGTAGCGTATGTTGAGTTCGTGTTGGCCCAGACCCCACTCGCCCTTGGAACTCTCCACGGGGATGCCCGAACGCGTGAGTTCGCGTCGTACCCTCTGGTTGAGCTTCTCCACACGTGTTCCCTGCAACATGTGGTAGTCCTCTATGTACCAGCCGGCCGACTGCAGACCATCGTAACCTTTGTCGAAGGCCTGGCGATAACTGTCCTCGAAGATGTAGTACTCCAGTTCGGAAGCACCCGCGGCTGTAAAACCTGCCGCACCGGCCGCCGCCACCTGCCTGCGTAGAATCGACCGTGGCGACTCGGCTACCTCGGCGTGGACGCGCTCGTCTTGAAGATCACAGATGACCAGGGCCGTGGAGTCCAGCCAGCTGGCCACGCGCAGGGTGGAAATGTCGGCAACCATGTGAAAATCGCCATAGCCGAGTTGCCAGCTGGCCAATTCGTAGCCGGCCACGGGGGTCATCTCCATGTCCACGGTGAGCAGGTAATCGCAGCAGTGGGTGCCGTGGGTGGCGACACTTTCGAGGAAAAACCCGGCGTCGAAACGCTTGCCCAGCAAGCGGCCGTAGAGGTCGGGAAAGACGGCCACCACGGTATCTATCTGGTCCTCGGAGACCAGTGTGGCCAGCCGGGCCAGATCAATGCAGCCTTGCTCTTTCATCTCACCCAAAAGCGCTCTTGTCGAGAAACTCCCGCAAACGTCGGCAGAACCAGGGAGACCTCTCCTGGTGCACACCGTGGCCGGCCCCTTTCACGATTTCCAACTCGCTGTCGGCAACCAGGCGGCTCAGGATCACCGAGCCGCCGGCTCCGAGAAAATCGTTCTCGCCCACAACTACCAGAGTGGGCACCCCAACCGAGGACATGGGACCGCTCAGCGGGTCCTGGTTGAGAGAACTCATGGCCAGAGCCACACAGGCCAGCCCGGCGCCATCGGGCGTGGGCCCCGACGGCATTCTCATGGCCCGCATGGCCGCCTCACCCCCCTCGGCCCTGGCCCTGGCCGCCGTCTCCCGGTACCAGGCCGCGGTGACATCGTTACACTCGCTGGCCGTGCCCACCAGACAAAGGGCCGAGACGCGGTCGGGAAAATCCACGGCTGTCTGCATGGCAACCACCCCGCCGCCGGAGTGACCGACGAGAGCGGCCTTTTCTATGGACAGGCCGTCAAGGACATGGATCAGGTCGACAGCCAGGTCGTGGCGCGAGCATTCAACACGGGTGGCATCCGATGCGCCGTGGGAACGAAGGTCGTAGCGGATGGTAAAAAAACTATCACTCAAGGCCCGGGCTTGCTCAGCCCACACCGACAGGGAGGCCGCCAACCCGTGGATAAAGACAACGGCCGGGCCACCACGTGGCCCCTCGCTTACGACCTCAAGGCTGTGGCCACCGGCCTCAACACGCACTAGTTGAACTGAAAAACCCAGCTCAGGGTGGGAATTACCAGGGTATGCGAGGTGCCTTCGGCCGGAATGATAAGGGGCATTTTGAGCAAAAGGGCGCTTTTCTCACCGGCCTGTATACGCACTCCCGGAGTGAGGTAGATGGCATTTATGGTTTTCCCTTCATCCAAACCCGATACCCTGGCCCCGCCAAAGGCAATGAAACCGGCCCCGGGCTTGCCCGCCTTGGCAAACGGGTACCAGCGCAGCCCCGCACCGACTATATCCACGCTGCGGAAGCTGCCCAGGTCCGGGTTCAGGTTGTCGCCGTCCATGCGGCGCCCGTCACGAGCACCCAGTCTGCTTACAGACATCTCAAGGTCGAAGCTGCCGTTGAGCTCGATGGCCACACCAAATCCCAGGGCAAGACCGCTGTTATCAATCTCGCGGCCCTTGTCGCCGACGTTATCGATCTCCGAGTCGCCGGCCAGGAAACCACCCACACCAAGCTCCATCTCTATGCGGCGCGCGTCCGCCCCACCAGCGATACCCAGACAAGCCACGGCAACGATAACAACCGCTGCCAGCAAAGGACCCAAGCTCTTAGTCATACCTATTCTCCCCCCACGAAAAGCGTGTCAGGTCGCAATACCAGTCGGCCCACCCAACGGCAACCCTGGCCCCCCTCACAGTGGCACCTCCTCATAGGTCTGCTCCCCGGCCGACCAGGCATAGACCCGCAGTTGGCCGGCCTGTCCGTCGTAGACCGAAACCACTATCTGCAGGGCCTCAGGGTAAGAAGGCTCCCCAAAAGGCGTAGCCTGGGCCACGTCTTCATCGGAAAAGTAGGCATCGTGGTCCGGGTGGGAGTGGTAAAAGGCCAACAGGCGGTTGCCGGCACCCGAGGCCAGGTCCAGAGCCTCTTTGAGGTCGGTGGGGTGGCCGCTGTAGGCCGTCCTTGCCGTTCGCGGATAGCGCCCGGGGTCGTCGGCGTGCATCTGGTCCTGAACGTTGCGAACGCGCACTACCCGTTGGTCCCGGCCGGCCAGGCCCACCACCACACCGCAACATTCATCCGGAAACTCTAAGCTGGCGTGGTTTTTGATCTCCTCAATCGTGGCGGCCGATATTTCCACAGGCTGTCCTTTTCTTCGGCCAGTCTAACCAGAGGTCGGCCCCGAAGATATCCCGGACCCCGCTGCTTTGACGCGCCCGGCCCGCTTACGTATAAACCACGGGTTTAGCACTCCCCAACCCCCCCCAGAGGACTACATGGCAACAAGCGATTCCACCACCTCCACCCAGATTGAACAATTCTTAAAACCCAAGGCCGTTTCCTCGCGTAAACTGGCCCGCGATGCAGCCGGCCACCTGCTCCTGGCCGAAGAAAGCGCCTTGGATATGGACCGCATCCGGGATGCCGGCGTGACCATTGCCGAGTTGGGACGCCGCGTACGCGTGTATAACTCGGACATGACCAAGCAGATGGCCTCCTACATCGTACCCACCGAGCTTACCGAACTTACCCCCGAAGTGGCCGAGGCCGAAACCGGGGGCAAAATTCAGATTGGACGTCTGATAAGCCGCAACGGCCTCTACATACGCCACAACCCCGGTATCCGTGAGATCGGCATCAACGACCGTGGTGACGTCATTTTGCGCCAGGACCTGGCCACGGCCGAAGACCCCACCATCGGCCCCATACTGAACTCCTACAACACCACCCAATCCACCCTGACCTCGCGTCTCGTTGCACGCATAGACAAAAAAACCGGCGACCGCGACGTCAAAGAAGCCCGCGCATGGCTTGAGGCCATGAACGCCATCAGCGGCGGCAAGACCCTGAGAACGCGGTTTTTCAGCGCCGGGGTAGCCTGCGAGCACAGGGGCAACATTCCCCAACTCTACAAAACCGCCCAGATCAACTTTTTCCAGATAAACGACCCGTTGAGCCTCGAACTGTCATCCGTGCTTGAGGAGCGTTTCGGACTGCTCAACCGTACCGTTCCCATGGTGAGGGTTATTTCGGTGGTGGGCATTCCCCCCAACGAACGCGCTTACAAAGAGTTCGTCGCACAGTTGAAGAAGGCCAAGCAGAACCCGCTGTCATTGGGGTTGCCCAGCCGCCTGCGCGATTCACAATTCTTCGATACTGCGAGCAAATCCATACCAACCTCGACCTTCGTTTATTCCTGCACGCTCGACGAGGTCGGCGATTCGATTTACGTGATCACCATCAACACCGACTACCACGGGGAGATCAAATGCCGGGGAATCCACTCCGGAGTTTCCACCGTCATGTCCATGGCCGAGGTAATCTCTGCCCACGCATCCAGTGCGATTCTCAACTCGGAGGGGACGGTTACTGTGATGATGGGAGGTGCCGGTGCGGGCAAATCGACGGCAGCCACCTTCTGGGCCGAACGTAACCGCCCGGCCCGCCGCAAAGAATTGGAACGCCGTTACGCCATCGAGGAAGGCGATGAGAAAAAAGCCGCTGAAAAGATGAGCGGACTGGGGATAGTGGGCCAGGACGACTGGCTGCAGATAGTACCCTCGGGAGAGGGGCAGTGGGACGCGTGGCCGGCCGAGCGCCACTTCTACATGGCCAGTCGCACCATGCTGAGCCGCAGCCTCATCCTGTCGGAGAACGAACCCATAATAGAAAACGCTGCCGCCGACTACGGCGCGGGCGGGCGCCGCGAGGACCTGGGGGCCACCACCCATGACTACCCCCACGAGAGGGTCTTCTACGACCCCGATTGGGACAACTTTCACGCCGACAGGGATGTGCACCGCATATCCGCCCTCATGCTCTTAGAGCACGACGAGGACCTCGACTTTGCCGTCCGACGGGTTTCTCCGCGCCATGCCCGCGAGTATCTGCTCAAGGGGCGTTCCCCCGAGGGCAAGTACCAGCCCTTCTACAACGACTACACCGACATGTCCTCGCTGCTCATTGGCCAGGGGGTGGTGGGAGACCGTCTGATTGAAGCCTACAGGGCGGCCAAGGCTGGTGATGTGGCGGCGCTCATGAACGGCGATGCCGAACTTGGACGCGTGATCCTGGACCGCCTGCGCACCCAGCTTGAGATCTGGGAGTTACTGCTCGTCGATGTGCCGGTGTTCGTGATCAACACCACAAGCGGCGGCGACATCGTCCACGACATGATCTGGTATCTCTCGGAGTTCCCGGATTTTCTCAAAAAGGGAAAAGAGAAGTCGGCCGCCGAGTTCCGCCGTCTGATGGAGACCCGCTACAAGATAATCTACGACGAAGACGGCAACTGGGAAAGCCTGGGCTGATCAGGACCTGCCGTCGCTGCGCAGCCGCGGCAGGGTTGCACCGCCGGCCACAAAAACTACCCCACCCACAGCACCAGCGGCCAGCAGAACAGCCAACCACAGTATGCCGAAGGCCAGGGCCAGTTCGGTGGACACCCCGGCAAGGTCGGAAAGGAAGTAGACGTAGCCGACCTCGCGTATGCCCAGGCCGGCCAGGCTGATGGGCAGGGCGCTGAAAATTGATACCAGGGGATGAAAGATAAAATAGTAGGGCCAGGCCAGTTCCAGGCCCAAAGACAGGCCCAGGACAATCACCGTTATAACCTGGAGGACGTGAAAGACGGCCGAGATCCACACCGCTTTCCAGACCAGGTCGGCGTCGCGCCAGAAGGGCCCCAGGTCGGACTCTATTAGCCGCCGCACCCGGCTCGACTCACTGAAAACCAGACCCACCAGGGGTGGAACCAGCCACCAGCCCAGCGTCATGGCCAGGCCCGAGGCCACCGTCAGAACCACCAGAGCGGGGGGCAGAGAGAAGCTGCCGGCCAGGCCGAGGGCGACCACGGCCACCATAACCAGCACGGCGAGCCCCGAGATGCGGTCAAAAAGGACCGTATTCAGAGCCACCGTACGGCGCCCGTCGCGTTGGCCCAGATACAGAGAACGAACCATATCGCCGCCCAGGGTGCTGGGCCCCACGAAGTTGAAGAACATGCCGATGAAATAAAAGCGGACGACCTCGCCCAGGCTGTGATCAAAGCCAATGCGGCCGACAATTACCTTCCAGCGGCAGGCCGTCAGAAGCTGTCCCACCAGGTAGAGGGCAAAGGCCAGCATCACACCAGCGACATTGACGCGGGCCATGGCGGCCATAAGCCTGGGCCCATCCACCTGCCCCACCAGCAGCCAGATAGCCAGACCGGTAACTACATATTTGGTCCCCTGGACCGCGATGCGCCTCACCATACCCCTTGCCTGCCTCACCCCGGTGGATAGCAGCGGGCCACATAGCCCTCAACACCCGGGCAGCCGGGCCGAAGTATGGCCGCTGGGACCAATACCTTGACAGGCCCAGCTGGCAGATAAATAATGTCCGTCCCCAAGCCGATTCCACCGGGGCCGCGCTTGGCAATTTATTTTTTGGAGAAAACGATGGGAAAGACCGTAAGATGGGCCAGCCTGCTGGCCGCCGCCCTTGCCTTGTCCGTGGGAGCCTGTGCCGACCCTCAGGAAGTCAGCGATATCAAGGCCAAGGTCGAGGAAATTCAGGCCCAGCAAAAAGACATAGCGGCCAAGCTCGAGGGCCTCAAGGCCGGCCAAAAACAGATTCTGGCCAAAGCTCAAGCCGCCCCCTCACGGCCTTCACGGCCAACCGAAGACCCCAACAAAGTCTACGACATACCAGTCGGTGACTCGTTCTTTAAGGGGCCCAAGGACGCAGCCGTAACGATCATTGAATTCAGTGATTTCCAATGACCGTTTTGCGCTAGATCCGCCAGTTTGGTGGAGCAACTAACCAAGGCCTATCCCAACGACGTCAGGGTTGTATACAAAAACTACCCCTTGCCGTTCCACAAGAATGCCATGCCGGCAGCCAAGGCTTCCGTGGCCGCGGGCAATCAAGGCAAGTTCTGGGAAATGCACGACAAGATTTTTGCGGACTACCGCAATCTGACCCAGGCCAACTTCGAGAAGTGGGCCACCGAGATCGGCATCAACCTCGAGAAGTTCAAAGAGGACATGAAGTCGCCCGCAACCCAGGCCTTCATAACCAAAGAAATGAAGCAGGCCCAAGCCGGTGGCGTTCGCGGCACGCCGACCTTCTTCATCAACGGCAAGAAACCTTCGGGACGCTCGTTTGAACTGTACAAACAGATCATCGATGGCATCCTGAAGAAGAAAGGTTAGACGTCGGAGAGGTAAACTCCCGGCACGACCCATTCAAGGGGACAGCCACCATAAGGCGGCTGTCCCCTTTTTTTGTTCAGTCGTCAAGACGGCGGCCGTTGACGGTAACAAAAGCGGGACTGTAGTCTTTTTTGCGCGCCCACAGGAAGAACGCCCCCGTCAGCGTCAGCGCTTCGGCCGCCCAGAACCCCAGAGCCGCCGAGATTATCGACTGCGACATGCCGATGTGCTTGGCCAACAGCAGGGCCTGGACGATCTCGCGTATGCCCTCGCCGGCAATGGTAAAGGGCGACATCACGGTGGCGAATATCTGAATCGACGAAGCAAAAGTCACCTGCCAGAAACTGGCCCCCACGGCCCCCACGGCAAGGGCCGTAAAGAAGTACATGGCTGCGGTGGTGAAATGGACAACAAAGCTCTGCAAAGCCGCGTTGACCAGAATCATCTTGTTGCGGCTGTAAGCTGCCGCCGCGTTGGATACGCGAGTGATAAAACCACTGACCTTGTCCTTGGCCGGGATGGGAAGATTCTCGATCATCCACTGCACCGGGCCCGGCTTGAACAGTACGAAGAAAAAGCCGGATATGATTACCGCCGCGACCGGTACGGTTACAAGGCCGATCGTGTAGGCCCGCTCGCCGAGAACCGAAATGCCCAGCGGAAGGGCCACCAGATAGGTAAGAAAAATACCCACAACACCGAGCACCTTCTCGACAGCCGTAGCAGCGGTAACCTCCACCGTGCGGTGGCTGAAACGGGAAGCGTCGTAGAGTTTGTAGCCGTCCAGGCCAAGGGTGGAGGGCAGAAAGGTGCCCAGAAACCGGCCGATCAGGAAGCTCCCGAAGATATGGACGAAGGGAAACTCTATGCCCTGCCCCCTCAGCAAGAGTATCCAGCGGTACATACTGGCAAGGATGCCGACAAACTTTATGAGGGCCGCCAGGATCACGAACTTCCAGAACACCGCGGCCTCGATCTGCGGTATATAGCTGCGTATGGCTTCAAAAGTGGTTATCTTACCGCCATCGTCGGCCGGCACCTTGTGGGTGAAAAGCAGATAAAAGGCACCCACCGTGGCAGCGGCCTTCAAGGTAAAAGTAATTGCAGAACGCAGACGCGGGTCCACGCGGCCCCACGCTTCCTTAAGCCTGTTCATAATTCTACCTAGCACGGCCGGGGAGAGCTAAAAAGGCCGCAAAACCAGGGGCCCCGGTTTTAGCAGGCGCTGGTACCTGCTAGGTAGCCCCGTGATGGCCAGCATCGGACCGAACCTTTACTGCAGCGCCTGCGGGGTGGAGCTGTCCCAGGGCGCTGCTTTTTGCCCCGCTTGCGGCAAGGCCGCCAAGACCGGAACGGACAAAAGCCGGCGTGTGGGTATAGGCGCAGTCGTCTTTGTTCTGTTCGTAATCGCCGGTGCCGTCGGTCTTTACCTGGACAGCAGCAGCCGTCGTCCCCAGGCCCGCGCGGTGCCGGGCTCTCCGACCAGCCCCGCGGCCAAAGATGCCGGCCACCCTCTCCCCGAAGGCCACCCGGCCATTGAACTGCCGGCCGAGGTTGTGGCCTTCCTCGATGAACTGACGGCCAAGGCCCAAGCCGAACCGGCCGGTGTGGAAGCCTGGCAGCGTCTGGCCAGAGCCCGCTACCGGGCCGGACTGCTCAACAACAGCTACTACCCCTCGGCCCTGCAGGCGCTTGAACACCTGAGGAAAATAGACCCCGACAACCTTGAGGCCGTGCGCACCCTGGGCAACATCGCCTACGACAAGGGCGAGTACAAAAAGGCCGAAGATTATTTCCGCGACTATCTGGCCGCTGGACCCCGGGACCCGGCGGTAAGAACCGACCTGGCCTCTGCCCTGCTCTTCCAGGGCCGGCGCCCCGAGGCTCTGTCCTTGTATCGCAGGATCACCGAGGAAAGCCCGGACTTCCTGCAAGCCCACTTCAACCTCGGTATTGCGCTGTACTCAGAGGGCAAAAAAGAAGAAGCCTTGGTTACGCTCAAAAAGGCCCGTGGCCTGGCCGACCACCCCGAACAGATAAAGCGTATCGAGACGGCCATTGCACTGGCCCAGGGCCGGGGACTGACCCCAAGCCAGGATACGGCCACGGCCGCGCGTACAAACGCCAGCACGCCCTTTCACAAAGACGCGGTGGGTCTGCTCACAGAACATCCCATCGCCGGACCAAAAATCACCTCGGTCACCTGGAGCGGTCCGGCAGCTGCCCGCGTGACGTTTGCCAACTTCCCCATGCAGCATATGCCGGGGGTAGTGCGCAACCGGTTTAAATCCAGGCTCAATGAGGCTCTGTCCGCATTGGCGGAAAAGCACGGCCTGACCGAAGCTATTTCCCTGGAACTCATCGATGCCGACGACGGCAAGACCATGGACCGCCTGGACGGGGTGGAACTGGTAGGGGCCTTCGACAGCGACGACTGAGAACTGCCCTGCCGGCGCGCTCAGCGGCTTTTTGTCACCCCCAGACGCGGACACCAACGGGCGACCGGACAACGGCTGCACAGGGGCGAGATGGGCTTGCACAGGGTCTGTCCGAAGGACACCAGCAGGTCGTTGTACTCAAGCCAGTAGCGGCGTGCCAGCCTGGCTCTTAACGCTTTCTCGGTCTGTTCCGGGTTACGGGTATCCACGTAGCCCCAGCGGTTGGAAATCCGATGGACGTGGGTGTCCACACAGATACCCGGTTTTGAGTAGGCGGCCGTCACCACGAGGTTTGCCGTCTTTCTCCCCACTCCCTTGAGCGTGAGCAGGGTGTCTATGTCGTCGGGCACACGGCCGTCAAATTCGCGCACGATCCTGGCGGCCATCTCCACCAGTTGCAGCGCTTTGGTGTTGTAAAAACCCACCGGATAGATCGCCCGCTTGACGTCCTCCACGCGGGCGGTGGCCAGGGCATGCACGTCGGGGGCCAACTGAAACAACCGTGCCGCCGCCTTTGTAGTCGTACCGTCCTGAGTCCTCAGGCTCAGGATGCAGGCGGTAAGGACCCGGTAGGGCTCACGGGTGGTCTCGGCGATAAGAGTTACCACCGGAGCCTGGCTCTGGCGGTAGCAGGTGCGAAGGCGGGCCAGCACATGCGGCATAAGCCGGTTGTCGACGAACTTGCCCCCCATAGCCGTGCAATAAAAGACAGGGCGGACAATTGCAATACGTCTTTGTCGCTTTATGCTGCCCCCATGGTGCGCTCCAAATTGAGGCTCGGCGTAATCGGACTGGGACGCCACGGCAGCCGTTACGCCCGGCACGCGGCCCTGGACGTGGACTCAATAGAACTGGTAGCCGTGTGCCAGCGCGACCAAAGCGCGGGCCAGGAGGTGGCCGACAGCTACGGCTGCCGCTACACCGGCGACGCCCGGGCTCTGGCCACCGCCACCGACATCGACGCGTTGGTGCTGGTCACCCTGCCCCACCTGCTCCCCAACCTGGTGACGTTGGCCGCACGTTCGGGCAAACGTTTGTTGATAGAAAAACCCGTGGCCCCCGACCTGGCCTCGGGACGTGCCATGCTCGCAGATATCCAGGCGGCCGGTGTCTATTGCATGGCCGCACAAACGTTGCGCTTTAACAGCGTATGCCTGGCCATGAAGGACCTGGTCCCGGCTCTCGGACGTATAGACTCGCTGGTTTTAAGCCAACGCTTTCCGCCCCAACCAGAACTTCTGTGGCTCGACGACCCCATACGGTCGGGAGGTGGAAACATCCTGCACACCGGGGTGCACTGTTTTGACCTGATCCGTTTTCTTACCGGGCTGGAGCCCGAGTCGGCCTTCTGCACCGCCCAACGACAGTTTACCAGTCAAACCGAAGACAACTTCACAGCCATCTTGACCTTCGGGCAAAGCAAGGCTCTGGCCATGGTAACCTGTTCTCGCTCGGCCGCTTGTTACAACGGGCTGATAGAGATTTCCGGAGAGAATGGACAGCTCGTGGGCGACCATGTGCTCGGCACCCTCTACCTTCTCAGTGGCAACGGCCGCAAAGACATAACCCCCCAAGCGCCGGTTTTCACCGTACTGGCGGCACTCGAGCGCTTTGCCGCAGACGCGGCAAACGGCTGCAAGTCACCAATAGCCTTTGCCGATGGCCTGGCCGCAGTGGCGGTGGCCGATGCCTGCTACCGCTCGGCCAGTTCGAGGATTCCGCAGCCTGTGGCCCGGCTATTGTGATGCTGCCTTCGGCACCATAGTATCCGCTCTGCTATGCTCCCCGACCGCACCGTCACCCTGGTCAGCCACGGCCCCAACTGTCTCGACGGTTTGACCTGTGCCGTAGTGGCCGCCCGCTACTTTGTCGGACGGGAATTCCGCCCCCTGTTTGCCAGCAACCGGGATATAGACGAGGTGCTGCGCGAATACCGTCCCGCCGACCCCGAGCGGCAGGAACTGTGGATAACCGACATCTCCTGGCAGGAGAAAGAAACCGACAACCACCTCAACGCCCTGGTAAAAGCGGGCGTTGAACTTTATTGGGTGGACCACCATAAGTCTGCCATCGACCGCCGCCGGGCCGGCGGCCTGGCCGTCGACTTCAGCGGCTACGTTCTGGACGACAGTTATGCCGCCTCCCGCCTGCTCTACAACTACATGCTCAAGCGCGCCTCGGCGCGCGGCGAGTCCAAGCCCGGGCTCCTGGCTCTCAAAAACCTCGTCCATCTTGCCGACGACGTGGACCGCTGGATTCTTGCAATCGAGGGCTCCCGCCAATTGGCTCTGGCCGTTCGGGCCATGGAGCACGAAGACGCCTATCGTGCCCTGCTCGCTCTGGATTCCAACATCACCTATGGAGCCGAACTACAGGCGGCGCTCGCGCGAGTAACCCACCAACTCGCCGACTCCCTGGCCCTGGCCAACTCTACGCGGCGGGTGGAGGAGATCCGGGGACGCAACCTGAGTGTAGTGGCAGCCGAGTGTACGGATTACGCGGGTGAAATCGCCGAACGTTGGAAAGCCGACTTCCCGAACGCCGTCTTTGCCCTCTACGACCGCCGTTACCGCTCGGTAAGCCTGCGCCGTGGCCCCAACTGCCCGGTGGACCTCTCCCGTCTGGCCGCCGTCTTCGGCGGCGGCGGACACGCGGCCGCCGCCGGCTGTATGATGAAAATCCCCGCCAGCGGACAATCAATGACTATCGCCGGCAACATCGCCGATGCCTTGTCGAAGGGACTGGACAAATGAACCCCGACGGGGAAATCACCGTCTCTCTACCGGCGATCGACTTCCCCCCCATCAGCGAAAGAGCCCACGGTGAGGTGTGTATGGCCATCCGCCGTAAAAACGGTGGTTTCCTGCTGCAGACAAAAGAGAGTTACCCCGACTCGGTCATGCGCCTGCCCTCGGGAGGGATCAAAGCGGGAGAGAGGACCGAGGATGCGTTGATGCGCGAGGTTTGGGAAGAAACCAACCTGAGCGTAGAAATTGAAAAATTCGTTGCCTCAATCAACTACTGCGACGTTTCCACCACATCCCGTTTCCGCACCCATCTTTTTCTTGTGCGCGAAACCAGCGGCGTCTTCGGCAACAACGACCCCAAGGAAAAGATTTCCGATTGGGTGGAGGCCCAACCCGCCGAGTTGGCCGGCTATGCCGACGCTCTTCGTGGCATCGTCCCCGCGTGGCGCAATTGGGGATATTTCCGTGCCTCGGCCATCGACATTCTCTCAGGGTGTTTAAACATCTAGGATTACCCGCCGGCCCGGCCCTGTTCGTGCTGGTGGCCGTGGCCCTGGTAACGGCCATTACGTGGTTAACCGCCGCCCCGGTTTTTAACATCTCGCTGGACTCCCAACCCGGATGGGCACTTTCATTGGTGCCGTGAACCGTTAGACTCGAAACAGTCGTGAAGCCCACCTGCACTCACCTGGCCGTACACGCCCGCAACGTGGACCTCTCGGTGGACTTCTATCAGCGCTACGCCCAACTGCTGGAAGTCCACCGCCGAACCGACAACGGCACCACGGTGGTGTGGATGGGAGAGGAGGGCCGGGAGTCGGCATTCGTCATCGTCGTGTTGGGTTTCCCCCACGCCGATGCCGTTACGCCACCGCCGATGGCCCACATAGGCTACGCCGTCGGTTCCCGCCACGACGTCGATGCCGTGGTGGCAATGGCCACAGATGATGGAATCCTGGTCAGTGGCCCCACCGAAGGCGGGCCGGTAGTCGGCTACTACTGCATAGTCGCCGACCCCGACGGCAACCAGGTGGAGTTCTCTTTCGGCCAGGCCCTGGGGCCAGACGCCTGAACGCCGGCCCTTAAACAACCCCGCGCGCTTTAAGGTTTGCCACCTCTTCGGCGCTCAGGCCCAGGATCTCACCGTAAACACTTTCGTTATCTGCGCCCAGGAGCGGCGGAGATTTTATTTCGGGCTCCCCCCAATTGCCCATCTTTATGGGGTTGCCGGGAAACTTCATAGTGCCACGTTGAGGGTGTTCCATGTCCACTATCATAGAGCGTTCGATCAGGTGGGGGTTGGAAAAGATATCGACAGAATCCATCACTGCCCCGCAAGGGACACCGGCCTCACTCATAATGCGCATGACTTCCAGTTTGTCGTGCGTCGAGGTCCAGGAGGTAATCATCTCGCTTACCTCATCCCAATAGTTGTTGCGCTCGCGCTGGGCTTCAAAGCGCTCGTCACCAATTAAATCCTGGCGGCCGATGACCTGCAGGATGGCGTGCCACATGGGTGTGGTCGTACACATTATGTAGACGTAATCGTTAAGGTCGTCCCCCTTGCAGGCATACATATCGGTAGGCGATATCAGGCCCATGCGGTTGCCGTAACGCATGGCCGGCATGCCCCCGGTCATGTAGTGGCCGACAAAAGCGGTGCGGCAGAAATTGACCATGGCATCCTGCATCGACACCTCCACATATTGGCCATTGCCGGTGCGCTGGCGTTCTATGAAGGCCGCCAGGATGGCCATCCCCAGGTGCAGGCCGGTGCCGGTATCGCCAAAAGTCACCGCCGATTTAAGTGGTGGGGTCTCCGGGGTCCCGGTCACCGCCAGAATGCCACCGGTGGCCTGGGCAATCATGTCGAAGCTTTTATAATTGCGGTAGGGACCCCAGGAACCGTAGCCTTTAACGCTGGCATAGATGAGGTCTGACTTTACCGACTTGAGCGATTCATAATCTACCCTGAGGCTTTCGCTCACCCCGCCGGCAAAGTTTTCGGTAACAATATCTGCCGTGGCCACCAGACCCTTAAAAAGCTCAAGGCCGGCTTCGGATTTAAGATCCAGCGTGACGGCCTTCTTATTGGTGTTGTACATCAGGAAATAAAAGCTGTCGCAGGAGGGGTCATCGACCACCATCTGTCTGCCCGGATCTCCACCCTTGGGGGGTTCGACCTTTATTACCTCGGCGCCCATCCAGGCCAGCAATTGGGTACAGGAAGGGCCTGCTTCCCATTGCGTAAGGTCCACTATGCGAATTCCATCAAGAGCTCCCATCGTCACCTCCCGCCTCGCTTTGGCCGGCGCCGCCGAAGGCATGGAGCTTTATTAATCCACCCCCGGGCTTGTCCAGTACGCCGAGGTCGTGCCCCGGCACGATGACGGCCGAAGGTACCAACTGTGCGAATTTTTTTATGCGCCAGATCTGTTCCCACCACATTCCCATGTCATGAGCCATAAACGGGCGGGCGGCATAGAGCCAGCTCTCATCCACATAGGCCGCATCACCGGTAAACAGAATGGGACGGTCCGCCATGTGTACAATCATGCCCTGGGAGCCCGACGTATGTCCGTTCAGGTCCACAAGTACGACGCTGCCATCGCCCAAGAGGTCGTGGTGGCCGATGAAGGTCGCATACTGACCTGTGCCCGCATAGTCAACTTTCAGCCAACGCTCGACCTCGTCGTAATCGCCTTCAAAAAAGAAGTCCGTGCCCCACCCGGCCTCCTCGGCTCCCCTCAGTTCGCTTGCCGGAACTACTACCTGGGCATTGACGAAGTCCTCTGCCGTGCCCGTATGGTCGTAGTGGAGGTGGGAAATGACCACGTAAGAAACATCGTCGGGGTCCAGGCCGACCGCACGCATCTGGCTGGGCAGGTCGGCCCCTGGGGGGGCATCGACTATGCCGAGGGCGGCGGTCAGGCTGCCAAGGTATCCATCCGGGTCGCTGGCGGCCAGAGGGCTCAGTCCGGTATCAAAAACAATGAGACCGGCCGTGGGGTGTTCTATTACGAAGGCCGCAACGACCACCCGCCTTGTCTCAAGCCAACTGCCGCCACTGAACAAGAAGCCGTCGACACCCTTCATGCCGCCGGTATCGAATGCGTGTATGGCGATGCCGTCTATATTACCGTGAGCGCCGGGCCAGGAAGCCAGTACAGGCTCTATGCGGGGAACACGCAGGGGTTGGTTGCAGCCGCCGGTCGCGACAAGCAGGCCAACGAGGAAAAGAGCAACCGAACGGGGCAAGAGAGACCGCCCGCAGCCCCTAGGCCCAGTAGCAGCCGAACGGGTCGCGCGATATCTCTTCGAGACACTCGGCCATGGAGCCGAGTATCAAGTCGCCATGTTTGTCGTAGTAGGCCGTCCAGCGCCCATTGCCCTTTTTCCAGAAAAGCTGGTACGCACCCTCTTGCCAACGGAGTTGCGCGATCCTACGCTCGACCGTATTTCCTGAACAACCATCCCTGGCCCGGTGGACCACCGTTATGGAACCGTTGGAGGTAGAGCGGGCCGAAAGAACGCCGCGAGGGCCGACTCGCCAGCCAAGGACGTGACGAACAAAGAAGGACACGAAGTCGTGAACGACTATCCGACGTTGATCCTTGCAGGACTTTCGCGACGCCGAGGTACGTGCCATAGGGTTTTGAGGATAGCGAGGCTATCTGCCGCGGGCAACTCCTGACGCGAATAAATGAGGAACAATTAATAATGCGAAAGAAACGTGTAGCCGTTGTAGGCGCTACCGGAATCGCCGGACAACAGTTTGTAGCCGCCCTGGCCCGGCACCCCTGGTTTACACTGACCCATCTGGGGGCTTCGGCCCGGTCGGCGGGAAAAACCTACGGCGAGGCTCTCAAGGACCCAGGCAGCGGACAGCTGCGCTGGTGGGCCGATGGTGAGCCGCCCGCAAAGGCTTTGGGGCTGAAAGTCGAAGAGGGCAGCAAACTATCCCTCGACAAAGTGGACCTGGTCTTCTCGGCCGTTGAAGCCGATGTGGCCGCCGAATTGGAGCCCCAGTGGGGACAAACCACTCCGGTGGTCAGTACCGCTTCCACCTTCCGCATGCGCGATGAAGTACCGTTGCTGTTGCCCGGCGTAAGCTTCGACCACCTTGGTCTGATAAAGCGGCAGCGCAGAGAATACGGCTGGAAGGGTTTTGTCATACCCCAACCCAACTGCACCGTTACCGGCCTGGCTATAACTCTCAAGCCCCTTGCCCGGGCCTTCGGCTTGAAACGCGTAACCATGGTTTCCATGCAGGGGATCTCCGGGGCCGGACGGTCTCCGGGGGTGACTGCCCTGGATGCCATAGACAACATCATTCCCTTCATCCCCAAGGAAGAGGAGAAGGTGTGCGAGGAGGCCTGTAAGCTGCTCGGCACGCTGAGTGACGGCCGGATCGTACCGGCACGTATAAAAATTTCGGCCACCTGCACGCGGGCCGCGGTCCTTGAGGGCCACACTGAGGCCGTCTCGGTAGAGCTGGGGCGAAACGCCAGCCCCGACGACGTCGCCGCCGTTTTTAAAAAGGCCGGTCGCGACCTGCTGCGCCTCGGTCTACCTTCCATGCCGGAGCGTCTCATACGCGTGCACGACGACCCATTCCGGCCCCAACCCAGGCTGGACCGCGACGAGGGCGGTGGTATGACCACATCGGTGGGAAGAATTCGGCGGGATAGCGTCTTTAAAAACGGCATCAAGTACCTGCTGGTCTCCCACAACACCAAGATGGGTGCCGCCCGTGGCGCCATCCTGGTGGCCGAATACCTGGTTAAGAAAGGCTACGCCTAGGCATGCCGCAAAGCGGGTGCACGGGAAAAGATTGGCCTGGTCTTTTTTCAAGTCTCTAATGGTGACTACAATCGTGGTGCAGCCATGAATGCACGTCCATCAAGTCGCCCCTTGAGAAGGGCCATGTCTAGAGCCCTGACCCGTATGCTGGTCAAGGAACACCGCCGTTACACCCAGCGTTTCCCAAACGACATGGAGCGCTTGCGCAGCGTCTTAAAGCCCGGCGACGTACTGCTGGTCGAAGGTTCTCAACGAATCAGTGAGGTCATCAAGTATCTCACCCAAAGCTCCTGGTCTCACGCGGGCCTTTATGTAGGTGACGCGCTGGTCAAAAGAGGCGGGGCAAGGGCCGAGGAACTCCAGCAGCGCTACGGCGACGAAGCTTCATCATTGCTGGTCGAAGCCACCATTGAAACCGGTGTGGCGGCGGTAGCGCTGTCGAAGTACTCCCGCCACAACCTGCGTATATGCCGTCCGCTGAACCTCAACCCCGGAGACTTGTCCACTGTTCTGGAGACCGTAATCACCGAGCTTGGCACCCGCTACAACATAGACCACGCCATAGACCTGCTCCGCTACCTTCTGCCCCTGGGTCTGCTGCCCAAACGCTGGCGCCTGCAGGCCCTGGAAAGCTCGGCCAGACGCAACGGGGATTTGATCTGTTCATCCCAGATAGCCAAGGCTTTCCAGAGCGTCCGTTACCCTGTCCAACCCGGCATATCCGATCCCAAGGCCCACCAGGAGGGCCGGCGCGAGGGTGTATGGGCAGGGCTGTCGCGCCTGCTCGGAAGAAACGACGGAAGCGTATTCGAGACCAGCGTGTTCACACCTTGCGACCCTTTTTTGGTCACACCACGGGACTTTGATCTCTCGCCTTATTTTGAGATCGTAAAATTCAACGTGGCCGGCCGCAAGGATTTCGACTACAAGAAACTCAACTGGGCCAAACCGTAAAACCTTCGGAATAGCCTATCCCGACAGATGCAGGGACCCTCAACCGGGTTTGTATTCGGGCAGGCAAGGGTCGGCAAGTACCGCCCGGGCGGCCGCGGCCACCTGGCGGCTGTCGCCGAAGCGGCCCAACATAGCACCGAGTTCTATCTTGTTAAGACCTTCGGTTACCGCCACCAGGCGTTCAACGCTGAGTTCAACCATCATGGGCACAGACACACAACCCAGCGCCTTTGAAAGCCGAAAAGCCGGAGCGTCAAGAAATACCGGCATTGCCAGGCCAAGCTCGGAGACCAGACCGGCACTGTCGGCGGCTGAGTCCTGGGAGACCAGGGCCAGATCGGCCTTGCCCGCGCTGAGGTCGAAAAACCTGGAAATCAGCGGCAACAGTACCCGGCAGGTAGGGCAGGAGGCCTTATAGACCACCAACAGGCGCCACCCAGCCCCGGCTACAGGAGCGCTCTGCCCACTTTGCAGGCGGGGCAGGCTCAATTGCAGGAGTGCGGCCACAGTGGGGCAACGCTAGCGCCGCTAGCGGTCGCTGGCAAGGACGGTTAAAAACCCGGTTCATGACTGCATGGAACAGAACCTGGGCCATGCCGGCCCTGCTGGCCGCGGCCGGTATACTATTTCTGGCCGCCAGCATAGCCACGCCCTTCTACACCAAGGGGGAACCCCGCGAGGCCATAGTCGTCCAAGCCCTGCTCAGTGGCGGCAGCGCCGTGCTACCGCTGCGCAATGGCAATGAGATCCCTTCAAAGCCGCCCCTGTTCCACTGGCTGGGAGCGCTGGCCAGCCGCCTGTCGGGCGGCGTGAGCGAGGCCTCGGTACGTCTGCCCTCGGTGGCTGCATCGGTGGCCACCATAGGCCTTACCGTGGCCCTGGGGATAAGGCTCTGGGGCCTTGGGGCCGGTCTTGCGGCCGGCGCCATCCTGGCCAGTAGCCAGCAGTGGATAGCATCCTCGGTAACCGCCCGTGTCGATATGGTGCTGGCCTTCTGCGTAACGGCCGCAGTGGCAAGCTTCATCTCCGCCCGCAGCGAAGACCGCCGCATGGGGTGGGCATTCTACGCCGCCGCCGCCGCCGCGGTGCTGACCAAGGGGCCGGTGGGGATCGTGCTGCCGATCCTGGTACTGGCCGTCTGTCTTGTATGCAGGCGAGACCGCGCCTACCTGGGAAAACTATCGGTGGCCCGGGGTCTGCCCTGGTTGGTCCTTCCCCTTTTGTGGTACCTGGCCGCCTACGGTGAAGGGGGCCAGGCCTTCCTGGACAAGCTGATATTGAAGGAAAACTTTTACCGGGTGCTCGACCCCGAAAAAGTGGGGGCCGGCCATATCAAATCCATGTTTTTTTATTTTCCGGCTCTATTGGCCGGCATGGCCCCGTGGAGCCTTTTCCTGCCCGCCGTGGGCATCCAACTGTGGAAGCGGGGCAAGCAGACACAAAGCGACGGGACTCTCTATCCGCTGGTCTGGTTTCTGGTGACTCTGGTTTTGTTTTCGTTGGCCGGTTCCAAACGTGGCGTGTACCTGCTGCCCGCTTACCCGGCCCTTGCCCTGCTGCTGGGCCACTGGTGGGCAGACCTCGGCCGGGGCAGGGTGGAGCCTGGAACCACCGTGCTCGTGCTGCTACGCACGGCCCTGGTCCTCGTGGCTGTCACAACGGCCACGGCCATGGCCCTTATCGCTGCCCAGGTGGCCGGACTGCCCATATTCGAGACCTTCGCCCGCCTGGCCAGTACCGGCGATGCCGCCAACTTGAGGGCCCTGGCCGGCCTGCTCTCGACCCGAACCACCAGCAGCGTGATTATTTCGGCCTGGGCCGTCCTGTCCCTGGTCCTGGCCGGGGTTATGCTGGCCTCGGCCTGGCGCAGGAACTGGCAGCCGGCCTTCGTAGCTATCGTGTTGTTGGTAGCCGCCACCGTGGCCACGGCTTCGGCCAGCCTTTACCGGGACCTGGCCCATTCCCAGAGCCTGGCCGGATTTGCCCCGGCCATCACCGCCGAGGTACCCGCCAGAACTCCCCTGTATTTTTACCGCGACTTGGAAAAAGAAAGCCCCCGAACCGCCAAACTGTTCGAGAGCTACCACTACGCGGCCGTGTTCTATGCCGCCCGCCCCATACCGGTGGTCACAAACCTCAACAGCCTGGCCACGCCTGCCTATCTGCTGGTCGCCGGCCGCCTGGACCACGGCTGGGGGCAAACTGTGGTGGCAACCTATGACTGGAACGGTAATAAAGCGCGGGACGTTATTTCCCTCGTCAGACTGGAACAACGATGACCACCACGGCTGAAAACGAACGTAAGCGTACCGACCTGTTCGACCAGCTTCTGGCCGACGGTGACCACGCCGGTCTGTCGCGTCTCCTGAAAAATACCCACCCGGCCGACATCGCCGAGTTCCTGGACCAACTCGACGATGAGAGCCCGCGTATGACGGTCTTTGACCAGCTACCGGCGCCGCAGGCCGCCGAAGTGGTGCGCAAGCTCAGTGAGACCACCCGTGGCTGGCTCTTCGACCAACTGCCCGACTCCCGCCTGAGCGCGCTGGTCGAAGGCCTGGACACCGACGACGCCACCGACCTGCTCGGCGAACTGCCCGCACAGCGTAGACAAATGCTTCTGGTGCGGGCCAGCCCTGAGACCAGACGCGACGTCGAAGACCTGTTGGCCTATCCCGAAGACAGCGCCGGCGGCATCATGAAAACCGAAGTGGCCGCGGTTACTTCGGGCATCACAATTGCCGAGGTAACCGAGTACATACGCCAACACGCCGACGGTTTTCACGACGTACACAACGTCTTTGTAACCGACGGGCAAGGCCACCTGAAAGGGTTTGTCCCCCTCCGCGACCTCATCCTGGCTCGTGCCGACAGCTGCGTTGACGATACCATGGACAGCGACGTTGTTTCGGTCCACGCCGACGTCGACCAGGAAGAGGTGGCCCATCTCTTCGAAAAGTACGAACTCGTCTCCATCCCCGTCCTCGACACCCAGGACCGCCTGATAGGACGGATCACGATCGACGACATCGTCGATGTGATCGAGGAGGAGGCAACCGAAGACATACTGCGCCTGGCCGGTGTGGGCAGCGAACCCATAGGCTCGACCAAAACCATAGATGCGATTCGCGCCCGCCTGCCCTGGCTGGGCCTGAACCTGGTTACCGCCACTCTCAGCGCGGCGGCCATCTCTTTATTCGAGGGCACCATAGAAAGCCTAGCCATTGCCGCCGCCTTCATGACCATCGTTGCCAGTCAGGGAGGAAACGCCGGCGTACAGACAATGACCCTGATCGTACGCGGTCTGGCCCTTGGAGAAGTCGGTGAACAACAGGCCTTCAGAATTCTCAGACGCGAGATCCTGGTGGCCCTGGGCAACGGCGCCATCCTGGGCACCGTCGCCGCAAGCGTGGTCTACCTGTGGCGGGGCAACCTGAAACTGAGCCTGGTGCTGGGCGCGGCCATGGTCGTGAACCTGCTGGTGGCGGCAGCGCTGGGAAGCTCTGTCCCGATACTGCTCAAGGCCATGCGCATAGACCCAGCGGTTTCCTCGTCGGTACTGGTCACGGCCGGTACCGACATCCTCGGTTTCTTTATCTTCCTCGGCCTGCTCTCGATGGTTATCTAGATGCCCTCGGCGATATCCCGGTAAGAGGCCAACTCCAGGTCGGCCTCGACAAGGGCCGTCTTTACCATCGGGCTGGTCATCAAAGACCCCTCGGCAACACCATCGTAGCGGCCCAGCAGGGATGCCGGATGGCACACAAGTTCGGTTATTCCACTCTTGAGAGACCTCAAGCGTTCGGCCACCCCGTGTTCGGTAACCGGCTTGTCGATGCTCAGCGGCTCCACCCGGTCGGGGCCACGGAACACACCGGCCCTCAGCCTGCCCCAGCCCAGCACGGAACGCATCATCGCGGCCTCGGCCGTTCTCTGCCAACTGCTATACCTGCGCGACCAGCGCCACATCGGCCCACAGGGTTTGCGTATGGCCGAGATCGGGTAGTCGGCGGCAAGCTCTTTGAGTATGGAGAGCACCACCGGGTGAAGGTGCAGGTGATAGTGACCCGAGATGTGGGTCATGAAGAGGCCGGTGGCCAGAAACTTTTCTATCTGTCCTCTTATCTCCGTCTTAAGTTCATCACGCAGACCACCGGCACGGCGGTAGAGCCATACCGCCTCAAGAGGCTTTTTTACGAACTCACCGTTGCTGTCGACCAGGTTGGGAACGTGTTTGCGCGGCAGCGTGGCCTGCCCCTCACAAAGCACCAGGTGCAGCCCTACCCCGAGCCCCGGCCGCATAGCGGCCGAGATTATGGCCGACTGCGCAGCACTCGCACTCACCCGCAGGCTGGCGCTCGTCAGCACGCCGGCGTCGTAGCCGGCCATGACGGCATCGTTGACCTCCGGCCACAGGCCAAGGTCGTCGGCCGTTATGATGACGGTAGCGGTACCCACAAGCGTTAAAGCGAAGACCAGCCGATATCAGCCGTGCAGTTCGCGGGCAAGTAGCCGCTTCTGGTAAAAGCTCTGCAATTCCGAGCTTTTGAGTATCCCCACCACTTTGCGCGGGTTATCCTCGTCAACCACCGGGACCTGATCAAGCCCCCGCGAGGTGATCACCCGCATGGCCTCGTAGAGCGTGTCGGAACCGGTCAGCGTGGTCACATCGGTATCGGCCAGCTCGCCTATGACCACATAGGGCCAGGCATCGCGGTTGAGCAGCACCCCACGGATGTTGTCCATGCCGATCATACCGCACAACTCCCCCTCATCGTTGACCACGGGAAAGTGCGTGTGCTGGCTATTGGTCACGTAGCGAACAAATTCGGTAAGCCCCATCGATTCCTTAATTTGCTGGAAGTCTTTGGAAACCAGGCCCCGCACATAATGGTTTTTGAGTATCTGTGTCTCACTGGTGGCGTGAACTTCCAGACCCCGGCGACTCAGTTCGTAGGTGTCGATGCTGTCGGTCATCAAGCGGCGGGCCACAATGGTGGCAGTGGCGCCGGTTATCATGATCGGCAGCACCACGTTGTAGTCGCGGGTCAGTTCAAAGAGCAGGAATATGGCCGTCAACGGAGCGTGGGTAGCCGCCGACAGGAAGGCGCCCATACCGATAAGGGCAAAGCCGCCGGGCTCGCTTATAGCCCCGGGGATCACCGTGTTGACCAAAGCCGCAAAACCGCCGCCGAAAACGGCACCGATGAACATGGCCGGTGCAAACACGCCCCCCGACCCCCCGCAGCCCAGGGTCACGCTGGTCATGATGATTTTCATGAACACCAGGGCGAGCAGCAGGCCACCGGCCATCTGGCCCTTGAAGGCCTCGTTCATGGTATCGTAGCCGCTGGCACTTATCTGGGGAAAGGCCACCAACGCCATACCCACCACCAGGGCCCCGGCCACCGGCTGCAAAGTGACGGGTATGGTGGAACGCTCGAAGCGGTCGCGTACAGCATAAAACGTGCGGATGAAAAATACCGCGAGCAGCCCGGCCAGCATTCCCATAAGAACGTAGAAGAGGAGTTCGTGGTTGAGCGGAAAGTCGAAGACCGGGGCCGTCAGAATGCGGTGGTCGGCCAACAGGTATTGGGAAACCACAGTCGATGCTCCGGCCGCCAGTACGATCAGATAGAAGGACTGGGCCTGGAACTGGCCGAGCAGGACTATTTCTTCGGCGAACATCACACCGGCAATGGGGCTGGAGAAAGTCGCCGCTATCGCCGATGCCGAACCACAGGCGATAAGAATGCGTAGACGGTCGGCCGAAGGCCTGATGGCCCGCGCGCAGGTGGAACCAATGGAAGCGCCGATCTGCGCAATCGGCCCCTCGATACCCGCACTCATGCCCGAACCAAGGGTTATGGCACTGGAAATAGTTTTCAGCGTGATCCAACGTCGCCGCAGATAACCACCACGAAAGTTCACCATCTCGAGCATACGGGGCAACCCGTAGCCCTTCATCTCGCCGGGGAAAGCGCGGTCAAGGATTGCCAGCAGGGTCATGCCGGCTATGGGGATCAGAGGAATAAGCCACCAGGCGCTCGGTAGCCCACTGTCGAATACGTTATAGTTGGGCCCCCGTTCCTCTATGCCCAGGCTTCCCCCCAGTTCGTTCCAGAACAGGTGATGAGCATTCTCGATGGCCCAATGAAAGGCAACGTTGGCAAGCGCGGTAACGGCACCAATAACCACGGCGGCCGCCAACAGCCAGGCGTTGCTGTCGGAGACCAACCGCCACCAACGCCCGGCAACATTGCTCAACTCGTCCTTATGCTGTTGTTCGTTTGGCGACACGGGGACTCAATAAATCATATCCGGGCAGTCAGGAAAGGACTGCCTCCAGTTCGGCCGCCACCGCCGGCCAGGACGAGCCCGGGTCGGCCCCGTCAAGTTCTACCACCAGGCCTTCGGAATCCATGCTTTTACTGTGCACCCAGTCGACCATGATGGTGCTGGAGTCGGCCTCGGTGCCCCGTCTCACACGCGTTCCACTACGGGCCAAACCCTCTACCCAACTGCCGGCTTCATCCAGGCTCCTACGGTCTGTCACCTTCATTTGCCCGCAATAGCGGCCTGTGAGAACCACGACCAGCAGCAAAGCCCCGTCGCTGCCGGCCACGGCGGCAACATAGTTGTGGCTGTTGACCAACCAGTGGTAGCGCCGCCCCAGACGCAAGGTACGCCCCAGCGTGCGGCTGTCGGCTTTGTGGCGGCCGCTTTCACTGTCGGCGGCCGCTGCGGAAACCATACGTGAAAGTTCACTGCCGTCGCCCTTTAGAACAGCCTCCAGACGGACGGCCTTGTTGCGGTAGGCACGCACGTCGACCGCCGCGTTGCAGGGACTCGAGCAAAGACCAGCGGGGGCCAGCTCACAGGGTTCCACCGAGGAATCGGGAGCGAGGGAGCCGGGGCAGGTACGAAGCCCGAACAGGCCGGCCAGCAGACTGGCGGCATCCTCGCCCAACTGCCGCCCGCGTAGAGGACCCACGTACAAAGACCCCGGCTCGCCGATCCGCGAGGCCCGAAAGACCCGCGGAAAGCGGTTGCGCATGGTCACCTTCACGAACTGCCCTCGCGGCAGATGCTTATCGCTACGGTTGTAGACCGGCTGGCAGTCACGCACCAGACGGGCCTCTACAAGACGGGCCTCGAGTCTGGAACCAGCGGCCGTGCAGTCTATATCGCGGGTAGCCGCCACCATCTCCCGTTCTCTGCGACTGCTGTGGTCGGTGTCTAAGAAGCGTCGTGAGACGGCCTCACGCACGTTACTGGCCCGGCTTACAAACAGAGTTTCACCACGGCCGTCGATAAAACGGTAAACCCCACGACCGTCAACCAGGTTTTCCAGAACAGACTGTTTGACGTTTATCTGCAGGCTGCCCGCCGTATCCGGGTCTTCCTGGAAGGCCAGCAGGGCCCCGGCGGTGGTTTCGTGGTCCTGGCCGAACACATCGAGGAGATGGCCGAGCACGCCGACGGTAAGTTCGGCGTCAGCCATGGCCCGGTGACGGGTGTCGTGGTCGAGTTTAAAACTATCGGCCAGCGCATCCAGCGAAGCCTTGCCCAGGTCGGGGAGCAGGCGGCGGCAGAGCTTGAGCGTACACAACGAGGGCAAGCCCAGGTGCTTGTTGAGGCAACGCACGCACTCGCGGTCCAGCACTGCAACATCGAAGGCCGCGTTGTGGGCAACGATCACCGCCCCGGCCGCAAAGCGATAGAAGTCACCGATCACATCTTCGATGGGTGGCGCTTCGGCAACCATGCCATCGGTAATGCCAGTGAGTTTGGCCACGTAGGGAGGAATACGGCGGCCGGGATTTACCAGGGTTTCAAACCTTGAGACCTCGCGGGTCCCCTCAAGACGGATTGCACCTATTTCGGTTATGCCCTCAACTCCGGCCCTTTCCCCGGTAGTTTCCAGGTCGACCACCACGAAGGGGGTCTGGTCGCAGGCCAGGGTCAGGAGGTGGCCATCGACGGTCTCCCAGTGCCCCTCTTCGGACTCTTCAAAACGCGGGTCGCCCGCCAGCAGGGAACGCAAAAACCCACGCCCGAAATCCGAGTCGGAGACCGGGCTACGGAAGACCAGTGCCAACAGGTCGACGCTACCCGCACCGTCGGGACAGGAAGCCAGAAAATCATGAAGACGCTCGTGCATGAGCAGATACCGCCAAGGACACTATACCCTAGCAAGACCGATGTGGCGCGGTTAGCTCCGCCAATCAGCCGAACATTGATTTCTTTGGTTCTTCGGTCAGACCGTCGACTATCTCTTTGAGTTCACGGTTGACCAGACCTTCTACGACCTTGCGGTTACGTCCAAAACGTCGCTGTTCAGTTTCAATCAGATCGTTGTGCCGGTCGATCTCGGCGTTCAATTCGTCGGCGTAACGCTCAAGCCGTGCCCGCACGGCCAGGTAGAGGTGCTGGCTGGGGCTGTAAGAGAACTGGCAGTGGGGACAGCGCAACACCGTGCCGGGGCTCAAAAAGCGAAAGGCCACTGAATAGTCTCCCTGGCAGGCCCGGCAGCCCAGGGGAACTTCCACATCGGCGATACTGCTGCTGGCCACCACCGCGCCGCTGGCCGGGGCCACTGCTGCCGCCACGGCGGTGGCCGGAGCAGCCTCGGACTGGCCGGCATCTGCACCATCGGCATCGGCAGGCTTCTGGCGAAACCGCGAGGGGAACTCCTCTTCAAACTCTTTGTCCGGGTGAATCTCGCGCGCCCGGGCTATCAGCGCCGGCTCCTCTTCGGGAATCTCAGGGTCGGGGATACAGCAGTCTACCGGGCATACCGCCGCGCAGGCCTCTTCGTCGTAAAAACCTACACATTCGGTGCATTTCTCGGGGACTATGTAGAACAGGTCCTCGGAAATCGC
>JAYGCL010000080.1:0-3713 GCA_046583365.1 Deltaproteobacteria bacterium
CGTCATCGCAGTCCTCTTCGCCCGCATAGGTGTAACCGTCGCCGCAACTGGCCGACTCGCAGGTGTCAAGGCAGGCGTCCGTGTTGAAGGCGTTGCCGTCGTCGCAGGCTTCTTCTCCGTCCCAGGTATAACCGTCGCCGCAACTGGCCGCTACGCAACCTTCGAGGCAGGCGTCGGTGTTGTCGGCATTGGCATCATCGCAGTCTTCCACACCGGTCTGCGTGTAACCGTCGCCGCAACTGGCCAACACGCATCCCTCAAGGCAGGCATCGGTGTTGTCGGCATTGGCATCATCGCAGGCCTCTTCGCCCGCATAGGTGTAACCGTCGCCGCAACTGGCCGACTCGCAAGTGTTGAGGCAGGCGTCCGTGTTGAAGGCGTTGCCGTCGTCGCAGGCTTCTTCTCCGTCCCAAGTGTAACCGTCGCCGCAACTGGCCAACTCGCAAGTGTTGAGACAGGCGTCCGTGTTGAAGGGGTTGCCATCGTCGCAAGGTTCACCATCGGTAACGACGCCATTGCCGCAGGCGGTTACGGTACAGTTCGAATCGCAGCCGTCGCCGCTTAAGACATTGCCGTCGTCGCATTCCTCGTTGCCCTCAACGTTACCGTCACCGCAGACCACATCGGAGGAGTCTATAAACTCGATCTCCTCTACTGGCGGCGACTCGGTAAACACCGGGCCGCTGTCGTCACGGCCATCGCTACCGTCGCTTTTCAAGGTGCAGTCGGCGTTACAGGTGGCACTCTCACCACCATCATCGCATTCTTCATTACCCTCAACGTAACCGTCGCCACAGAACATGTCGGGGGAGTCTATGAACTCGAGCAAGGTGGTCGATGGCGACTCCGTGAACTCCGGGGCCGCTGGGGCCGGACCGACGCTCAACACCAATACGGCGGCGGCGGTCAACAACATTGCTGACGTCTGCTGTCTCATAACAAAGCGTCAGGAGGCCAGAAAGCCTGAATAATCCTCCACGTCCTGGCGGCTGCCTATGGCCACGGCCACTCTCTGGTGAATGTCGGTGGGCTCGATGTTGAGAATCTGCTGCCGTCCGTCACTGGCCGACCCGCCCGCCTGCCCGACCACCATGGCCATGGGATTGGCCTCATACATGAGCCGCAGTTTGCCCTGCATGGAACCGTCTGGTTTGCGGTCGGCTGGATACAGGAAGATTCCGCCCTTGATAAGATTTCGATGTATGTCGGCCACAAAAGAACCCACGTAGCGGGCCGAATAGGGACGGCCCGGCGTACCGTTTTTCGTCTTCAGCGAGGCCACATAGCTGCGGGTCCCATCCTCCCACTTGTGCGAGTTGCCCTCGTTGCAGCTGTATATCTTCCCCCGTTCCGGAGTTTTGAGCATCGGGTGGGAAAGTAGAAACTCGCCACTTTCCGGGTCCATGGTAAAACCGTCCACACCATCGCCCGCCGTGTAGACAAGCATTGTGCTCGAGCCATAGGCGAAATACCCGGCCGCAACCTGCTCACAACCACGGCGCAGAAAATCTTCAACTACCGCCGGACCACCCGCGGAACGGCGGCGGTAGATGGAAAAAATAGTCCCGATGCTGACGTTTACATCGATATTCGAAGAACCGTCGAGCGGGTCAAAAAGCACAACATAGTCGCTGTCGTGGCCGGGTTGGGACGGGGCAATGATATCCTCGACCTCTTCGGAGGCCATGCCACACACCGAACCACTATTGCGAAAGGTCTCGACGAGCAGGTCGTTGGCGTAAAGGTCTAATTTTTTGACATCCTCGCCATGGACGTTCACGCTACCGGCCTCTCCCAGCATGTCGCTGATGGCGGCCCTTGCCACCTTGGCCGATATCAGCACGGCGGCACCGGCCAGGTCTGAAATGACCCGCGCCCGGCCCTCGTCTACCGTACCCCTGCTTACGTGGCCGCCAAGGTGGTTGCGGAGCGATATAATCTCCCCTTTTTCTGCCATCACTCCTGACGCCTCCAAGCTTACAAAGTAGCGCAAAACGGCGCTCAACCCTTACACTTCTAACCCGTATCGAGGGTCTTTAACAGGCCAACAACCCGGCCACGGCCAAAGAGACGGAAGTATCCGCCCCCGGCCAGCCCAAAGTGGCGATGCGCCGCCCACCACCACCCCCACCTGGGGGTGTTCAGTCTGTCTTGGGGATTTGCCGGGCTACCACGCCGGCCGAGACTTTGATGTCCCACTCAAACCCGGCAATGGCATTGCCGACCGGGTCAAAAGATTGCCACACTGCAACCCAGTGACCGGCCCCGTCAGTGGCTATTTGAGGCAGTACGTCATCACCCGCGTCACTGCTGGCCCCGGGATTGAGGGCCACGGGCAGGGACCAGGAAACTCCGTCGTCGCGGGAGTGGGCCAGCAGGATGTCGGCGTCAACGCCGAGGTGTTCGTTAAAGCTGTCCCAGGAATGCCACACGGCCACCCAGTTGCCCGAGTCATCGGCCACAACGGTAGGTGATGAGTCCTCGCGCGCATCGGTAAAGGCGCTGGGATGGAGAGGTTCGGGGTCGCTCCAACTGTCCCCCCTGTCGGTGGAACGCGCCACCAGAATGTCGCGGTCCATTCCTATCGTACCGTCCAAAGTATCGTTGGAAGACCAGGTTGCAATCCAGGCGCCTTTGCCGTTGGTGGCCACGGCCGGGCTGGTATCGGAACGGGTATCTTCGGCTGCATTGGTGTTAAGGGCCTGGGGAGCCGTCCACGTGTGGCCGTTGTCACTCGAGCGGGCGATAAATATATCGCGGTCCATGCCGACCTGGTTGTTCATAGACTCGCCCGACGACCACACGACGAGCCAGTACCCATGGGCATCGGTGGCAATGTAAGGCGAGATGTCGAAACCTGCGTCGGTGGCCGCGTTGCTGTTCAACGCCTGGGTGGTGCTCCAGGTGACCCCATTGTTCGACGACGAAGCAACCATGATATCGCGGTCGCCGCCTATCGTATTGCCGAGAGTGTCGTTGGAGTTCCACACCACCACCCAATGTCCCTTGCCATCGGTGGCCGCCCGCGCATCTGCATCGTCACCCCAGTCGCTACTGGCGTTAATGTTTAACGGAAGCGGACTGGCCCAGGTCTTGCCCCCATCCGAAGAGCGTGAAAACAGGATGTCCCGGTCCAGGCCGATGCTGCCGTTCAGAGAATCGGCCGAAGTCCAAAAGACCAGCCAGCCGCCCCTTCCATCGCTCAACGCCACCGGCGAACGGTCGCTACCCTCGTCACTTTCCGCATTGGTGTTAAGCGGTTCGGCATCAGTCCAGGTCTCACCGTTGTCCGACGAGAGTGCGAACAGGATATCCCAATCCCTGCCTATGCGTTTGTCCAGGGTGTTCGAGGAATGCCAAACGGCGATCCAGGCGCCTTTGCCGTCGGTGGCCACGTTGGCGTTCCAGTACACGCCCGAGCGCCCGGGAGCCTGAGTGTTAAGAACCGATGCTTTGTTAAAGACCGGATAGCCCACAACCGAGGAATCCTCCGCAGCCCGGGAAACCGCGGTGGGCGCAGCGGCGGCAACCCATACCAAGGCTGCCATGGCACACAAAAATCGTAACCCGCCCCGCGGCCAGACCCATACTCGCATGGAGCCGAGCATATCCTTTTACGCCAACGGGAGAAAGGGCTCCGCACCTTTGCCTTTATTGCCTCCCTGAGCGATAAGGTAAGCGGTTCCCGATACTTACGTGGTGCCTGGCCGGCA
>JAYGCL010000082.1:0-20149 GCA_046583365.1 Deltaproteobacteria bacterium
GGCGGCGCGTTGTTCGTGCTGGGGGTTATTGAAGGACTGCAGGAAAATGATTGCGATGCTCTCAACTTCCTCATCGACCAGCAGTTCGCGTACCCCTTGGACAACCTCGTGCTCGTACATGGGGATGACCACGCTGCCGAACATATCGATACGCTCGGTCACTCCACGGGCCAGGCTGCGCGGCACCAGCGGTGTGCGGTGCTTGCGATACTGCATGTGGGTTATCTCGCTCCACTGGGCATTGATGAAAGTCTGAGAGCCACGTCCCTGGGCAATTATGTCCTCGAATCCCCTGGTCACCAGAATGCCGGTCTTGTAACCGCTCATGTTGATGACGGTGTTGAGCATGGAGGTCCCGGTGTAGATCGCAGTCTCAATCTGGCTGCCGAAATCGCGGCCGTCGGCCTGATCGATGCCCATGCCTTCCAGGGCCTCCCAGAAGGATTCCATGTAGCCTATACTTTCGTCGTGGGGAGAAGTCGGAGCCTTGCCGATAACACTATGACCGTCCTCGTCAACAATTATGACGTCGGTCATGGTTCCACCTGCATCGCAGGCCACTAGATATCGGTTCACGCCTTATACCCCACCTTTCTCATAGATCTTGACCGTGCCGGGCGACCCCGGCCTTGCCACCGCGACTGCGGCTCCCTGTTTATATGCTTGCTACAGGGTCCCGGTGCAACACGTTCTAGTTGCTCAGGAGCGCCCCGACAGACGGCGGAAAAAGCCGACAATAGCGGCCCAGATGACATTGAGTATCAGCGGGACGACACGTATGGCCTGGCCCGACGACGGCGCAACCTCGGAGCCAGTCGCCCCTGCCTCCACAGCCGAAGCGGCGGCGGCGGCCTCCAGGTGCTTCTTGGCGGCGGCCACAAACTGGAGAAAAAGCTGGTGGGATACACCCTGGATCATCCCCCGACCCACCTGCATGATTCGACCGGTCAGGTCCACGTTAGCCTCAATAACCATTTCCGTGGCACCGCCGTCGAGACTGCGCAGACGGCTGATCATGGTGCCTCTGGCGGTACCACCGCTGGTTTCACGACCCTCGGCGGCCATTTCCACGCTGTGGGTGGCCTCATCGATGGAAGTCATCTCCACTCTCCCTTTGTAACTGGCCGTGATGGCGCCAACCTTGATCTTGATACTGCCAAGGAAAGTCCGTTCGTCGACAACTTCGTCCAGTTGGGCTCCCGGCATACAGGGGGCCACACGGCGGGGGTCCATGATGAAACTCCACACATCCTCAATGGGTGCATCGACCTCGAAGGTTTCTTTAATATCTATTGCCATTGCTGATTTTCAGAACCTTTATCCTTTTTGTTCTGCCTGGTCCCACCCGGCCTTGATGCTTCGGTAGTCGGCCTTTTCGTCAACATCGGCCGCCGGCTCCCCTCCCATCTCAAGCGCGTGGACCCAATCGGGGTGAGAAGCTATTAGCCAACGCAGACCTTCATCGCCAACCAGACCGTCGAGTTGTCGCCACAAACTACGGCCTATGACCACCGGGTGCCCAGGCACCTCGGCTCCCGCAGAAGACCTGTACACGGGCCTGGCCAGGGGCCGGCCGCAGCTGGCAAAGGCCTCCACCACCCGGTCTATCAGCTCCGTTCCCACACCAGGCTGATCGCCCAGCAGCAGGCAGGCGGCACCAACGTCGGCCGAGACCGCCGCCACCCCCACGCGCAGGGAAGAAGACATTCCCTCGGACCAGTCCGGGTTTTCGACGACCTTCACCCTGCCCTTTTCATCCAATCCCAGAGCCCGGCCAATGCGAGCGGCCTGGTGGCCCAACACGACCACGGTCTCGTTGATCGATCGGGCCCGGCAAGCGGCGTCCACTGCGTGTTGCAGCAACGGCACACCGCCAAGCGGCAGCAATTGTTTGGGCTCGCCCATGCGCGATGAAGCGCCGGCGGCCAGGATGACTGCGGCAACCCGGCCCTGCCCGGCCTCAGTCCTCGTCATGTATGCCCGCCTTCCGCTGTGAGAGCGGACCCCCGCGGCGCCGGGAGCGAACCGCCAACATTTCGGCGAGAATAGCCAGGGCAATCTCTTCGGGTCCGCGGGCCCCTATGTCCAATCCCACCGGTGCATGGATTCGCAACAGGTCGTC
Organism: Deltaproteobacteria bacterium; assembly: GCA_046583365.1. GTDB lineage: Bacteria > Desulfobacterota > Binatia > UBA1149 > CAYXZP01 > JAYGCL01. The sequence goes on from JAYGCL010000082.1 coordinate 2,123, forward strand.
GTCACCGAACCCCCGTTCGCGTAGTTTTTCCACGCGCCGCGCATGCGTAGTCCGGCTCCCCATCGCGCCGATGTAACAAGCCTCCGAGCCAAGCGCACAGGCAAGAGCGGGAACGTCGAACTTGGAGTCGTGGGTAAGCGTCACCACGTAGCTGTCCTGCCCGAGGACATCCGGGCCAAAGGCCTCGTCGGGCCATAGCCTCAATATTTCATCTGCCCCGGCAAAACGCTCTTCGGTTGCAAACACCTTACGGGCGTCAACCACCGTTACGTGGAAACCGAGCTGCCCGGCCAGCAGGCAAAGCGGAACCGCGGTGTGTGTAGCGCCAACGATGAACAGACGAGGGCGGCGGGCAAAGACTTCGACAAACACTTCGACGCTGCCGTCGATGCCCGCAAAACTCTCAACCCCGGCCTCGGCCGCACCACCCAACAGCGCCACGGCTCTGGCCTTTACGCCTTCATCCACACCGTCGCCGAGGGAGCCCGTGGGGCCGCTTGCGGTAATCACCATCTGCAGGCCAAGTCCGCGGCCTGGCGACAACCGTGTGGCAAGAACAGCCTGGCGCTCCTCGTCAAGGGCCAAGGACAGCGCCCTCGACACCGGGGCTGCCATGTCGGGTTGGATGAGAACTTCTATCTCTCCGCAGTGCATACCGACGCCCAACTCGTCATCATCGAGGATACCGTAGGTCACCAGCTCGGCTTTGCCGCTGTCCAGAACGCCAAGGGCCCGGTCCATAACGTCACTCTCAACACAGCCGCCGCTTACCGAACCGCTCATACGACCGCTCACCGTCAAAGCCAGGCGCGCGCCGACAAGACGCGGAGCCGAACCGCTGACGCGCACCAGGGTGGCCACGGCCACCCCCTCGCCCTCACTCCGCCAGCGGTCGAGGTCTTTCAGTACGCGCCGCCTCAATTGCGGTCGAGAACCGCGCAGGCAATCAGTTCTTCGAGATAGCGAGAGTCCCACCACGAGAGCTGCAACTGCTTGGCCCGCCTGAAGTAGAGTTGGATGTCGTATTCGATGGTAAAGCCCATACCACCGTGGATCTGCACGCACATTGCAGTAACGTCGCGGAAGGTCTGGCAAGTAAAAAGCTTTGCCATTGGCGCCAGACGCTCGATGGAATTGCCCCGGGCGTGGGCCCAGGCGGCCTGATAGACCAGCGTCTTACCCCCGTCCACTGTGGTCTGTCCGTCGGCGAGGTAGTGGGCCAGAGCCTGAAAAGCCCCCAACGGTTTGCCGAACTGCTCACGGTCCTTGGCATACTGAACGGTGATCTCCATGGCCCTCTCGGCCCCGCCCATGGCCTGGGCGGCCAGCATGATGATCCCCGCATGCATAGCTTCATTCCAGGTCCGCCACCCCGAACCGGCTTCTCCGATGCGGGCCGAGGCCGGCACCCTCACGTTGTCAAAGGACACCTGATACTGGCAGTCGGAGGCAAGCGAGAGCTGTTGGGTCATTGCCAGGCCGGGGCTGGCCGGGTCGACGATAAACAGGTCCAGACCCTCGGAGCCCTCACCGCTGCGTGCGAGCACTACAAAACGGGCGGCCGACCTGGCAAAGGCCACGTGGAGCTTTTCGCCGCTTAAAAGATAATCGTCGCCGTCGGCACGGGCCGTCACCTGCACCCCATCGGGACCGCAACCGTGGCCGGGTTCGAGCCAGGCGGTGGTAAAAATCGCCTCGCCCGAGGATATCCGGGGCAGCCACTCCTGTTTTTGCTCCTCATCGGCCGCACTCAGCAGTACCGATGCAGCAAGCACGGAGCTTACAAAGTGGGGCGAGGGAGCCAGCCAGCGGCCGAATTCCTCGTACACAATGGCGCCTTCCATGGCGCTGAGACCACTGCCACCGTACTGCTCGGGAACGGTGAGACCGGCAATGCCGAGGTCGCCCAATTGCTTCCAGAACTCCGGCGTATACCCGCTGGGGTCGTCTTCCATGGCGCGCACGGTATCTACGGAAGCATATTCGCTGCACACCCCATTGACGGTGTCGCGCAGCATCTGCTGCTCTTCGCTGAAATCGAGATTCATTTTCTGCTCCTGTTTACGGATTCCACTGATTCCCTTTGCGACCCCAGGGATTGTCGTCGGCGTTGGCGGGTAGCGCAATACGGGTGGCGCAAGTGGTAACGGTCTTGCCTGCCACCGTGAGGCTCACGTCCACATCAACCCACCCGCAGCCGCCATCGTCTACTCCCACCTTATCGACCGTACCGCCAAAGACCATGGTGTCGCCGGGGAATACCGAGTCGTTCATTCTGAACTTCATCCGACCGAGCCTCCCCTTGGGGCCGCTCCAATCGGTAAGGTAGCGCTCAAACCAGGCCGCCTGATTGGGAGTGTTCATAAAGATGTCGCGGGTGCCGTTGTGGTTGACGGCAAAGTCTTTGTCGTGGTGCATGGGTCGCCAGTCGCGGCTGGCCATGGCTCCAAGGATTACCAAGGTGGCGGTCACTTCCACCGACAGCTCGGGCAGCCGGTCGCCTTGCTTGACCGCGTCCAGGGTAAGGCTCTTGTGCAAGGCCGTCATCAGCTCTCCCTCCTGTAACCAAAACCGGTGTAGCTCTCGCAGCCCACAAGCTCATCGTTTTGATTGAGGTATTCCACGTCTATGACCCAGAAACGCCCGGCGCCGAGTTTGGTCCTCTTGATCCCGCTCACCGAACGCAGGATCTGCCGGGTGTGCAGACGGTCGCCAGGCCTTACCGGCTCGCCGAAAACAATTTCATTGTCCGTCATCACCGCTTCGGGAAGTCCGAACTTTTCCTTGAGATCAAAATGCACCTGTAACGGCAGCTGCTGCCGGCTGCGCCCGGGGGCCCAGTGGTGGGGCCTGAACCACACCGACAGCATGGTCGGTGGGGCGATGGGTCCGGCGGTTATCTCATCGGCGACCTCGTCGTCCCAGAACAGCGGGTTGCCGTTTTCAACCGACGAACAGGTGGTGGCAATATAGCCACGCTCAACGTCGAACTCGCCCTTTTCCTCGTAGCGGATCTCGCCTATCCAGGCTTCGACCTCTGCCGGTATATCTGACACTTCGCCTCCCCTCCTTACTTCTAGGCAATGACTCCGGCATCGCGCATCCTTTTTATGTCGTCCTCAGCCAGCCCGGCCTGGGCTAACAGTTCGTCGGTGTCGGTGGCGGAGCCCTCACGCACAAGGTGGGGGCCTTCGGGTTTCAGCGCACCGGCAAACACCGGGGCTACCTGGCCAAAACGCCCGTGCTCACCGTCCTCGGCCTCGCCGAAAGCCCCACGGGCAATAAAGTGCTCGTCCTCGACCAGTTCGTCTACCGAATAGACCGCCGTCACGCAGGTATCGGCCGGGGCCAGACGGGCCACCCAGTCGTCACGGTCGCGCTGGCCAAAAGCCGCCTTGAAGTCATCGCGGATCTCTTGCTGGCAGTCGTCATCGTTCTGCCTGGAAATCCATTTCTCACAACCCAGTGCCTTGCACAGGTTGGCAAAGAAGGCCGGCTCTATGGCACCCACGGCCAGCCACTTACCGTCACGGGCCGGGTAGAGGTCGTAGCAGGCGTAACGTCCGGTCAGAACGTCGTAGCCGGGGGCCGGCCTGGAGCCGGTGGCCAGGTATTTGTCGATGTGCAGATACATGAGAGAAAGCACGCCCTCGGCCACCGACACGTCCAGATAGATCCCCTCGCCGTCGGCATTGCGACCCACCAGTGCGGCGAGGATAGCCGTGGCCGCCTGCATACCGCCGGCGGCACTATCGGCCACCGTGGCTCCGGGGATAGGCGGCCCGCCGTCGCCACGGGGAGAGGAACAGTCGAGAAAACCCCCAAGGGCCAGGTAGTTGATGTCGTGGCCGGCCCACTTCGAGTAGGGGCCGTTTTGTCCATAGCCGCTGGTGGAACAGTACACGATTGCCCCGTTCACCTTTTTTATATCCTCGTAGCCTATGCCCAGACGGTCGACCACACCGGGACGGAAACTCTCGATGATGACGTCGGCGCCGGCGGCCAGGCGCAAGAAAGCTTCTTTACCCTGGTCGGCCTTTAAATCGATGCGCACCCGCTTGAGTCCCCTGCCCGCGCTGTAGGCATAAAAAGGCGGCTGTATCTGCACCGCATCCCTGGCCGGTGTGGGGCCAACTTTGATGACGGTGGCACCATAGTCGGCCAGGATACTAGAACACCGGGAGGCCGGCCCTACGCTCGAGAGGTCGAGTACCCGGATGCCTTTAAGAACGGCTCGCTCAGACATCGGAGGCCTAGAAGTTTTTGGGAAGACCCAGATTTCGACGCGCTATGATGTTCTTCTGGATCTCGGAAGCACCACCACCAATGGTCTCCACCACCGTGCAACGGTAGGCGCCCTCAAAACGTCCCTTAAGCGGTGCGCTTTCGGTGTGTACACGCAACTGCCCCTCGCCGCCGATTATATCGAGGGCCGTGTTCACGGCACGCTGTGAAAGCTCGGTGGCGTAGAGTTTATACTCCGATGCTTCGGAGGTCGGGGGCTTGCCGCCTCTTATCGACTCGGAGACAACCCTCAAGCCCAGCATCCGTGCAACCTCGGTCTGGGTAACCAGATTGGCGATCTTCTGGCGCACGACGGGGTCGTCCTTGATAGGCTTGTCGTCCAACCGCGTCCCGCGAACGTACTCACAAATAAGCTTGGTGCGCTCCTCGATGGGAGAGAAGGTGAACATGGTAAAGCGCTCGAGGTCCAGGGCTTCGGCTATGTACTGGAATCCCTTGCCCTGCTCACCGACCAGGTAGTCGTTGTGTACCCATACGTTGTCGAAATAGACCTCGTTGGTGATGTCGCAGCCGATGGTCGGCGTGGCATGGATGGTCAGCCCCGGGCTGTCCATGGGTAGCAGGAAGAGGCTTATACCGTGGTGCTTGGGCTTGTCGGGGTCGGTACGGGCACCGAGCCAGTACCAGTCGGCAAAGTGGGCCGAAGTGGTCCATATCTTCTGCCCGTTGAGCCTCCAGCCTTCGCCGTCGCGCTCGGCCTTGAGTTGCATGTTGGCGGCATCCGAACCCGCCTGGGGTTCGCTGTAGCCGACCGCAAATTCGACTTCGGCGTTAAGGATCTGGGGCAGGAACTCGGCCTTGAGTTTTTCGTTGCCGTGGCGGATCAGCGTCTTGCCGATGATGCCCACGCCCTTGCCGATCTGCGGGGCACCGTGGCGGGCCAGGGCTTCGTTCAAGATGTACTCGTAAACCCCCTCCTGTTCCTGGCCGCCGTACTGCTTGGGCCAGGCCATCCCCAACCAGCCATGGGCGGCCAGTTTTCTCATGAAGGCACGGCGTGCGGGGGTGTCTGCCAGTTGGGTAAAGTTCTCCCGCGTCAGGTCCATGACCTCGGCCGAGTAGTTTTCTTCTATAAAACGTTCAACCTCGGCCCCAAAAGCCTGTTCTTCGGCGCTGAATTCAAAATCCACGGTTTATCCGGGTAACTGTAACACGTTCACCCACATGTCAAAATGACCTCGGGGGCGAGATTCAGGCCCAACCGAGTTCGAGAGGCACGAAAAATTTCAACGTCAACTTGCGGCTTTTGAACCTCCAACCCTCGCCTGTCCTTTGATAAACATCGTTGTAGTAACCCGAACCTATCATCGAGCGGCCGTCAACCGTGGCGCGCAGGTCCAGGTAACAGGTACCCGTGGCATGGTCGCCGTCAAGGTCGACGACGTGGTTGTGGACGAAGGGCTGGAGGTCGGCGTCGCCCAGCATCTCCTCGTAGGCCCGGCGCAGTTTCTCCCTGCCTTTGACGGGCTCGGCATCGCCCACGTCCATGGACCCGTCCTCGCAGAAGAGACCGACGGCCCCATCAATGTTGTGGATCCAAACCGAGTGCGCATACCGACGGGCCAGGTCCCGTATCTCTTCAAGGTCGACAAGCCTGGCCAGGGTATCGGTATCAGTCATATCAATTCCTCCTCTCGATGGCGCCGGTGGCCACCATCGCGTCTATCTCTGCGCTACTCATGCCGAGCAGCTGGCCGAATACATACAGGTTGTCCTCACCCACGGCAGCCCCGGCCCGGCCGCTGCGCCCCGGCGTGCCGGTAAGCCCCAAGGGCAGGCCGGTGGCGGTCACGGTGCCTTTGCTCAGGTGTTCGACCTGTTCAAAAAAATTGCGCGCCGCCAGCTGCCGGTCTCTTTCCATCAGATCTTCCACGTTTTGAACAACACCGGCGGCCACCGAGGCTTTTTGCAAACGTTGCATAACGTCATAGGCGTCCAGGCCCTGGGTCCAGGCCTGGACCTCGGCATCAAGGGCCGCCGAGTTTTCCAGCCTCAAGGCCATTGTGGCAAAACGACGATCATGGGCCAGCTCCGGCCTTTGCATGACACCACAAAGAGAGAGCCACTCGTCCTCGTCATCTACACAGACCACACACCAACGGTCCTCTCCCCGGCAGGGGTAACAGCCGTAGGGGGCAGCCACCGGCGAAGCGTTACCAAGCCGCACAGGTTCCGGACCACCGGCCAGGCTATCCATCAAGGCCGGGCCTATGGCCGCTACCATGGTCTCCAACTGCGACAGGTTTATGTACTGCCCCTGGCCACTGCCGCGGCGATAGTCGAGCGCACACATGACGGCGAAAAGCCCGTGCATAGCACTGGCCCCGTCGGGATAGGCGTACTGGGTGACGGTAGCCTGGCGGTGGGGAAACCCGCTGAGGCTGCTCAACCCCGACAGCGCCTCTATGTTCGGCCCCCAAGTGGCATAACCCGCGCAGGGGCCACTGTCTCCATAGCCGGAGGTGGAGAGCATGATGAGGTCGGGGCAGACACGTACGAGGTGCTGGTAACCGAGGCCGAGCTTTTCAACCACGCCCGCGCGGTAGTTTTCCACCACCACGTCGGCCCTGGCCACCAGACGTTTGGCCAGTTCCACGGCATCGGTCCTGGCCAGGTCGAGGGCAACAAAACGCTTGCCGGTATCCCAATCGGTGAACCAGGGAGACAACTGCGGTTGGGTCCCCATTTCGGGAGCCCAGGGCGGCACGTACTGACGCACGACGTCCGGACGTTTATGCGACTCCACCCGTATCACCTCGGCCCCGCAGTAGGCCATGAAACGACCTATCCAGGGACCGGCCATGCCCACGGAAAATTCGACCACCCGAATACCGGCCAGAGGTCCGGCGCCGTCCGTTTGCCGGCCATCGGTGCCGGTACGGACCGACACCGGCGCCACGACCTCAGACAAGACCTCGTCGTTGTGTTGGCCCACCCGCGGCACCGGCCCCCCGAGCCTCCAGGGGGTAAGCGAATGACGGTAGGGCGGCCCCGGCACGCGCAAAGGTCCGGCCTCGGGGTGTTCGACCTGACGGAAGTAGCCGCGAGACTCGAGTTGTTTGTCGGCCACCACCGCCGCCGTGGTGTTTGTCGGCGTAAAGGCGATGTTGCGGCCCTGGCCCTGATGATAAACCTCATCGACACTCATGGTAGAGGTCAAATCGGCGATGAACAGGTCGAGCAGGTCCCGGTATTCCAGACGGTTCGAAGAAGGCCCTTCGAACATAGGGTCGAGCACCTCGCGGTTACCGGTGACCTCGTTTATCCACACCGCCAGAGCCTTCCAATGGGCCGGACGGTTTACCATCAAATAGATAAGGCCGTCGCTGCAAGCGTAAGTACCCGAAGGCACCGAGGCGAACAGCCCGGTCCCCATACGCACAGGGATGATGCCATCGTCGAGCCACTTGCCCACCCCGCAGATATGAGAAACCGAGGCCGTGGTTTCTTCGGCCGAAATGTCCACATGCTGACCACGACCGCTCAAGGAGGCGTGGTAGAGGGCGATCATGCTGGCCGAGGCCGCATAGGTGGAGGCCATAACGTCGGCCTGGGTTGCGGCCAGGCGCACGGGCGGGTCTTCGGCCCGGCCGGTCACGTACATGGCACCACCCAGGGCACTGGCCACAAGATCGTTGCTCTTGAAATTTTGGTAAGGCCCATTGCGCCCGAACCCGCTGATCGAAGTCAGCACGATGGACGGACGGATTCTGCTCAACTGCTGGTAACCCAGACCGAGACTGTCGAGATAGCCGGGCTCGAACGTTTCTATGACCAGGTCACTACCGACAACAAGGCCGACGAGCAGGCGGCGGTCTTCGGCCCTTTCCAGATCCAGCGTTACGGCGCGTTTGCCACTGTTTAAGTATATAAAGGAGAGGCTGCGATCTTTGCCCGCCTGCCCGCCTGCAAAGGGTGGCAGGTCGCGGGTAGCGCCACCGCCGGGGGGCTCTATCTTGATGAGGTCGGCCCCCATATCGGCAAACAACTTGCCACAGTACTCCCCGCGCGGCCCGGCCAGTTCGAGGACCCGGCGCCCCTGCAGGGCCGTTTGCCCGCTCTCAGCCACGGCCGGCCTTGTTCCAACCCGGCCAGTACACGGCGTAGCGTTCGAGGAAACGGGTTTTCTCCGGCGCGACGCAGAGCGGGGGCTCAGCGCCATCGTGGAGGTGGGAAGCAATCTCTCCACTGCGCATCAGAGGCTCCAGGGCTCCCCACTCCTCCATCGTGGCACGCACGGCCTGGCCGGCCTCGGCGGGCAGAGCCGCCAGATGTTGCTGCAGACGCTCGCGGCACCACACACGGTAATGGACCACGGGAAGGCGCCGGTAGTCGACGCCCTGCAGCGTCACATCCATGCGCCGTTTTCCATCCCGCCAGGCAAGGGCGTTGGCGTCGAGGTATTCGAGATAACCGGTGGCCATGTCGGCGAGGAACTCCTGCCACTGGCCGGGGATGGTTCCGGCTGCGGGCCACCCAGAGTCATCGTCGGCGGTTTCAAGGCAATCGGCATTCCACATCCTGGCCACCCATGCGTACACGCCCGGGGCCATTTCGCGCATGATCCGCGAAGGCGTGGGGTCGAGGCTGAAGTGGCGGAACATGGAGGCAAAGAAACCAAAGTCGGCAAGGCAGGGACGCCCGCCGAGTAGGAAGGGGCGGTCGGCGAGCAGCCGCTCGAGACGGTCTAAAGTGTTGAAGTACACCGTCTCAACGTGGGCGCGGGTGCGCCGGGTAACACCGTCGCCGCGTACATACTCGCGCATCTGCCGGCGCCGCAGCATCCAACGCAGCACAAAGCCCGGGGCCGGGGTGTCGTAGAGCGATTCCTCTGCAATGCGACGGCTCAGCAGGCGGGCATCGGCCGTATAGCTCCAACGGTAGTGGAGAGCGGGCCGCCACAACCACTCATCGGCATAGTCTTCGAGCAGACGACAGAAAAAAGCCTGATAAGGATCCGGCGGCAGCACCGCCCCCAAGCTGTAGCGCTCCTCGAACCAGTCGATCATGGGCGTGGTGTCCTGCAGCCACTGGTCCTGGGGGGTCAGCACCACGGGAACTTTCATGAGCCCCGTATGGGGCAGAACCTCGCGGCCCATCCTGCGCCAAGTGGTCTCGATACGCCGGTAGGGAATGTTCTTATAGCGCAGGTAGGCCTCGAGTTTCCCCGAAAAGTAAGAGGGATCCAACAGGTAGACGAAGTAAGGGTCGGTGGTCACAGCCGTGTCCCAGTCCCGAAAGTCTTGCCCAAGGGCGGCCGTTTTGCTAACGAGGACTCCATGCTGCTACTCAATCCAAAGAATCACTGCCGCCGTTACCCCGACCAGCGCTCGCGCGAGATCATGCTCAAGACCATCGAGTTCTTCGAAAACAAGGGCAAGCGCAAGCTCAAGGCCGACGACCGGGCCATGACCTGGTATGCCGACTTTCTGGACTTTGTCCGCCGTGAACGCATATTCGCCACCCTGCTGACGCCCTCCGCCTACGGCGGCGCCGACAGCCGTTGGGACACCTGGCGGCTGTGTGAATTCGGCGAGATCCTGGCCTTTTACGGGCTCCACTACTGGTACACCTGGCAGGTCTCGATACTCGGGCTCGGCCCCATATGGATGAGCGACAACGAGGACCTCAAGAAAAGGGCCGCCGCCCTGCTCGAGGACGGCGCTATTTTCGCCTTCGGGCTCTCCGAGAAAGAGCACGGCGCCGACCTCTACTCCAGCGACATGATGCTGGTGCCACGCGAAAATGGCGACGGCTATCTCGCCCGCGGTGATAAGTACTACATCGGCAATGCCAACAAGGCCCGTATGATTTCAACCTTCGGCCGCATTGCCGGCCCAGACGGCAAACTGGACAAGGCCTCCCGCGACTATGTCTTCTTCGTTGCCGACTGCGAACACCCTGATTTCAACTGCGTCCGCAACCTCATAAACGTACAGTCCTATGTCGCCGAGTTTGAACTCAACGACTACCCCATAAGTGAAGCCGACATCCTGTCGAAAGGCCGCGATGCATGGAACGCGGCACTCAACACCGTCAACATCGGCAAGTTCAACCTCGGCTGGGCCTCCATCGGTATTGCCACCCACGCCTTCTACGAAGCCATCAACCACGCCGCCTCCCGCAACCTCTACGGCACATACGTCACCGACTTTCCCCACGTCAGACAACTCTTCTCCGACGCCCATGCCCGTCTTGTCACCATGAAGCTGGTGGCTCTGCGTGCAGCCGACTACATGCGTTCGGCGTCGCGTGAGGACCGCCGCTACTTACTCTACAACCCGGTGGTAAAGATGAAGGTGACCACCCAGGGCGAGGACGTCATAAACCACCTGTGGGATGTGATCGCCGCCAAGGGCTTCGAAAGCGAGACCTACTTCGAGATGGCTGCCCGCGACATCCGAGCCCTGCCCAAACTCGAAGGCACGGTACACGTCAACATTGCGCTGATGGTAAAGTTCATAGCCAACTACTTCTTCAATCACGGTGAATTCGAAGAGATCCCTACCCGCGACGACGCCGCCAACGACGACTTTCTCTTCAACCAGGGATCCACCAGTGGCCTGGCCGAGGTACACTTTCACGACTACCAGGGGGTCTTTGACCTCCACGACACCCCCAATCTGGGGCTGTTCAAAGAACAGCTGAACGTCTTCAGGCGCTCCATGATGGAGTCCCCTCCCGGCCCCGACCAATTCAAGGACCTGAACTTTCTCATGGCCGTGGGCGAAATTTTCGTGTGCATCGTCTACGCCCAACTTCTGCTTGAAAACGTCAAGGTCTACGACATCAACAACGACCTGTTGGACCAGATCTTCGACGTTATGGTGCGCGACATGTCCCGCTATGCATTGAACCTCCGCGACAATCCGAGCACCACACCGCAACAGGAAGCTTTTTGTCTGGATATGATCAAACGTCCGGCATCGGATGCACAACGACAGCAACGCGTGTGGGACAACGAAATTTACCCACTCAAAGACAGCTATCAAATGAACGACTGACTTTGTTTCACACGTTTTTGTGCGTCTCTATATTGACAACCGCCACACTGCAGTGTCCCCTGTATAGTAGGAGTTCCGGGCACCCACCCGAATGGGGCCGGTTCTGTCACGTATGCCGACAGGGACGCTTCTTAAGGGATCCTGGCCCGACCCACCAGGGACTCGGTCTGACACCGAGACGCCGACACGCGTGCTTTCCTGGAAAGCCATGGCCGAGGGGGCACTCGACCAGACCTTCATGACCACGGTGGCAACGATGGCCGGCATCCCACGCTCCAGCCAACTACGCCGCATCTGCAGCGAATTGGTAGATGCCCGCCGTATGTTTGAACGGCGAGGCTGGCTGGACAACCCCGCCGGATACCATCGCGAACCCCCGCCGCTTGACCAATTCAGCACAACGCGCAAACGGGCGTGGGCCATGGGGACCACCATCGACTACACCCACCTCCGTTTCGACAGCGACTACCGTCCCCATCCCGATGAACCGGGCTGCCGGCGTTGGCTCGACTACGAGGAAAACCGCAGCGGGCATGCCTTCATTCTCGAACACAAGGGCAAGGCCCGTCCCTGGCTGGTCTGCGTTCATGCTTTCGGCATGGGCACGCCGCTTATGAACTTCCATGGCTTCGACGCCAACTGGCTGCACAAAGAACTGGGGCTGAATCTCCTTTTCCCCGTCCTGCCCCTGCATGGCCCGCGTAAGCCTGGTTTTTTTAGCGGCGGTGAATTGGTATCGATCGACTACATCAACGCCCTTCACGGTTTTGCCCAGGCCGCCTGGGACCTGCGCCGTATGGTCTCCTGGCTACGCGACAGAGGCGCGGAGACCATCGGCATGTACGGCCTGTCCCTGGGCGGATACAACTCGGCAGTCAGCTGTGCCCTGCAAGACGAACTCGACTGCGTCATAGCCGGAATACCGGCGGTAGACTTCACGTCGCTGGCCCGCGACAACGAAAACTGGATTACCCGCAGCCGCCGCGACGCGGCCGGGTTGGACTGGCAACTCATCGACGACGTCATGGGCGTGGTGGCGCCGCTCAAGCTCAAGCCCAAAGTAACCCGCGACAAACTTTTCATCTTTGCCGGCCTGGCCGACCGCATGGCCCCCCCGAGCCAGGCCCGCTCCCTGTGGAGACACTGGGGGCGCCCTGCAATCCATTGGTATGAAGGCGGCCATGTCGCCTTCCAGTGGACCCCGAGCATCAAGCCCTTTGTTCGCTCCTCACTCGAGCGCAGCGGGCTGGTCCAAGCGGGCGGCCCGGCCTGATAGCGGGCGGCGGCCATTCGACACCCCGGAGCCGACTCTGCTACAACTCCCAGACCCCTGCCGCAGGTGGGGATGAGGATTGCAGATGGCTTCTGAATACTACGAGAGACTGAGCGGCCAGGATACGATGTTCCTGGTCATGGAAGAGGCCACCATACATATGCACGTGTCCGCGGTGCAGATCTTTGATGCCGAACCGCTTCGCAACCAGCACGGCGGCGTAGATTTTGACAAGTACCGCCGCAGTATCGAAGCCTGTCTCCACCTGATCCCCCGTTACCGACAGAAACTCAAAACAACGCCGTTGGAAGGTTCCGTGGTGTGGGTGGACGACCCCAATTTCAACATTCATTACCACGTCCGCCACACCTCTCTGCCCAGGCCGGGAACCGAGAGACAGCTGAAGCACATGGCGGCCCGCATCATGGGCACACAGCTCGACCGCGCCAAGCCGCTGTGGGAGGCCTGGCTGGTAGAGGGCCTTGAAGGCAACCGTTTTGCGGTCATAACCAAGCTGCACCACTGCATGATAGACGGAGCCTCGGGGGTGGACCTCAGCCACATTCTCATGACCACCACCCCCGAATACGAAGTACAAGATCCCCCGCTTTACGTACCCAGACCGGCACCTTCAAATGCCACCCTGTTGCGGGACCAGGTGGTACGGCGCTTTGGTCTACCCCGGCGCATGCTCGCGGGTCTGGCCCGTTTCAGTAACGAACGAGGCAGAGACGACATCACCGAGGAACTCAAGGTTCGGGGTAAAGCCCTGCTCAATCTCGTCGAAGTTACGATGGACGGAATCGACGAAACCCCCATCAACGCAAGCGAGTTGGGACCACACCGTCGTTTTGATTGGATTCAGATGCCGCTCGACGACGTCAAGGCCGTGCGCCGGCAGGCCGGCTGCACGCTCAACGACGTGATACTGACCACCGTTGCCGGTGCCGTACGCCGCCACCTCCTCCGCCATAAGACCGACCCCGGACAAACCAGATTCCGCGTGGCGGCCCCGGTCAGCGTACGTAAGGAAGAAGAGCGTGGGGTGCTGGGGAACAAGGTGTCCTCATGGATCGTCGACCTTCCCATCGGGCTGGAAGACCCGCTGGACCGCCTCGCGATAATCCACGAGAAGACCAAGGAACTCAAAGCTTCACGGAGTGCCCTGGGCATTCAGATGATGATGAAGGTGGCCGATTGGACACCCACCAGTCTCCTCTCCCTAGCCGCTCGTAGCGCCGGCGGACAGGTCAACATGATCGTCATCAACGTCCCCGGCCCCCAGTTTCCGCTCTATACCCTGGGGTCAAAAATGTTGTCAATGTACGGACAGGTTCCGCTTCTTGAAGGCATCGGCCTGGGCGTGGCTCTGTTCAGCTACGACGGAACTCTGTTCTGGGGTTTCAACGGTGAGTACGACACACTGGCAGACCTCCACCTCTTCTGCCTCGATATCGAGGAATCGTTCGCCGAGCTCCGCGATGCGGTGGCCGGACGCAGAGATCAGGAAATTGCCGACACGACAGTAGACACCCCTTCTCCCATGAGGCCGGCCTCGGCGTCATAACCACCGACGCACAGGGCTGAACTTCCATGTGGGCAAAGCTACTTGGCTATTCGTTGGTTGCTATTTTTGCTGGGGCCTTGGGTCTGCTCGCCGGGCGCGGTTACCTGGGCTCCAACATAGAAGACCTGGGCGCGGCCGCCGTACGACAGGCCGGGTCAATCGGAGCCGAGCGCCTCGGCCAGGCAGCGGCAACTTGCCAACTAGACTTATGAAGGCCGCACTACTTACAACCCCCGGGCAACCCCTGGAAATCGTCGATGACATAACAATCGCCTCCCCCGGCCACGGACAGGTGAAGGTACGGGTCTGCCACTGCGGCCTGTGTCACTCCGACTTGAGCATAGCCGATGGGGCCTTCCCCTCACTGACACCCGTGGTGCTGGGACACGAAGCCGCCGGCGTGGTCGAAGAAGTCGGCCCCGGCGTCAGTGGCCTGGCCGAGGGAGACCACGTCGTGCTTACCGTCTGCCCTCCCTGCGGCAGCTGTTACTGGTGCGTGCGCGGGGAGCAGAGCCTGTGTGTAAACGCCTTGGGCATACAGACCTGTTCGTTTCCCGACGGTTCTACTGGTCTGCAGCGCGGCAGTGAGGTCATATACCGTGGTGTAAACCTTGCCGCCTTCGCCGAATACGTACTGGTGCAGGAAAGCGGAGCCGTCAAGATCGCCGACGACATCCCTCTCGACATAGCCTGCGTCATCGGCTGTGCCGTGCAAACCGGTGTGGGTGCGGTATTAAACACGGCCGGCGTTGAAGAGGGCGCAACCGTTCTGGTCGCAGGCCTGGGCGGCATAGGGCTGAGTGCCGTGCAGGGAGCCCGCATTGCCGGCGCAGCCCGCATCATGGTCTCGGACCCGGTAGCCGAGAGACGGGCCATGGCCGAGCGCTTTGGCGCCACCGACCTTATCGACCCCACCACCGAAGACCTTTTCAACCGTGTGGTTGAGATCACCGAAGTGGGCGTAGACTACGCCTTCGAGACAGCCGGGCGCGCAGCGCTGGCCGAACAGGTCCTTGGCCTGGTCAGAAACGGGGGCACGGTGGTCTGCGTAGGTGCAGCCCCCATAGACGAAAGCATTAACATCGGGCCCGAAGCGGTATTCACGATAAGCGGAAAAAAAATTCTGGGCTGCGTACTCGGCAGCTGCAACGCATTGCGTGACATCCCCCGTCTGGTGTCACTGTGGCAAAACGGCAGCCTCAATCTCGAAGACATGATCACCGCCCACCGTCCACTGGCCGAGATCAACGAGGCCATGGACGACTTGCGCGCTTCGCGCGGGGTACGTACCGTACTGGACATATGGAACCAGCCGACAGAGAAGACCTGATACTGCGCTCCGACCAGGACCGGGAGTGGAACCTGGTCGAACGACTCAACAGTGCAGGCCCCCTGGGGATGATTGTCTTCAGGGGACACTGGTGACCGGTTTGCGTGCGCTCCTGGAAGGGGCTCTCCAAGCTGCAAAAAGACTTCGAAGCCGCCGGCGTTGAGATCGTCGGTGCTTCGGCCGATTCGCCCTCAAGACTGGCCAGATTCCGGCGTTCTCACGACATTCCCTACCGCATGATTGCGGACCCCCATCTGAAACTGGCCGAGTACTTTTCCATACCTACCAGCAGCGGCCACCCCAGGTCGAAAGCCTACCCTGAAGGCGCTTTCCTGCAGCCGGCTTATTTCATTATGAGGGCCGGAGACGAGGGCGGCACAGATCGTTTGCACTCCTGGGTGCAAAAGCCCGGCCTACTCAACATCTATGGTGCCATGGGACGCCCCTCGCCGGCACAGATGCTGAAAGAGGCCCAACGGGTTCTTAAGGCTTAAGACTGTAGCGAATAGGCAAACGCTTGAGGCCACCGACCAGGTTCGATTGCAGGCGCACCACCGGGCCGGCCAGTTCTATCTCTTCTATGCGCGGCAGCAGGTGCCTGTATGCCACCTGCAATTCCAGTCGCGCAATGTGAGCGCCGAGACAGAAATGCTCGCCCCCGCCGAAGGCCAGGTGGCGGTTGGGAGTACGGTCGATGCGGAACTCGAAAGGTTCGTCAAAGAGGTCTTCGTCGCGGTTGGCCGAAGGGTAAAAGAGCGCCAGACGCTCCCCTTGCCGGATCTTTTTACCGCCGAGTTCGGTATCTGCAGTCGCGGTGCGGCTGAAATGAATAATCGGGCTCGTCCAGCGCAACACTTCTTCAACCGCCGAGGGCATCAGCGAGAGGTCGGCCTGGAGTCGGCGCAACTGGTCCGGGTGTTCGATAAAGGCCAACATGCCGCCACTGGTAGCATTGCGCGTGGTCTCGTTACCGGCGATAACAATGACCATACACCAGGCCAGCACGTCGAGGTCCGGTAATTTTTCTCCGTCTATCTCGGCATTGGCAAACAGTGTGACCAGGTCCTCACCGGGATTCTTCTTCTTGTCTTCGACCAACTCGGCAAAGTAGGCAAACAACTCGGCCATGGCCGCCTGGGAACTTTCCTGGGCCGTCATGCCTTCAGTGCGGAAGTCGGGGTCGGTGGCGGCGATGGCACGGTTGGTCCAATCGAATAATAGATGCCAGTCCTCTCGCGGCACACCCATCAACCAGGCAATCACGGCTATGGGCAGCGGGGCCGCAACTTTCTCGACGAAGTCGCACTCATCGGTATCGGAATCTTTTACCAGCCCGTCAACTATCTCGGCACCGATACGCTCGATGTCGTCCCGCATTTTTTTGAGTACGCCGGGAGTAAAGCGGCGGTTTACCAGTTGACGATAGCGGCCATGCTTGGGAGGGTCGAGTTGGATCAGTGTGGGGGGGAATCCGAATTCCTCGGGTTCACCGTCGTGTTGCAGGACAATTCGCTGGCCGCTCTTGAAGAGTTCGGGCTGGCCGCCAACCTCAACGATATCGGCGTGTTTGGTAACCGCCCAGAACGGTGTCCCTTCGGTCTCGTCCCAGTACGACACCGGGTCTTCCCGGCGCATACGCGTCCAGGTGTCGTGCGGGTATCCGTACTCGGCATACCAGCCGGGGTGGATGATGTTGGGGTGCTCGCGGGAAAGGGCCTGGTCTCGCATTATTCTGGATCTATATAGTAGCGGAACGAGGGCGCAAACATTTCGTCTTCCGTGGTGAGCCCCCCGGTAGCCGGGCAGGCATCACAAATAGAGTCCGGGCAGTTATCGTCATTGCCGTAACAGAGTGCCCCCTGATTGGCCCCGCCAAGGCAGGCCACGGTCGTGTTCGGGCAGGGCCCGCCGAAATTGGTAGCCGGGTGCGCAGGACTGGTCGACTGACGTTTTACTTCCGAGGGGTTGGCCTTGCCGTTGTCGAACAACGAGCAGGCCTTGATGGTACGCTCGGCCACAGTGCCCTGGAACAATAGCGGCGGGTCAAAGTCCATATAAACGGGGTCCTGGTAGTTGTAGCTTTCGTAGAAAATGTCGGCCGGGGCACCGGGCAGGCAGCCGGGGTCGGCATTGACTATATTGCCACCCGTACACTCCGTCTGGGGGCCCCAATAGTAACGGAAACGTTTGCCGTGACGATGGGTGTGCGAAGTAATCATGAACACCCGGCTACCTTGGGCAAAGGTGTGGGTCATGCAGTACTCCTCTTCCTCAAAAGGCGCGACGTGCTGCACAAAGATGCGGCTGGTGTTCAGTCCCCCCCGAACCTGGAAGGTCAGGTTGTTGGTGTAGTAGGTGTTGTTATAGGCATCCAACCATACCTCCTGGTTGGTGAGGTTGAAGGCGTGAGAGTTCCACGACACCAGTCCCTTCAACCGCACTATATTGTAAACCCCATCGGGGTAATCGGCGATGCCCACCGACTCTTGAGAACCCGTAAAACCACGCCGTGTTACGGAACTGAAATCGTCGGGGCCATTGGCGGCAT
>JAYGCL010000086.1:0-32966 GCA_046583365.1 Deltaproteobacteria bacterium
AAGGGCAGTAGTTCTTCGGTAAGCTGTCGTGCCCTGGTGGAAATCACCGCCGATTTTCCAAGCTTTTTCGACAATGACACCGACAAACTGACCGTCCATATTCAAGTGGAGACGGCCGATGCTATGGATGCCGACAGCAACATAGTGTCGTGTGTATACCAAGCCACCGTGAAGCCGACGACGGCAAACTTTTTGATTTCGGTGACCGCCGCCACCAACACCTCGAACGCACCCGTCAGTCCGTTGCCCGAAGTGGCGGTGTACTCTATAAGCGAGTCCGTGTCGGTATCCACATCAACCTCCTCTTCCACCAGCTCCTCTTCCACCAGCTCCTCGAGCACCTCGAGTACCTCAAGCACCTCGAGTACCACCACGGGAGGCTGACGTGAGACCCGGAACACCAACCATCCTGCCTGCCGTTGTTATGTTGGTGACGCTGGCCGCCTGTGGCGGAGGCAAAGAGGCGGTTGAAGTCGTCATCCCACTGGAACGAAACATCGAACGCCAAGCCACCATCATCGTCGACTACTCACAGGCAAAGGCGAGGCCGCTGTTGGCGGGAGGAGAACCCGCCTGTGCAAGCATACTGCCCCACGTCAAGGCCCGATTTACGGATGACGGCAGTGGCAAACTCACCATTGCCATTTTCTCGAAGCAGCCACTGACGGCGCCGCTGGACGTGGTGGTATGCCGTATGACAACCGACAGCCGGCAGACCTCGTCCAGTGACGTGGCGGCGGCCCTCGCAATAGCCACCGCCAGCGACGGCGGGCGGCTGTCACGCAAAAAGTCCACAGCCGCTTCTGAGTCACCATCGCGTAACAAACCCGCCCGGCCCGACAAACCTACAAAGCATATCGAGCCGGCCGGGCCGGCCGGCGGCGACCCTTCGTTACTCCCGTCGGTGCGGCAGGTGCCGGCCCCGGACCAAAGGCGGGAGCAGGACAAGGACAGCACCGTCACCTTGAAAAGTGGCCAATCGCCGCCGCCGGGCAAGACCCAAGCGACCCGCCAACAGCCCGGGCCGGCTGCCAAAAGCTCCAGCGACGGACGAGACGGCACTCAACTGGCTCCAACCCTCCAGCAGTCCGACCCACAGCCAGGCACAGTCCAGTCCCCCCAGGCCACCCCTACCCCGGACCGAGCACAGGAATCCCAGGTACATGCCTACTCGGTGACAATCGGGGTAATCAGTAACTCTGGCATTCTGGGCGCCCTGCAACTTGAGATTCTACACACCGGCAGCAGCGGCAATTTTGTCGGCAAGGGAGAATCGGTGGACTGCTCGCCGCTGGTCAACGCGGCCATGGTCCTCGGCAACAACCAGCGGGGCGGGCGCCTGTCTTATGCACTGGTGGACCTGAACGGCTTTTCTACCCCTACTTCGGTGGTCTCGTGCACGTTCAAGACCAGCGAGGCTCTGTTTCCCTCGAGTTTCGACGTTCGGGTGGTCGACGCCACCGACCCCGATGGTAGCCCCGTTGGCATTGATGCGGCAATAACCGGAGTTCTCCCTCTTAACTGAGACGGGTAAACAAGCGGTGAAGAGAAGGTGGCAGGCTGTACTGCCTTTGGCAGTTTTTGTCGCCGTTTCATTCGCAGCGTTCTGGCCAAGCATCGATGGGAAGTTCATCTCGGACGACCGTAACGCCATCGTCTCGAACGAACTGGTCACCACGCCCGACCCCTATGCAATCATCAGCCAGCGCTCCTGGTGGGGCTCACACAGGACCGACGCCGCTGGCTACCGCCCGGTGACCACCCTGTCTTTCGCCGCCAACCATGCCCTCGGTGGACTCGACCCAAAGGGATACCACCTCGCAAATCTTATCCTGCACGGGGTGGTGGCCTGGCTCGTCTTTTTGCTGGCCCTGCGCCTTGACCTGACGGCCACCGCAGCCTGGACAGCCGGCACAGCCTTCAGCCTCCTGCCGATTCATAGCGAAGCCGTGGCCTGGGTGGTTGGCAGGGCAGAGCTACTGGCCGCCGCCGGCTACCTGCTGGCCCTGCTGTTGCTCCTCGACTACCGCCAGCACGGCAGAAGATGGCGGCTGCCGACGGCGGCGGTAATTTTCATTGCCGCCGTACTGTCCAAGGAAAATGCACTCACCCTGCTTGCCGTCCCACCCCTTGTAGCTCTGGTATTGCCGGGGTCGGCACAAAAGCACAGGCGGGATTTTGAGGCCTGGGCCTGGCTGCTGGCAGCCCTGGTCGTAGTTATGGCCATAAGGGCCTCGGTGGGTGAAGGCCTTGGAAGGGGCGGCGACCTTCTCGACAACCCCCTGGGTGTACTGCCAACGGCAACCCGACTGCTCGGCGCCCTGTCCGTACTCGGCCATTATCTGTGGCTGTTGTTGTGGCCGGCCAAACTCTCGGCGGATTACTCCTACAACGCCCTCGGCCTCGTTCCCGGCTTTTCAGGCGATGCATACGTGGCGCTGGCCCTGGCTCTGCTGGCCTTCGGCGCGGCTGCAGCCTGGCACTATCGCCGCAGAAACCCGGCCATCACTCTATCGCTGCTGTTGGCCGGCTCGACCTACTCAATAGTCTCCAACGCCGTCATACCGATCGGCACCATCATGGCCGAACGGCTCTTCTACCTACCCTCTGTGGGCATTTGTCTGCTTCTGGGTACAGCGGCGGCCGGGGTTTATGGCCGTGCCCCACGCACGACCGCAACCGTACTTATCGCTGTGGCGGTGGCCTGGCTGGCCATCGACACCAACAGGTCCTACGATTGGCGTTCGTCGCTGGAACTGTTCCGGTCGGCAACCCGGACAGTGCCCCACAGTGCCCGGGCCCACATGGAACTGGCCTCGGCCTACGGCAAGGCCGATGATACCGAAGCGGCTCTGGTCTCCTTCAAACGGGCCACTGATATCATGCCGGGATACGCTGCGGCCTGGTACAACAAAGCCAACATGCTGGCTCGCAGGGGACGCTACGGTGAGGCCACCGAGGCCTACCGGCAGGCAATAACACACGCCCCCGCCTTCGAGCAGGCCTGGTTCAATCTTGGCCTTACCTACAGCATTATCGGCCAACCCGCCCAATCGGCTCTGGCCCTGGAGCGGGCACAGGAGATCAGAACCACAGCCCCGGTTGCAAACCGGCAGACCTCCCGGTAGATTCCCGCCGAGTGGTCTTGCACTCGTCCGTTGCGCCCGAAAATCACGCAGCCAAAGCCCGCCGAAACCTGAAGCGGCTGCTGAACACCGGGGTTTGTCTATCCCTGGCCGCCTTGGCGGCCGCCGCTGTTACCGCTTACATCCACGGCCGTCTCGACGAGGCCGGATCCGCCTACACGAGCTTCTGCAACGTCAACAGTTCGATCAACTGCGACCGTGTACTGGCCAGCCCATTCGCAGAAATAGCCGGCTTCCCGGTGGCCTGGATGGCGATGATGGTTTACGCAGCAACGGCAGGGCTTCTTCTCACGGCTCGCAGCCGCATCGGTATGGCGGCCAGATGGCCGCTGCGCCTGGCAGTGGCCACTATATTTTCAGCGCTCCTGTTCTCGGTCTACATGGCCGGGGTATCCCTTGTCGTCCTCAAGACACTGTGCCTGATGTGCACCGTCCTGTACTTGGCCGCCGCCCTGCTCGCAGTGGTGGCCTACCGCAGCACCATTGCTTTCGAACAGTCGTGGCCATCGCTGGGACCTTTGTTGGGAAGAACAACAGTGTTGGCTGTCGCGTTCACAGGCGTAGCGGCCATTGGCTTATTTGCCATGGTCACGTGGCCGTCGCCAAGCACCATGCCGTCGGAATTGGTAAGCCTGGCCGAAGTTAAAAAAACCTACCCCACGTTCTACCAATGGTACACCGAACTTCCCGTCGGTAAGAATACAGAGGTAATCACCGGTACGGGGAGACATATTATCGGTGCCTCCGACGCGCCGGTAACGATAGTGGAATTCTCGGACTTCGAGTGCGGCTATTGCCGTCTCAATCACGAACTGCTCAAAGCCCTGCTCCAGCGCCGGCCGGGAGAGGTAAATGTTATTTACCGACACTTCCCTCTCGACGCTTCGTGCAACGAGAGCATCCCGAGCAGCCTTCACCACCGGGCCTGCCGTGCAGCGGAAGCCGCCGAGTGCGCCGCCGGTCAGGGGCGCTTCGAAGACATGGTTGATACTTTGTTCGCCAATCAGAAGCGCCTGTTCGATTCCAACCTGTTTCTCCTGGCTTCCAGAATAGGACTGGACCCGGATGATTTTCGTACCTGCATGGACAGCCACCGGAGCCTGGCAGACATAACCACCGACTGCCGCCAAGGGGGCAGCCTGGGTATCACCTCCACACCTACGCTGTTTATCAACGGAAGACGGATCAAGGGAACCTTCGATGGACCCTGGGGATACGACCTGGCTGTTATCGTGGAAACCCACCTTTCCCACCCTCTCCACTGACTACCCCCCATACGTGCTAAGACTAAAGACTTAGTGCATCCGCGCCATAAGTCGTATAGTCGCAACCCGATTGGGGGGTGGGCATACGACCTCAGTCCTACCCCATATGGGGAAAACCCTTTGCATTACGGGAAGTTAGGAAGCCATTTTAGCCCCCCCTATCGGGGGCTAAAATGGCACGGATGTTGCTCATACTACAAGGGAAAACCTCGAAAAGAGGGAGGTAGAGAAGATGAATGATTATCTGAACCCCGCCACCGCGGTACGCAGCAACCCGGAGCCAGCCAGTCCGGTCACCGGCGAGTCTTTCGTAAGTCAGATCAGCCAGAGGCCGAAGCCCAACCTCACCGAGCGTGAGAAAGAGGTCTTGCGACTGGTCTGCGACGGACTTACCAATGCCGAAATCGCAACCTGCCTGCACGTCTCCAGGGAGACGGTCAAGTCGGAACTCAAGCGAATTTTCCGCAAGATCGGAGTAGGCAACCGCACCCAGGCGGCGGTCCTGCTGGTCAAACAAGGCTGGGTCTAACAGCCATACAAAAGCGCAAGGAAGGTTCCTCAAGGGTATCTCCTTTGCTTGCCGCGCTCATCGCGCTGGGGGTCTTTACGGCCCTCGCCCGCCCGGTGGCGGCCGGTCCCGTCCTCACCAACGGGATCAGACTCATAGAGCGACACTACCTCTTTGACGACCAACTCGAGCCCGGTCGTCTGCTCGGTGAAACTCTCGAATACCTTGAATCGCGCCTGGACACCGTACAAGCCACCGAAACCGCCTACGGTGGCTATGTGCTGTCGGCCAGCGGATGTGAACTCCACCTTGAGACAAGGCCCGGCCAGGAACTCACCGCCCTCATAGAGCCGCTCGAGCACGCGGCGGCCCTGCTTGAGGACTGTGCCGGCCCCCTGCCAAAGGACACCCCCGGCCCCGACAGCCTGCTGCTGGCCGGGATACTCAGCGGGCTGGACCCCTACTCGAGCATCCTTAACCTGCAGCGCAAGACCGAGCACTCGATACAGTTCAGCGGAAAGCTGGCCGGCATAGGGGCCCGCATAGGCATACGCGACAACCGTCTGGTGTTGATCAAAGTCTATAAGGTTGCGCCGGCCTGGAAGGCGGGCCTCAGAGACGGAGATTTCGTGGTCAGAATTGACGGCTTGTCGGCCACCAACATACAGGTAAGCGACGCGGTCCAACGCATCCGCGGGCCCGCCGGGACCAAGGTGCAGATAACAGTGCAGCGCGAGGACGAGCCTGAACCCATCCCGATTATGGTCACCAGAGATGTGGTACGCATACCGTCGGTGGAAGCCGAAATGCTTGAGGGGGGGGTGGTTCACGCCCGCATTACACACTTCAGCCAGACTACTCCCAAAGATTTTTCCGAACGTGTCGGCGAATTTGCCGAAGAGGGGCAACTCAGCGGTGTTGTCATAGACCTGCGTGGAAACTCGGGCGGCAGCATGCTGGGGTCTTCGGCGATTGGCGATCTTTTTTTGGACACCGGGGTGTTGATCACCACCGCCGGCCGCAACGGCAAACGTGTCTCGGGCTTAATGCCGATTATCGAAGCGGGGACCGATACCCCGTTCTCCCTGTTACCGGTAATATTTCTTACTTCGCCAAGAACGGCGTCGGGGTCAGAACTACTGGCGGCCGGGGTACGCAGCAATGGCCGTGCCCTGATTATAGGTGAACCCACCTATGGCAAAGGCACCGTACAAAAAACTTATAGCCTCACCCGCGACACCTCCATAAAGATGACCGTGGGACGTTTTCTTCCCAACGGCGAGGTACTCCCCGGAGGCGGATTGACCCCCGATGTGGAACTCAGGACCTACCATATCTCGGAGGACGGGGTACGCTCTCCCGCCGTAGCCGACGACGAGGAACTGCCCTTCTGGCTTCAGTCTCCGTCCTGGCTTCCACAACCACAGCAGTTCGACCACCTTACCCTTACCTACGTGCAGGATTCCAGCCAGGACCAGAATGACCATACCCTGGAACTGGCCAGGCTCATGATAGTCCAGCACGGTTCCACCTCGGCCACGCTGATGCTCGACAACGCCAGAGAATTTCTCGACACAATCAAACAAAGCAGCATTGCCGAAGTCGAGACGGCCATGGAAGGCCTGGGTCTTGATTGGAGCAGCAGCGCAGAGGTCAACTCCGACACTTCGCATGAAACGGTGTCCCTGCGTCTTGACATCGAAGGCGAACCCCTGCGAGCCGGGGTGGAGGGGAAGCTGGCTTTTGTGCTTACCAATACCGGCACGCGGACTCTACAACGGGTCGGCGGCATGCTCGACAGCAATGGATTCTGGCTCGACAAACGTAGCCTGCTGTTCGGCAGGTTGGAGCCCGGCGGGCAACGACGCTGGGAGATCCCCGTAAAACCTCCGGCCAGGACAAGAACGGGCCGCATCAAGGCCAGCGTCACTATCATCGAAGGTCAACGTAAAATAGCCGAGTTCGGCCCCCTGCTGATCGGGGTCAGCAACAACGGACGACCCAGACTGGCTTTCAGGAGCTCCTTGAGCACCGAGGCTCAAGACCAGGGCGCCATGAATATAGTCGTGGAAGTAGAGAACCGTGGCGACAGCGCGGCAAAGAACGTGCGGGTCCTACTGAGGAACCCACTGTCAAGCGTCTATGAAATAGTCATGGGAACCGGCACAACCGAAGTGCTCGAGCCGGGCGGGCGCAAAAGTTTTCCTTTAACCGTACGAATGACGGAGAGCTACGCAACCATACCGCAGGTGGAACTGGTAGTCAGCGAGTCTTCAACCTTTACGGTATTGGAGACGACCCTCGACATCGCCACCACCCGGGGCTTTTCTTCCTGGCGGGAACCGCCCCAGATAAATATCGTTCACATCCCACCAACAGCCAACGGCGATGGTCGCCGCCTGCTGGCCCAAGTCACCGACGACCGCGGACTTGTCACGGTCATCACCCGTATCGACGGTAAAAAAACCGACTTGCTGGAAACCCGGGGGCGGCCCTCACGGGTCATTGACCTACCCCTTGGCTGGGAACCACGCGGAAAGCTTCATCTCATAGAGATAACGGCTACCGACACCGACGGCCTGACGACCAACTATGTCAGCACCCCCTAGGCCGGCCTTCAGCCCACGGCCTTCAATACCCACGGCGTAAACTATTGGCCCAGCGCGGCGATGGCCCCATCGTCGGCACTGTAGGCGGCCTTGGCCTTCAAGTCGGCGATAAAGGAATCTGTCATGGCCTTGCGTTTTTCGGTTATAAGACGGTTGCGGATGCTGGCCTTCACCTCGGAAAACGGTTTGACCGCACCATCTTCCCCACCCGTCCTCATAATCAGATGATAGCCAAAACGGGTTTTGATAGGACCGGCTATTTCGCCGTCGGCATCGAGGCCGAAGCTTGCCTCCTCAAATTCCTTGACCATTCGTCCACGCTCGAAAAAGCCCAGGTCACCGCCCTTCTTGGCATTGGTGCGATCGGTGGAATGCTCGGTGGCCAGCCTGCCGAAAGTATCGGGGGCACTGCGCACCTTGTCGAGTATTTCCAAGGCCAAGGCCTCTTCCTTTACCAGGATATGGCTTACCTTTACCCGGTCGCCGCTGAACGCCACGGTGTTGGCATCGTAATAAGACCTCACCTCCTGGTCGGACACCGCCTGGCTACGGTACTCCTGCATCACTTTTCTTATCACCAGACTGCGTTCAAGGTCACGGACCTGCTTGCGAATGGCGGCATCGTCGCCAAAACCACGACTCTCACCATCGGCGAATATCAATTCAGAAATTACATAACTTTCTATGAACTGCCGGCGTTTTTCGGAATCGCCGAGAAGCTGGCGGCTGCGCTCGGGCAGACGTGCAACCTGGGCATTATAATCATCGACCGTGAAGACCCCTTGCGCATAGCTGACAAGTACCGGACTGTCGCTTTGCCTGGGGGGAGAACTTTCGACCCTGGCGGCAGGCTCAGAAACCAACTCGGAGGTAGCCTCCGGACCCTGGCTCTGGCAGGCCGCCATAAACAGTGAAAATCCGGCCACCGTCAGAATGGCTAGAAGAAAACGGGCGTGTGAATGGAACATACTTGGCAAGACTCCTTACGGCTTATTCTACAGTTACAAAATGTGGTGAACGTTGTGGCTTGGTCGACACCCTTCCCACTACAACGGGCCTCAGACCGTGGCGGTGAAGCCGTTCCACGTAATCAGGAGCCTGGCTACGTGGCAAACTCACCAGCAGCCCCCCCGAAGTCTGGGGGTCGACCACAGCCTCGACCACACCCGGTTCCAGGCCTCGGGCCAGCTTCAGCTTCCTGCCGAGATATTCATGGTTGCTTCGCGACCCTCCCGTGACAAACCCGTTCTCGGCAAGCCTTGCCGTACCGGGAAGCAACGGCAAGGCTTCGGCATCAAACTCCAGACGTACCCCCCGCGAAGCCATTGCCATTTCCGCGGCGTGTCCGGCCAACCCGAAACCGGTTATGTCGGTACAGGCACGTGCCCGGAAACGTTGCAATAAAGACCCGGCCACATCGTTCAGCGCCGTCATCGAACGTACCGCGGCTTCCTCTTCGGCTGTTGTTGCACCCCCACGCTTTATTCCCGTGGCCACAATACCGGTACCCAGAGGCTTGGTGAGGACCAGCAGGTCTCCCCGCCTTGCCCCACCATTGCGCACCACACGCTTGGGGTGCACAACTCCGGTAACGGCCATGCCGTATTTGAGTTCCGGATCCGACACCGTGTGTCCTCCCACCACTACAGCACCGGCAGCGGCGGCCCTCTCGGCGCCACCACGCAATATTTCCACCATCACCCCGGCGCTCAGTTCTTTTGAAGGGAAGGCAAGGATGTTCAGCACCGATACCGGTCTCGCACCCATAGCGTATACGTCGCTCAGCGCGTTGGCCGCGGCTATGCGGCCAAACTCATAGGGGTGGTCGACGATCGGAGTGAAAAAATCCACCGTAGTTACGACCGCCAGGTCACTGCGAATACGCAGTACTCCTGCGTCATCGCTGTTTTCACTACCCACGATCAGGTTCGGATTTTTTTGTGCCGGCAACTTGGAAAGTATCTCGGCGAGGTCCGACGGACCCAGCTTGGAAGCTCAACCGCCGGCCCTCACCTTTTCGGTCAAACGTACAATTTGATTGCTATCATTATTTTTGTAAGCCACCATAAAATACCTGCCTATGCTCCGGCTCTTGGGATGCCCCGCAGCCGACGATAATCCCCACTTCTTAACGTAACCCCGCTGCGGTCGAAATGATCGAGCAGGGGAATGGAGTATTTCCGCGAAGTGGAAATGAGGTCGCGGAAACCAGCCGCGGTTATCTCTCCGTGTTCACCTAGATATCTGCACAGACTGGACTCCACATTTTCCATGACAGTCCTTGCAAACACCAGATCCTGAGACACCCGTACAACAGAACCGCGTTCGGACAGGACGCCTATGACATCGCTGAGCTTACGCGTGACGACGGTGAAATCTTCCTCAAGTTGCTTTAGTGACGGTGGCATGACCCCCGAGGATTCCACGGCAGAAAGTATCCTGTCGGCCAGGCGCTCGTCGTCCTCACTCATGGAAACGCTGTGGCCGGGCAACGCCACCACGTTGCCGTAGCGCATGAGCCGTTTTTTACTTTCCAGGCTGTCTATAACGGAACGAAATATCTGGGTCTCCGCCATGTAGCGAAGACTTTTTCTTAAATGCTCCAGGTCCAGACCCGCACGTGCCGGGTGATCGGTGTGAAAGGACCCGACTGTCTCAACGATAGCGTCGCAGTACTCCCGGTAGCGGGCACCAGAGACCATCAGTAGCCGACGGGGGCCCTCGGGTAGTTCAACGGTATCGGAATCCTCAACCAGGGCAGCAAGCCTATCGCTGTCTACGGCGATACCGGCCAGTACCTGCGAGGGAGCGGCCCCCAGGGTTTGCACCAGCTCTAAAAAAACAGCCAGACGTTGCGCGTCACTGCCCCTCTCGAAGATCTCAAGTTTAGCAACTACATCCTCTCTTTCTCTGCGGCGGTAGTGACGTGCAACCGCCACAAGCACACAACCGCCACCGAGAGTGTGGGATGCCGTTTCGTCACGTATAACAAAGCGGTCTCCAACATAGGCCACCGCTTCCCGGTCGAGTACTATCTGGGCGTATGCCGAGGCCGGGGATTGGAGTTGGGAACTACCGTCCAGCCAGATCATACGGCCCCTCAATTCCTGGGTGCCCAGGTAAACGCGCACCGACTGATAGGACTTAACGGCCCTGGCTGCCGATGGCCTCAGGTACACTTTGACATCCATCCGCGAGGTCAGAACAGCCGCACCCTGCGCCACTACCGTGGAGCCACTTTTAACCTCCTGGCGGCTGACCGAGGCCAGGCTCAAAGCCACCCTTTGACCGGCATAGGCACTGTCCACGTCGGCTCCATGGACTTGGACGTCCCTGACCCGGGCCTTGTGGCGGGCAGGCAAGACCTCAAGTTCGTCGCCGGGCGACACCACCCCACTGAGAGCCGTGCCCGTCACCACCACGCCACGGCCCTTGAGGACGAAACTACGGTCAACCGGCATACGAAACGGTCCACTGTGGACGCGGCGCTCAAGCGTATTCAGGCACACCACCAAAGCTTGTCTGAGTTCCTCTATACCGCTGCCCTGCTCGGCCGAGACTTCCACAACCGGTGCCTCCTCAAAGTCCGTACCGGCCACCAGCACCTCTATCTCCGAACGCACATCGGCAATACGACCGGGGTCGGCCAGGTCGCATTTGGTTATCGCAAACACCGCGCGTCTCACGCCCAACAGGTGAACAATTTCAAAATGCTCTTCGGTCTGGGGCATAACACCATCGTCGGCCGCAACCACCACGATCACCAGATCGAACCCCTGGGCCCCGGCCAGCATCTGACGGATGAATCGTTCGTGACCGGGGACATCGATGATGCCGACCCGGTCCCCCGTGGACAACTCCATCCAGGCAAACCCCAGCTCTATGGAAATTCCCCGCCGCTTCTCTTCCGGCAAACGGTCGGTGTCGATACCGGTAAGCGCACGGACCAGAGCGGACTTGCCGTGGTCGATATGGCCCGCGGTTCCAACGATGGCGTTCATACAAACTCGGGCACGAGATCCTCGGCCGACACCACAGTCCTTAAGTCCATAAGAAAACGATCATTCTCTATCCGCCCGATAACCGGAGGATTGGCGGCTCTGAACATCCTGGCCACGGCATCCGCACCTTTACCCGCCGAGGTCACTGACACGGCCCGTGACTCAAGCGTCACCCCGGGCTGTGCTCCGCTACCCACCTGGGCGGCCGAGGCCACAACACGAACCTCGTAGTCCGGGCCCAGGCCACGACCAAGGAGTTCCACGACCCGCCGCCCGGTCTCCTCGAGTTCTTCGAGCGGGCGGGTAAGCGCCTTGAGGGTAGGAAGCACGCTGACGATGTCGGGGTGGAAACGGTAAAGACTAAGCGTTGTTTCGAGGGCGGCGAGGGTCATCTTATCGCAGCGAAGCGCCCGTTTCAGGGGATTAGCGCGCAGTTTTTCCACGGCCTCACGCTTGCCCACGATGATCCCGCATTGGGGACCTCCCAGAAGTTTGTCGCCGCTGAAGGTGACCAGGTCGGCACCCGACTCTACGCTGTGGCGTACCACCGGCTCCGGGGGCAGGCCCAGTTTCCCAAGGTCTATCAGCGCACCGGCACCGAGGTCTTCTATCACGCTTACCCCGTCGTGGCCGCGGGCGATTTCCACAAGATCCCCAACCGACACCGCCGCCGTAAAACCCACTATACGATAATTGCTGGTGTGCACTTTTAAAATGGCCGCCGTCCGCTCATCTATGGCCCGGGAGTAGTCGCGGGGGTGGGTACGGTTGGTGGTTCCAACTTCCGACAGTATGGCACCGCTTTTGGCCAGGACTTCTGGAATGCGAAAGGAGCCGCCTATCTCGATGAGTTCGCCGCGCGAGACCAGCACTTCGCGGCCTTCGGCCATGCTGTTAAGCGCCAACAGCACGGCAGCCGCATTGTTGTTCACGACCGTGGCCGCCTCGGCACCGGTGAGGCTCAGCAGATGATCCTCGACCAGGGTGTCGCGGTCCCCGCGCAGACCCGAGCCCAGGTCGTACTCGAGAGCTACCGCTCCACCTGCCACCGCAACCACCGCATCTATGGCGGGCTGGGCCAGTTGCGCCCGCCCGAGGTTGGTGTGGAGTACGACCCCGGTGGCGTTGATAACGGTTTTGAGAGTCGATTGCCGGGCCAGCTCCATATGTTGGCAAGCGACTGCGACAACGGATTGGGGGTTGAGTTCCTCGTGGCCCAGCTCCTCGCCGGCAATCAGGCGCCCCCGCAGGCGGCCAAGTTGCTGGCGAACGGCCTCGGTAACGGTCTCTCGGCTGTAGTCGCCAAGGGCCGCTTGGGCGGCCGGTGCCGAGAGCACACGCTCCACCGACGGTAGGTCTGCGAGCTGCGAAGAGGCCACCGGCGCAAATCCTGCCCCTTGCGCAGCATCCTTACAACCCGCCCCCCCCGGGGCCTGTCGGCCGGCCGGCCGGACACGGCCGCTTGACCTGGTTCAAGTGACTATGGGACCATCGGCCCGCATGCTCAGACAACAGGCCACCACGATTGCCGCCGACTTGCAGAAAGCCGGTCACCAGGCCCTGTTCGCGGGCGGCTGTGTACGCGACCGCATTCTCGGCATTGAGCCCTCCGACTACGATATCGCCACCTCGGCCAGGCCCGAAGAGGTCGAGGCGCTCTTCAAAGACACCGTGGGCGTGGGCCGCAAGTTCGGGGTAATTCTGGTCGGCCTTGCCGGCCACCACTTCGAAGTAGCCACCTTCCGCAAAGACTCCGCCTACCAGGACGGCCGCCGACCGATAGCTGTCACCTACACCAGCGCCGAGGAGGACGCACAACGGCGGGACTTTACCATCAACGCCATGTTCGAAGATCCGCTGAGCGGAGAAACCATCGACTATGTAGACGGCAGGCGGGACCTTGAGGCCGGTATCCTGAGAGCCGTGGGCGATGCCACCACCCGTTTCCGGGAAGACAGGCTGAGGATGCTGAGAGCCGTGCGCTTTGCCGCCCGCCTGGATTTTTCGATCGAAGCCTCGACCATGGACGCCATCAAGGCCGAAGCCGGCCGTATATGGGAAATTTCGGCAGAACGCATAGGCGACGAACTCGTCCGTATTCTCACCGATGGCAGGGCCCGCAGGGGTATGGAACTGCTCGACCAAAGCGGCCTCATGACGCCGCTGTTGCCGGAACTTGTGGCCATGAAAAATTGCGACCAGACTCCCGATTTTCACCCCGAAGGCGATGTGTTCGAACACACCCTGCGCTGCCTGGACCAACTCAAGCCGGGGTGTACGACGACGCTGGCACTCGGAGTAATGCTCCACGACGTAGCCAAACCCCCGACCCGGTCCGTCCACGACGACGGCCGCACGAGTTTTCACGGCCACTGCAAGATAGGAGGGGATATGGCCGTGGACATCTGCAAACGGCTGCGCCTTAGCAACGATGTGGCCGAAGGGGTAAAATTTCTTGTCGTCCAGCACCTACGCCATACCTCGGCTGCCGACATGAAAGCATCCACTCTCAAACGTTTCTTGCGCCAGGAGGGAATCGAAGAACTTCTTGAGCTGACCCGTATCGATGCACTGTCTTCAAACGGCGACCTCTCCCATTACAACTTCTGTCTTGATGCTCTGCAAAACATGCCCGCAGAAGTGGCCAGACCAACTCCACTCATTAACGGGCACGACCTCATCGAGATGGGGTTCGAGCCCGGCCCACGTTTTCACGAGGTTCTGGAACAGATAGAGGACGCGCAACTTGAAGAACGTATAAGCTCGCGGGAGCAGGCTCTGGAATTGGTACGCCGCCTGTACGCAGACGGCCGACGCGACTAAAGCGAGTCTATGTATGACAGCAATGCGCGTACGCCGAAGCCGGTACCGCCTTTGGGCGCATAGGGCGTCGGTTTTTCATTGAAAGCCGGCCCGGCAATGTCCATGTGGGCCCACTTGGTCTCACCCACAAAGCAGCGCAGGAACAAGGCTGCCGTTATGGCACCACCATAACCCGCACCGATGTTCTGGATGTCAGCGGTCGCCGAACGGATATCGGCCATGTAGTCCTCCACCAACGGCAGTTGCCACATGGTCTCGCCGCTACTGCGGCCGTGACGCAAAAGGCCATCAACCAGGGCCTGGTCGTTACCCATGACCCCGGCAATCCTGACACCGAGGGCGACCATGCAGGCACCGGTAAGGGTGGCCAAGTCTATCATGACGTCGGGCTTTTCTTCGCTGGCCACACACAGGGCATCGGCAAGCACCAGGCGGCCTTCGGCATCGGTGTTGAGGACTTCGGCGGTAGTACCGTTGCGGTAGGTTATGACATCACCGGGCTTCTGGGCTCCGCTGCCCGGCATATTCTCGGCCGCAGCAATATAGCCACGTACCTCGACGGCCGGTTTGAGAACGGCCACCGCCTGCATTACTCCGAGCACCGCGGCCGCGCCCGACATGTCCTGCTTCATCCACTCCATTGCCTTGGCCGGCTTCAGGGAGAGTCCCCCCGAATCGAAGGTGATCCCCTTGCCCACCACCGCCACCGTCGCCCGCGCCTTGTGCGGCGGGGCATAGACCATCTTTATGAATGCACCGGGCTGGGCACTGCCGGCCGACACGGCCAGGATGCCGTTCATCTTCTCCTTGACCAGCTTCTCTCCCTGCCAGACCGTACACGACAAACCCCCGTCGCGGGCTACCTTGCGGGCCGTGCGGACCAGGAAAGCCGGCGTTTTGACACTCGACATTTCGTTGATGAGGTCGCGGGCCAGAAAGACCGATTCACAGACGCTCATTATGCGCCCCGTGGCGGCCGACGAAAGGGTAACTCCAGCGCCCGCAAGGGTCACCGTCTCGGGCCCCTGGTAGCGGTCTTCACCATCGCCGGAGCGGTATTTGTCAAAACGGTAGCCACCAAGCCGGAAGCCCTCCAGCAAGGCGGTAGCGTTGGCGTTGGCCGCCGACCCCCGGCCGCTGCACATAGCCACCGTCGAGGGCCTGAGACCGGCGGCAACGGCAGCCGCCTTGCCACCGGCACGACGCCAGTTCTCGCTTTGCCTGGTCTTTCCCAGACCCACCAGAACAACGTCACCAGACTCGGTCTGCAGTGTCAGGGTGGCCCCGGGCTTGGCCTTGAAGGCGGTTGTGGAGACCCTTTTCTGCAGGGCCTCTCTGGTGGCCGTGGCCAGTTCCCGTACCAGGCCCGAGCACTCGCCACCGTCCAGAACCGGAATGACCAGAAGGTCGGCCTCTAGCTCACTGGCCTTCTTGCGCGATGTTTTTATCTTCATGGCGACCGGTTTACGGCAATAGGGTGATAGCGTCAACGCGCCCGTACGGGTAGACACAAAGCAATGGTCCCCGACACCCCGTTATACGCCCGCAGGGAAAGGGTATTTCTGGTACTGGCAGGGCTCTTTCTGGGCACCCTGGCGATGCTCAATATCCTGGGCATTTCGCGTTTCATCGACCTATCCTTCTCCATTCCCGGCACCGGCCTGAGGGTCCCCATGATCATTGCCGTGGGCATGTTGCCCTACCCGGTAACGTTCCTGTGCACCGACTTCATATCGGAATTCTATGGGCGCAGGCGGGCCAACTCGGTGGTTATGACGGGCCTCCTCATAAACCTCTGGGTAATGGCCTTTCTGTGGTTGGGTGGAGTACTGCCGGGTGCCGGCTCGGGTCAGTCGGAAGAAGTATTTTTCGGTGTGCGCCGTATGGCCTTCGGTGCGGTAACAGCCTCCATGGTCGCCTACCTGAGCGCCCAGTTTATCGACGTACAGCTATTCCATTTCTGGAAAAGATTTACCGGGGGCCGTCACCTGTGGCTCCGTAACAACGGGTCGACCATGGTCAGCCAACTCATCGATACCACTGCCGTGATCCTTATAACCCATTTCTACGCTGCTGCCCTGCCCCTGGACGAGGGCAGCCGGGTGTGGCCCCAACTGTTCGTCTTCATAGCTTCGGGCTATACTTTTAAAGTTTTAGTAGCGGCCGTCGATACCCTGCCCTTCTACCTCGGGGTGGCGTGGCTGGGCCGCTACCTGTCGGACCCGCAAAGCGATCAGCTCTGATCGTTCGAGTCCTCACGCGACCCTACCCAGAAGGTTCCCTTGCCCCAATACCAGACCGCCAGACCGCCAACCGCATAGACCACGAGACCTTCGAACAGACCGGCTCCACCGGCCCACAGGAACAGGGCCAGCACCAGGACGGTGGCCACTATCGCAACAGCCTGTTCGGCGCGTTTTTCCCGCAAACGGGTCCTGGCCACGTGCGCGCTGATCGTTTTCCCGCAGTTGGCGCAACGTCCCCCGGTCTTGCGCAACAAAGGGCTGTCGCAGTAAGGACAATCTATGCGGGTCAGATAGGGCATATGGCCGCCGGGCACCACGGCCCGGCGGCCTCAATACTATGATGGCGGCAGCAGACTAGCTAGAGCCCAATGGCCACCTGGGCCTCGGTCCGGGGCTCTTCCAACTGCAAAACCGGCTGTTGGCGACGCTTTGACCGCCGCTGTCTCCTGCGCTCGTCATCACGCCAGGTCACAAGACCCTCGCGGACAAAGTCAGGATCCATGCCAAGCATGTCGCAGACGTTCACGAACGAGAACGGACCACGGTCCCCCTCGATGTTAATCCACTCTTCGGCGTCAACGAACAACTGCCGCCTCTTGCCATCGCGGTCATGGATGTATTTTTGGAAACAATCCACGGCATCCCGGATTATGGCCACCAACAGACGGTGCTCACCCGACGGATAACGCTTACGCTTGAGCGCCGCGAAAAACTGGGTCGGCAAAACTATGTCCGGTTGAAAAATATTATTCAGGCGCTCTTCGGCCCGAACACGGTCCTCGACTGATACTGCCATACTCACGCCCTCCACATCCTCTGAAAGCACCGAAGGGCGTACACCTCGGTTTGCTTCCACCACTCCGCCACAAGCCACCGACAAAACCGTCACACACGACGGCCGGGCCGTGACCCACTACAGCAGAACTAAACTCGCAACCAGGTAAAACTTACAATTGGCAGGATGTCGCATCCACAACCACTGCCATCCACAACCCCCTTCTTACGACACGATTGAGGATGACACAGGAATGTCCGCAAAGGAAATGTTAAACGCCCGCGGTCTACGCGGCGCGTCAAACGCTGAATGCCGGGTCAGACGAGAAAGGATTCCCCACAACCACAGGTCTTCTTGACGTTGGGGTTGTGGAGGTTAAAGCCGGCCCCTTGCAGGCCGTCGCTATAGTCCACCTGGGTACCATTTACGTACAGGTAACTTTTGCGGTCGATGTAAACACGGGCACCGCCGTTGGTGAAAATCTTATCACCCTTGCGCTGGCCGGAAAGTTCGAGTTCGTAGCGCAACCCCGAGCAGCCGCCACCGACCACACGCACACGCAGACCGTCGCCACCGGCCTCGGCCACGGTGGTAAACTCTACCAGCTTTTCAGCAGCTCTGTCACTGATGGTTATCATTACACCCTCGGGTGGCCGCAGCCCCTGGCCCGGCCCATACACACCTCGCTATTACGCAGTGCGTTGTACACCTATAGTTTACTCTTTTCAAGACCCTGAGTCACTCCCTTTGGTAACCCTGGTTTTTACCCCATAAAACGGGGAAAATCGGCGTAAACGGCGGACTTCGGCCACCGTACGCTCACCCACATAGTCAACGTCGCTATCGCTGTTGAAACGGCCCAGGCCGAAACGGATAGAGGCGTGGGCCAGCTCGTCGCTCACCCCGAGGGCCTTGAGTACGTAGGACGGTTCCAGCGAAGCCGAGGTACACGCCGAACCCGAAGACAAGGCTATATCGCCAAGCCCGATGAGCAGGGATTCCCCTTCCACATGGGCAAAGCTGACGTTGAGATTGCCCGGGAGCCGCTGGCGCAGGTCGCCGTTCAAATAGACCTCGTCGAGTTCTTCAAAAAGACGCTGCCTGAGCCTCTCACGCAGCGCTCGCGTATGGGTAGCATCGTGCTCCATCTCCCGACAACAGATGTCGGCGGCAACACCCAGGCCGACTATGGCCGGCACATTGAGCGTGCCCGACCTCAAACCCCTCTCGTGACCACCACCATCCATCTGCGCAACCAGCCTTACGCGGCGGCCCCTGGAACGGACGTAAAGCGCCCCGATGCCCTTGGGTCCATAGATTTTGTGCCCCGACAGTGAGAGCAGGTCCACCCCCAGGGCATCAACGTTGACCGCTATTTTACCGACGCTCTGGGCGGCGTCGGTATGAAACAGAGCACCGGCCTGGTGGGCGATACGTCCGATTTCTTCCAGCGGTTGGATGACCCCGATCTCGTTGTTGGCGTGCATGACCGAAACAAGCACGGTTTGTTGGTCCACCGCCGCACACAATTCGTCCAGGTCGACAATGCCGTTGCGTGCGGGTTTGAGAACTACGACCTCGGCAAGCCCATCGCGTTGCAAGGCCCGGCAACTGTCAACAACGGCATGGTGTTCGGTGGCCAGGGTGACGATACGACGGCGGCTACTGTCACTATAGAAAGCCAGTGCGCCCTTTATGGCCAGGTTGTTGGCTTCGGTGGCGCCGCTGCTGAATATGATTTCCCTGGCCGTAGCTCCGACGAGCGTTGCAACCTTCTCGCGGGCCGTTTGCACAGCCTCCTCGGCGTCCCACCCCCACACGTGAGTACGGCTGGCCGGGTTGCCGTAGACCTTGTCGAAGTAGGGCACCATCGCCTCTACCACTCGTGGGTCGACACGGGTGGTGGCCTGGTTGTCCATGTAAACGGCAGGCTTATTCATAGCTCAGGCGCCCAGACCCTCGGTGGCACTGAGAAAACGACCGGTGTGCGAATCCTTACAGGCGGCGACCTTGGCAGGGGTGGCATCAATGATGACTCGCCCGCCACCCTCACCCCCTTCTGGGCCCAGGTCAATGACCCAGTCGGCCGCCTTTATGACGTCTATATGGTGCTCGATAATAATCACCGTATTGCCGGCATCGGCAAGGCGGCCGAGTACTTCGAGCAGCTTTCTCACATCGGCGAAATGCAGTCCGGTGGTGGGCTCGTCGAGAATGTAAACGGTCCGTCCCGTCGCCTTGCGGGCAAGCTCGCGGGAGAGCTTTATACGCTGGGCTTCACCGCCGGAGAGCGTCGTGGCAGCCTGCCCCAGGTGCAGGTACTCAAGCCCCACTGAGACCAGGGTATCGAGTTTACGACGGGCCGAAGGAATCGACGATAGGAAATCAAGAGCCTCAGAGACCGTGAGGTCGAGTACGTCGGCAATGGTCTTTCCCTTGTAACGGACCTCGAGGGTCTCACGGTTGTAACGGCGGCCCTGACATATCTCGCAGGTGACGTAGATGTCGGGCATAAAGTGCATTTCTATACGAGTCAGGCCGTCTCCGCTGCACGTTTCACAACGGCCCCCCTTGACGTTGAACGAGAACCTGCCGGCGGCATACCCACGCATGCGGGACTCCGGAAGCAGCGCAAACAAGTCGCGAATGTCGGCGAACAAACCGGTGTAGGTGGCCGGATTCGACCTTGGGGTACGCCCTATCGGCGCCTGGTCGATGTCAATGACCTTGTCGATATTCTCGAATCCGTCGATCCCATCCAACTCGCCAACCGGCCCCAGGGCCCCGTGCAGGTGTGCCGCCAGGGCGGGATAGAGCGTGTCTACTACGAGCGAACTCTTACCCGAACCAGACACCCCGGTGACACAGGTAACCTTGCCCAGGGGAAACTTCACGGTAACATTTTTTAAATTGTTGCAGCGAGCCCCTCGTAGCGTGATAGTCTTGCCGTTGCCCCTTCTGCGTTTGGCGGAAGTCGCGATGGTTTCACGTCCGCAGAGAAAACGACCGGTGAGCGAGCCCTCATCATTGATCACCTGGTCGGGAGTACCCGAGGAAACAATCTCGCCCCCCCTCACACCAGCCCCGGGTCCCATGTCTATGACGTGGTCGGCCGCACGTATGGTATCGGCATCGTGTTCCACCACCAGCACGGTGTTGCCGGACTCGGTAAGACTGCGAAGGCTTGCCAACAGCCGCTCGTTGTCGCGTGGGTGCAATCCTATCGATGGTTCGTCGAGAATGTAGAGCACCCCGCAAAGGCCGACCCCGATCTGGGTGGCAAGCCTGATCCTCTGCCCCTCACCACCCGACAGAGTGCCGGCGGGACGGTCGAGACCCAGGTAGCCAAGCCCTACATCGAGCAGAAACTCCAGCCTCTCGATAATCTCACGCAACACCAGCTTAGCAATCTCCTGCTCGCGCCGTTTGAGTTTCAGTGCACGTAAGAATTCCAGGGTTTTGTCTGCCGACATGGCCGTCAGCTCGTGTATGCCCAGGCCGCCGACCAACACGTGGCGGCCCTCGGACTTAAGACGAGCCCCCGAGCATGACGGGCAGGTCTTCTCGGACATGAACTTCTCCATCTCGCCGCGCACCCAGTCGGACTCGGACTCACGGTAGCGACGGGTCAGAATCGGTATGATGCCTGCAAAGCGACGTTGTGTGGGTGTGCGCCGTCCCCGCCCCTTGCTGGCCGTTACTTTGCGTTGGCCGGTCCCTTCAAAAATATCCACCTGTGCCTGCTCGGGAAGGTTGCCAAAGGGGGTGTCGGCCTTCACCCCGTAGAGTTCACAGATGCCGGCGACCGCCCATGCATACTTCTCCGACAGTCTCTTGCCCCACGGCCCTATGGCGCCACTGGTGGTGGCGAGGTCGGGGTCGGAAACCATCAGCTCGGCGTCAAAGGAGCGTACCTTGCCCACCCCCGAACAGTCGGGGCAGGCACCCTGGGGACTGTTAAATGAAAACAGGCGAGGGCTGAGCTCGGGGTAGGAAGTGGAGCAGTCCGGGCAGGCGAACTTGCGGCTGTAGGTGCGCTGGCCGGACTTGCCTCTTTTTGTGGCCGGCATGGTCACCACCGTCACGGCATCGTCGGCCATGCCCAGGGCAGTCTCTATGGAACTTGCCAGGCGGCCCTCAATGCCCTTGCGCAGAACAAGCCGGTCTACCACGATGTCTATCGAGTGGCGCAGACTGCGTGTCAGGCGCAACTCGGTGCCCAATTCCACCGCTTCACCGTCGATACGTGCGCGCACAAAGCCGCTCTTTCGCCAGTCGCTGAGTTCACGGCGGTACTCGCCCTTGCGGGCCCTGACCACAGGGGCGAGCACTTCTATGCGCGTACGGGCCGGCGCCGCCATCACCTGTTCTACAATCTGGCTGGCGCTCTGGGAGGATATTTCCCTGCCACACTCGATGCAGTGGGGACGCCCCACGGTGGAGTAGAGCAGGCGCAGGTAGTCGTATACCTCGGTGACGGTCCCAACCGTGGAACGCGGGTTGCGGCTGGTGGTTTTCTGCTCGATGGAAATGGCCGGCGACAGGCCCTCGATGGAGTCCACCTCCGGCTTGTTCATCTGCTCAAGAAACTGGCGGGCGTAGGCCGAAAGCGATTCCACGTAGCGACGTTGGCCTTCGGCGTAGATGGTGTCGAAGGCCAGCGAGGACTTCCCCGAACCCGACAGCCCGGTTATCACCGTCAGGCTGTCCCTGGGAATATCCAGATCCAACCCCTTCAAGTTGTGCTCACGGGCACCCCTGACCGAAATTACATCACTCACGGCACGGGTTCAGGCAGCCTCGAGATCTCGCCGCAGCCGCCCGAGTTCCTCTTCGACCAAGGCCTTGTAGCGTTCGAGGTCGGCCTGGCTTTCCGCCTCAAAGCGCATGACCATCACCGGCTGGGTATTGGAGGCCCTGACCAGACCCCAGCCATGGTCAAACTTCACCCGCACGCCATCAACATCAATCAGGTCGTAGCCCAACTCACGAAACCGTTGGCAGGCTTTCTCCGCCAGTTTGAATTTCAATTGATCGGGACAATCCACTCGGATTTCTGGGGTACTGTAGCTCACCGGTAGCCCATCCAGGAGGGAGGCCAC
This sequence comes from Deltaproteobacteria bacterium, assembly GCA_046583365.1. Classification (GTDB taxonomy): domain Bacteria; phylum Desulfobacterota; class Binatia; order UBA1149; family CAYXZP01; genus JAYGCL01. The sequence continues at coordinate 22,476 of JAYGCL010000086.1, forward strand.
GGGAACCCCCTTACGGGCAACCAGTTCGATCATACGGGCACCGGCGTATATCGCATCGTCAAAACCGAAGTAGCGGTCGGCAAAGAACAGGTGGCCGCTCATCTCACCGCCGAGCACGGCCGAGGTCTCACGCATCTTGGCCTTAAGAAGGGAATGGCCGGCCTTCCACATGATCGCCTGGCCACCGTTGGCCTCGATATCATCGTAAAGACGCTGCGAGCACTTGACCTCGGAGACCACGGTACTCCCGGGTCTATCCTTGAGTATGTCGCGGGAGAAAATGACCAGCAGTTCATCCCCCCATAGTATACGCCCACTCCCATCGACCACTCCGATACGGTCGGCGTCACCGTCAAAAGCAATGCCCAGGTCGGCGCCGCCGCTGATCACCTCGGCTATGAGTTCGGCCATGTTCTCCTCTTCGGCCGGGTCGGGGTGATGGTTGGGAAAACGGCCATCGGGCTCGCTGTAAAGGTCCACCACCTCACAACCCATGGCCCGGTAGAGTGCGGGGGCGACTTCACCGCCGGTACCGTTGCCGGAATCCACCACCACCTTGATCCCCTCGCCGCAGCGGCCGAACTGTTCTTCGAGATAACCCTGGTAAGCAGGAATAATGGGGTAGCTCTCTTCCGAACCGTCACCACGGGCCAACTCCCCCGACTCGATTATGGCGCGGAGTTCCTGAATATCATCCCCATATATGGTCGATTTGCCCACGCATATTTTGAATCCGTTGTGGTCGGGGGGGTTGTGACTGCCGGTGACCTGTATGCCGCCAAGGAGGTCCAGGTGGTGGACGGCGAAATACATCAAAGGGGTAGGGCAACGGCCGATATCGACCACATCCACCCCCGACTCACGCAGGGCCGTTTTTAATATCTTGTGGTAGAGCGGCGACGTTACACGACAATCACAACCCACGACCGCCCGCGTGATATTCTCGCGCAGCAGCTTTGTCGCGTAGGCGCGTCCAAGCGATTCAACAAACTCCTCGTCATAGTCCTGCCCGGCAATGCCACGGATGTCGTACTCTCTGAATATGCTCGGATTCATGCTTCTCCCCGTTTTTCTCCGGCCCTGGCCATGCGTGAGGCCACTAATATAGCCCTGGTCATACTTTCCTGCCTGGCCTTGCCCGTACCGGTCAGTTCATAGGCCGTCCCGTGGTCAGGAGATGTGCGTATGAAGGGAAGACCCATGCTGATATTGACCGAATAGCCGAATTCCAGGAGCTTGAGCGGTATAAGGGCCTGGTCGTGGTACATGCAAACCACCGCATCGTAATGTCCGGCAGCGGCCGCCGCAAACAGAGTGTCGGCGGCAAGCGGGCCCTCCACTGCCAACCCGCCACGGCGCAAGCGGGCCACGGCGGGCTTTATTACCGTCTTCTCCTCGACCCCGAATATTCCCCCCTCACCGGCGTGCGGATTGAGGGCGGCCACGGCCAGACGTGGGTGGTCAATTCCGTGGTAGACCCCGAGGTGGGCGGCCGTGGTACGGGCGGCCCGGCAGATGGCTGCCACCGTAAGGGCCGACGGGACCTCGGCCAGGGCCATATGAGTGGTCACCAGGACCACACGCAGCCTGCGCCCGGCAAGCATCATGGTGGCTGGCCTCCCGCAAAGCTCCGAAAGGTAGCCGGTGTGGCCGTCGTAGACATGGCCGGCCCGGTTCATCCACAGCTTGTTTATGGGGGCTGTGACCAGGCCGTCAAAACGGCCGGCCAGGACCTCGGCGGCAGCGGCTTCGAGATAACCAAAGGCGGCCTTGCCGGCCCGTTTCCCCGGCTGCGGGCAGGCCGTGGGCAGGCGCCCGACGGCAACCACACGGCCTATGGCCGAAGGGGTTGTGCTGGTAATGCCCCGCCTGCGGGCGGCTTCCTTGAGCACACCCGGATCGCCGAAGACGACCATGCGGCAGGCCCTTCGAACCCCTGCAACGGTGGCCGCGGCGGCCACGATCTCGGGTCCGATACCGGCCGGGTCGCCCATGCTCACGGCCAGGATGGGCTTCACGTACCCCCAAGCTCTGAAACCTGGTCGAGCATATTTACGACGTGATGGCGCCGGGGAAGGTCCTCTTCCACCCAGCGTTTGAAGCGCTCGGAAAGACGCTGGTCGTAGAGACTCTCACGGATACCATCGCTTACCTCTTCCAGGGGAACGCGGCCGGCCCCGCTGCGCCGGATAAGTCTCAGCAGGTGAATGGCCCCATCGGCCTCAAACGGTTTGCTCACGCCCCCCTCCTTGAGAGCCGCAACGGCTTCTTCAAAGTGCGGTGCCAGAGAACCGATGGGGAATATACCGAGGTAGCCCCCCTCACCACTTGATGGCCCTTCGGAATACTCGGCGGCTACCGTCTCGAACTCGCCCTTGCGTGCCAGCCTGTAGGCCTCGCGAGCTCTGGCCCTGACCTCGTCTTGCCCGTCGGTGGGCAGGCTCATGTATATGTGCCCGATCTCCACACTGGGCGGACGCTGGTAGGAAGGGTCGGCCAGCCAGTTGCGCTCGATTTCTTCGGGGGTAACGCTGATACGCGAGCGTACTTCCCGGTTGGCAAGAGCCAGTTTGCGGACCTCGTTGCGCATGCGCTCAAAGTAGTCGTCCCACTCCAGCCCCAGACGATTGAGAGTGGCGGTTATTTCTTCCCTGCTGGTCTGGCGTTGGTCAAGGATATTTTCGATGTAACGTGTGACGTCATCATCGTCGGCTTCCATGCCGTAGCGCTCAAACTCGGCCTCGAAAAGACGTGCCACGATCATGGCCTTAAGAATGGTTCGACGGTTGGCCTTCTCCTCGGGGACCAACAGCCTAGCTCCCCCTTTTTCGTAGGCCAGCAACTCGCGCAAAGTCAGCGGTTTTCCGTCTACGGCCGCCACCACGGTGTTGACGAGCCTGGCCGCCACCGGCGGCGCCGGCACGAGCAGCACGGCCGTCAGTAACAGCGAGGCCCAGGCAGCCGTCGGCCTCATGACGGAGAAGCCTCCCCTAAAGTGGCCTCAAGACTACCGAGAAGGTCTTCTATGCGGTCCACCATTGCATCCCAGGACTGTTCATCCACCGTCATTGTAAACATCCCCCCGGGACGGATGCGATAGCGCTGGCCGTCTCCGCAGGCAAGGCGGGTCAATTGCCGGGGGTCGAGACGGGAGTCTTCGCGAAAACGCAGACTTACGCTACTGGCCCTTCTGCGACCTCCCCCCACACTCAGGGACTCCACCGACAGCGCCTTGAGCGCCGGCCTCAGCCCCATCTGCCGCAAAAAGTCTTTCAGCTCGGAGGGCAGGGGACCGAAACGGTCAATCAGCTCGACAGCCAGCTCGCGTAGTTCTTCGCCGCCGCCAACGGCCGCAATACGCTTGTACAAGAGCAGTCTCTCGCTGACGTCTTCGACGTAGTCGTCGGGAATAAACGCGGCACGGGCCAGTTCTATTTCGGGTTCTACGGTCGCCACCACATCCTCACCCCTGAGTTCACAAGAGGCCTCCTCAAGCATACGCATGTACAGGTCAAAACCCACCGCCGCCACAGACCCCGACTGCTCCTTGCCGAGCAGATTGCCGGCCCCACGAATTTCCAAGTCGTGGGCGGCAAGACGGAAACCGCTGCCGAGGTCGTCGAGTTCGCTCAAGACATCAAGCCTGCGCCGGGCCTGTTCGGTTACCTCACGCTCTGCGGGAACCATGAGATAGGCATAGGCCCTTTTATACGAACGTCCGACCCGGCCACGAATCTGGTAGAGTTCGGCCAGTCCAAAAGTATCCGCCCTGTTGATCACAATGGTATTGGCATTGGGAATGTCGAGTCCCGATTCGATGATCGACGTACACACCAACAGGTCCACACGTTGTTCGATAAAATCGGTCATCACGGTATCTAATTCCTTCTCGTGCATCTGTCCGTGTGCAACCGCTATACGCGCTTCGGGTATCAACACGGACAAGCGCTCGGCCATACCCTGGATGGACACGACCCGGTTGTGGACGAAAAAAGTCTGGCCGCTGCGGTCGAGCTCACGCCTGACGGCCTGCCTTACCAGGCCTTCATCATAGCGGACAATGTATGTTCTGATCGCCAAACGGTCTACCGGCGCCGTCTCGATAAGCGACAGGTCGCGAACCCCGCTCAGCGCAAGTTGCAGGGTACGGGGAATGGGGGTGGCCGTTAGAGTGAGGATATCGATTTCTCGTCTGAGTTTTTTGATGCGTTCCTTCGCCCTCACCCCGAAACGGTGCTCTTCGTCGACAACCATAAGGCCCAGGCGTTTTATCGATACGTCTTTCTGTAACAAGCGGTGGGTACCCACAACTATGTCGACCTGGCCCAGACGCAGGCCTTCGAGCACCTCGGCATTGTCGGCGGCCGTGTTCAGTCGCGAGAGCATCCCCACGCGCACCGGATAGCCTTCAAAACGGCTGAGCAGGGTCTTGTAGTGCTGGCGGGCCAGCACCGTGGTGGGTACAAGAAAAGCCACCTGGCGGCCGGCCAATGCGGTCAGGTAGGCGGCCCTCAAGGCAACTTCGGTCTTTCCGTAACCCACATCCCCGCAAACCAGACGGTCCATGGGACGTGGACGGCACAGGTCTCTGACGACATCGTCGATGGCCCGCTGCTGGCCGGGGGTTTCCTCAAAGGCGAACTGGGCCTCGAACTCTTCAAAGTCCGGTCCTGTACCGGCCAGGGCCGGGCGCTCGTGGGTCCCGCGAAAGGCTTCGGTTTCAAGCAGCTCGCGGGCCATGTCCATAACCGAGTCGCGGGCTTTCTTTTTCGTACGCGCCCACACGGCGCCGCCCAGACGGTCGAGCTTGGGTTCGGACAGCCCGCCGGTGTACTTCTCAACCAGAGTGATGCGGTCAACCGGCAGGTAATAGCGGTCGCCACCGGCATACTCGATGTGTAGAAAATCCCCCTCGCCACTGGCCACCTTGATGTGCTTGAGGCCGTGGTAAAGACCGATGCCGTGGTCGGCATGGACTATGTGGTCGCCGGGCCCGATCTGTCCCAGGTCGCTGAGGCCGTGGGTGCGGGCACCACTGCGACGACGGCGGCGGTAGCGACGGCGTCCGAATATTTCCTGGTCGGTAACTACCGCCAGACGGTCGGCCTCAAGGTTGAATCCTTCGTCAAAGTGACCCTCGACCAGATATATACCGGCCGGCCGTGACTCTTCGAGCACCGCCAACAGACCGCCCCCGGTCGCGACGGCGGTCATACCTTCCAACCCCAGCAAGTGGCCCAGCCTTACCAACTGGGTAGCGTCGGAGGCCATCACCACAACCCGCATGCCCCGGTCGAGGTAATCGCTAAGCGCCTCAGCCATGGGTTTGAAGCCACTGGCGCGGGCCGCGCGCATGCGCGTGCGTGCCTCGGTAACCCGGCCGTTAGACTTTACCTGCAGCAGCCAGTTGCCCGTGCCCTGTGTGCTGTCGGTATAGTACTTCTCCAACAGGTCCACTTCGACCAACGGACGGCGCTCAATGAGAGAGAGAAGCTCAGTGCGGCTGACATAAAGCGTAGCGGGTAGGGGGAAAAATGTGCCGGCCTCTCGGGCCGCCTCCTCGGCCCTGTCTATGCGCAAGGCGGTAGCCTCGATGCCTTCTACCACGGCCTCGCGGTCGATGACTACCGTAATCGTATGTTCGCCAAGGTAGCGGTCGGCCCAACAGGCACCGCTGGTGGCATAGGGCAGCATCATCTCGACCCCCGTAAAGGCCTTGCCCGTAGCCATACAGGCATCGAGACGGCCGACCTCGGCAGACGGCAGCAGCAGTTGGTCGGCCCGTTCGGCCAGGCCACGGCGTGCTTCGGGCGTGGCAAGCAGGGAGTAGTCAAAGGGCCGGGGCGGCAACACGGCCAGTTCCTCCATGATCACCCGTGAACACTGGTCCGAGGGGTCAAACGAGCGTAGCGATTCGAGTGTGTCGCCGAGCAGCTCCAACCTCACGGGCAATGCATAACCTGGAGCCCAGAGGTCTATAATACCCCCCCGCACGGCCATCTCGCCGGCCTCCTCAACCGTAGAACGCCGTCGGTAACCCATCGCCTCAAGCCTGTCGGCAAAAGCATCGCGGTCGAGTTCGTCGCCGACCACAAGATAGGCCACCGCCTCGAGCAGCCTTGCCTTGGCGTCCGTACGCGAGGCCAGGGCTTCGGGCGAGGCAACCACAATCGGACATTGGGCGGCGGCCAGTTGGTAGAGGGCCGCGCTGCGGGCCGCCTCTACTTCAAGCGGCGGTGAGACCATCTCCAACGCGGGAGCCTCACGCGCGGGCAACAGGTGCACGCGGCGGGTCAGAAAATCGCTTTCCTGGCCCTCTCCGAAAGCGCTTGAAAGTTCGGCCGCTACCCGTTCGGCCGTCACCGAATCGGCCACCAGCACCAAGGCCGGCCGTGAAACCGGCAGCAGCAGGCGGGCCAACACATAGGCGGCCGCACCCCCGCGGGCTCCCTGCAAACGCCAGCTGAGCGGCTGGCCTGAGGCGAGTTCCTGCCCGAAGACGGTGCTTAGATGTTCTGTAGAAAGAGTCTCCGACAACCTGGCTATACTTTCATACCTGGCCCCGGCCCCCCCCCGACGCCTCAGTCTCCGCGCGAGAGCAGACCGGCCATGGCGCGCAGGGCCAGCAGATAACTGTCGCGTCCGAAACCGACGACCTGGCCGCTGACAACGTCGGCGAGCAGGGAACGGTGGCGAAACTCTTCGCGCTTGTGGACGTTGGACAGATGTACCTCGATGATCGGCATTCCAACCGAAAGTACGGCATCCCGTATGGCCACACTGGTATGCGTATAGGCGGCCGGGTTTATGATAATCCCGGCGTGTTGGTTGCGGGCGTCCTGAATGGCCGAGACCAACTCCCCCTCGCTGTTGGATTGGAAGGTCTCCACTCCAAGGCCCAGTTCCTGGCCCAGCCCCACGAGCAAGCCGTTTATGTCGGCCAGGGTATCGCTGCCGTAGACATCCGGCTCCCTGGCTCCCAACATGTTGAGGTTGGGGCCGTGCAGTACCAGTACCGATTGGTTAGCCTTCTTGACCATTTTAAAACCCCGCTAACAGGCATCCACTATCGCTGCCGGGGACAGCGGTTCGAGACGGCAGGCGCCGATTCTTTCACTCACGATGAAAGTCACCAGATCCCCCTGTCTCTTCTTATCAAATGATATGGCCTCACGCAGGCGCGGGCGATCTATTGAGCCGGGAATCTCCGTTTCAAGTCCAAAGCTCACAAGCAGGGCCACCAGACGTTCGGCCACTTCCGCCCCGCAGGCCCCCCGACTGGCCGAGACCCTGGCCGCGGCGACCATTCCTATGGCTACGGCCTCGCCGTGGAGGAGGTTGGAATAGGACGTTACTTTTTCCAGAGCATGGCCCACGGTATGGCCGAAATTCAAAATAGCCCGGTGCCCGGAAGTCTCGGTTTCGTCCTCTTCGACCACCGCGGCCTTCAAAGCCACCGAACGCGCCACGATCTCGGCAAGAAGTCCCTCGTCGCGCCTAATGATTGCATCCCCGTTCTCCTCGAGCAGGTCGAACAGCGAAGCGTCAAGAATCACACCGTACTTTACCACTTCGGCCAGGCCGGCACGGAACTCACGGTCGGGCAGGGTGGCAAGGCTGTCTATGTCGGCCAGAACCAGCGAGGGCTGGTGGAAAGCTCCAACCAGATTCTTGCCCTGGCGACGGTTTACGCCGGTCTTGCCTCCCACGCTGGCATCCACCTGGGCCAGCAGCGTGGTGGGCATGACGACCGAGCGCACCCCCCTCAGAACACTGGCCGCGGCAAAACCGGCAACGTCGCCAACTACGCCTCCCCCCAGAGCCACAACCACCACCGAGCGGTCTCCGCCCAAGTCTAAAACGGCATCGTATATGGTCTCGACCGAAGCCAGGGTTTTCGACTCTTCGCCGTCGGGCAACTCTACCGTGCTTACCTTCAAGCCGGCCCCGGCCAGAGAGTCCGTCACAGCACCGCCGTACAGACCTGCCACCACGGGGTTGCTCACCACCACCACCTCGCTTGCATCGTCCAGGCTATCGATGAGCAGGCGGCCACAATCGGCGAGCAAACCCGAGCCAACCAGCACCAGGTAGCTGCGTTTGTCGAGTCTGACGCGGACCTCACGCCGTGGGCTGGAAGCTGACACTGTCTATTGTTCCTTTGACGGGGCGTTGCCCCCACCCCGAGGGTCCAGTCTCAAGTGCGGGGCCACCATTGCAATTACCCGCGAGGCAGCCTGTTCCACGCTTAAACCATCGGTTTCGACCAGAATATCAGCCTTGCGGTAGAACGGCATCCTCTCGGCAAGCAACTCGACCAAGCGCTCCGGATCGCTGGCCAAGGGGCGTACGGTCCTGGCACGAGAGGTTCTCTCAATTATGGTTTCGATGCTGCTCACCAGACACACGACCACGCCCAGACCGCGCAAACAGCGGCGGTTGTCCTCGTCAACAAAGCTACCGCCACCGGTGGCAATCACCGACGGACGCGGGGGGTCGAGGCCGGCTATGGCCGCTCGCTCGCAGGTACGGAAGGCCGCTTCGCCACGGGCCTTGAAAATCCCCTCGATACTGTCCCCCTCACGTTTTTCTATGATGTCGTCGGTGTCTATGAAGTCGCGCCCGAGCCTGCGCGCAAGCCTCTTGCCCACAGCCGTCTTGCCGGCCGCCATGAAGCCGGTAAGCACGACGTGGATCAAGACTCTTGTCCGTCGATCTGTGCGAGGTAGCCCTGGTAGTTTCTTGTAACTTCGGACAGCGAGTCGCCGCCGAATTTTTCCAGAAATAACCGGGCCAATTCAAAAGCCACCACCGCTTCACAGATAACCGCCGCGGCCGGCACGGCCATCACGTCCGAGCGCTCCACGGTGGCCGTAGACTCCTGGCCCGAAATAATATCAACAGACCTCAGTGGCCGCATAAGCGTGGATATGGGCTTAAAGGCCACGCGCACCACCAGCGGCTCTCCGGTGGTCATGCCACCCTCGGTACCACCGTAGTTGTTCGAGGCACGCCCGATGCCGTCATCGGTCTTTACAATCTCATCGTGGATTTCCGAACCCCGCACTCGTGCGGCCTCAAATCCGGCGCCCACTTCCACTCCCTTGACGGCCTGGATGGCCAGCAGTGCCCCGGCCAGACGCCCATCAACTTTGCGGTCGTAGTGCACGTAGCTGCCCAGGCCCGGCGGCAGCCCGGTGACACACACCTCGACAACTCCACCCATGGTGTCGCCGGTCTGGCGGCACTGGTCGACCAACGCGATTACTTTCTCTTCGGCCCCGGCATCGGCCATGCGTACCGCGGACTGTTCGGCAAGTTCAAAAATCTCCTCAGGCGTCATGCCGTCACATTGGGCTTTGACCCCTCCGATTTCGGCCACGTAGCCCATTATTCGAATGCCGAAACTCTCAAGCAGCTGCCTTGCCACCGACCCGGCGGCCACCCGTGAGGTGGTCTCGCGGGCCGAAGCACGCTCAAGCACGTTGCGAACGTCACGGTGGTCGTACTTCTGGGATCCCACCATATCGGCATGGCCTGGGCGCGGACGCGTGACGGCTATAGAGTCATCCCTGTCGGCGGGGTCGGCCGACATCTTCTTCGACCAGTTTTTCCAGTCCAGATTCTCTATCACCAGGGTCAGAGGAGACCCCAGGGTCTCGCCCCAGCGTACCCCCGAGGTCACACGGACCTGGTCCTTTTCGATCTTCATCCTGCCACCGCGCCCGTAGCCCTGCTGGCGGCGGGCCAGGTGGTGGTTGATCTGGCCAACGTCGAAAGGCCACCGCGAGGGCAGGCCCTCGATGATAACGGTCAAGCAGGGACCGTGGGACTCACCGGCTGTAAGAAACCTCAGCATCTTGGAAACCTACCATACTAAGACGGGAAATTAATCCCCACCTTCATCGGCGATCAGGTGGGGGGTGATAATGACGACGAGCTCCTCTCCCTCGCCGTCTCTGGCCCTGCTCCCGAACAGCGGGCCCAGCAGGGGCAGGGACTTTAATATGGGCAGGCCGGTACCGGCCCGGCTGTGTTTCTGGCGGGTCAGCCCGCCCAGCACCGCCGTCTGGCCGTCGGCCAGTACCACCTCGGCCTTGAGCTGGCGGCTGAGTTCCTCGGGAATGCCGTCGGGAGGCTGGGGAGGTCCGAGGGTGCTGGATTTTGCCTCCACGCGCAGGGCTATGCGCCCGTCACCTTCAATGCGGGGCTCGACGGTCAGAGTCACACCCACCGGGATGGACTCCACCGCGCCCCGGCCGGGCGAGGCCGGGGTGGCTCCCTGGCCGGACCAGGCAAGGGCCATGCCCGGATAGCGAACGCGCAAAATGCGCACGCTCTCGATCGAAGCCGAGGTCCCCTCGCGGGTCATGATCTGCGGTCTGGACACCACCCTGACCAGACCCTCGGCCTCGTTGTTTTTTTATCAGCCCAAAAGAAGCCAGGGCTGAACTGAAGCCGGGCAACAGCACCGGCCGAAACTGGCAGGCG
>JAYGCL010000008.1:0-32189 GCA_046583365.1 Deltaproteobacteria bacterium
CCGTGGCGACTGCAGTGCGGCCTCTTGCGGTGACGGCACAGTGGACACAGGCGAGGCCTGCGATGATGGCAATCCGTTTGATACCGACGCCTGCCTTGGCACCTGCGTGGCGGCGGCCTGTGGGGACGGTTACGTGCGCAAAGGTGAGATGACCTCTGATGGCTATGACGTGAGCCAGGCCGAAGGCTGTGACGACGGCAACACCACAGACGGTGACGGTTGCAGCTCTTCGTGCACGTCAGAGGAGTGTACGACGGTGGTCGAGACCGTGGTGTGTGCCGATTGCGGCCTCGGCGCGCGTCTTAACGCCACCACCGGCGTGTGTGAGTGCGACGACGGCTACAGTGATGTGGGCGGTACCTGCACCGACATCGACGAATGTACGCTCTACCCCGAGGTCTGCAACGATATAAACGGCGGCGCCTGTACCAATCTCACGGGCTCTTACACCTGCCCACTTGTGTGTACGTCCGCGGCTTTTGAGGCGGCCATTGATGCCTGCGGTGGCACTGCGGCGGCTGCCACCATCACCTTTGACTGCAGCAACACGACTATAAGTATTTCCCACGACTCGGCTCAACTGGGATGGAGTTCGCGGCGGGTCTACTGCAACGACCTCACCATCGACGGCCAGACCAACAACATTACTTTCGAACTCGACCCGCCCTGTCTCACCCACTGCGCCAATAGCCCCGGCACCTGTACGATAACGACAAAGGGTTGTGCCGAGATGGACGACGGCACCGGGTTTTTACGCATGGAGGGCGACGGTATCATGGTGCGCAACCTTACCGTGCGTCACTTCTACGAAGGCATTCACAGCGCCGGGGTGGGCAACACGGTGGAACGTATGATGTTCTCCGACATGTGCGACGACGCCCTCACCAATCGTGACGAGGGGGTGGGTACGCTGTTTCGCAATGTGGAAGTCGACAACGGCTGCGACAAGTGTATCCAGCACGCCGGCAACGTTTCACTTATTACCGAGACCGACCCGGCCTCCAACGACTACTACAACGCTGTGATGGAAGATGTGATCCTTGTCGACTGCAAGAAGCCCATCCGTCTGGCCGCGGGCGGGCGGTTCATGATCCGCGGCCTTGACGTAAAAGAAGGCCAGGGCAGTTATGATTGTGATACCGTGGAGTTTACCGTCTCGGCCTCCGATGCCTTGGTAAACCCGCTCTATGTATACCTGGAAGACAGCTCGATTGTGGGCTGCGCGGCCGGTCTCAAGATCGGCGGCAGCGTCGAGGCCGTGCTCTTGCGCAACACCATTATCGGCAACGACCGTCGCGGCGTATTGCTCAGGAGAAACGTGCGCGCGAGTCTGGCCGGCAACACCATTACCGGCAACGGCGGCACTACCTCGTCCGAGCTGGGTTTCGGCGGTGTGGCCGTCAGCACCACCGACAGCGGCGACGACCCCCGTGTGGACCTGGGCGGCGGCAGTCTCACCATCGATGGGCGCACCATCTCAAGCCCCGGCTACAACACCCTTTGCTCGAATACCGATGCCGCGGGCAACCTTCGCGACGTCGACAACCGCGGGCCAAACGAGATAAAGGCCGAACTTAACTGGTGGTGCGACACCGACCCCTCCGACCAGGTCTCCGAGAACCCCGGCACGGTAGATTACCTGCCCCTTCTGAACGCCGACCCGAACTAGCGCAGTTGGTGTTTTCTTACCGCACGGTTGTGTTCGGCCAGCGTGGGTGAGAACGCGTGGGTGCCGTCGCGGCGCGCCACAAAAAACAGATAGTCGCTCTCTTGCGGTTTGAGCACGGCGGTCAGGGCCTCACGGCCGGGGTTGGAGATGGGCCCGGCCGGCAGGCCGTCGAGTTTGTAGGTGTTGTAGGGCCCCGGCTTTTGCAGGTGGACGCGTTGCAGGTTGCCGGTATAGGGCTGTCCCGAGCTTACCAGTCCGTAGATCACCGTGGGATCGGCCTGCAGGCGCATGCGCCGGGCCAGGCGGTTGTGGAACACCGAGGCAACCAGACTCCTCTCGTCGGCCCTTGAGGTCTCTTTTTCCACGATCGAGGCCAGTATCACCGTTTGCCGAATGAGCTGCAGGTAGTCGTCACCGCCGGCCTCTGTGAGGCCGGCCTCGCCAACGAGCTCGCCCATTACCTGGCCAAAACGCTTAAGCTGCATATGGGCTATGGCCAGGGCGCTCATGCCGGGGGTGAGATTGTAAGTGTCGGGAAACAGGTAGCCCTCGGCGCAGTTGGCTCCCTCGACGGCCTTTGCCATGGCAACCAGGGCCGGATTGCAGACGGCCTTTTCGTATTGGACGGCCGTGGTAATACCGGCCTCTTCGAGCAGCCGTCCGACCTCCGCCCAGCTGAGGCCCTCGGGAATGGTCACCGCGACCGTGTCGGTGGGGGGGCGGGTCAGCTCCAACAAAACCTGGGTGGGGCTCATGGCACCCGAGAAAACGTGGGTGCCGTAGCGAATCTGCCGGTCACGGCCGCGAAAACGGATGATGGTGAGAAAGGCCCGCGCACTGCGAATGACGCCTTCCTCCTCGAGTCTGTGGGCCACGGTCGTGGGCGACTGTCCGGACGGCACTTCGATGGCCACATCGGGGTAGATGCCCACCGGTACGCTCATCAAAAAGCTCAGCCAGGTGGCCGCCACGGTGGCTGAGAGCACGGCCAGGGCGGCAGCGATTATAAGGGGGCGCGTCACAGGCCAGGCTCCGGGGTCGGCTGGTGGAAGTCGAGATAGCTCTGCAGAATCAGGACCGCTGCCACCTTGTCTATCACACCACGGCGTTTTTTGCGTTTCATGCCCGCATCTATGAGCAACCGTTCGCTTTGACGCGAGGTCAGTCTCTCGTCCTGAAAGAATATAGGCAGGCTGCTGCCGTCTTCCAGGGCCTGGCAGAAATTACGCACGCGGCTGGCCTGCTCGCCCTCATCTCCGCTGGGCAGCAGGGGCAGGCCGACCACAAACCCCCTGACCTCGTAATCCTTGAGACTATCCATTATGGCCGCCACGTCGGCCGCCGCGGCCCGCCGGTTGATGACGGCCAAGGGTTGGGCGGTCAGGTCGAGCCCGTCGCTTACGGCCACGCCTATGCGTTTATCGCCCACGTCGAGTCCGGCCAGACGGCCTGAGGTTTGTACTAGCATAGCGAAGGCCCGAAAAGCTAGCCTCTATGGCCGAGACGGGCAACCCGGGGGCGCGCTGCGGCGATTATGCCGCACTGAACCGACTATGCCGGCGTGCAGCGATATTGATTTCCGCCCTGGCCGCGGGCATCCTTATAGCGCCTTTTATGCAGGCGCCGTGGTCCGGCAGTAGCTCGGCCCGCTGCGCCGACTGTGTTGGGCCGGGTTGTTGGGATGGGTGTGGTAGTGAGGCCTTTAAAGGCAGATGGTGGGCTTGCGCCGCGGCGATTGCCCGTTCCGACCCCTCCTCTGGCCATGGTGCTTACGGCCACCCTGGCCCTTCTCGTCACCTCCCACGCCCTGGACATCCCCGAGGATACGGCTGTAGCCGCGGCCTCTTCAGTACAGTCGGCGAAACTTGTGGGGCCCGCTCGGCCGGTGGGCCCACCGTTGCCGGCCCACCTTGTACGCGTCGCCCGCGGGCTGCCCTTCGATCCCCTGGCCGTGGGTCCGTTTGAGCGCGAGTTGGACAGCGACGACGGTTTCCACACGGTTGTCCACATAAAAGAGATAAGCCGCAGTCTGCGCTACGGTGAGACCATCTCCGAGCTTTTAGTCTCCCTGGGCGTTGCTCCATCCCAGGCCGACCGCTGGATCCGCGCCACCCGCAACACCTACAACTTAAACCGCGTCTACGCCGGCCAGGAAATCTCCCTGCGTCTGGACCAACCGACCGGCAAGCTGTTGCGCATGGAGGTCGAGGTTGATCCCAGGACCATGCTGGTGGCCGAACGCAGCGACGACACCATAAAGGCCAGCCGCGAGCCGATCCCCTACACGCGTTCCTTGCGAGCGGTGGGGGGCGAGATAAAGCACAGCCTTTACGTCTCGGCCGTATCCCTGCACATTCCAGACAAGATCATCTCTGATGTGGCCGAAATACTTGGCTGGGATATCAACTTCTCCCGCGACCTGCGCCCGGGCGCTTCCTACCGCATTGTCTACGAAGAACTTACCCGCGAGCGCGACGACACCACCATTGCCGGCCGTGTGCTTGCAGTTGAAATCGTAAACCGTGGGCGCACCTACGAAGGGTTCTACTTTAAAAATATGGACGAGGGCCATGTTGGCTACTACGACCGCAACGGCCGTGGCCTGGGCCGCGATTTCCTTCGCTACCCGGTGGCCTACTCGCGAATCTCTTCGCAGTTTTCCAACGGCCGCTACCACCCGGTGTTAAAGACCAGGATGCCGCATTACGGAGTGGACTTTGCCGCGCCGACCGGGACCGCCGTACGTGCGGTTGCCGACGGCCAGATTCTCAAGTCGGGTTGGTACGGTGGCAACGGACGTTTTGTAAAGATACGCCACGACTCGGTATACGAATCCGGCTACGCCCACCTCTCGCGTATCTCCACGGCGGCAAGCCGCGGGCGCAAGGTGAAGAAGGGCCAGGTTATCGGCTATGTGGGCTCATCGGGGTTGGCCACCGGTCCCCACCTGCATTTTGCCCTCTATCGCCGCGGTAAATACATCGACCCTCTACGCGCCGACCTGCCACGGGCCCGCGCAATTACGGGCCTGTCGCTGGAGAGTTTCAATGGCGAGGTGGAGACCATGGATGCCGCCTACGCCAAGGCCGGCCACGGTGGCCAGACCACCGTGCTGGCGGCCGCCCAGTAACGCCGCCGCGGTCTGTGCGCGGGCCCGGCCGGGCCTACTCGCCGCTTTTTTCCAGGATAACGTTACGTATCGGCTGCCACAGCCCCGGCCCGGCCGAGATCAGTCCGGGCAGCAGG
Source organism: Deltaproteobacteria bacterium (assembly GCA_046583365.1). Classification (GTDB taxonomy): domain Bacteria; phylum Desulfobacterota; class Binatia; order UBA1149; family CAYXZP01; genus JAYGCL01. Next base: position 4,916 of record JAYGCL010000008.1, read on the forward strand.
GTGCGCTCGTTGTTAAAGGTAAGCGGCTTGCCGTAGCGGTCGGTCACCGTACCGCCGGCCTCTTCGACCAGCACGGTGCCGGCGCAGATGTCCCACTCATTTTTGGGGGTGAGAGAGAAGGTGGCATCGGCCAGGCCCGCAGAGATAAGCGCAAACTTGTAAGCTACCGACCCGGTCGGCTTCACTTCCATTAAGTCTTCGTAGTCTTTCCATTCACCGCGTTTCACCTCTGAGCGGCTGGCCAGCACCGTGGCCTCTGACAGGTCTATAAGGTCCGAACAACGTACCGGCTGGCCGTTGAGCGTGGTGCCCGCACCGCGCTGGGCGGCAAACAGCTTGTCCTGGATGGGGTTGTAGCTGACCCCGACCTCGGCCGCGCCGTCGATGGTAAGGGCCACGCAAACGCAGAACTCGGGGATGTTCTGGGTGAACTCCTTGGTCCCGTCCAGGGGGTCGACTATCCATACCCGCGACTTGGACAGCCTTGCGGGCGAGTCGCGGGTTTCCTCGGACAACCAGCCGTCGTCGGGGAAGGCTGCCATGATGATCTCTTTTATGACCTCGTCGGCCTCGGTGTCGGCTATGGTAAGCGGGTTGTCGGGTGCCTTCTCGTGTATCTCGTAGTCGCCCTTATAGTATTTGGCCACCACGGCCCCACCCTTGCGCGCCGCCTCGATTGCCACTTCCAGTTCTTTGCTCATCTATTCTCCAAGCGACTCGGCCAGGTCGAGTCTGTCGTCTTCAAAATTCCTGGTTGCCTTGCGTATTTCTTCGAGCAGGGTGCCCAGCTGTCGGTAAAGCCGTTTCGGCTGTCGTGGTGCGTGACGGGCCATGGCGTAGGCGGTCATGATGGGCAGGGCCACGGTGGTATCGACATAGGCAACCACCGAGTCGGGCAGCATGTCGGGGTCTATCTTGCCCCAGCTGACGGCCTCGGCCGGCGTGGCGCCGGAAAGCCCGCCGGTGTCGGGGCGCGCGTCGGTGAACTGGATAAAGTAGTCGTGGCCGCGCTCTTCGATGCCCAGCACTTCCTGGATCTGCGGCGCGGTTTGCAGGAGAAAATTCTTCGGCGATCCGCCGCCGAGGATCAGGCAGCCGTGACGGCCGCCGTTTTTCTTGGCGCCCAGCACAATACCGGCGGTCTCGTTCACGTCGGCGCTTACGTCGATTATCGGTGCCGTGGCGATCAAGGCCTGGGATGCCACGTTCATACCGATGGCGCTGTCACCGGGGGAGCTGGTGTATACCGGTACTTCGTATTCGTGGGCTACCGAGAGCAGGGAAACCGGCTCTTTGTGGCCGAGTACTTTTTCGCGCTCGCGTACGTAGCGGCCAAACTTGTAGTGGAACTCGGCGCTACTCATTACGCCGTCGAACTCCTCGGCTCTGGTCACGGCGCGGCAGAAGGCGTCGGTTTTTAAAAGGTCGTCGAAGTCCACGAGCACGTCGTAGATTCTTACCACGCCGTTCTTCTGCAGCTCTACGTCGTCCATGTCGGGGCGGCCCTGGCGCAGGGACATGCCGAGTCCGAAGTGGAGGTCGTGGAAGAGGTTGGCCCCGGTGCTTACGATCCAATCTACAAAGCCGGCCTTTATGAGCGGGATGATAGCCGCCACGCCGAGCCCGGCCGGTGTGAGCGCCCCCGAAATGCTCAGCCCCACGGTGGCGTTCTCCTCAAGCATGGGGCCGGCAAACAGACGGCAGGCCTCGCGCAGGCGAGAGCCGTTGTAGGCCAGCATGGTGTTGTCGACCAGGTCGACCAGCGACAGACCGGCACCGATGGGGTCGGGGTTTATGCGTCGTCCTGCCAGCAGGTCCTCTTTGGTCGTCTGTGTTGTCTTTTTCGACACGCAGGCGGCATCTTTTCGCGAGCACCACAAAGGTGCAACTTATGGTGCAAATTTGTGGCATTCTATAACGCTGTGGGAAGGCGAGTAGTCATATCGGTTGTCGCGTTGCTGGCCGTGGCCGCGATTGCGGCGGCAGGTCCGGCCATGGCCGCTACCGTGCAGCTCAGCACCGACACGGCCGGCTCCTGCCTGAGTTCGGCACCGTCGGCCTCGGCCGACGGCACGGTGGTGGTCTTTGAATCCACCTGCAACCCCTCGGGCACCAACTCGGATGCCAACAGCGAAATTTTCCAGGCTACGGTGGGCGGGTCGCTGGTCCAGCTTACCGATACTTCCTCTTGCGAGAACTCTTCGGCGGCGATTTCCTCGGATGGGTCCAGTGTGGCTTTTGAGAGCAACTGCGACCTTGCCGACAATAATTCAGACGGCAGCGTAGAGGTCTTTCTGTACGCCTCGGCCGCCTTTACCCAGCTGGGCTCGGGCAGTTCTTGCGACAGCTACGCGCCCTCACTGAGCAGCGACGGCACGGCCATTGCCTTTGAGAGTGACTGTGACTTTGCCGACAATAACTCGGACGGCAACAGCGAGATATTCTTATCCACTGCGGCGGCCGTCGTAAGCCAGCTTACCAACGACTCATCGGGAACTTATTGCGACAGCCTGGCGGCCCGGATATCGGCCGACGGCACGGTGGTGGTCTTTGAGAGCGACTGCGACCTGGTCGGCACCAACTCAGACGAAATAGGCGAGATATTCCGAGTCACGTCGGCTGGTGTGGTGACCCAACTGACCGCAACCGCTGAGGATACCTGTTCGAGCTGGGAGCCAGCACTGAGCGCCGACGGCACCACCGTAGTGTTTGGCAGCGACTGCGATTTCACCGACGGCAATTCAGACGGCAGCGATGAGATTTTCCGCGTTACTTTGGACTCCACGCTCACGCAACTGACCGACTCAAGCTACACTGCGGGCTGTGGGAGCTACTCGCCGGGCATAAGCTCCGACGGTACGGTGGTGGTCTACAACAGCTATTGCGACCCACTGTCGAACAACTCAGACGGCAGCCATGAGCTTTTCAAGCTGACCTCGGAGTACAGCGTGCAACTCACCTCGGGCATCTCCTGCTCGTCGACCCTTCCCATGCTCAGCTCAGACGGCACCGAGGTAGCCTACCAGAGCGACTGCGACCCCACCGGTGGCAACCCGGCGGCCCAAAGCCAGGTCTTTCTGACCTCGACGTGTTCGTGCGGGGGGCCGGTGAGCCGTACCGGTCCTGATAGCACCCTGGCCTCGGACGCGCTGTTCGCGCTCAAGGCCGCCGTGGGGTTGCTTGTGTGTCAGCTTTGCGAATGTGACGTTGACGACAGCGGTTCCATCCTGGCGGCCGACGCTCTTGCCATCCTGAAAAACTCGGTGGGGCTCAGCGTGGATGGTTTTTGCCAGTAGGGGGTAGCCAGGTGAATACAGCACGGGTAGTCAGAATTTTGAGTCTCCTGTCTCTGGCCAGCGGGGTTGCGGCTATCATCCAGCCCCAGGCCTGTGCCGATTTTGTGGGTCTGGCTTTTGAGGTCGGCAACCCCAGCGGCTACGGCGAGGTGGGAGCCCTTTACGGTGGCAACTTTGTCGCCCTGGGTCTCATCGGCCTTTACGCGGCCAGGGCCTCGGTGGCCGCCGGCCCGGCTCTGCTGGTCGCCATCGGTGTGGTCTGGCTCGGCATAGGCGGTGGCCGTCTGCTCACCATCCTGTTCACTTCGCCCGCGCCGCCAGGGGTCATGGGTTGGGGCTTCCTGGCCATGGAACTCACCCTCGGTGTGACGTTCATCATCTGCCGCCGCACGAGCGCTGACTCTTGAAGGGCCTGGCCCGCTTTATAGCCACTGGCGCTTACGCGGGCTACGTCCCCTACGCTCCCGGCACGGTGGGCACCCTCGTGGCCCTGCCCCTGGCCTGGGCCCTGGGGGGGCTGGCCGAGGCTAACCTGGCGGCCTACTGGTCGGTCCTTGGCCTTATAGTCGCGGTCTCGGTGTGGGCGGCCGGCGTGCTGGCCCGCGAACTGGGCCAGCATGACCCCGGGGTTATCGTCATAGACGAGGTTGCCGGCTATCTGCTGGCCGTTGCCTTGCTGCCCACTACGGTGACGGTACTGGTCGTGGCGTTCTTTGTTTTTCGCCTCCTGGATATTTTAAAACCGCCGCCGGCGGCCCAGGCCGAAGCCCTCCCCGGGGGCCTGGGTGTGGTGGCCGACGACCTCGTGGCCGGCCTCATGACCAACCTGCTTGTGCGCCTGGCCATCTTTTTTGGCCTGTTGGTCTAGCCTCGCGGCCCCCGGCATGGTAAAAAACTCCGGGGCGTACAAAAAGCGAAAGTAGTAAAAACCGCATAAACAGCAGCAATGAGCATCAAGACAGCAGAAATCCTTTCCACCGGCGATGAGCTGGTGGGGGGCCGGGGTGTGGATACCAACTCGGCCTACATTGCCGGCCATCTGGGCACGGTGGGGATTGAGGTTGTGCGTGTGACCACGGTGGGCGACCACGCCGAGCGTCTGGAAGAGGCCTGGCGGGAGGCCCTCAAAAGGGCCGACCTGGTAATTTCCACCGGCGGTCTCGGTCCCACCGTAGACGACCTGACCACTGTGGTATTGGCCCGTGCGGCCGGCCTCGGAATTGTCCGCGACCAGCGCCAGGCCGAGCGCATAGAGGCCTTCTTTGCCCGTCTGGGCCGCGTCATGCCCGAGAATAACCTGGACCAGGCCGACCTCCCCCAGGGGGCGACGGCCATCGACAACCGCCTGGGAACGGCCCCCGGCTACCGGCTCGAAGTAAGGCTGGACGGTGGAACCCCTGCCGTGGCCGTGGCTCTACCCGGCGTGCCGCGGGAAATGAAGGCCATGCTGGCTGAGGACGTGTTGCCCTGGTTGGCCGGCCAGGCCGACCCCGCCTGCATAGAGAGCTACCATACCTTCCAGACTTTCGGCATGAGCGAGTCGGCCATCGACGAGGCCCTGGCCGAGATCGTCGACGGCAGCGATGTCCACCTTTCCCTGCGCGCCAGCTTCCCGAGTATCTCGGTACGGGTGGCTCTGCCCGGCAACGACCCCGCCACCGCCCAACGCCTTGAGGTGTTGGCCGGACGTGTGCGTCAAAGCCTCGGGGATACGATCTACGCCGAGGGTGAGAGTAATATGGAAACCGTCGTGGGCCAGTTGCTGAGCAAGGCCGGCAAGACCCTGGCCACGGCCGAGTCGTGTACCGGCGGACTCATCGGCGACCGTATTACCTCGGTGCCCGGTAGCTCGGATTATTACAAGGGAGGTCTTGTCGCCTACAGCGATGATCTGAAAGAAAAGGCCCTGGGAGTAAGTGCCTCAACCCTGTCGATGTTTGGAGCCGTGAGCGAAGAGACCGCCATTGAGATGGCCCTGGGCGTGCGACGTCTGGTCGAGGCCGACTTCGGTCTGGCCACCACCGGCATTGCCGGTCCCGGCGGCGGCAGCCAGGAGAAACCGGTGGGCACGGTGGCCGTGGCCCTGGCCAGCGGAGATGACGAGGACAGCGTGGACTCCAGAATTTACCACCTTGGCGGCACACGGAGCTGGGTAAAGGGTTTGAGCGCCCAGATAGCCCTCGACTGGATGCGTCGTCACCTGTTGGGCCGCCCCTATGAGACTTTTCGAATGATGCATACAAAGGATTAAGTGAGGAGGATTGAGAGATGTCTGTTGATGATAAGAAAAAAGCCCTGGAGCTGGCCCTCGGCCAGATAGAGAAACAGTTTGGCAAGGGGGCGGTGATGAAGCTTGGCGCCAATGGGGTAGTAGACGACGTGGAAACCGTCTCCACCGGCTCTTTGGGCCTCGACGTGGCCCTCGGCGTTGGCGGTCTGCCGCGGGGACGTGTGGTTGAGATCTACGGCCCCGAATCCTCGGGCAAGACCACCCTGGCTCTGCAAGTCGTGGCCGAGGCGCAAAAGGTAGGCGGCACGGCGGCTTTTATAGATGCCGAGCATGCCCTTGATGCCGGCTACGCCCGCAACCTCGGAGTAAAGACCGACGAGCTTTTAATCTCTCAGCCCGACAACGGTGAGCAGGCCCTTGAGATTGTCGAGACCCTGGTGCGAAGCGGCGCCGTGGATATCCTGGTGATCGACTCGGTTGCCGCCCTGGTACCGAGGGCGGAAATCGAAGGCGAGATGGGTGAGCCGCAGATGGGCCTGCAGGCCCGTCTCATGTCTCAGGCCCTGCGCAAGCTTGCCGGCACTATCTCGCGCTCGAACACCATCGTTGTCTTCATAAACCAGATCCGCATGAGGATCGGCGTTATGTTCGGCAATCCCGAGACCACCACCGGCGGCCATGCCTTGAAGTTCTACGCTTCGGTGCGTTTGGACATACGCCGGATTGGGGCCATCAAGCAGGGCGACCTGGTAGTGGGCAACCGCACCCGCGTCAAAGTGGTAAAGAACAAGGTTGCACCACCGTTTCGTGAGGCCGAGTTCGACATCATCTACGGCCAGGGCATCAACAAGGCCGGTGAACTGTTGGACCTGGGTTCCGAGGTGGACGTGATAGAGAAGAGCGGGGCCTGGTACTCCTACAAAGGGGAGCGTTTGGGGCAGGGGCGTGAGAACTGTTGCGAGCAGTTGCGCGAGAACGCCGACGTGGCCATGGAGATCGAGGTCAGGGTGCGCGAGGCGCTGGGACTTAAGCCGACGACTCCCAATCTGAAAATCATCGAAGGTGGTTCTGGCGGTGCAGGTACACAAGGCGCCAAGGTCAAAGCGAAAGCCGGGGCCACCAAGTAAGCGCCCCGAGCCCACGGCTACCGAGCGTGCCGTGGCTTGCCTGTCCCGGCGCGCGCTGAGCGAGGCCGAGCTGCGCCGCCGTCTGTCGCCTGCTTACTCCTCCGAGCAGGTTGAGGCGGCGGTGCGGCGCATGGGCGAGCTGGGCCTTATAAACGACCAGAACCTGGCCGAGCGTCTGGCCCGCGACGGTTTTGAGCGCCTCGGACACGGTCCCTTGCGCATGGTGGCCACCTTGCGTCGCCGCGGGCTGGACCGCGAGCTGGCCGAACGGGTAGCCGCCTCCACGGCCGACGACCAGGCCCAGCGCAGCCGTGCCCGGGAGCTGCTCAAACGCTTCAAGGAGAGGTGCCCCGGCCGGCCCCCCACGGCCGAGTCGGCCTTCCGCTATCTGCTGGGTCGTGGCTACCCGACAGAGCTGGTGCGTGACATCCTCGATATTTCTTTGTAAGCACCTGTAGCAGGGATGCTTGGTAACGAAGTTCGCGCGAGTTTTCTCTCGTTTTTTCGCTCCAGAGGGCACCAGGTTGTTGCCAGCGCTTCTATAGTGCCGGCCGGCGACCCGACCCTGATGTTCACGAACGCCGGCATGGTGCAGTTCAAGGACATCTTCCTGGGCAACACCGTGGCCCCCCACCCGCGGGTGGCCAACAGCCAGAAGTGCCTGAGGATTTCGGGCAAACACAACGACCTTGAAGAAGTAGGTCGCGACACCTACCACCACACTCTTTTTGAAATGCTGGGCAACTGGTCTTTCGGCGACTACTACAAGGCCGAGGCCATCGAGTGGGCCTGGCAGTTGCTCACCGATGAGTGGGGGCTTCCCAAGGACCGTCTCTACGCTTCGGTCTACGCCGGCGACCAGGAGTCGGCCGGTCTGTGGAAGCGTGCCACCGACATAGCCGAAGAACGTATCCTGAGTTTTGATAGCAAAGATAATTTCTGGGAGATGGGGGACACCGGCCCTTGCGGGCCCTGTTCCGAGATCCACATCGACCGCGGCGCCGGGGCCTGCGATGCCCGCGGCGTCAAGGGTCATGTGTGCGCGGTAAACGGTGGTTGCGCCCGCTTCATAGAAATCTGGAACCTGGTCTTCATCCAGCACAGCCGTGACGCTGCCGGCGACCTCCACGACCTGCCGTCCAAACACGTCGACACCGGCATGGGTCTGGAGAGGGTTGCGGCGGTTCTGGAAAACGTTGACGGCAATTATGACGGTTCCCTGTTGCGCGGCATCATCTCGGCGGCCGAGGAGTTGAGCGGTCGCAGCTACGGCAAGAACGAGGCCGACGACGTGTCTTTGCGCGTCCTTGCCGACCACGGCCGTGCGGTCTCTTTCATGATTGCCGACGGCATCGAGCCCTCCAACGAGGGCCGTGGCTATGTGCTGCGCCGCCTGCTCAGGCGCGCCGCCCGCCATGGTAAAAACCTGGGCCTTGACGGGCCGTTTCTATACAAGCTCAGCCAGACCGTTGCCGGGATGATGGGCCAGGCCTACCCCGAGCTCGGTGAGGGCCGTCAGCGCATTGCCGATTGTGTGCGCGACGAAGAGGAACGTTTTGGCCAAACTCTCGAACGCGGGCTGGTACACCTGGACGAGGCCGTTGCCGGTCTCGGCGCCAAGGCCACGGTGCTGCCCGGTGAGGTGGCCTTTCGTCTCTACGATACCTATGGTTTCCCGGTCGATATGACCGAGGACATCCTACGCTCCCGCGGCCTTACGGTAGACCGCCAGGGTTTTGACAGCGCACTGGACCTGCAGCGAGAGCGCGCCCGTGGGGCAAAAGGCACAAAAGGCGGTGCCGGCGATTTCACCCTGCTGGTTGCCAACGTCCGCGGCCAGGGCGGAACCCGGTTTACCGGACCGGCAGACGAGCAGTCACGCTCGGCGGTGCTTGCCCTGGCCTCTGCCGGACGTCTGGCCGACAGGGCCACCGAGGGGGAAGAGGTGGATGTGGTTACCGCCGAGACTCCATTTTACGGGGAGTCGGGAGGGCAGGTGGGTGATACCGGCACCATAACCACGGACGCAGGGGCCGTGCTCGAGGTGTTTGATACCCAGAAGCCGGCCCCCGACGTGACGATTCACCGCGCCCGCGTGGCCTCGGGAGAGGTCGCGGTTGGCGAGCAGGTGAGCCTCAGTATTGATGCCGCCCGTCGCCAGGCCATCCGTCTCAACCATTCGGCCACCCATCTTCTGCACGCCGCATTGAGAAACCACCTGGGTTCCTCGGTCGGCCAGGCCGGCTCGTTGGTGGAAGCCTCGCGTCTGCGTTTTGACTTCAGCCACGATGGTCAGATTGCCGACGAAAAACTCGCCGACATCGAGAGCGAGGTAAACGACGTGATCCGTTCCAACCTCGAGGTGGGAAGCGAGGAAATGCCTTACAAGCAAGCCATCGAGCGTGGCGCGATTGCCTTCTTCGGCGAGAAGTATGGCGAGGTGGTGCGTGTTGTAACCATGGGCGACTACTCGGTGGAGCTGTGCGGCGGCACCCACGTGCGTCGTACCGGTGATATCGGCGTACTGCGTCTGGGGGGCCAGGGCGGTGTGGCCGCCGGTGTGCGCCGTGTCGAGGCCTATACGGGCCGCGGAGCCCTGGACGAGGTAAGGCGGCGCGAGGCTATACTGCGCCAGGTAAGCGATCTTTTGCGCAGTGGTGAGGAAGAAACCGCCGAGCGTGTTGCAAAACTTCTGGCTACGTTGCGACAGCTCGAAAAGAAAGCGGCCAGCGCGGCCGAGGCCCGTAGCGGCGACGTGGTCGACGACCTGGCCGCCGCCGCCCGCGAGATCGAAGGCACCCGGGCCGTGGTTGCACGTGTGGACGGGGTGGAATCCAAGGCCATGCGCAGTGTTTCCGACCGTGTACGTGAGCGCCTGGGGTCTTGCGTGGTAGTGTTGGTGGGAGAGTCGGACGCCGGCATTTCCCTTACCGTTGCCGTGACCGACGACCAGACCGCCCGCTTCCATGCCGGCAAAATAATTTCCCAACTGATCCCCTTCATCGATGGGCGCGGCGGTGGCAAGGCCGACTTTGCCCAGGGCGGAGGCAAGGACCCCGCGGGCATAGGCTCTCTTTTGGAGAAGGCCAACGAGCTTCTCGTCTAAACTGAAGTTTGCCGACTCCCGCCGTCTTCACGATCTGTTTGGGAGTCACGACGAGAACGTACGCGCCATTGAAGAAGCCCTGGGGGTAAGGGTCTCGCTTACCGGCGACGGCCTTACCATAAGCGGCGACCAGGTCGAGACCGAACTGGCCGGCCGTGTCCTCGACCAACTCTACGAGGTGGCCACCGAAGGCTACCCGGTGGGGGTGGAAGACGTGGGCCGGGCTATCGACATTCTGAGCCACTCAAAGAGCGCCACACTGAGAGAGGTGTTCCTGGCCCCGGTGCTGCGCACTACCACCGGGCGCAACATCGCCCCCAAGAGCAGCAACCAGAAGGTCTACGCCGAGGCCATGCGCAAACACGACCTGGTGTTTGCGGTGGGACCGGCCGGTACCGGCAAAACTTATCTGGCCATGGCCACGGCCGTGTCCGACCTGTTGGCCGGCCGTTACTCGCGTATCATACTCACCCGTCCGGCCGTCGAGGCCGGCGAGAAACTCGGGTTTCTGCCCGGCGACCTGGCCGACAAAGTGAACCCCTACCTGCGTCCTCTCTACGATGCCCTCCACGACATGGTTGGTATCGATAGGGCCCGCGATATGGTCGAGCGCGGCATCGTCGAGGTGGCTCCCCTGGCTTTCATGCGAGGGCGCACCTTTAACCAGGCCTTTGTAATTCTGGACGAGGCCCAGAACACCACCCGTGAACAGATGAAGATGTTTTTGACCCGCCTGGGCTTCGACTCAAAGGCCGTGATTACCGGCGACGTCACTCAGGTGGACCTTCCCGACGGCCGTATCTCCGGGCTGCGCGATGCAGTCTCGGTGCTGGCCTCTATCAAGGACATCGCCTTTGTATACTTCGACGAGCGCGACGTGGTACGCCATCCCCTGGTAAAAAAGATAATCGGCGCCTACGACGTCGCCGACGTCGCCGACGAGGTCGGCTAGGCGCGGGTGATGGTAGTAGAGGTCAGCGATGCCCGGGACGGGGTCACCACCGGCAAGGGGGCTTTGTCGGCCCGGGTCGAGGAAGCGGCCACTGTTGTGCTTGAGGCCGTCGGCAGGAAGGACGCAGAGCTTGCCGTCATGCTTACCGACGACGAAGAAATCCGTCGCCTCAATGGCCAATGGCGCGACCGCGACAAGGCCACCGATGTGCTGTCTTTCTCCCAGATAGAGGGTGGACCTTTTGGCGACACCCTTCATCTGGGTGACGTGGTTATCTCGGTGGAGACGGCCGGCCGTCAGGCCGAGGCCGGCGGCTGGAGCCTGGCCGGGGAGCTGAACCGCCTTATGGTCCACGGCCTCTTGCACCTGCTCGGTTACGACCATGAAAAGGGCGGGTCCGAGGAAGCCGCCATGAAAGCCGAAGAGGCGCGTCTGGCGACCAGGCTTGTAGAGGCCGGCTATGATTGCGCCGGCGACGAGGCTCAGGCGGGCGCGTGCTGACACTTGCCTTGAGCGCCTCGGCGGGCCTGCTGCTGGCCGCCTCGTTGCCTGCTGTCGGCTTCTGGCCCCTGGCCTGGGGTGCCCTCGTGCCGCTCTTTCTGGTCACCCGCGGTTGTCGCCCCCGAATGGCCTTTGCCTATGGGTGGTGGGCCGGTTTTGTCTTCTACCTGGTCGCGCTCAGTTGGATTACGCCCACCATTACCAACTACACCAGCATCGGCACAGCGCTTGCCCTTGCGCTGTTGCTCCTGATGGCCGCCACGGCGGCACTCGGCATGGGGGTGTTTGCGGCGCTGGTCGAATGGTTGGCGGCGGCCGGCATAAGCCGTGTAGTCGCAGCCCCGCTGGCCTGGGTTGTGGTTGAGTGGACGCGGACATTCTTCCCCCTTCCTTTCCCCTGGCTGTTGTTGGGCTACTCCCAGTACTCGGTCATACCCGTGGTGCAGGTGGTGGATGTGGCCGGTGTTTACGGGTTGTCGGCCTTGATCGTGTTTACCAACGCGGCGGCTACCGAGTTCGTGCGTGACGGCCTGGCCGTTCACCGCCGTCTGCTTGCCGCCCTGGCGGCCCTGGTGGTCGTTGTGCTGGCCTACGGGCAGCTGCGCCTGGCCGTCATTGAAGGGCAGGACTATTGGGGCAGCCTGCGGGTGGGACTGATCCAGGGCAACGTTGCGCAGTCGCAGAAGTGGGACGAGTCGCGGCAGGACACAATCCTGGCGAGCTACCTGCAAGCCTCGGCCCAGGTGGTCGGCCAGGGCGCAAAATTGGTGGTGTGGCCCGAGTCGGCGGTCCCGTTCTATCTCTCGGTCGACGACCGCGCACGCACGATTACCGGCTTTGCCGACGACAACAACACCCACTTGCTGGTAGGGGCTCCCGGCTACGAGCGTCGTGGCGACGGCCCGGCGCTCTCCTATAACCAGGCCTGGCAGGTGGTACCGGGCCGGGGTCTGGACGGCCCTTACGATAAGATCCGCCTGGTGCCCTTTGGCGAGTATGTGCCCTTCGGGGGTCTCTTTGGCATAGCCGAAAAGGCCGTTGAGGGCCTGGGCGAGTTTGGCCGTGGCCGCGACTATACGGTCTTCGAAGGGCCGGTGGCCGGGCAGGGGGAGGGTGGCGTTGCACGGCGGGCGCGTTTTTCGGCCCTGGTCTGCTACGAAGGAATCTTCCCCGACTTTGTCGGCCGCTTCGTACGCAACGGCGCCGACTTCCTCGTCAACATCAGCAACGACGCCTGGTACGGGCGCACCGCGGCCCCCCACCAACACCTGGCCATGGTGGCCGTGAGGGCCGTGGAGCAGCGGGTGCCGGTGCTGCGCGCCACCAACACCGGGGTTTCGGCCGTCATCGACCAGAGCGGCCGCATACACGGCAGCACCGAACTTTTCTCCCAGGCCGTGGTGGTTGATACCATAAAGCTCGGCGACCTCCGTTCGCTTTACAGCCGGGTGGGCGACCTGTTCGTATACCTGGCCCTGGTCGCCCTGGTCGCCCTGGTCTACCTGCGCCTGAGGTTGGGCAGCGTTCGTCTTGACGGCCAGGAGGGGGCCGGTCGCTAGCTCAAGGCCGCCTTATTATTGATAAGCAACAGCGGGCGTGGAATTCTGAAGCCCGCCATGACGGTTGCCGAAACAAAAGAACGTCTGACCGCCCTTGAGGAACGCGTTGCGTTGCTCGGGCGGTATCTTTGACCTGCCGTCTCTGCGCTCTCGTTTCACCGAAGTCGACAGTTTAAGCCAGAACCCTTCTCTTTGGGACAACCGTGAGCGGGCCGGCCAGGTACTGCGCGAGCGCGCCGCGCTGGAAGCTCAGATAGCCAACTTCGCCGGCATAGAAGAGGCGATTGGCGATCTTGGCGTCTATCTTGAGATGGCCGAGGGGGGCGACGAGGATGCCGCCGCCGAATTTGTGCGCCTGGTGGGAGAGGCCGAGGGCCGCGTTGCCGAGACGGAACTGCAACGCATGCTCTCTGGCGAGTACGACCGCAACAACGCTATCGTCACCGTTCGTCCCGGTGCCGGCGGCACCGAATCGCAGGACTGGGGGGACATGCTGTTGCGCATGTACCTGCGTTGGGCCGAGAGGCGGGGCTATAAGACACGTATTGTTGAATACACGCCCGGCGAAGGGGCCGGGCTTAAGTCGTCCACCTTTACCGTCGAGGGTGAGTTCGCCTACGGCTACATACAGGCCGAGTCCGGCGTACACCGGCTGGTGAGAATATCCCCGTTTGATAACGCCCAGCGCCGCCACACTTCTTTTGCTTCGGTGTACGTATTTCCCGAGATCGACGACACCATTGAGGTCGAGATCAACGATGACGACCTCCGTGTGGATACCTTCCGTGCCAGCGGGGCGGGTGGACAGCACGTAAACAAAACCGACTCGGCCGTGCGCCTTACCCACATGCCCAGCGGTGTGGTGGTGGTTTGCCAGAACGAGCGCTCCCAGCACAAGAACAAAGCCATGGCGATGAAGATTCTAAGGGCTCGTATTTACGAACTGGAAAGAAAAAAGCAGGAGGAAAAAATGGCCGAGATCGGGCCCGACAAGCGCGATAACACCTTCGGCAGCCAGATCCGTTCCTACGTTCTGCATCCCTACCGCCTGGTCAAGGACCTGCGTACCGGCATTGAAAAGGGCAACGCCGATGCCGTACTCGACGGCGACATAGACAGCTTCATCGAGGCCTATCTCCTCTCGGGCCCGTCTTCTTAGAACCAGGCCAGGCTAGAGTTCAGCCGCGGCCGCCGACATACGCGCGGCGGCCTCTTCAAGCTCGGCCCGGCTTATCGTAAGCGGTGGGGCCAGGCGCACGACGCGGTCGTTGTGCAGGGTCCAACCCAGGATCAGGCCACCCTGGCGGCAGGCTTTGGTAAAGGACGCGGCCAGGGCAGGGGTGGCCATCTCCATGCCTATCAAGAGACCGGCCCGCCGGACCTCGACCAGCATGTCCGTGGGCAGGGCCGTGGCCAGAAGGCCCTCCAGGTGGGCCCCGCTCTGGTCGGCTACCCGGGCAAGCCCGTCCTCGCGTATTATCTGCAGGCAGGCCAGGCCGGCCGCGCATGAGAGTGGATGACCGCCAAAGGTGGTGACGTGGCCCAGGGGAGGGTCGGTGGCCAGGCTCAGCATGAGGCCGGGGGAGGCCACAAAAGCGCCCAGCGGCAGTCCCCCGCCCAGGGCCTTGGCCAGCAGCAGTATGTCGGGTACGGCCCCCTCGCCCTCGAAGGCAAACATGGTTCCGCTGCGTCCGAGTCCGGTGATGACTTCGTCGAATATCAACAGCGTGCCGGTCTCGCTGCAGCGTTGTCTGAGCGCGGCAAGCCATCCGGGCCGGGGCAGGATGACGCCGGCCTCGGCTTGTACCGGCTCGACGATGACGGCGGCAACCGTGTGGTCGATGTCGCCCAGGCCGTCAAAGTCGTTGAACTTGAGAAAGCCCACATCGGGGAGCAGGGGTCCGAAGGGGTCGCGGTAGACAGGGTTGCCGCCCACCGAGACCGCCCCCAGCGTGTCGCCGTGAAAGCCGCCGACAAAGGACAGGATACGGCTGCGACCGCTGGCCTTGCGGGACAGCTTGAGCGCCCCTTCGACGGCTTCGGCCCCAGAGTTGGTAAAGTAGACCGAGGAGAGGCTCTCGGGAAGCAACTCGGCCAGGGCCGTGGCAAGGCCCACCTGGGCCTCTTGTATAAACTCTCCATAGACCATGACGTGCAGGTGACGTTGGGCCTGCCGGGCGATGGCCGCCAGCACACGGGGGTTGCCGTGGCCGAGCGCCGCCACGCCGATGCCGGCCAGCAGGTCTATGTAGGAGCGTCCATCAGCGCTTGTGACCGTTGCCCCGTGGGCGCTTGTCACCTCTATGCCCATGGGCTCCAGCGAGGTCTGGGCAAGGTGGGCGAGAAAATTTTCCTGCAAAGATTTTTTCACGGCTGACTCTGCCACGACAACAGGGACGACAGACGGCAGTGGCCGTCCTGGGTCCAGGCCAGGGGTGGGGTCTGCATATGTGCGGGGTCGCAGACCCAGGTGGCGCCGGCACGCTCGAATATATCCGCCAGCCGTGGGTAGTCATGCTCGCCCGTGGCCACTCCCACCGCGGCAAGGGGAGGACGTTCGCTGTCGTCCAGACGTGCGCCCAGACCTTGGCGAGGGCCGCCGGATAATACCCGCAGGCAGCGGCGTCCCGGCCCTGGCCTCAAGCCGTCGTCGAGACCACCGTCTGCCAGATGCACGCACCAGTTGCCGCCCTTGCCAACGAGAACAACTTCTTGCGGGTTGCCAAGGCTCGACATCTCGGCCTCGTCCATGAAAGCCCTTCTTGCGGCCTCGCCCATGGGGTCGGCCGGTAGCCGGGGCCAGCGTTTTTCAAAAACTTCGAAGCCACGGGCCATGGCCTCGGCAAACTCGCGGGCACGCTCCTGGGTGCCCTCGACGATTATGGTCTGGGGGCTGAGACAACCGAGCCCTTCATAGATTACGGCCGCCTCGGCAAAACCACTGGCCGCGCTATCCATGTCGGCGCCTTCGGCCAGGTAGCCTATGCTTAAGCGGTGGCCGTGTTCGACGACGTCGGGGTGGTCGTGGCGCGACCCGATGAGGTCGATGGTTTCATCGCTGCCGTAAAGCTCCACACGGCCGGCTGCGGCAAAGGCCTCGTCTTCGCAGCCAGGGTCGCCGGCCGGCCAATCCATGGCCACCACCATGGCCGCCAGGTCCGAGTCGCAGTCGGCCAGCGAGGCTGTCAGGGCACGGGTGAGAAGGGGCTGGCGGTTGCTGTCGCGCAGCAGACACACCGAGCGGGCCAGCAGGGAGGCGGCAATGGCCGGCAGGGCCAGTCCGGGCAGGTTGCCGGCAAGTCCGTAGAATATTACCTCGGGTCCACCCAGACGGGCCTGTCCGTTGGCGTCGCGGTCTACCGCTTGCTCAAGCGCGCGGGGGTCTTCGGCCTGGTCTGAGACCAGGTCTGTAAGGGCAGCCGGATTGAGGGCAGAGAGCATGAGGCCCAGGCCGTGGCTTATCATGGCCCGGTCCATCGACAGACGGCCGGCCAACTCCTCGACCAGGGCCCGGGTGTCGAGATTTCCGGCCGCCGTGGCTATGGCGCCAATAATGTCGCGGTTGCTGTGGCTTGCCAGTACCCGTCGTCGGGCCTTGCGGGCGCGCTCCAGTGCCGCCTTCACGTTGCCTGACCGAGGTCTTCGATTGTACCCATGAGTTGAGAACAACCGCGGGACTGTCCGGTCTCGGCCCGCCCTTTCAGTTTAAATCCGCGGCCGATGGCCACGCAGAGGTCGAGGGTCTGCAACGCGCTTACCGTTTCCCAGTTGGCGAGGTCGAAGATTTTGAGAATCCCCGTCTGTCCATCTTTGACGGGCTCAAGCGTGGCCGGGTCGACGATGGTGTGGGCCAGCCAGTGGGGCCCTACCTTTGACCTTGGCCGCAGTCCTCCCCCGACACGGGCGGCCAGGGCGTCGTCGTAGAACTGAGAAAGCATCTCGGTCATGCCGTATTCGTTGACGGCCATGTAGGCGGGGATGTGCAGGAAACTCCAACAGGCCTTCAGCATGCCGCTGGGTGAGAATACGTGGGCCGGACCTTTGCGCCCGCCGGTGTCGACCAGGCGGCTGTCGGCCGGCAAGCGCAGACGTAGCCGCTGTTTTTTCATCTCGTTAAACAGTGCGGTAAACGCCGAGCTTATGCCGAGCAGGAGAATGGGTTGACTGGAGGAGTCGGCACGCTCGACCAGCCAGGCAAGGGCGCTCGCGAGGTCTGGTTGGAAGGTTTCGCGGCTGTCGCCAAACTCCTGGGCGCACCATGAGAACATCCAACCCAGTGAAGAGTTGGGATGGGAGGTGGCGGTGGGCCCCAGCACCAGCACGGCCATGGGCCCGGGCCCGTCGGGCAGGACCATGCGGCGGAACTGGGTAAGCGCCGACAGTTTGCAGGTGGCAAGAGAGGCGAGCTCGTGGCGGCTGGGCTGTTGCCCCGTCGTGCCGCTGCTCAAGAAGAGGTGGGGGCCGGACGGGAAGATGTCCCGTTTGAAGGCGTCGGCCGGGAGGGCCGGGATCTGCCGCCAGCCGCCCACGTTGTGCGGTCCCACCTCGCGGCTCTGACAGAAACGCCGGTACAGCGGGATGCTCTGGTACTGGTGGTCGAAAACTTCCAGGGCCAGGGCCTCAAAGGCGGCGCTGTTGCCGGTGCCGTCGGCCGCGGCCGTGCCGTCGGTTATAAAGGCCTGGACTTTCTCTTCGAGCTGCAAGGGGCGAAACTCTATCACAACTCGCGGCTTGAATGAGCGGCCGAACAGGCGATATTCAAACCGCTCTTTGCGGGCAGATAAAACAATGACCGACCAGGACAAACAAGAGCAACTAGAGGAGCTTTTCTATCAGGGCTCCGACCTCCACGGCGAAGGCCGTCACGCTGAGGCGATGGAATGTTTCGAGCGTTGTCTGGCCATAGACAAGGACTACACCGACGCCCTGCTGGGCAAGGCCATGGTGTTCAGTGCCTTGGAACAGCACGACCAGGCCATCGAGCTGGCCAAGCGTATTATAGAACTTTGCCCGAACGACCCGCTGGCCTACACCAACCTGTCGATGTTCTACCAGCGGGCGGGCCGCATTGACGAGGCCGAAGAGGCCGGTGCCAAAGCCCGCATGTCGGAATGGAAAGAGGAGCTGGGCGGCTCCGATGACTGACTTATTTGCCCTTGAGTTTTTTTAAGTCCCGTTGGCAAACCTCTTTGTAGCGCGATTCACGCGATATGCGGGTGGAAAGAGTTTCTCGCTGGTTTTTAAGGTCCACAATGGTGTCGTGCAGTTCCTTGTTGGTCTGTCGCAGTTCGATGGCATCTCCCCACTGCAGGTAGCCTATCTCCAGACCGGCGCCAAGCAGCACAGCCGTCATCACGAGGCGGCCTACCCAGGTCCATACTGCCTCGCGTAGTTCCTCTTCAGCGGTCTTTTCCTTGTCGGCCATCAAACTCCTCCTTATGGTGCGCTGCGGCTATACGCGCAACAGGCCTAAATCTAGCAAAGCAGCACGCCTAGGTCTACGGCTCGGCCATTGGAGCCGGCGAGTCGTCGGGGCGAGCAGTCAAAAGTCGCGTACCGAGGATCCGGCCCAGGTCGGTCTCAAGGCTTGTGCCGGCCTCGGGGTCGCCATCTTTGATCTGCAGGCCCAGCGGTCCGGGCTCGGTGTTCTCATCGATACTTACGCTTATGCGCAAGGGTGAGCGTGGCCACTTGTAAACGGTGGTTCCACCCTCGACTTTCTCGACCTCGGCACCGAGCAGGTCCTGCCACTGCCGGGAGGCCGACTCCGGGCTGGCCGCCGACATTGCAAGGCCCACAATGGCCGCCGGCTGTCGGGCCACAGCCCCAGGCGGTGGAAAGGGCCAGAGGTCGGCCAGGCCCTCATCCAGGTCGGGGTGGGCCTCGGCCATCTGTACTACGATGCCGCCGGCCTCTTTTGGGTGCAGAAATAATTCTTTCCAGCCCGGGTTGGCATCATCGTAGCCCACCACGTTATAGCCGGCCAGACGGCAGGCCCGGGCGGCCTCGGCAATATCGGGTACTTTGAACGTGACGTGGTGGATGCCGGTGCCGTGCCTGGCCAGAAAACGGTCGACAAAACCCCGGGGTCTGCCGTCCCCCTCGATGAGTTCGAGCAACTCGCCGCGGGCAAAGCTCCACTGGGCCCACGAAAACCCTCGTCCCGGGCCGCAGGCATCAGGACGTCCTCCCAGGCGGCCGCCCATGAAATCGAAGCACCCGGCAATCTCGGCCACGGCGAAGGCTATGTGGTCGAAGACTACGTCCATTTATGAGGCACTCTGTCCGGCGGTGGCTTCGGGTTCGCGGATGCTGTGGATGAGTTGCTGTATTTTCTGGCTGGGGGCCGGGAACAGCGGCGTGAGCAGTAGTGCCACGATGAAGTTAAGCAGCATGCCGACGGTTCCTATGCCCTGGGCACTTATACCAAAGCACCAGGCCGGCATGGCGAAGAATCGGTTTCCTATGATGTAGGCTGCCGTAAACACGATGCCCGTGATCATGCCGGCCACGGCCGGCACCGTACCCACGCGTTTGGAGAATATTCCCAACACGATGGCCGGGAAGAAGCTTGCCGCGGCCAGGCCGAAGGCAAAGGCCACCACCTCGGCAACAAAGCCGGGTGGATAGATACCGAATATTCCCGCCACCACCACGGCGACGCCGATCATTATACGCCCCACACCGAGGCGGCGGGCCTCGGAGGCCTGGGGATTTATGATGCGGTAGTAGAGGTCGTGGGAAATGCTCGACGAGATGACCAGCAACAGGCCGCTGGCCGTCGACAGGGCTGCGGCCAGACCCCCGGCGGCCACCAGGGCTATGATCCAGTTGGAAAGTTCGGCCATCTCGGGGGTGGCCAATACTATTATGTCGCGGTCGGGACCACTCAGTCCGGCCGAGCGCAAGACGGCGCGGCCGTCCTGGCCCCCGTTGCCTTCAATCCACAGTTGGTGGCGGTCAACGATCGCCGACATCTCGGTGGCGTTGATATTGCCGCGGCGGAAAATCTCGTTGTCGTCGCCCGCCGAGTAGCGCAGGCGGTCGTCGCCGTCGTCGAGCCATACCACCAGCCCGGTTTTTCCCCAGTTGTTAAACCAGGCCGGCAGTTGGGCGCTGGACTGGCCCTGCAGGCTGTTGATCATGTAGTAGCGTGCAAACGAGGCTACCGCCGGTGCGGTCAGGTAGAGCACGGCTATGAAGAACAGGGCCCAGAAGGCGCTTGAGCGGGCCGCCTTTACGGTGCGAACGGTGTAAAAGCGCACTATCACGTGGGGCAGTCCGGCCGTGCCCACCATGAGTGCCAGTGTGGTGCATACCACGTTGAGTTTGCTCCAGGCCGCCGTCGTGAAGGCGGCCGTGTAGCTGGCAAAGCCCAGGTCGGCGTTTATCTGGTTGAGCTTGTCGAGCAGGTAGACTCCATTGCCGCCTATGTCGCCCACCAACTGGCTGCCCATGCCGACCTGGGGGATGGCCTGGCCGGTGAGCTTGATGCTGATGGCGATGGCCGGGATCAGGTAGGCGGTAATCAGCACCCAGTACTGGGCCACCTGGGTCCAGGTGATTCCCTGCATGCCGCCAAGTACCGAGTAGACGAAGACTATGGCCATGCCGATCAAGACCCCGGTGTTGACGTCGACTTCTAAAAAGCGCGAGAAGACCACACCGATTCCGCGCATCTGTCCGGCCACGTAGACAAAGCTTACGAACACGGCACACACCACCGCAACCAGGCGGGCCCAATCGGAATCGTAGCGGTCGCCGATAAAATCTGGGACCGTAAATTTACCGAACTTGCGCAGGTAAGGGGCCAGCAGCAGGGCCAGCAGAACGTATCCCCCCGTCCAGCCCATCAGGTAGACACCGCCGGCGTACCCCATCATCGAGATGAGTCCGGCCATGGAGATGAAAGAGGCCGCGCTCATCCAGTTGCCGGCCGTGGCCATGCCGTTGGCCATGGCCGACACATTGCGCCCGGCTACATAGAACCCACCAGTGTCGCTTACGCGGGTTCTGATGGCGATGCCGATGTAGAGGGCAAAGCTCAGGCCTACGAAGATGTAGGTCCAGGCCATTACGCTCATGACTGTTCCCCGTCGCCGGTTTGGCTGAGGTAGGCATCGTCGAGACGGTTAAGGACCAGGGCGTAGACCCCGATCAGCAGTATGAAGACCAGAATGCTGCCCTGCTGTGCGAACCAGAACCCCAGGGGGAAGCCCCCCAGGCGCACCTGGTTGAGCCCCTCTACGGCCAGGATGCTCAGCCCCACGCTGACCAGTGCCCACAGGCCCAGCAGTGTCAGCATGACGGTGAGGTTGGTACGCCAGTAACGTTTGAGTGCGGGAGGGCTTAGACGGTTATTCATGGGATCTGGCCACCCTGTCGAGACCACCGCTGTTGACTATGAAGTCGACGATAGCGTCTACTCCGTCGCCCAATTTAAGATTGCTGAAGACGAAGGGTTTACCACCGCGCATCTTAACGGTGTCGCGTTCCATGACCTCCAGGCTTGCTCCCACGTACGGAGCCAGGTCGATCTTGTTTATCACCAGGAGATCCGAGCGGGTGATGCCCGGCCCACCCTTGCGCGGGATCTTGTCGCCGGCCGCAACGTCGATAACGTACACTGTCAGATCGGCCAACTCAGGGCTGAAGGTCGCCGCCAGATTGTCACCGCCGGACTCGATGAAGCAGATATCGCAGTCGGGAAATCTATCGCGCATACGGCCGATGGCCGCGAGATTTATAGACGCATCCTCGCGAATCGCGGTGTGCGGACAGCCCCCCGTCTCCACGCCTTCTATGCGCTCGGCAGGAAGGGCCCCGGAGCGCGTGAGTATGAGCTGGTCCTCTCTCGTATAGATGTCGTTTGTCACTACGACGATGTCGTAGGAGTCCCGCATCCTCTTGCACAAACATTCGAGCAGCGAGGTTTTGCCCGAACCGACCGGACCACCCACGCCGATACGAAGCGGGCCATGATCCGTTCTCATCATATCTGTCATGAGCGGAAGAGCCTTGTGTACTGGGTCTCGTGAGCCATGCTCGACCAGTCGACCATCGGTGTGGTGGTGCCGACCTCGTCCAGGGACACAGTCTGGGCGCGAGTGGCAGTATCGATGACGGTTGTCTCAAGAGCTGCGATGACGGCTTGCCCCTCGGTCTGTCCCAGGGGGATCAGGCGCACACCGGCCGACACCAGATTGCTGGCCACAGAGTGCAGGTATGCCAGCAGCGCCGTGTCCAGTACCACCCCCGTCAGTGCCGAACTGACCGCGACAGCAAGAGGATAGGCCGGCCGTACACCGCAACGCTGGAGAGATTCGGCCCAGGCCTCAAGCTTTGGGTCTGGCCAGGCCGCCCGCGCAGCCCCGAGAAAGGCCTCACCTTGCTGCAAGGTCTCAGCCAGCAATTCCGAGGTTGGGGGCAATGCCGCCGCCAGTTCGGTGACCTCGAACAATTGCCGACCGGCGATATCGTCAGCACTCGCGGCTCGCCATGCGGCACAAAAGATCACGGCATCGCTCCAACCACTGCCTTGGGCAATGATCTGTGTCAGCCACGCTTGCAGCTGGTCGGCGTTACTCACCAGCCCGGCCGATACCGCGCTCTCGATACCATGGGAGTAGGCATAACTTCCCACCGGGAAAGCCGGCGAGTGCCAGCTGAGCAGACGATAGAGAACCGAGTGATTATCGATGGACATGTTGCGCCTGCCCATCACCGGCCCTGCCGTGGTAGGCGCCGGCTTCGGGGTCGAAGGCTCGCTTGAGCGAACGGGTACTGGCCCCCAAACCCTCCACCATTGCTACAATCACGTGGTCGGGACGTATGAATATTCGGTCTTCATGTATTTCGGCCGGCAGGTGACGGTTGCCGAGATGCCAGGCGACTTTGGTCAGCTGCTCGGGACCGCTGCAGGTTATTTCGACCACTGGCTCCTCGGCCGCGCGTACCGCGATCCAACTCCCATCCTCACAGCTGAGTCCGTCGCCATCGGCCATGGCTACGGTGCGCGCGAGGTCGAGGAGCACCGCCGTGCCGGCTGAGGTCACGAGCCGACACCGGCGCCGGTGTCGGTTGTCGAAGGTAAGCGCAACCGAGTCGGTCGCCTCCTCCAGCGGCCAGCTTCCCCTGTCGTGGTGGGCGATGATCCGTTGCATCGACGGCATCCTAGTACAGAAAATAACGTTGGGCCATGGGTAAACGACTGGCCGGCTCACAGACCAACAAGACCCCATCGGCGCGTACCTCGTAGGTCTCAGGGTCGACCTCGATACGGGGCGTGGCGTTGTTGTGCACCATGGAGCCTTTTCCTATCCCGCCTCGCGTATTGTTCACCGCCAGCAGTGGGCGCGAGAGCCCGAGCCTCCCAGCGGTATCATTCTGGAGCGCCGCCTGGCTTACGAAGCTCACCGAGCTTTCGGCCAGGGACCGCCCGAACGAAGCGAACATCGGGCGCATGTATTCGGGCTGAGGTGTAGGAATGGACGCGTTGGGATCCCCCATGATGGCTGCGGCTATGCTCCCCGACTTGAACACGATGTCCGGCTTGACGCCGAAGAAGGCCGGCGTCCACAGCACGAGGTCGGCGAGTTTGCCCACTTCCACAGAGCCCACGTGTTCGCTGATCCCCTGCACGATGGCGGCATTGATCGTGTATTTGGCCACATAACGCTTTACGCGAACGTTGTCGTTGTCTCCCGATTCCTCGGGCAGGCGGCCCAACTGTCGTTTCATTTTGTCGGCGGTCTGCCAGGTCCTGATGATAACCTCGCCCACCCGACCCATGGCCTGGCTGTCGGAGGCAATGACCGATAAGGCCCCTAGGTCGTGCAACATATCCTCGGCCGCGATGGTTTCGGGCCGTATGCGGCTCTCGGCAAAGGCCACGTCTTCGGGAATAGAACGGTCGAGGTGGTGGCAGACCATCAACATATCGAGGTGCTCCTCGATGGTGTTTACGGTGAAGGGCCGGGTCGGGTTGGTCGAAGACGGGATGACGTTGGTCTCGCCGCACAGCTTTATGATGTCCGGGGCATGGCCGCCCCCGGCACCCTCGGTGTGGTAAGCGTGGATCGTACGACCCTTGAAGGCCTTTATCGTGTTCTCGACAAAACCGGACTCGTTGAGAGTGTCGGTGTGGATCATCACTTGGACGTCCATCTCGTCGGCCACGCCCAGGCAGCAGTCTATAGCCGCAGGCGTCGTGCCCCAGTCTTCGTGCAACTTGAGCCCGCAGGCGCCTGCCTCGACCTGTTCGGTCAGTGCTCGGGGAAGGCTCGCATTGCCTTTACCGAAAAACCCCAGATTCATCGGGAATCCCTCGGCTGCCTGCAACATGCGGCCGATGTGCCAGGGCCCCGGCGTACACGTGGTGGCGTTGGTCCCCGTAGCCGGACCGGTCCCACCGCCCATCATGGTGGTTATACCGCTGTAGAGCGCCTCCTCGATCTGTTGCGGACATATGAAGTGGATATGTACATCGAGCCCACCCGCGGTGAGTATCTTGCCTTCGCCGGCCACCGCCTCGGTGCCGGGACCAATCACAATGTTGACCGCCGGCTGCACGTCGGGGTTGCCGGCCTTGCCGATGGCCGCGATGCGCCCGTCCCTTATGCCGACGTCGGCCTTCACTATCCCGCCGTGGTCAACGATGAGTGCGTTGGTAATAACCGTGTCAACCGCGCCTTCTGACCGGCTCGCTTGAGACTGTCCCATGCCGTCGCGTATTACCTTGCCGCCGCCGAACTTCACCTCTTCGCCATAGACTGTGTAGTCGCGCTCGACCTCGATAAAGAGTTCGGTATCGGCCAATCGTACCCTGTCGCCGACGGTCGGTCCGAACATGTCGGCGTAAGAACGTCTGTCGATGTTTTTAGCCATGCGGTATTCCTAATCCTTCTTTTCTAGTGGTCCCATGACCTTTTGGTTGAAACCGTAAACCACGCGTTCACCTACGTATGCCACCAGTGTCACCTCCCGGACCTGGCCCGGCTCAAAACGCACCGCCGTACCGGCGGGGATGTCGAGTCGGTAACCGCGAGCACTCTCGCGGTCGAAGTCGAGTGCTTCGTTGGTCTCGTAAAAATGATAGTGGGAGCCGACCTGTACGGGCCGGTCGCCTGTGTTGGCGACCTTCAAGGTCACGGACTCACGCCCCGCATTGAGAACGATCTCCCCGTCCGCCGTCAGTACTTCGCCCGGTATCACCATTGGGTCCCTCCTATCTGATAGGGTCGTGGACGGTGACCAGTTTGGTACCGTCGGCAAAGGTGGCCTCGACCTGCACATCGGTCACCATCTCGGCCACACCTTCCATCACCTGTGAACGCTTGAGCACCAACGCACCGCTCTCCATCAACTCGGACACGCTTCGTCCGTCGCGGGCCCCTTCGAGCACATGGTCGGTGATGATGGCCACCGATTCCGGGTGGTTGAGGCTTACGCCCCGCGCCATTCTGTCGCGGGCAACCATTGCGGCCAGCGATATCAACAGTTTGTCCTTCTCTCTTGGTGTCAGGTTCATAGGCTAGTATCTCCGCGCTCTTGCATCCCTCATATGGTCCAAATCTCGGGCATGCGTGCCGGCAAGCCTGCGGCCATCTGCCGTGCTCGCGCCCAGAAACTCCCGAAGGCAACGCGTAGTCGCATAGCATCCCGACCGAGCCAGCGCGCCACTACCAGAGGACCGAGGCAACTCAGGCCTGCATACAGTCCCTCGGTCGAAGAAGCCATACCCGGGCCGAGCTCTCGGGCCAACTCTTCGCAGTCCGGACCGATATAGACGGCCGTTGCCATCGCGCGGGCACCGTTGAAACCGGCACCACAATCCAGGGCCCTTGCCATGTCGTCACGCAGGCGTAGGCCAGAGGCCCAGACCAATCTGCCGTCAACCCGAACCCGCCAGTCGTCGAAGACCTGTCCTCGTTCGAAGCTTTCGCCGGAAGCCGTTCGCCCAAACCCGAGAAGTTCGCCGGCCAGCACCCGCGCTCCGTGGGAGGCTATGATGTTGGTGCGACGCTTCAGTCTGGCGGCATCAAAGATGATGGTGCCCTGGGGCAGCCACTCGCACCACGCATCCCGGTCTACTTGTATACGGTTGGTCACGCGCGATTCCGCCCCGGTCGAGCGATAGACCTTCTCAGCCGCCTGCGTTGTCACCAGTACCGAGGCACCCTCGCCGACCTTGACCGTAGTATCTAATTGGTCTCCGGCCACCAAGCCTCCCGAAACGTTGGCTATGACCGCCAGTCGTGTCTTCTCGCGTGGAAAGTTTGGCAGGAGCACCCGCAACGGGGATCTTTGGCGCAAAGTCACGACACGGGTCGACCCCTCCGAGTGTGTGAAACTCACAAAAGCGGATCCCACGACAGTGATGCGCCGTCGGTGCGGGGCCGTTTGGGAATCAGACTGTGAGATGCCTGCGTACATCGGACTCTACCATCTGTGACACGGCCCCCGACATCACCACGCGGCCACGGTCCATCACCGTATAGCTATCGGCAAGCCGATGCGCAAAATCGAAATACTGTTCCACCAGCAGGATAGTCATGTCCCCGCGTGCTTTCAGTACGCGCAATACATCCTCTATCTGTTTTATGACCGATGGCTGGATACCTTCGGTCGGCTCATCGAGGATGAGTAGTTGCGGTCGGGTGACCAACGCACGGGCTATGGCCAGTTGTTGCTGCTGGCCGCCCGACAGGTCGCCCCCCCGTCGTCTCTTCATGTCGAAGAGAACGGGAAAAAGATCGAACACCTCGGCCGGAATTGACCTCAGGCGCGGCTCAAGTCCCACGAAGCCGGTCATTAAATTCTCCTCGACACTCAACCGCGCAAAAATCTCCCGACCTTGGGGTACCAGGGCCATGCCCTTACGCGCACGTTCGGAGGTCGGCATGCCACTGATATCCTCGCTGTTCCACACCACCCGTCCCGAAGAAATGGTCTCAAGGCCGAGTATCGAACGCAACAAGCTGGTTTTGCCGACACCGTTGCGGCCAAGGATACAGGTTATCTCTCCGGGACTCACCTCAAGAGAGACACCCTTAAGGCAATGGCTGGCACCGTAGAAAAGGTGGAGCGAATCGATTTTGAGCATACCCTTCACCGTCCGAGATATACCTCTATAACCCGCTCGTTAGCCTGAACGGTGTCTATATTTCCCTCCGCAATGACCCGGCCTTCATGCATTACTGTCACGCGGCAATCCAACGCGCGCACGAAGTCCATATCGTGTTCGACCACTATCACCGAGCGTTGCTTCGATATGTCTCGCAGTAGTTGCGCTGTCCGTTCCTTTTCCGCATCCGTCATTCCCGCCGCCGGCTCGTCGACCAACAAGAGCTTCTGGTCCTGGACGAGCAGCATGCCTATCTCAAGCCACTGTTTCTCGCCGTGGCTCAGGGTTCCGGACTCCACCTCTCGACGCCCCGACAGCCCAATGGTTGCAAGTGTGCTCTCGATGCGCGCGTTCCCGTCCTCGCTCAGTCGAAAGAAC
>JAYGCL010000056.1:0-11346 GCA_046583365.1 Deltaproteobacteria bacterium
TAAACCACTAAGAAATAAAGAAATATGACAGCCCGTAAGGGAAAACCCTAGCAAAAACAGGGTTTTCCCCAATATACTGAAAGTGTTCTTGAGACTATAACTGCCCCTTCGAACGGGATCGGTGGGCTTCGGCCTGCCGTATCTTCCTCCAGCCTGGCGGGGCGGCGGCACCATGGGGGTAGCCGTCGCCCCGTTTTTTCTGGCCAGAACCCGCCAAAACGGCTAATGGTGTCAAAGTCGTGAGGCTTCCCAGAAAAGGAAAACCGGCAGACGAGCTTTTTCGCCTGATGCGCCGGCGCAAGCGCGCCGATGCCGACTGGCGGGGGGGAAGGACCTGGAGTCTGGTCTATCCGGCCGGCAAAAAAGTGGACGAGGTACTGGCAGAGGCCAACCGGCTCTACCTTTACGAAAACGCACTCAATCCGATGCGCTTCCCGAGCATCAAGGAGATGGAGAAGGAAGTCGTCGATATGACCCTCGGCCTGCTCGAGGCACCGGAGCAAGCGGCCGGCACGATGACCTCGGGTGGCACCGAAAGCATTCTCCTGGCCGTCAAGACCGCGCGCAACCGGGGGCGCGAAGAGAAAGGTATCGACAACCCGCAAATCCTCATCCCGGCCTCTGCCCACCCTGCCTTTGCCAAGGCCGGCGAGTATCTCGGCGTAGAGGTTTGTCGCATACCCCTGGACAAGGAGTTAAAGGCAGACACGGCCGCAGCGGCTGGTCTCATCACCAAAGACACGGTGATGATGGCGGGTTCGGCACCCAACTACCCCCACGGCATCATTGACCCTATCGAAGACCTGGCCGCGCTGGCGGCCGAGCGTAGCATACCGTTTCATACCGATGCCTGCGTGGGAGGTTTTATGCTGCCCTTCCTCGAACGGCTGGGCCACGACCTGCCACTCTGGGATTTCCGCGTACCGGGAGTCACCACTATCTCGGCAGACGTCCACAAGTACGGCTATGCCACCAAGGGCGCCTCGGTCATCGCCCACCGTGAGATGGCTATGTTGCGTCACCAGATATTCCTCTACGACCAATGGCCCGGCGGCCTCTACGGTTCTCCCGCCATGGCCGGGGCCAGGCCCGCGGCGCCCATCGCAACGGCCTGGGCGGTGATGAACTACCTGGGCGAGGAAGGCTACCTGCGCCTTGCCGCCAAAACTCTCAAAACCGCGCGCGCCCTGCGCACCGGCATCCAGGCCATAGACGGTCTTAAAATATGGGGACAGCCCGAGGCTACGGTGTTGTCCTTCGGGTCGGCCAGCCTGGACATCATGGCCGTGGGTGATGTCATGGACGAACGGGGCTGGCACCTCGACCGCCAGAACAATCCCGACGCCCTGCACATGATAGTGTCGCCCGACCACGCCCGCATCGTCGCCTACTTTCTCGACGACCTGGCCCAGGCCGTGGCCGACCACGGTGATTCCAGGGGAAAACAGGCGCGCTACAACTAATTGTCTTTCAGCAATTCGAGACGGCCAACCTGCTCGGTATGAACTTCGTCGGGGCCGTCGGCCAGACGCAAGGTACGCATCCCCGCATAAGTCTCGGCCAGGCCAAAATCTCCGCTTACGCCGGCACCACCGTGAATCTGAATCGCACGGTCAAGCACACGCAAAGCCATCGCCGGCGCCACTACTTTGATCTGTGCAATCTCTGAGCGGGCGGCCTTGTTGCCGGCCGTATCCATAAGATAGGCGGCCTTGAGAGTCAGCAGGCGGGCCTGCTCAATCTCCATACGCGAGAGGGCGATATGGTGCTTGGTGACTCCCATATCGGCCAGCGGACGGCCAAAGGCGACCCTGCTTTTGGCCCTGCGGCACATGGCCTCCAGCGCGCGTTCGGCAACACCGATGCTGCGCATGCAGTGGTGAATACGGCCGGGGCCGAGACGGCCCTGGGCGATCTCAAAGCCACGGCCCTCACCGAGGATAAGGTTGGAGGCCGGTACACGAACGTCCTCGAACTCCACCTCGGCATGGCCGTGGGGTGCATCGTCGTAACCGAAGACGGAAAGCATCCTCACAATTTTCACGCCGGGCGTGTCCATGGGCACCAGAATCATCGATTGTTGGGTGTAGCGGTTGGCCTCGGGGTCGGTGATTCCCATGAATATAGCAATCTTACAACGGGGGTCTCCGGCTCCAGAGGTCCACCACTTGCGTCCGTTTATGACGTAGTCATCACCGTCGCGCACAATGCGGGAACATATATTGGTGGCATCCGAGGAGGCCACGGCGGGCTCGGTCATGGCAAAACAGGAACGGATCTCGCCGGCAAGCAAGGGCTCGAGCCACTGTTGTTTCTGCTCTTCGCTGCCATAGCGGACCAGCACTTCCATGTTGCCGGTATCGGGCGCCGAACAGTTGAAAATTTCGGAGGCCCAGCGCGACCTTCCCATGATCTCGCACAAAGGTGCATACTCGAGGTTGGATAGCCCCGAACCGTAGTCGCTGTCGGGAAGAAAAAGGTTCCACAACCCTTCATCCCTGGCCAGAGCCTTGAGCTCTTCCACCAGCGGGGGCACCTGCCAACGCGTGGGGCCTTCTCCGAGCTGGGCCTTGATGGCCTCTTCGTTGGAATAGACGTTGGCATCCATGAACGCCTCCAGACGTTCGATGTAAGAAGTCACGGTATCGGAATAAGCAAAGTTCAATATTTTTCTCCTTAAGTGGCCGGCCCTGATGCCTTCAGCCGCCTTGACTCAAATATGAAGTTGCCGCATACGTCAACTTTCCGCACCATGAAACATTTTCTCTTCCATCTGATTCCCTACCGGGACCTGCCCGATGATTTCGTCGCAGCGGTCTGCGCGTTCCTGTAGACGCAGGGGCTAGTTAGGGCTACCCAAGGGTGGGATAGTTGTGGCACACTCTCGTCAGCGCGGGGTACCCGCCATCGGCATAATGTTGACGCATCGCGTTGCAAAAGTTCTGCTCCTGGTCGCCCTTCTGGCCCTGCCCACCGCTCCGGCCGTGGCGGCTCCCGTAGAGAAGAACACTCTCGTCCACTTCTACTACAGCCCCGACTGGCGGCCGGGGAGTTTCAGCCTTCTCACTGCCACCATGGCCGACTACCTGTCCTCCCAGGGTCTCCCCTCCAGCTTTCAAGCCTTCGCACGCTACGAAGATTTTGTGCGGGAGATAGAGGTCCAGAAACCAACCTTTATCACGGCACCGCTCTGGTTTGCCGAAAAACACGGGCAAGCCCTGGGGCTCCAGGTGATCAGCCGTCCCCTTCGCAACGGCAAACATTCCTACCGCAAACTACTTATGACCGGCCTTGAAGTTACCAACCTGGCCGACCTTTCCTCTGCAACCATAGCCGCAACCGTCAACGCGGTAGACCCCAACCCCGAGGCCCGCCTGCTCGGTTTATTTTCGCTGGCGGGCAGCAAGGCCCGTGTGATTCCGGTTACCAAAGACATCGACGCCCTGTTGGCCCTGACCTTCGGGCAGGTTGATGCGGCCGTGGTCACCACGGCTCGCCTCGACCTGTTGTCACGGGTCAGCCCGGAAGCAACCGCAAAAATTCACTCCATCGCCAAGACCGCCGAGATTCCCTTTCCCATGTTCTATTCCACCCGTTACGCCTCAGAGGAACTAAGACACACAACCATTGAATTCTCGGACGCCTTCAATGCTACCGAACAAGGCCAAGCCATCCTCAACTTGTTCGGCTATGATTCGGTTGAAATAATCTATGACGACGTCTCAAAAACAGGGGGTTCACAGAATGAATAGACTTACTCCAGGGCGCGCATACCTACGCTTGCTGGCCAATGCCACCGTGCTGGTACTGCTCGCCTGCGGCGCGCCGGCAAACGCCGCGGGACCGGCCACCGTTCTCATTGTAAAGAGCGACTCCCTGCCACAATACGAATCCCCCGTGGCGGTGTTTCGCAAGACAATCTCCTACCATTCGACGGTCATCAACCTTGTGGGTTCACTTGAGGAAGGGACAGGCTTGCTCAACCGTGCGGTGGCCGAGGAAAAACCCATAGCCATCTTCGCCCTGGGTGCCCAGGCTGCCTGGCTCAGCCGTCAGACACTGCCCGATGTACCCTTGGTGTTTGCCATGGTGCTGGGGTGGCAACGCTACGGCCTGGCCCATGGCCCCACGACCGGCGTGTCGCTGGACATACCCGCCGATGCACTCTTTACCCGCTTCAAGCTCATGTTACCCTCCCTCAAAACGGTCGGTGTAATATACAGCACCGCCTGCAGCCAGAAGATGGTGGACAACGCCCGCGATGCCGCCCGACGGCTGGGACTGGAACTGGTGGAGGAACAGATAGCCTACTCAAGCGATGTCCCCGGCGCTTACCGGCGTATGCGAACGCGGGTCGATGGTCTCTGGATGGTCCCCGACCCCGTAGTTATCACACTCGACAACTTCGAGTACCTGGCAGAACAAACTCGAAACGACGGCATAGCTTTCCTGGCGTTCTCAGAAAACTTTGTGCGTGCCGGCGCCCTGCTGTCCATATCTCCCAACTATACGACAATAGGTTCTCAAGCCGCCGTTCTCACCGAGCGCCTTCTGGCCGACCAGAACTCTCCGCCGGCCGTTCAGCCTCCGGTGGGAAGCAAGCTGGTACTGAACAGTTCCACGGCCAGAATCCTTGGATTTGAATTCAACGCATCGCAGATCATCATGGCCGACCTCGTAGTAGCCGGACCAGCCAAAGAGGAGTAGACGTAATGACAGCGCAGACACCCCAGACCTGGCGACACAAAGCAGCAGCCGTGTTGCTCGCATCCCTGTGCACCGTCGCTCCGGCCGTGGCCGGAGAATCCGGCGACAACCCCTTTTCGCAACCCGAACGCGGGCCCGGGTTTGCCTCGGAACTGGAGTTTTTCAAGGTCGAATCGGAAGTCATAACCTCGGTCTCGCGCCACCCCCAGAAACTTAGAGAAGCCGCGGCAGCCATCTACGTGATCTCGGCAGACGACATAAAGAGAAGCGGTGCCACCACCATCGCCGACGCGTTGCGCATGGTGCCGGGGATGGATGTGGCTTCGGTAGACAACAACTTCGTGGCCGTCTCGGCGCGTGGTTTTAACGGCGTGTTCGCCGACAAGATGCTCGTCATGTTTGACGGCCACCCGGTCTACACCCCTCTTTTCGGGGGTACGATATGGCACGAGTGGAATACGTTTCTTCCCGACATCGAAAGGATTGAAGTCATCCGCGGGCCGGGGGGCACACAGTGGGGTTCGAACGCAGTCAACGGCGTAATTAACATAATCACAAAAAACGCCGAAGACACCCAGGGGGGACTTGCGCGAGCGACCGTCGGCACCAACAACCGGATCGGCGGCGAAGTACGTTACGGGGCCAGGACGGGCAATTTCAACTACCGAGTTTTCGGCCGCGGCAATACCGACAAGGGCTTTGGCGGCAACTCGGGCGGCAAGATAGACGACGAAAACAACGAGGTGCGGGCGGGTTACCGCTTCGACTGGGACCTTGGTAGCGGGCTACGCTTGATGAGTTCCGGCGAATTCTACGACAACCACCTCGGCAACCTCTCAAAGACCAATTTCGGCACCCTCGAAGACCCCCCAAGCCGTTACCACACCGAGCTGTTCACTTCGGTCTTCAGGCTCGAAAAGGATTTTGCCGATGGCTCCCAGGGCCACCTCCAGCTATCGGGAGACTACATAGACCGTCGCGTCCCCTTTCTCGGCAACCTGGCCACCAAAGAGAAAAATTTTGCAGTGGAAATTCAGCACAGCAAACGCGTGGCCCCGACCCACCTGCTGACCTGGGGCTCCAACCTGCGCCGAACCAGTGTCAAAACCATCGATGGCCTGGTTGTCTTCGACCTGTCCAGCAAGGACACCCTTAACGTCATCGGCGGCTTCGTACAGGATGAGATTACCCTGGGGCCCCGTACCGAACTGACACTTGGCACCAAGGTGGAGAACAACACTTTCAGCGGGACCAACCTGCAACCCTCAATCCGCATAGTCCAGCGCATAGACACCGACAGCATCCTGTGGGGCGCTATTTCACGGGCCGTCAATACGCCCTCTTTTGGCGACATGTTTCTCACTGTACCGCCTACCTTTGTCACGGACGGAAACGCCGGGAATACCATAATGCTCTCTTATGAGGCCGGCTACAGAGGCAAGCTCGGCACCAGGGCCAGCTACGACCTGGCCGCCTTCTACAGTGACTACGACGGCGTCGCGTCTTTCTCCGGAAAAACCATGTCTGGCACAGGCACATCTATAGTACTCGACAATGAGGTCGAGGCACGGGCCTACGGGGTTGAAGGAGTCCTCGACTTTGCCGTAAGTGAGGATTGGACGGGAGAGCTGAGCGTTTCCTACACTGACTTCAGAACTTCCCTGGTGGGCGGTGACTCGGGCACCCCACCCTGGAAGATAAGCCTGCGACAGTTCGTCGATATCAACCCACGGCTATCGGTGGTGCCGACTCTACACTGGGTGGACCAGATGGTGGTTGACGCCCCGCTCACCGGTACCCCCTCTGCAGTGGACTCCTACCTGCGCCTCGACCTGGCCGTTCACTACCAATACCCCGACGGTGGCCCCACGCTGAGTCTTATCGGCCAGAACATAAGCGAGCGCACCCACGAGGAATTTTTCTCCGAGTTGCTGCGTCCATTAAGCCCCATTACCCGCACTTGGCTATTAAGGATTACCCAGGAGTTTTAAAACATGCAGCACGGCCCGCATAAACGGGGGCTCGGGCTACACCTCAAGTTGGTTGTAGCCGGGGCGGCCACAACATTCATCTCCATCACGATTGTCACTTCGATCATTGTTTACCGCCAATCGACCATCCTCCACGAGGAGATCGCACACTCGACCGAGAGCCTCCGCGATGCACTCATAGAGCGTGGAAGCCTGCTTGCCGAGAGCATCGCGGTGAGCATGGAGAATGCCGTGGCCGGTTACGATTTCGCATTCATAACCGAAACCTTGCGTCTGGTGGACGAAGGCAACGAAGACCTGGCCTATGGGTACGTAGCGAACGCCGCCGGCAGTATCCTGGCCCATACCAACCCCTTAATGGTGGGAAGATCGGCACCCCACGTTGCCAGATCAGACGGCCACACTTTCCGCCGGGGACCGGAGGGAGACAACTACGTGGAGATCAGCCGCCCCATACACGTCGGCGGCCTGGCCTGGGGCACCTTCGTCATGGCCCTCGACATGGCTCCAATCCAGACCCGGGCCCGCCAGGCACGGACACGGGGACGCGAGATAGCCCTGCGCAGTACCTCTGCAGCCGCCGCCATAGGCATCGCCATAGCCCTGCTCGGGCTTACCGGGTCCATACTGCTGAGCCGTCGGCTGCTACGCCCAATAAACCTTCTTACCCAGGAGGCCATGGCTATCGCCGAGGGCAATCTCGATGAGCGCATAGGAGAAATCGACTCCCAGGATGAGATCGGCTTACTCGCGCGTCAGTTCGAACGCATGCGGCAGTCCCTTCACACCTACATAGAAGAACTTGTTGTCGAAAAACAAAAAGCCGAGGATGCCGCCCTGCGCGAACAGCAACTCAGAAGCAGTATCGAAGACCAGGCCCGCGTGTTGGAAGACAAAGTCAGAGAACGAACCGCCGAACTCCAAACCACCAACGAACGCCTTACCGAGTACGACCGTCTCAAAACCGAGTTTTTGAACAACGTCTCCCACGAGCTGCGCAGCCCCCTTGCCGCAATCTCTTCGGCCGCCAAGATCATCAATCGCTACGGTGGCAACCAGGGCCAGCACGATCGTCGCTTCAGTGCTGTCATCATGGAAGAGACCAGTCGCCTGTCACGGCTGATCAACGACCTCCTGGACCTCTCCAAGATCGAAGCCGGTGGCGTGGATTGGAATCTCATCCCTATCGACAACCCGGCCGACCTCATCTACCACGTAACCGAAACGTTCACGGCTCTGGCCGAAGAACACGAGCTCGAGTTGACCACGGATGTTGCCCCCAGCCTGCCGACCATCCGTGGAGACCGTGACCGGCTGATCCAGGTGGTCACAAACCTGTGCAGCAACGCAGTAAAGTTCACCCCACCGGGAGGCCGGATCCTGGTCTCGGCCAAGGCCGGCGACTACCACGGCCGCCCGGTTGTCGAGGTAAGCGTAACCGATACCGGCAGGGGCATCCCCGAGGGGGACCTCGAGACAATCTTCGACCGTTTTCGTCAAGCAGGAATGGGACAGGCGGCAGGCAAGACGGCCGGGACCGGACTGGGCCTGGCCATATGCAGAGAAGTTGTCACCTACCACGACGGCACGATATGGGCCGAAATACCGCCCCGGGGAGGCGCCAGAGTGGTGTTTGTTATCCCCACCAGCCAACCAGAAGTACTCGACTCAGTAACCCACGGTTGACTCCTGCCAGACCGGCTGGTAACGCTGTCCCTCCCGAGAGACTATGCCAGCCAATTTTGGAAACGGACCACTGCGCCCTCCCCTCGACCCTGAAGAACTCCTGGCCGAGTTCATCAAGAGGCTGCGCAAAGGAGTCCCAGGTGGCATCGGCGTTATTGCCGTGGTTGCCCTTGTTGCCCTGGTGTGGGTCGCCAGCGGACTGTACCAGGTAAACCCCAGCGAGGTGGGTGTGGTCCTGCGCTTTGGCAAGGTTGTGAACACTACCACGCCCGGGCTCCACTGGCACCTACCCTGGCCCATCGAAAAGGTCTTAAAACCGCCCGTCACCGTAGTACACAAAGAAGAAATCGGTTTCCGCACCCTCGATGTGGGTCCCCCGGCCCGCTACCGCACGGTTGTCGAAGAGGCCCGTATGCTGACCTCCGACGGCAACATCGTGGACCTGAACTTCATCGTTCAGTACCGCATCAAGGATGCCAAAGCTTTCCTCTTCAATGTGCGTGACCCGGCAGACACCCTGCGCGACTGCGCGGAGTCGGCCATGCGAGAGGTCATAGGTCACTCGACAATCAACATGGCCCTTACCGAGGGCCGCATGGAAATTCAGGTCCAGACCGAAGAACTCTTACAAAAGATCCTCGACGACTATGGGGCCGGACTGCACATAATGACCGTCAAGCTCCAGGACGTGGAGCCACCTGGTCCGGTACAGGATGCCTTCAAGGACGTCATCAACGCAGAACAGGACCGGGAGCGAATGATCAACGAAGCCGAGGGCTTCGCAAACGATATTCTGCCCAAGGCCCGCGGCAGTGCCGCCCAACTCCTAAACGAAGCCCAGGGTTACTCCGCATCGCGGGTAAAAGCAGCCCAGGGCGAAGCCCGCCGCTTTGAACTCGTACACGAAGCCTACAAGAAGGCTCCCGAGGTGACACGTAAACGCATGTACCTGGAAACCATGGAGGTGATTCTCCCCGACATCGAAAAGATCATCGTCGATGAAAAGATTGCCGGCGCCCTGCTTCCCCTTCTGCCGCTGCCTGGACAGCCGTCAACAACGAGGGCTTCACAGTGAAGTGGCTGGGCGCCGCACTGCTGGGCCTGGTCGGCCTGCTTGTCGCGGGATACGTTACGGGCACCTTCCAGGTAGGAGAGTGGCAGCAAGCCATCGTTTTGCAGTTTGGACGTCCGGTTAAAACGGTCGTCGAACCCGGCCTCCACTTCAAAACCCCGTTGGTCCAGAATGTCATGTTTTTTGAGAAACGCCTTCTCGAGTACGATGCCGCTCCAAAAGAACTTATAACTCAAGACAAACAGCAACTCGTAGTCGATAACTTCTCGCGCTGGCGTATCATCGACCCACTTCTCTTCTACAAGACCGTGATAACGGTGGGCGGTGCCCAGTCGCGGCTCGACGACATCATCTACTCCAACCTGCGCCAGGCCACGGGCCGCATGAGCCTGCGCGACGTGGTATCGGGCGACCGTGCGGCATTCATGCGCAGCGTAACCGAGGACTCCGACAAGCGGGCCCGCACTTACGGTATCGAAGTGATCGATGTCCGTATAAAGCGTACCGAATTGCCCGAAAAGAACGAGCTGAACGTCTTTAACCGCATGCGCACCGAGCGTCAGAGGCAAGCCAAGAAATTTCGTGCCGAGGGCGAAGAGGCGTCTCGCAAGATTCGCTCAAGCGCGGTGAGGGACAGAGAGATTATCCTGGCCGAAGCCAAGCGAGAGGCCTCGATAATCCGTGGCACCGCCCAGAACGAGGCCACGACAATTTACGCCGAGGCTTATAGCCGCGACCCCGACTTCTACGCGTTCATGCGCACTCTGGAAGCCTACGAGAAGACGCTGAACAGCCGCACGACGGTAGTACTCACACCGGCCTCAGAGTTTCTACGCCTGCTGCAAACAGGCAACTAGTCCGAAAGCGCGCCGCCGTTTATCCAGGAACGGACCGTGTCGATATCCGTATCCGACAACGCCGCTCCAATCGGCATCGGGTCGCCGCAGGTCGGAGAGGACAGAAGTTTCTCCATCAGATAACTGGAGTCTGCATCCCCAGGCACCACCAACATAGCACCGCAGGTGGAGGCAACGTTTACCAGCGCCGTGGCGGCTGTGCCGGCCTGGCCAAGCCCTCCGAGGCCCCCCGAGGTAGCACCACCGGTATGGCAACCTGCGCAGTTGGCCGAGAAAATACCGACACTACATCAACCAACGACGCAGGCCCGTCATCGTCGAGACAGCCGCCCACCCCGGGCGTGTAGGTCTTGCTCGGGTCGCTGTCGCAGTACAGCACCCCCGCACCCTGGCTGACGAGCCGGCCCGGACCAGGAAGACCGGCCACACCGTTGATCCCCGCGTTGGCCGTGGGGGGAATACACAGCACAGCAACCCCCACTGGCGTACTCGGGTGGGGCTGCCCCACGGCTATAATCGGGTCGAGGAAACAACTCCGGCGGTACAGCAGGGTACACTGACCACCATCCACACCAATGGACGAGGAGTCACAGTCTGCCGCAGTCGCGCATTGTAAAAAACCTTTCCCGTTGGCCTTTACAACTCCGTCGCAGAAAGCGTCGTCGGGGCCGGTGGCGCACTCACCTTGTACGCCGTCACCAGTAGTGTCCTGGCATGTATTATTTTCACAACCGTTAGGACCGTAGTTGCCGGCCCCGGCCAAAGAGTTACAAGAGCCGGCATTCACAGCCTGGCAATCGGCGTTGCTGTTACACGGCATCGTCGTATCACCGCTGCACTGGCGACAGGCGCAACTCTCGCCAAAACGAGGAAAGCCGCAAGCCACGGAACAGTCGGCATCAGAACTACAGGCACGGTCTGGGTATTTAGAGCAACCGCCCCCCACACACAGGCCGGCATCAGCCCACATCTCGCGGGATCCGGTGGTCTGGTTGAGTACTATACGCAAGCCTTGGCCGGAAACGTTTTTGCC
>JAYGCL010000034.1:0-29923 GCA_046583365.1 Deltaproteobacteria bacterium
GTCGGGCTGTGACCGTCTGCGCAGTGGCATGATCCAAAGGGCCGCCGACCGGGCTGTGGCCGGCGACCACACCGAGTGGCTCGATGATGGGGAGTTGCACGTTATTCTGTGCGGCACCGGCTCTCCGCTTCCGGACCCCGACCGCGCCGCCGCCTGCACGGCGGTTATAGCTGGGGGCCGCTTCTTCCTGATCGACGTGGGCTCCGGCTCCTGGGAGAACGTTCAGCGGTGGCGGTTGCCGCGGGCCGCTCTTGGGGCTGTCTTTCTTACCCACTTCCACTCCGACCACATCGGCGACCTGGGCGAGACCATTACTCAGAGTTGGTTGGCAGGGCGGGCTCAGTCCCTGGATGTCTATGGCCCGCCGGGGGTCGAGCAAGTGGTGGCCGGCTTCCAACAGGCCTACGGGTTGGACAGCGATTATCGGGTCGCCCACCACGGCCTGGAGGTCTTGCCGGCAGGTGGTTCCAGGGCCATAGCCAGAAGCATCAAGATTGCCCCGGGCCAGAGTTCGGTGGTCGTTCTTGATGACGGCCGACTACGCGTGACGGCCTTTGCGGTCAACCACGCACCGGTCAGCCCGGCCTATGGCTACCGTTTTGAATTCGGCGGTCGCTCGGTAGTTATCAGCGGCGACACAGCCCCCTCGGAGAATCTCGTAATCAATGCGCGTGGGGCCGACCTTCTCGTACACGAAGCCCTGGCCGCCCATCTCCTTGCCCCGCTTTCCCGGGCCATAGGTGAGAGTGGCAACCAGCGCCTGGCCAGGATGACGACCGACATACTCGATTATCACACCACGCCGCGGCAGGCAGTCGAGATCGCCAGCCGTGCGGGTGTGGGCACACTGGTGCTCAGTCATATCGTACCGCCGCCTTCACGGGCGATTGTCCGCCGTTTAATCATGCGCGGGGCCCGGGGTGATTGGGACGGCGAGTTGATACTGGGCAAAGACGGACTGCACCTGCGGTTGCCCGCCGACAGCCGGGAGGTTTTGTCTAGCTACGCCGGAAGCTAAGGAGAGTCGTCATGCAGCAGAAGTGTCCATTCCAGTTTGACCTGATGAACCCGGCTAAAATGAGCGAAGGGGTTCCCTTTGCGGCGTTTCAAACGCTGCGCGAGCAGTGTCCGGTCGCCCTGCAAGAGGCTACCGACCACAGCGCTGAGTTCTGGGCCATCACCAAACGGGATGATGTAGACTTTATCTCTAAGAACCCCGGAAAGTTTTCATCGAGCGTAAACCTTGCCCACCCCCAACCGGGCGGCACCGACCCTGCGTCCCTGGAGATCATGCGCCAGCTGATTATCAATATGGACCCACCGGTCCACACCCAGTACCGAAAGGTGGTAAAGAACGCTTTTACCATGCATGCGGTTGATGCCTTCGAGCCCATGATGCGGGAGTACGCAAAGGAGATCATAGATAAAATTGCGGCCAGGGGGCATTGTGAATTTGCCGGTGAGGTGGCTGCCGAGATGCCGCTTTTTGTTATCTGCGCACTCACCGAAATGCCCGCTGATAATCGTCGCATCTTCTCGGACCTCGTCGACATCATGATCGGCATGGACGATCCCGAAATGGGTGTGACGGCCGAGTCCGGTCAGATGGCCGCAACTCAGATATTCGACATCGCTATGGAACTGGCGGCCAGCCACAAGGCCAATCCCAAAGAAGGCACGGTCCTTGATG
The DNA here is from genome assembly GCA_046583365.1 of Deltaproteobacteria bacterium. Classification (GTDB taxonomy): domain Bacteria; phylum Desulfobacterota; class Binatia; order UBA1149; family CAYXZP01; genus JAYGCL01. Next base: position 1,691 of record JAYGCL010000034.1, read on the forward strand.
CGCTCTTAAACGGGGTGGTGGAAGGCGAGGCCCTGACGGAGTTTGAGTTCTGTACCTTTTTCCTGATTCTGATCGCCGGTGGTGTTGAGACCACGCGGACCGCCACCAACCACGGCATGCGCCTGCTCATCGAGCACCCCGACCAGTTGCAGAAACTGGTAGACGACCCTTCGTTGATTCCCGGCGCGGTCGAGGAAATCCTTCGCTTTCATCCTTCCTTCAACTACATGCAACGCACGGCGACCGAAGACGTGAGGGTCGGCGACATGGACATCAAGAAAGGTGATTTAGTTAGAATGTACTATCCTTCGGTCAACCATGACCCGGAAATTTTTGGCGAGGACGCCGAAGACTTCAAAGTCTCGCGCATGCAGAGTATGCGGGACTTAAAAACCCAGCACCGCACGTTCGGGATGGGACAGCACTTCTGCCTGGGGTCGCACCTGGCGCGTAAGGAATTGACGGTGATGTTTGAAGAGATCGTTCCCCGCCTGCGCAATCCCAAACTAGCGGGCGCAATAAAACCGCTGGTCTCCAGCTTCATTCCCGGCATAAAAGAGATGCATATTACCTTCGATATCGAAAAACAGTCCCAGTAGGAGGAAACGATGCTGCAGAGGTTTGTATATATAACCGGAGCTTTGGACTACCTGGTAGGCGCCGCCACCTGGGCCGGGGCTTTGTACGACCCCCAGCCTGGGCAGTTTGTCGCCCTTATGACCTTGGGCATGTTTTTGATGATGTCGGCGGCCTGTCTGGTGTGGGCGTCAAAAGACATGACCCGGCGTGCACCGGTGATCTTCTGGCAAGGCCTGGTCCGCCTGACCGCGGTCAGTGCTGTCCTGTATGCGGTGCCGGCCGGATTGTCCCAGACCTGGGAGTATGGCCTGGTGGCCTTTGATGGCGCGATCGGACTTACCTACGTGATTGGCATGGTGCGCACGACCGGATGCTCACCGCTTGCGCTCCTGCAGTGCAAGACGGAGGGCTAGATATTGTCTTGTTGGCGGCTTTCAAAGTCGGGCCATTGCGTGTCCACAGGCGGCTGTGCATGAAGTGGTCTTCAAGGTCGGCATTGGGCAAACCATCGGACGCAAGGAGACCGCCCTGCACCACCTGGTCATGGGCCAGTCCGCCGCCGCCGAAGGCATCATGTCGTTTCTTGAAAAACGTCCCCCCCGATTGGCAGTTGAAGGTAACCGAGCACTGGTCCGACAAGTGGCCCAAGTGACGAGTCCTAAGTGAAAGTCGATGCAACACTGATGGCCTCCGACCCGCGTGAGGCCGCCACCGACGCCAAGGACTACGAAGACCGTGGCTTTGACGGCGTAATCAGCTTCGAAGGCCCCCACGACCCCTTCCTGCCCCTGGCCCTGGCCGCCGGCGCTACCCGGCGGGTCGATTTGATGACGGGCATCGCGGTGGCCTTTGCGCGCAACCCCATGACCTGCGCGCAACTGGCCAACGACCTGCAGGTACTCTCCGAGGGCCGCTTCATCCTCGGCCTGGGGACACAGATAAGGCCCCACATTGAAAAACGCTTCAGTCAGACCTGGTCCAAACCAAACGCCCGTATGCGTGAGTTCGTAGAGGCGATACGTGCGATCTGGCGCTGCTGGAACGAAGGCGAACGGCTTGACTTTCGGGGAGAATTCTACACCCACACGCTTATGACTCCGGTGTTTAACCCCGGCGAAAATCCTTTTGGAGCGCCCAGAATATTCCTGGCCGGTTTCGGCCCCTCAATGATCCGGGTGGTGGGCGAGGTGGCCGACGGCTGGCTCATCCACCCCCTTCATTCCCGCGACTATATGCTTGAGGTGGCACTGCCGGCCCTGGACGAAGGCCTGGCCAGGTCCGGGCGCAAACGCTCTGACCTGGAAGTATCCTGCCAGACCATAACCATGGTAGGCGACAACGACGAGCAGGTAGCCACTGCACGTATGAACGCACGCATGCAGATAGCCTTCTACTCATCGACCCCGGCCTACCGTGTGGTACTCGACCACCACGGTCTGGGCGACCTGCAACCCAAGCTCAACAAGCTCTCAAAAGAAGGAAAATGGGTCGAGATGGCCGAGTTCATCACCGACGATATCCTCGACATCGTCGGCATAAGCGGCCGTCCCGACCAGATTGCCGCCAAGATAAAATCGCGCAACGACTTTGCCGACCGCACCACGATGGTGCTCTACAATGAGTCCGACCCCGAAGCCGTCGATGACATTGTGGGTGCCCTGAACGCACCCTGAGGGTGGGCGGCACAAGGCAACGCCGCCTGGTTTTATCCTTTCAGTGTCCTTACCAGAACGTCCTTCAAAACGGCCAGGGCATTGTCGGGGCTGCGAGGCTCGGCGATAAAAATAGGCATAAGAGCAAGACCGCTGAGCGTAGACATCACAACCTGCTCGGTTGTAATGATACTCTCCTCGGAAATGTCGAGATCCTCGAACAGGACCGCCCAGATGCCATCCATACTCTGTCTGAGCCCGCCCCGGTAGGGAGCAACAGCAGCGCCGATACGCGAGTCGTGGCGTGCAACAAGGAGAATTTCGAGAAAGACCTGAAAGGTCGGCCGGTGCCACATCTCCCAGGCCCCTTCCACAAAAAGATCGACCCGCTCTTCGATGCTCCGCCCGGTAAACGATCGACCGTCAAGAGCACCCGTCAGGCGGGTAACGCCGGCCCGCCGGCAGATTTCTTCGGTCGTGGTAGCTGCCATGCCCGGTTCAACGATGCACTCGATGGTAGCATCGATAACTTTGGCCTTGGTTGTCGCGCTGCGCTAGGCTTGGGTACGGCGCAGTGCGGCTGGCTTGCGATGGCCTTTGGATCTGGCTGTGGAACCTGGAGACATGCTTTAACCCTGCCTCTGTAGACTACCCAATGGACACAATCGCGGCAACGGCGACGCTGCGTTTGATACACAGATAGGCGGCCAGTGCGCCAATCGTATATATCGGAACCCAATCAAACCACGGCGGGCGTCTTTGCAACGGAACACGCAAGACCCACCAGGCCAGGCCTGCGGCGCTTACAAACAACAACTGTCCCGCCTCGATCCCGAGGTTGAAGGAAAACAGAGCCAAGGGGATTTCGTTACCCGGAAGTCCCACCTCGGCCAGCGCACCGGCAAAGCCCATGCCGTGCAGAAGCCCGAAGCCGGCGGCCATTGCCCAGGGACGCCGCCCCGTCCACGCGCGCCGCCCCTGGCGGACCCGCGACAGTTCCACGGCCAACAGGAGTATGGTGAGCGCTATGGCCGCCTCCACCGGAGCCGACGACACCGGCAGGTAGCCCAACACCGCAAGAGCCAGGGTAAGACTGTGGCCGAGCGTAAAGGCCGTAATCGTCTTGACCAGAGACCTGCCACCACCAACGAGCAGCAACAGGCCGAATACAAACAGCAAGTGGTCCCAGCCGCCAAGGATATGCTCGCCCCCCATGACCGAATAGTCGCGAAAAACCACCCCCCTCGTCACACCTGCCGGCACAGTCATGAAAGGAACACTGGCCCTCAGGACTTTGCTTATTACGCGACCGTCGCTCAGGGAAAGGCGCACCAGAACATCGGTGTAACTGCTGCTCAGGCCGGCAACCCCGATTTCCCGGCCCACCAGGGACCCGCCCTCACAGTACACCGTCCAACGCTCGATACTGCGCGCGCCCTGGATAACCGGCAGCGATTCTGACAGGCGGCGGCACTGGTCTGGCAACACCGGCCAGAAGTCGGCCCCGCGTACCCGCATCGACGGCGTGGTCCAGACCACCTCGGCCCTGCCCCCGCCGCTTTCTTTGATCTCCAGAAGACTCGGCGACAGTGGGTGGGCCTCGGCCACTACGGCAGCGGCGAGCATAACCACCGCCGTTGCCACCATGGTCAAGACCACAGGCAAAACACGAAAGCGGCAGGCACAGGTTTTCGTATCAACCAGCATCATTCTGCCCGCCAGGCTCTGATTCCACCTTCACCTGATACAGTCCCCGCAACTGCCTCAGAACCTCATCGTACTTGTGCTTGCGCAACTCGTGGTCCAAACCGAGTTCAACCTGGCGGCGTACCGAATCGACCTCGGGGAGCCGCCCTTCTGTGAGCGAGGAGAGCAGAACCAGGTGCAGCCCGTAGGCCGACGGTACCGGCCCTTGCCAGTGGCCGGTTTGTACGGGTTTGAATGAAAACATCTGTTGTGTAAATTCAGGACCGAATAACTTGGCCAACAGGTTGGGAGAACTGCCGGCAAACTCCCGGTTGTGGGGAAACGGGTCAGAACCCGGCGCTGCCCCACCCGACCTCAGGGCTTCGAGGGCCGCGGTGGCATCGGCCTTCACACGACTGCCGCGCTTCTGGCGGCTGAAGAAGAGGTGGGAGAAACTTACCGTGGCCGGCTGCTCGAAGCGTGCACGCTTGCGCCGCATGAAGGCTTCAAGCTCGGCGTCGGTGGGAGGCGTTATGTCTGCCGAGACCATGATAATACGCCGCATCTTCTCGGCCAGAATCCCCTTTACGACGACATCGTCGCGGCCAAGGTCCATCTCCACGGCCTTGCGGTACAATTCTTTTTCGCTGTCTTTGGTCCCGGGAAGCAGGAAGCGCATCTTCTCAGTCATGCGGTAGCGAATACTGTAGTCGTTAAGGTGCAAGCCCCTGAGCAGGGCCTCCCGGTACAGAACCTCTCTCTCGACAAAGGACTCAAGCCGAACGCCGGCCCTCTCGGCCGGCACCACTATGGCCTCACGTTCGGGCTGGGCCACACTGCCAAGCCCCACGGAATTGTCCGACCGCCACAGTTCAAGACAGAACAAGAGGACGCCGATCGCGCAGAAGTGGACAAACGGAGAGCGTATAAAACCGGGTACCATCAATTCGAGCCTGCAGAGCCAGCTCCACCCCCCAACTGAGCCAAGCCCCGCCTGCCGTCCGACAATACCGGGAAGAGCCCGCAACTGACATCGTCTCTATGTCCTGATAGCAAGCAACACCGTGGAGGTCGTTGCATCCCAAGATCCGCTTGGTGCCGAGATTTGTGGGTTGGACCTTGGCAGTGGGCTGTCGCCAGAGCAGTTGACGGCCGTGGAGCAGGCCTTTGTCGAGTACAAGGTGCTGTTCTTCCGCGACCAGTCGATGACGGCGGCCGGCCACCAGCGCTTCGCATCCTGGTTCGGCAAACTGGAGCGCCACCCGGCCTTTCCACACGTCGATGGCTACCCCGAGGTCACCGTACTGGAGAGCGGCCGCGAAAACCGTTCGAAGATAGAACGGTGGCACAGCGACATGACCTACCTCGCCTGTCCTCCCCTGGGCAGTATCCTGAGGGCCCGCGTAGTCCCCGAGTCCGGTGGCGACACCCTGTGGTTGGACGCGGAGGCGGCCTGGCAGGCCCTGCCCGTTGCTTTGAGAGAACGCCTGGCTCCCATGCAGGCCGAGCACAGTTTTGCCCACGGTTACCGCGAGAGTCTGGCCGAGCCCGGTGGCCGCCGGCGACTGGCGGCAGCGGTTGCCGCAAACCCGCCGTTGAGCCACCCGGTGATGCGTACCCATCCGGCAAGCGGCAGGCCGTCTCTATTTGTAAACAGCCTGTTTACCACCCGTCTGCTCGGCCTTGAGGAGGCCGAGAGCCGGGACCTGCTCGGTCGTCTCTTCGAACACCTGGAAAACCCCGATTTTCAGTGCCGCTTTGTATGGGAGGTCAATTCGGTTGCCTTCTGGGACAACCGCTGCACCCAGCACCGTCCCGACAAAGATTGGTGGCCGGCTCCCCGCCGCCACGAACGAACCACTATCGAGGGCGACCGGCCTCGCTGAAGAAGTTGAGTGCCCAAGCGGCGACCAGGGCCTCGTCGGTGTCGCCCGCCAGCGAGCCCCGTGCCTCGCGCCAGAGGTCATCACCGAATATCGTGCGCCTGGAGTCGTAGAGGTCGCGGGCATAGTCGTGGCTGAACTCGGGGTGGCCTTGACAGCTCATAACGTGGTTGCCTATGCGGTACATGGAAATAGGGCAGACCTGGTTACTACCCACGAGTATGGCGTCAGCGGGAAGGCGGGTTACCTGGTCCTGGTGGCTGTGAACCAGACTGAATGCGGTGGTTGCGGTTGTGGCGGTGACCCAGGGAAACGGCGAACCGATGGTCGTCGTCTGCACGCCCAGGGTCCAACCCCCTGGAGCTCTTTTTGCCTGGCCGCCAAGGGCGCGGGCCACCAACTGGTGTCCGAAGCATACCGCAAACAGGGGGCGGCGTTGGCGGGCGAGTTCCACGACAAACCGTTCCAACCGTGTGATCCAACCAAGCCCGTCGTAGACACTGTGGCGGCTTCCCGTTATCAGGTAGCCGTCGCACTCATCGAGGGAGGCCGGGTAGTGGCTTTGCTCGACGTTGTAGCTCGCAAGTACGAGTGCCGGGTCGGCCGCTCTCAGCAGGCGGCCAAACATGCCATCGTACTGCCCGTGCCTGGCGGCGAGCTCCGGGTTGACGTGGTCGGCAAGTAGTATTCCAATCTTCATAAATGGCAGCAGCAACGTGAACGGATTTGACACAAAGGTAAACCAATTGCTGACACCGCTGGCCGACGGCTTGTCGGCCCTGGTCTTCTACTCGGTGCCGATCGCCGGTGCCCGCGTACCACTGATTGTGGCATGGCTGGTCGCCGCGGGCATTTTCTTTACCGTCTACCTGCGTCTGATTAACTTTCGCGGTATGGCCGAGGCCTGTCGCATCGTTGCAGGCCGCCGCCGCGGGTCCGGTGAGGAGGGGCAGATAAGCGCGTGGGAGGCTCTGTCCACGGCCGTTTCGGGGACCGTGGGCATTGGCAACATAGGCGGAGTGGCCGTGGCCATCAGTCTGGGTGGGCCGGGAGCAACGTTGTGGATGCTGGTGGCCGGGCTGTTGGGGATGGCAACCAAGTGTGCCGAATGCGTACTCGGTGTGCGCTACAGGCAGGTGGACGAGGCCGGCGAGGTCTCGGGCGGGCCCATGTACTACCTGCGCGCGGGTCTTGCCGAATACGGTTGGCCTCGTAGCGGCCGGGTTCTGGGAGCGTTCTACGCGGGTGCTATGGTGCTGGGCTGCCTCGGGATCGGCAACATGTTCCAATCCAACCAGGCCTTCGAGCAGATAGTGGTCGCCAGCGGCGGCCAGGCCAGCCCCCTGGCCGACCACCCGGTGGCGGTCGGACTCGTGCTGGCCGCTGCCGTGGGTCTGGTCATCGTGGGCGGCATACGAAGCATAGCCACCGTAACCACCCGCCTGGTGCCGTTTATGGCCATATTCTACTGCCTTGGTTGCCTGGTGGTGATCGGGCTCAACGCCGCCGCCCTGCCCGCTGCACTGGTCTCGATCTGGGAGGGGGCATTCTCACCCCGGGGTATGAGCGGTGGCGTGCTCGGCGTGATGGTCCTGGGTTTTCAGCGTGCGGCGTTTTCCAACGAGGCCGGCCTGGGCTCGGCCGCCATCGCCCATTCGGCCGTGCGCACCCACCACCCGGCCACGGAAGGGCTGGTGGCCCTGCTCGAGCCCTTTATCGATACCGTGGTCATCTGCACGATGACGGCATTGGTCATTCTCACCACCGTGTACCAACCCATGCTGGCCGCCGGACAGATCCAACAGGTACAAGGCGTGGCGCTCACGTCGGCGGCTTTTGCCAGTACCTTGCCCTGGTCGCCGCCGGTTGTGGCGTTTGCGGCACTGCTGTTTGCCTACTCGACCATGATCGCCTGGGCCTACTACGGTCTTAAGGGCTGGAGCTACCTGGTCGGCAACTCGCGCACGGCCGACCTGGCCTTCAAGCTTGTCTACTGCGCCTTTGTGGTGCTCGGCTGCACACTGGATCTGGGGGCGGTATTGGCCCTGTCCGACGCGCTCATTTTCGTGGTCGCCTTCCCAAACGTGCTCGGCCTCTACCTGCTAGCGCCGCAGATCCGCGAGACAATCAACGATTACCTCGGCTGAGGGCGGTCCTGCCCGCCGGCGTTCAGGCCCAGCACACCCCGATTCCACGTTGCCCGCTGTAGGGCAGGCGGCCATGGCCGACGGCGTGGTTGTCGATGACAAGCACGTCGCCCTTGTGCCAGGGGGTGACCACGAGGTTACGCCAGATGGCATCGCGAACCGCTTCCATGTCGGAGTCGGGGATTTCCGAGCCGTCAAGACGGTAGCAGCCCATAGCGCGGTCCTGGCTTTTCACAAAACGTTTTTGCAGTGCGGTCAACAGGGCTGTGAGTTTCCACACTACCCAGTGGCGCAGGCTGGGGCGCATTGCGAATATACGCCGGTACTCTCCCTCGCCGGCCGAGAGGTGAAAGACCTGGGCGTGGTTGAACCAGGCGGCCTGTCCCGTGCGTTTATGCAAGCGAGAGACCGCTTGGGTGCTGGTGATACACAGGCTGCCGCGTTCGCTCCACCGGGTTTCAAAGCCTTGTTCACGGCACTTGGCCTCGACGGCCCGGCGGTCGTGGGTCTCGAACATGTCCGGCCAGGGCTTTAACTGCCAGGGGCTGAAGCTCCACGAGGCCGACGGCGAGGCGTAGTTGCGTACTATCTTGAGGCCGCCTTGTTCAAACCTTTCTCGAACCTCGGGGTCGAGGTCACGGTATACCGCGCGCAGGTCGACGAGCGGGGTTTCTCCACCGCCCGGGTTGGGCTCAGTCAGGCAGCAAAACAACAGGTGGCGGGGCGGGTTGGTAGTAAAGGTCATCTCGGCGTGTTGAGGGATAGGGTAGAAGCTGGGAAGTTCGCTGGCCGAGAATACGTGGGAGGTCCCTTCTATCGGAGTCCGCGGCGAGGTGCCGAGGTATTCGGTCTTGAGTTCCTCATCGACCGCACGGGCAACCAGCTGGAAGTCGGTGGCCGAGTCGATGGCAAACCCGCGCAACAGGAAGGCTCCGTTTTGCGCCAGGCGGTGGCGTACCCAGGTGCGGCCGTGGGTCAGCCAGTCGGCCAGAAACTCTGCGGAAGTATCGCCGTCGGGTTCTATGAGCAGCGGAAGCCCGTCGCAGCCGTCGGCTTCGACCCGGCAACCACTGGGGATTTCACTGGGAACTTCGGCCATCTCCGTCAACCCGGACAATTATATACAGGCTTTGAGCTGTCACAATGCCGTCGATAGAAGGCCCCATGGTCTCCATGCTTTTCTTCAACTCGGTGCTGGTCGTGATGGTAGTACTGGCCCTTGTCTTCAACCGTTCTCTGGCCAAGGGACCGGCCGGCTATGGCCAGTATGTGAGCCGTCGCTGGGGGGCGACGGTCAACGACCGACTCGGATGGGTGGTGATGGAGGTCCCGGTTGTCATCCTCTTTGCCTTTTACTGGTGGACGTCGGAGCGGACTTTTATGGCCACCCCTCTTGTCCTGTGCCTGCTCTTCAACCTCCACTATTTGCAGCGTACCTTCGTTTTTCCTTTGCTCATACGCGGCAGTAACCGCATGCCTTGGTTTATCGTTGCCTCGGGGGTGCTGTTCAATTCGGCCAATGCTTTCATGCAGGGGGCCTGGATATTCTTTCTTTCCCCCGACGACCTTTACACGGATGCATGGCTTGGAAGCGCACAGTTTATTATCGGGGTGTCGGTCTTCCTGGCGGGTTTTGTGATCAATCTGCACTCCGACCACATCATACGTAACCTGAGAAAGCCGGGAGACACGGGCTTTTACATCCCCCGTGGCGGTATGTTCCGTTACGTCACCTCGGCCAACTACCTGGGCGAGCTTACCGAGTGGGTGGGGTGGGCCATTATGACCTGGTCGTGGCCGGGTCTGGTCTTTGCCGTCTGGACCTTCGCCAACCTGGGGCCGCGGGCCGATACCCACCACAAGTGGTACATAAAAAAGTTTGGCGACGAGTATCCGAAAGACCGCAAGAGGATGATTCCCTTCGTCTATTAGGAAACGGGAGCCTGGAGATCGACCTTGACCGCAAAGCGTTCGAAGTAGAAGGCAAACCTTTCGCGTAATTGGTCCGGGTCGATACCGAAATCTGCCTTCAGGTCATAGCGGACGCGGCCGTGTTTGCCGCGGGGGTTTTCCTCCATGAAGCCTGCCAACATCGCCCGTGCTTGTGGGGTCATCTCAAGTCCGGCCAGATGGTAGATGCGCTCGACCATGGCGATGTCGTCGGCCATAAACTCATGGAACAAAACGTCTATGCTTTGGCCGTCGGCAATTGTATCCCGGTCGCGGACGCAGGCACGCAGCAGGCGCTCGACCCGGTCTACCCAGTAATCGGCAACGGCTGCGGGGTCGACTTTCTTTCGCCGCAGGCGGTCGCCGTAGGCGAGCATGGTGGCTGCCGAGGCTATGACGGAGACCGGGTCGCGGTGGGTGATCACAATCGTGGCATCGGGGAAAGTCTCTTGCAGGGCCGGGAGCTGCTCGAGGTGCTGGGGGGATTTGAGAATCCAGCGGTCGGGTCCCCGTAGCCACTGCAGGGCCTTGAGTACGTTTTTCATGTACCGGTAGTGCGGCCGCTGGTCGTGGGCGAGGTAGTAATCGCGCCAGCGCGGAACTGTGGCCGTCCACTCCAGCAGGTAGGAAGAAAAATCCAGGGCCTGCAACTCTATTTCTTCGTGGACGTGATTGGGAGTCATGTGGTGCATATTACGAAGAAGGGGCATGAGGGCGTCCTGGCGGACGAAATTTTCCTGACAGCGCCGAAGGCGCGGGTCCTGGCCGTCGGCGTTTCTGGTCTCGCGTGGGTCGGGGATGGGTTCAAGGCTTTCCCAGTAGGGTAGCGAACGTAGGCGGGAGTCGGCGGCGATCAGGTTGAGCAGGTGGGTGGTGCCAGAGCGCGGCAGCCCGGCCACGATTATTGGCCGTTTGATCTCGACATCTAAAATCTCAGGATGGCGCTTTATCAGGTCTTCGAAGCGCAGGCGGTTGGCCGCGTAGCGGACGCAGTCGTTAAATGCGCCAAGGCGTCCCACCGGCCCCAAACCGGTGTCTTCTTCCACACTTACGAGCCAGACTCCCAGTCTTTCGTGGAAGTCATCGGCTCCGAAGTCGGAAAGGCCGGTTTGTTTTACGGCGGCACCGAGAACCGCGTCCTCGGAAAATGTTACCGTAAGCTGCCCGACCGCCTCGATGGTTCCCCGTTGGATGTCGCTCAGGCGGGGCTCGGCCAGGTCGAGGATGCGGATGTCGTCAGGCGTCTGTCCCATGTACCAATTTCATCGGGTTCCGTAGTCTAGGTTCCGGCTGGGGATATGCCAAGGCACTCGTGGGCCGTGCTCATCAGGGGGCCTTCGCCGGGCTGAAGAGGCGGGTTGTTGCGTGCAGGGACTGCTCGAGGGCCTCGGCACTGACGGTTGCTGACTCAAGTTCCCTATAGGTTGCCGGGTCCAGGAGGTCCATGGGGCCGGTGGGGTAGAACACGGCTATTAAATCCTTTTCGATGAGGGCGAAGCTACGGTTGTTGGCCGAGACAATGAAGTGGCTCGGGGTTTGAGAGCCGAAGAGGTCCAGTCCGTCGGAATAATCAGCAGCGGGTGTTGTGCACCCCAGAGCCCGCGAGAGAAGTGTGGGAACGACGTCGTAGTGCGAGGTCCTGCGCGACACCTGGCCGGCTTGCATACCCGGCCAGACCGTCACCAGGGGCACCTGGGTCTGAAAACGTGAGTAGTTGCCGGCGTGTCCCCAGTAGTTTAGCCCCAGGTCGTTAAACTCCTCGCCGTGGTCGCTGGTCAGTACGACAATCGTGTTGTCCATCTCACCGCTGTCGCGCAGGGCATCCAGGGTCTCGGTAGCCAGGCCGTCGACGTAGTGGGCGGCGTTTCTGTAGCGGTTCAAATAGGGAGTGGGGTTGAACCCGGAGTTGAGGGCCAGGTGGTTGACCCTCGCCCATGAAGGCTCAAACGGCAGTGGGTAGTCGGGTGGATAGGAGTAGGCGTGGACGGAATCGTAGAAGAGAAAGGCGAAGAAGGGCTGTTCTCCTTTGCTTGATTGCCTGCGGTTTTGTAGAAAAGCGATGAACTCGTCGGTGAGGCTGCGGTCTCTGGCCCAGGCCGGGCCTTCGCTGGAGTGCACTCGGATGCCGTCGAGGTCCTTGAAGACGGTACGGTCCAGTTCGGGGCTGCTGAGGCCGGCCGAGGCGAAGATGCCGAAGCTGTAGCCGCGATTTTTAAGCTCCTGGATGAGAAGCGGCCCCTGCTGGGCGGCCACGAATGAGTGCCAGTAGGTACTCGACACGCCGTAGAACAGGCTGAAAATCCCCATGCCGGTGGATACCCCACCGCTGTGGTGGTCGTGGAATACGAGGCCGTGCTGCCGGGACCAGCGGTGCAGGTTGGGGCTGACCTCGGGGCTCAGCATGTCTGGCCTCAACGAATCGATAACGACAAACACAATGTTGGGCGTCGGGCCGTCGTCCGGACACTCGAGTGACACAGGCGGGTAGTAGAGGCGTCCTGTCCTGGCGCCGGCCCTTGCGGCGCGCGAATAGACGGCGGCCTGTTCTCGTTGTTCGCCCATTTCCACGATGCCGTATTTTTCCAGAAAACGTTTACCGGTAAGCGGAAAGTAAAGGGGGAAGTAGCGTTGCTCTCTGGTCACGGTCTCGTTGTAGCTGGCATCAGCCCACATATAGATGAAATTGTGGGAGAAGAAGCAGACGACCAACAGGGCCGATGACACGGCCTGCAATCTCTTTGCCCGGCCTGTGGTTGCGACCGCCCACGCTGCCCGTGCGCAGACGGTCTCCACGCCTGCGATGGCCGCTATGATGGCGGCCAGGGTGGCGTAGAAGACCCAGGAAAATTCGAAAATATCGCCGGCCGCCGGGCCGAACACCATGGCAAGCATCAGACTGTTGATGTGGGAGCGGTACAGACCGAACACTATGGTGTCGCTTATCAGCAACAGGACCAGAACCGTGGCCAGCGTGACCGACAGCGCGGTTAGAAGTCTACGGCTGTAAACAATGGCGCACAGGGGCAGAAGTACGAGCAGGCCCGCCAGGGAGACCAGCGAGGCGAAGTGCCCCAACCACGAGGTGCCCAAGTATACAAGGGCCGTGGTGTCCTTCGGAAGGCTGTCGGTGGCGAGGTAGCGGGTGGCAATGAGGCAGACGACGAGCACGTTGAGCAGCGTGAAGCTGCCCGCATAACGGCAGCGAACCCATGGCCGCGTAGCGTGGGTCGAGAGCATGTCTTTTCTGTTGGCGGCGAGTTTGGGGGGCTGGTCTGGCATGGGTTGGCTGCTACGGCCGGTGTTGGCTAAACTCCCGGTCTTTGGAGAACTTGCCTTAAACCACGTATATAATGGAGATTCGATGAGCGAAGGTCCAGATTCCCGACGGCCCCTGAACTGGCCGACCACCCTTTTTATTGTCGGCACCAGCCTGGGTGCCCTGGCCTGGCCGGTCTATGCCTGGTTTTTCGGGGTAAGCGGCGCCGAAGTGGCTCTGGCCCTGGCCTACTTCGTAGCCACCGGCATGGCCATCACGGTGGGCTACCACCGCCTCATAAGCCACCGTACCTTTGAGTGCCGGGCATGGATGAAGGCGGTTCTCCTGGCTGTCGGTGCCGCTGCCTGGCAGGGTTCGGCGCTTGAGTGGGCCAGCGACCACCTGGTACACCACGCCCACACCGACACCGAGGCCGACCCCTACAACATTAAGGAAGGATTCTGGCACGCGCATATAGGGTGGCTGTTTCGCAAAAGACCGTTGTCCGAGAATCCTCCCGAGTTCCTTACCTCCGACCGTCTGATCATGCTCCAGCACCGCTTCTATATTCCAATTGCGGTTACCGTAAGTTTTCTTATTCCCCTGGCTATCTGTGGTATCGGCGGCCTGCTGCTTGCCGGCGTGGTAAGGGTAGTAGTCGGCCACCACACCACCTGGTTAATCAACTCCTGGGCCCACACCGGGGGCAGTCGTCCTTACAACCAGGAAGTTTCTGCGGTGGACAACTGGCTGGTGGCTTTTTTCACCTTTGGTGAGGGTTGGCACAACTATCACCACAGCTTCCCCAGCGATTACCGCAACGGCACGAGCCCTCTGGCCTGGGACCCAAGCAAATGGGCGATCGCCGTACTCTCTGTGTGCCGGGTCACCTGGGGACTGCAGCGGGTGGGTGTGGTGAGCCGTTGGCGACAGCGTGTGCGCAACACCATCTCTCATGTCGGGGAAGATGCGGGCAGGGCCGGCTATCTGCGATCGTTAAAACTCGCGCTTGAAAAACAGCGCCTGCATACCAGTGAGCGCCTGGAACGAAAGATGAAAAAACTGGCCAAGCTGGAAATTCCTGCCTACGTAAACGCCATCCAACTGCGCGACTGGCTGTCTCAGTCGGCCGGTGAGTTGAAGGCTTCGGTGGCACAGGTATCGGCCAGGCGTCTGGCCCGCGTGCAGGAACTTGCCAATGCGGTGATCACTTACGACCGCTTGATGGCGAAGCTTGAAGCCTGTGAGCAGCACCTTTGTGCTGTCGCCTTAGCACCGACGGCCGCCTAGTGCCCCAGTCGCGGCCACCGCTATAGTGATGGCCGACTTCAAAAAAATTCCCCACAGCGACGACGAATGCCTCCTGCTTGAAAAGGCCGCCCGTTACCTGCCGGCCGGCACCCGCAACCCGGCCATGGACCCCGCCTGTGCAATGATCATCAAGGAGGCCCAGGGCGCCTACATCACCGACTTAAGCGGCAACCGTTACATCGACTACCTGCTCGGTTCCGGCCCCATGCTCCTGGGCCATGCCCACCCGTCGGTGGTGGCGGCTGTTGGTGCACAACTCAAGCGTGGAAGCTCCTACCTGATGGGGTGCGAAGCGACGGTGGAACTGGCCGAGAAGATCATCGATGCCGTTGCCTGTGCCGAGCGCGTGTGTTTCACCAATACCGGCTCCGAAGCTGTCCTTTACGCCCTGCGTTTGGCGCGCGCCTGGCGCGGCCGCGACAAGATTCTTAAATTCGAAGGCGGCTACCACGGCCAGAGCGACTACGCGCTGATGAGCAACCAGTGGACGGCAAGCCCCAAACCCCACCCCGAGGCGGTTGCCAACTCGTTGGGCATTCCCGCCTGCATATCCGAACAGGTACTGATCGCGCCGTTTAACGACATTGTCACCACTTCCCAAATCATAGAAGACCACCACAACGAGCTTGGCGCCGTCATCGTCGAGCCCCTGCAACGCACCGTTGTGCCAGGCCCGGGTTTTCTTGAAGGTTTGGCTCAGGCTTGTGCGCGTTTCGACATCCCCCTTATTTTTGACGAGGTCGTCACCGGTTTTCGCCTGGCCTACGGGGGTGCGCAAGAGTACTACGGGGTTGTTCCCGACCTGTGTGTTGTGGGCAAAAGCATATCGGCCGGACACCCATTGGGGGTTGTCTGCGGCCGTGCCGACATCATGGCCTTTGCCGAGGCGGACCGTCAGCTGAGCGGTGGCTACGTGTCACTTACCGGCACCTATTCGGGCAACCCGGTCTCCTGTGTGGCGGCCTTGGCGGTAATAGGGGAGCTTGAAAAAGAAGGGGTCTACGAGTCCCTGTTCGCCAGGGGATTACGGCTCAAGGACGGTCTGCAGACCCTTTTCGATGAGGCCGGCATCACCGCAACGGTAAGTGGAGAGGCACCGGTCTTTGAGCCCTGGTTCTGTGACGGCCCGGTGAGTGATTTTGGTTGTATGCGACAGTCGGATTTCCGCCGTTCGGCGCGCTTTACCTCATTGCTGTTGGAGCGTGGTGTGATGAAAGCCCACGAGAAGTTTTTTGTCTCTACGGTGCATACGGACGAGGACGTAGAGTTCACCCTTGGGGCGTTTGAATCGGCGGTTGCCGAACTGGCCGGGTAAAAGGAGAAGGGCATGGGAGTATATGCTTTAACCGGCGGCGCCGCCGGAATCGGCCGGGCCGTGAAAGACCAACTGCTGGCTCGCGGTGACAGCGTGATAGTGGTGGACATCAAAGACGCCGACGTCGTGGCCGACCTTTCCACTGTCGAGGGACGTGAGCAGGCCATAGCCGGGGTTCGTGCGTTGACGGCCGGCGGCCTGGACGGGTTGGTGACTTCGGCGGGTCTGGGACCCGCGACCAAGCCGGCCTCGGTGGTTGCCAGGGTGAACTTCTTTGGATCCCAGAGCCTGGTCGATGGTCTTGCCGACCTGCTCGCACTCAGAAAAGGCGCGATTGTGATGATCTCGTCCAACTCGGCCACCATGGGTGCCGATGAAAACTATGTTGCCGCCCTTTTAAAGCTGGATGAAGAGGAGGCCTGCCGTATCATTACCGAAACCGGCAGCGGGCAGATAGCCTACGGGGGTTCCAAGTTGGCTATCACACGTTGGATGCGGCGTCGTTGCGGTGGCCTGGCCGCCCAGGGGGTAAGAATAAACGCGGTGGCACCGGGCATTACCAGAACTGCGCTTACCGACAGTGTGTTTGAGGACGCCGAGCTTGGACCGGCCATAAAGGCCTTCAGCCAGACCGTTCCCCTGGGCGGAGTGGCCAGTCCCGGTCAGATCGCCGATGTGGTGACTTTCCTGTTAAGCCCGGCCGCCAGTTTCGTGTGCGGTTCGGTGTTTTTTGTCGATGGTGGCCACGATGCCACTTTAAGACCGGATCAGTTCTAGCCGCCCAGGCCGGCTTTTACACGGAATGCCCCCCCCCTGTTGGGGGTGGTCTGTGTCGCTTCCTTTATGGGCTTTCTGGTTGGTATACTCCAACCCATGACGTTTCTGAGGTCCACTGGTCGCTTGACGGCTGTTTCGGTTGTAGCCGCCTCGTTTGTTACGCTTGCAGCCTTGGCGCTGATTTTAACCACGGCCACCACGGCTGGTGCCGATTGCACGGGGGGGTGTGGCGCCGACCTCGCCACGGCGCCCAAGGCCGTCAAAAAATACGTCAAGAAAGCATGGAAGGCCGTGCGCAAGTGCGGCAAGAAAGCCCGCAGCGTGTGCCCCCAGCAGTGCGCAGTCCCGGCGGCTGCCGACTTCGGACTTTCCGCCGGCTGTGCCGCACGGCTGGAGTGTGAACTGGGTGGCATGGCCGCCAACGCATTTGGTGGTTCCTGGGGAGGCCCAGACCAGTTGTGTGCCATTGCGCCGGCCGCTATTTGCGGCAACCAGCGTGCGAAAGGCGCGGGCAAAATACTGGTCAAGCGCTTGAAGCGCCGCCGCACTGCCAGGATGGCTAAATTCTCCAAGGACCTTGCCGGCTGTGCCGGCAAGGTGGACAAAAAAATGTCCTGCGGGGGTGCCGAAATATGCAACGGCACCACGACCTGGCTCGATCTGGTCTACCCCGTGACGATTAAAAAGAACGGCACCCAATCGGTCTGGTTTACTGCCCCCGAGGCGGGGGAGGGGGTGGGCATCCTGACTCTTTCGGCCGAAACGGCTGACTGGCTCACCTGGTCTCGTGAATCGGTGGTTGTAGAGTACGCGGTCGACGGCAGTGTCATAGGCACCATCGTCGTCTACGGGGGGGCGGACCCGACCGATTACCGGATCCAACTCGGCGCCCTTGAGGCCGGTCGTCATGAGATAGCCTTAAAACACAAGAAGAAACTCAGCCCCGCTTTTGACTCTCCCGTAGTGGTTACGGATTTCCAGGCCGAGTCGGTACCCGAGTCGGACTCGCGTCACGATGCGCTTCGCTACGCGCCTCTGCTGCTCGGCCTCGACGCCAAGCTCAACAGCCCCTACGATGGGCACAGGGGCAACACCAAGAGCGACGTACCATTGATCATGTACGTGCGTACCCATCCCTTGTCCGGCAAGACGAAGTACGAGTACGTATTGGTCTGGAGCAACGAGGACGGGGGGACGGGATACTTTCCTCATGTCCTGCTCGCCCAGTGGGGTCGTCCCCACGACATAGAAACCATACTCGAGGTGGAGGTGAGTGACGCCGGCCAGGTGCTGTCGATGAAATACCGTATCGATGAGAACGGTACATGGCCGTCGTTTGCGGGTTCTTTTCTCGGTACCCATCCGATTCTCAGAACTCGCTCTGCAAACGGGTTGATCGGCGACGACGGTGACTCGCTGCTGCGTTTTGCGATCTACCCGTTTTCCTACCAGAACGACGACGGTCCACGTGAGCGCGCACTCATGCTCGACCCCGTGGCTTACGCGATTGGCGCCAAGGAAATGATCCGTGAGATCAAGGTCGAGGCGGTGGGCGATCCGGCCACCAGTAAACCAAGCGATTTGAGGAATTATCTATTCGTCGAGATGGACGTCGACGTTTCCGTCTCGGGGCAAGTGCTCCGGGCTGTGGCCAGCGTTGGTGGACAAATTTACATGTCGGACCACGGTCTGCCGTCGAACTCGGGGTCTTTGGCCACTCGGGTGAGCGACGGAGAGCACCAGGTCATGATCGAGTTGCCGCCCGGAACGACGCTTGCCGAAGTCGATCAAGTCGGCGTTCAGGGGGTCGGCCTTATGTCGGGTACCCTTTATTATCTCGACGCGTTCATGCTGGGAGAGAACTTCTTTCCGGGCGACGAACACATTGTTTTCGAAGGCGCGGTGACGGCCTCCGGTCTGAGTCCGATTTTCTGGGCTACACCCTAGACGTCCCGGCCTCACCCGTCGAGGTGACCGCTTACGAAAAAATCCAGACGTCTCCGCGGGCCATCGGCACACTGGCGGCCTTTACGGTTGTTGCCGGTTCCATGCTTGGTGTCGGCATCTTCCTCTCGCCCCCTATCGTAGCCAACAACGTAGATTCGGCCGCTGCCTTGATCCTGGTCTGGGTTCTCGGCGGGATTATCGCTTTGTCGGGAGCGGTGGCCTGTGCCGAGCTTGGTGCCATGCTCCCGCGTTCGGGGGGGGACTACGTTTTTCAGTATGAAGCTTTTGGTGCCTCAGTGGCATTTGCCAGCGGCTGGGTAGTTTTCATCGGTATTTTTTGCGGTTCGGTTGCCACCCTTTCGGTTGCCCTGTGTACCTACCAGTTGCCGACTTTGTTGGGCTATGACCCTTCGGCGATTGCTTTTGTCCTGCCGGTAACAGGGGCGGTATCAACAGCCCAGGCGCTGGCCCTTGTGTTTGTTGCGAGTATTACCGTTATCAATTCCCTGGGAACCCACTTGTCGGTTCGTGCCCAGACGACCCTTACCTTGATCCCGATCAGTATCTTCTCTGCCCTGGCTTTGTACGCGATCACTACCACCAGCAATGGACCGACAGCCGCGGGGGGCGGCACAGATGTGGTACCGGAAACTTCGCTGCAGGGTTTTGTCGTGGCCTACATGGCTGTGTACTTTGCCTACGCGGGGTGGATTAACATCATCTACGTGGCAGGTGAGGTGAAGAGGCCCGAACGCAACGTACCCAAAGCACTGATTGGCGGGACGGTCGTGGTTATGATGGTTTACCTGCTTTTATGCACGGCATTCATACGAGTTCTGGGGATGGAAGGGTTACGTACGGCCGGTGAGGCCGGCAGTGCTACGGCTGCCGTTGTTGGTGGTGACGGCGGCCGTATCCTCGTAGCCATTCTGATAGCCATCGCCGTCACGGCATGTCTCAACGCCACGGTGCTTGGCGGTGCCCGCGTTGCTTATGCCATGGCCCAGCGGGGTGCCCTCTGGTCTCGTCTGGGAATGATCGGAGAACGCCACAAGGTTCCCCACCTTGCGCTCAGACTACAGGCTCTGATTGCCTCCGTGCTGGTTGTAACCGGACATTTTGAGCAACTGTATTTGATGGTGAGTCTGGCTATGGTGGTAACCGGTTCCTTGACGGTGGCCTCGCTCTTTGTTCTCAGGCGTACCCGTCCGGGGGCCGACCGTCCTTTCCGTGCCACGGCCTACCCATTTTTCCCGGCTCTGTACCTGGTCTCGTCTGCCCTGGTGATAGTGGTTATGACTCTGCGGGCCTTGTCCGGTGAGCCTGGGGCATGGTATCCGCTTCTCGGTGTGGGGATCCTTGTGGTCATGTACGGGCTACATCGAAGCGTGCCTGTGTGGAAAGATTGATGCTGCGGGGCCTCTGCATCGCAGGTGCCGGGTCCGCGCTGTTTGTGTCTTGTCTGGTCTGGCCGGTCCCGGCCTATGCCGGCGGGTTGTGTCCCCTGGACTCGGACTCTCTGGTTGAGGCCGTCGATGCTCCGTACAGGGAAAAATTGCGCGGGCTCCTGGGCCGCAGCCCGGTTGAGGTTACGGTCCGCACTCCCGCATTTGCTTCCAGCCACGAGGTCTACGGCTACCTGCTTGACCGCTTGCCGTTGGCGGCTACCATATCCAGGGCCCTGGGGCTGGGGAGCTATGTAATTGAGCCGTCGGGGAACGGTTTTTCGGTTTCCGACCAACACAGCCTGAGCGGCCTTATGCACGAGGCCTCGGTGGCCGCCGACCGGCGCATCTATCTGGGCCGTGGTCGCTACGATGGAACCTGGCTGCGGGGGGTGAGCGGCAGTGTGGCGGTGGTGCTGTGCTACCAGAGCACGACCACAGAGACCGGAACCGTGGCCATGACCAACACCGTCCATACCGTTATCAGATTCGATGGTCCGGTGATTCATTCCCTGGCCAGGCTATTGAGCCTGCTGTTCGAGCGGCGCATCAAGGCCGAACTGGAAAAGCCCATTGTTACGGCCCAGGGTGTGGCCGAGGCCATCACGGCCTGGCCGCAGATGGTGCACATCCGGATTTCTTCCTACGGTGGGGCAACCGAGGCCGAGGCGGCCGAGTTCAAACGCCTGTTTATCAGCGACTAGGCCAGGGCGGGGATTACGTGCTTACCCATCAACTCGATGGTCTGCATGACTTTGTCGTGGGGAATCGAGTAGGGGTTTACCAGGCACAGCAGCAGGTCTACGCCGGCATCTTTGTAGGCCTTGCATCGGTGGATGACTTCGTCGGGGTCGCCAACGATGACGGCATTGGTGCTGGTGAGATAGTTGAAATCCAGCAACTCGTGCATCCCTTCGCTCACTATTTTTTCAATTTCGGCCAGGTAGTCGTAAGTGCCTAGCGGACGTTTCGATTCTTCCAGCCACGCGGCAACCGAGGTGATCAGTTCGGCCGAGTGTTTGACGTACCACACAAAACTCTCGCCCGACAGGTCGTAGGATTCCTCTTTAGTCGGGGCGCAGTTGACCATTGTAAAGGCGGCGGCCTGGTCGTTCTTTACAAGGCCAATGGGGTTGGTGCACCGGGCGATGGCGGCCCTGTAGATGTCTATGCGCCGTTTGACGTCCTCGGGCGGAGTGCCAACGCTGAACGAACACAGGCCGATGCCCATGTCGCCCATCAGTTGGTGTCCCGCATCGCTGCCTGTGGCACCAAAAATGGGGGGGTGGGGGTTCTGTATGGGCTTGGGCAGTACCCGTCGTTTTGGCATGGACCAGTGCTTGCCCGAAAATTCGTACTCGTCGTTGGTCCAGCAACCGACGATGTGGCCGAGGGCTTCCTGCCACATCTCACGGGTCTGGTCGGGCTGGATGCCGAAGCCTTCCAACTCAAGACGGGTGGCCGAACGACCGGTGCCAAAGTCTACGCGCCCGTTGCTTATGAGGTCGAGTACGGCAGCGGATTCGGCCGAGCGTACCGGGTGGTTGTAAGGTTTCGGGGCCAGGCGCACACCGTAGCCGATCCTGATCCTTCTGGTGCGCGCGGCCACGGCCCCGTAAAGGACCTCGGGGTTGGAGCAGTGGGAGAATTCCTCGAGGAAGTGGTGCTCAACCGTCCAGAAGGCATGAAAGCCGACCTCATCGCCGAGCACGGCCTGTTCCAACGTGTCGCGGTAGGCCTGTTGTTCACTCTGGCTGTTCCACGGTCTTGGTACCGGGATTTCGTAGAAAAGACCGAATCTCATCTCTGTTGTAGTCCCTGGTCGGGAGACTGGTATAAACTACCGCCGCAGGTAAAGCTACGGCATTGGGAGCTGGGCCGGCAAGGCCGCAGGGCAAAGGATGGCATAAGGCGATGATAACCGAATTCGACGACTACCCGATACACCAGGTGCCCGAGCCGGTTTGTCAGCCGGGCACCACCGACCGTAACTTCTATGATCGCTATTGGTTCAACGGTTACGACCGTGAAGGCACCTTCCTGTTTGAGGCCGCGTTTGGCATCTACCCCAACCGCCACGTGATGGACGGACACTTCAGCGTGAGCATGGGGGGTACCCAGTGGGCCTTTCATGCTTCCCGCCGGGCTCCGACTGAAAGGAGGGACAGCGCAATCGGTCCACTTTCAATCGAGGTTGTACGCCCTCTGCGGCAGTTACGAGTCCGTTTGCAGGCCAACGATACGGGGTTGGAGTGCGATCTGAAGTTCAGTGCCCGCACGGTGGCCATGCAGGAGCCACGTAGTCTGCTGTACGAAGGGACCCGTAAGATACTCGACACCACGCGTCTTACTCAGTTCGGCCACTGGGAAGGGTGGTTCTCGGTAAACGGGCAACGCAGGGAGGTATCTCTGGAGACCAGCCTCGGAACCCGCGACCGCTCCTGGGGCGTGAGGCCGGTGGGGGAGATGGAGATGGGGGCGCCGGGCCTGCTTAACTCCGAGCCGGGAGTTTACTGGGCCTGGATGCCACTGCATTTCGACGACATGTGCACCCAGTTCGGCACCTTCGAGGACCACGATGGGCGTGCTACCCAACTCGGTGCCTGTATCTTACCCGTATACGAGAGCCTCGATGACATTCCCCACGGTGAGGACCCCGGACTTGAAGAGATGGCCACGGCCCGGCACAGCTTCGACTGGCACCCCGGCACCCGCTGGCCCTCCCATGCCGAACTTGAGCTGGTCCCTCATAAGGGAGAAATCTACCGGATAGAATTTGAACCCATCTTGCGTTTTCATATGCTGGGTCTGGGCTACACCCATATGGAATGGGGCCACGGTTTCTGGAAGGGGGAGGAAGTCACAGGCGGGGAGTCCTGGGTGCTGGATGATATCGACCCCCTGGTCCTCCCCCACGTTCACGTCCATCACCTGTGCCGGGCCCGTATGGACGGCAAGGAGGGCATGGGCATCATAGAGACTCTCATCATCGGCCGCCATGACCCCTCGGGGTTCAAAGAAATTCTGGACGGGGCCGGCTAGGCGTATCCAATGACTGCACGCAAAATTGGCAACCTCGAACTTCCCCCCCTGGACCAGGTTGGCTTTGTGGTCCGCAACGTTGAGGCCACGATGGCCGTGTATGAGCCGTTGTTTGGCCCCTTCACGGTAATGGAGACCGAGCTCGTGGATGCCGATTACCGGGGCAGAAAGGTTACTTGTAAGTTGAAAATCGCCACCGGCCACTCAGGAACGGTTGAGATCGAGTTGATAGAGATGGTTGACGGCGAGGGGGTCTATGGTGAATTTCTCGACGCCGGACGTGAAGGACCACACCATATTCGGTTTCGCATCGACAACCTCGATGAGGCCGTTGGCGAGGCGGCCAAAGAGGGGTTTAGTCCGATATTCTCCAAACGCTTCTCGCCCGAGGTTGCCTTTGCCTACGTCGAGGCCGCCGACGGGATGTTGTTTGAATTTCTTGAGATGCCCTAGGGCCGCTGCCGTTTAGAAAAAACTGTTTGGGGGTTGCGGGTCGCGGCGTTCGAGGATGTCGGTGAGACGTTCACGGAGCTTTCCCTCCGTGTCTTTGCTCATCGGTAGTATCCAGAAGGAATTTTTCTTTAACGCGGCCACGGCGTATTCGGCAACTTCTGCTGGTTCGGTTGTTTGTAGTTCCTGGCCGAATTGTTTTGCCATGCCTTTGATGTCCTCGAGCGAGGGTGGAGTGGCCTGGGCTTGCTCGCGGACAAGGGCTTCGGGGCGGTTGCGGTAGGCGGTGAAAATGTTGCTCGTGACCATGTTGGGACCCGGGTAAAGAACCGAGGCGTGGATTCTGGCTCCCCGTTGCAGAAGTTGCAGGTGCAGGGCTTCGGTGATCGTGCTCACCGCGCTCTTGCTGGTTGCATAGATGGGGGTCGAGGGCAGCAGGGTAAGGCCACCGTTGCCGGAGGATGTGTTTACCACGTGGCCCTCTTCGCCGTGGGCGAGCATGGCCGGCAGAAAAGCTTTTATACAGTGGATTACGCCCCAGACGTTGACGTTCAGCGTCCAGTGCCAATCGTTGAGCGGTAGTTCCCAGATCGGTAGGTCTTCGAAAGCACCCACCCCCGCATTGTTGAAAAGTATGTGCACGTTGCCGTGCAGCTCTTCGATACGGTTTGCCGCCCGGCTGACCGAGTCAAAATCGGAGACGTCCATCACCACGCCACTGGCCTTGAGGCCGTCGGCCCGCAGTTCTTCCACGGTAGCGTCGAGAGCACCTTGCTCGACGTCGGTAAGAACGACATTGGCCTCTTCCCGGCCAAAGCTTTCGGCCAGGGCCCGGCCTATGCCGCTGGCGGCACCGGTGATGACTACTGTTTTGTCGGCAAAATTGTCCACGGGTCTGCCGCTCAGCCTGCCAGAGCGGCGAAGTCGTCGTAGCGCTGGTGTACGTAGGGGGCTATGTCGGAGGCGCTGACGCTCTCAAGTATGCGGGCCTCATAGCCGCCCTGGCGCTGGTAGTAGTTAAGAGAGATCAACTTGGCCACGGGCAGGTCGGCCACCGGATCCATGGGGGCCTCCCTTAGAATAACCTCGCCCTGGACGGTCTCTACTATCGGTTGTTCCCACTTGTAGACTACGCCTACCAATAGAGGCTCTCCTTCAAACCCCTTGCCGTCGGCGGCGGGGAAGACTTTGTAATAGAAGTTTTCTTGCTGGTAGCCAACGGGTTCGAGGCTTTCGGTTACCTTGCCACGGATTTCCATATAGGTGCAGCCGTAGCGTGCAACGGTTGCGCTCACCGTCTCTCCATCACGTTCAAAGCTGATTTCGGCCAACTTCTTTGGTTCGCCGAAACGTTCGCGGCCTCCGACCACTACGGGCTCCGTACTCATGGGCATGGTGATCGGGTAGTGGCCGGGCCGGCCTTTGTAAGTGCAGTCCACACCGAACACCGCGGCGCCGATGTTGCCTGCCGGCCCCAGGTCCACCTGCGAAATGTTTACCCTCACCAGCCCGTCGGCGGTGGGCTTGAGGGGGGGCGGTAGTACCGCAGCCGCCAATCCGGGGTCTGTCTGGTAGACGGCCTCAAGGCACTGGGCCACTGGTGAGAAGTCATCGTAGGGGCCGGCCTTGGCCAATTCTTCGGCACTTTTTACGTAACGTATATTACTCATTTCTTTCAGCTCCCTATTACGTCTTGTGGTTCGGGCCCGATGCGTTCGGCGATCGGGCCCAGTTTGTCCAGGTCAAAGTTGTAAACCCTGGCCGCGTTAAGCCCGAGCATGGCCCTGGCCTCGTTGTCGGGGATTCCCTCGAAGGTCTCCTTTATGTGCTCGCAGGTGTAAGGCCATACGCCCTCGGGGTGGGGGAAGTCGGATCCCCACAGCATGTTGTCGATGCCGATGCTATGTCGCAGCTCGGCCTCTCGCTTGGACATACACGAGGAGCCGATGAAGACGTTGCGACGGAAATACTCGCTGGGCTTCATCGACAGGTGACTTCTGTAGTCGCCGAGTTTCAGGCTGAAGTGGGACTCCGAGTAGCGGAAGTCCAGCAGATCGAGCATCTCGGGCACCCAGATCGATGTACCCTCTGTGAAAACAACCTTGAGACCCGGGTGGCGTTCGAACACCCCTCCCCAGATCATGAAAGTCAGCGGCCGGGCCGTCCACCAGGCCACTTCGCTGATGTAGATGCCCATCATGCCGGTATGTTCACCGTAGTCGTCCATCGGTGCCGCCGCCGAGTGGATGGTGATGGGCATGTCCAGTTCCTCACACACCGACCACAACGGGTCGTATTTTGGGTGGTGGTAGGCGTCGCGTTTGCCCCAGCAGGTGGGAATCATGATGCCGCGCAGCCCGGCTTTCCTGGCCCAATGAACCTCGGCCACGGCCTCATCGACTTCCCAAAGTGCCGGTACAATAGCGATGCCGGCGCGGCGTTCGGGGGCCTGCCCGCAGAACTCTGCAAGCCAGCGGTTGTGGGAACGGGCACCGGCCCACTGCAGTTCGGGCTGGATTCCCTCGGTGGGCAGGGAAAGTCCCGCGCCGAAGGGGGGCATGTTCATCTCGGTGACGCCGTCGGGAAAGATTACCTCACCGGCGCAACCATCCCCGTCCATGACTTTGATACGCTCGTCGGAATCCCAGGCTCCCGACAGGGGTGTTTCACGGCCCTTACGCCATTCGGCATTGACGTCGGCCACCAGAAATTTTTTGCTGGCCTTTTTGGTTTCGCTGATCTGTATGGGAAGAGCCATATCGAACATCTCGCGATACTGCGGGTCGAGGTAGTCACGGTAACGCTCGGGGGGAAGGCCGGCGTGGCAATCCGAGGATATGACGATGTATTTATCCATTTGTTGTTTACCTTACTCAGTAGAAGTTTTTGGCCCAGCGTCGGAACTCTCCGATGAAGCGGTCACCGTCGCAGAGCAGGGGGTCGGGGCGGTGAATCTTATTCTCCCAGATCGGCACATCGGCCATGACGCCGCCTTCGGCTTTGAGGCTTTCGACGAATTCCGCACCCACCGTACCCGCAAGGTTCTTGGTCACGGCAAAAGCCCAGCGCGAGTGCGAATGGGCGTTGTCTATCGGGGTAGTCGAAGAGAACATTAAAAGCCCGGCTCCGGGGATTCCTTTTATCCTCACGCTGGCCAGGCCTAGGCCCCAGGCGATACGTTCGAGTTCGGCGTCGAAAGAGCCGATCACGGTATCGCGTGCATATGTGCTCGACATCTTCATGGTAAGGCCGTCGTAGCTGAGGTCCGAGGTGGGAATCTCTTCAGAGCCGTGTATGTAGATAAAGTGGGCCGGGTCGCAGTTGTTTTCCGCCATTTCCTGGACATGGACGTTGACGTTGAGGTCCCAGTGCTCGGCTATCGCCCACTCGGGGTCGGAAAATTCGGACAGCGAGGGGGCCTCAAAGAAGGGGGGCTTGTTGTCGCGATGGTGCCAGGCCATCACCATGCCGTTGCGTTCGACTACGTCCCAGGCCTTGGTGCGGGCCTTGGCGGGGATACGTTTGGCATAGGGAATTTCCACGCAGGTGCCACCGGTGTCGTAGCGCCAGGCGTGGAAGGGGCAGCGAATCGACTCGCCCTCGACCTTGCCGCCCACTCCGAGGTGGGCTCCCAGGTGGGGACAGTAGGCATCAAACACGCAGGCCTTGCCCGACTCGGTGCGGAACAGGACCAGTTCCTTGTCGAAGTAGTGGGCGCGCTTTACATCGCCGGGAGCCAGTTCTTCAGACCAGGCCACGGCATACCAGCCATTGGGAATGGGCAGCTCCGCGTGGTTGCGACTGCCGCCGTTATTGTTGGTTCCAGACATTTGCTTATTGTTCCTTTGTGTTTGGCGGTGTACTGGCCTCGACGAGAAAGTGAGCAATACGTTCGGCTCGTTCTTTGATCGGATATGAATCAAGGTTGGCCCAATTAAACATCAGCGAGTAAAATGCGCCCACTACCATCTCCGTTAATGTTTCTACGCTGTGTCGTTTGTCGAATTCACCGGCACTGATCCCTTCACGGACAAGCTCTTCAAAAGCCGTGTAAAGTCTGCGCGCCCGTTCAGATTCTTTTTCCGGGGGGCCGGCCACACCGGTGTCGCTGTGGCTGGCGTGGATCATCTCGGTCAGCAGTTCCCTGTGCATGGGGCCGGCTTCTTCGGTGGCTTCGGCCACCCTTGAAAAGAAAGCCTTGAGTTTGTCAGGGGCCGCAGCGGGGGAGCGGCGGGCTTCGTCGAGGTAGGCGATGAGCTGTTTAAGCGAGCTTTCGGCAATTGCCCTGATCAGGTGCTGCCTGGTCGGAAAGTAGTTAAAGAAAGTCTTTTGTGCGACGTCGGCCAGCTGGCAGATCTCATCGACCGTGGTCCGGGCTATGCCCTGGCGGTCGAAGAGTCTGATGGCCGATTCTATAAGCCCCTGCCGGACCTCGAGTTTCTTGCGTTCACGGCGGGAAAGCCCTTCCTGGGGCGCTTGCTGAGCATTAGAAGCGTACATTCGAGTATAAAGTTACTGTTGACTGTAAGTTTTAGCTGCCCCCCTTGCCCACGTCAAGGCCCTCCCAGCAGCCGGCTTTTTCCAGCCAGGCCTGCGCTCTTTCCCGTGCCGCCCCGTCCAGCCCCGCCAGTTCCTGGCGCAACCAGCCCAGACATTTTTTCTGGTACTTGAAAGTCCCCTGCCGGTAGTCGTGGCCGAAGGCCGAAAAGTGGAAAGTCTTCTCGCCTTGTTCCAGAGCCTCGGCGTTGGCCAGCAGAAAGGGTAGATAGAGGGTACCGGCCATCTCGAGCAGA
>JAYGCL010000001.1:0-15521 GCA_046583365.1 Deltaproteobacteria bacterium
GGAACGTAGTTCCGTCGCCGTTAAAGGCCCTTATCAGGGGCTTGCCGACAACCGGCGCCGTTACGATTTCCCACTGCCCGTCACCGTTGAGGTCTCCCACCGCCAGATTTACACCAGCCCAATTCTGACCGTAAGCATCGAAGCTGACCCTCAAATTGGCTCCGGCTCCACCAGCACTGGTGTTAAAATCAAAAATCCTGACCTCGGCGCTTCCCTGCATGGCCCCCACGACAATTTCATGCACCCCCCCGCTGACCACCTGCCCTATGGCCACGTTTGCTCCACCGGGGTTCTGGTTAGAGGAAGTCGCGGGATCAAAGGCATCAAACGTGGCCACCCTTCTCCACTGGCCATCCTCGAAGGGCTGGTCGTAGACCGCCGCCGACACCGTACGCACCGAGCTATTGTCGGAATCCGATTGCACCACTATCAGTTCAAAACCAGGGACCCCGAAGATCAGTTGGCCGGCAGCCACGTTGGCACCCCCCACCCAATCCTCGGGCAGCGTCAACGATTGATTTCTAATCCTTCGTCCCCTGCGCCCGACCTCAAAAAACAACACCTGCTGTTTACCCGAGTCGTGACCGGCAGAAACCACCAGCTTGAGTTGTCCCGGGCGAGGACGGGTCGAATAGCCCGGGTCCAGAACGGCCATCGACACCTCTCCCGAACGCATGCCGCGGAACAAGCGACGGCGCAGCTCGCGACGGCGGCCACGGTAGTTGAAACTACGCATGGCAGTACGGCGACCGTGCTGCCAACCCGCCACGATAATCCGAGTCTCTGCGCCTCGCAGACCGCCCAAACTACGAATACGGGAACCATCGGCGCCCGACAGAATCTCCACCGACCCTGCCCCCATGCGTCCGCGAGGGGCAGCCCCGGGGGCCCCGACGGCTACGTCGTTGATACCGTCACCGTCCCAATCGTGAGTCAGCGTCAGGGAACGGCCCAGGTGCATCATCGGCAGACGGCCCTTGTGGGTCCAGATGGGGACACCGTCACCGGCATCAATCAGGTGCACCCGGCCGGCCTGGGAAATCTCTTCGTCTCCAACCGTGGCTTTGGGAGCCGATGCCACAAAATCGGTAAGACCATCGCCGTCGATGTCTCCCACCGAGGCCACTGCCAGCCCGAACTGGGCCAGGGCCACGGGCGTGGGTTCGGTAATAGTCGATACATATCCACCTTTCCACATACGGACCTCTACAAGCCCGGCCTTATTGACGTCGTTGGGGTCACCACCGGGCACCCCTATGGCCAGACCGGGTTTACCAGAGGATGTCACAGCGGCCAGACCGGCAACCGCTTTGCCGAAATGGTCGTCCTTGTTGTCACCCCAGGGACCGGAGAACAGTCTGGTGAAGTCGCCGGAAAAGAGTTTAACCCGACCCAGGTCTTCCTGGTTGGTAAAGTCCGTCATGCCCGAGGCTACCAGCACATCCACTATCCCGTCGTCATTGAGATCGCCTGCCGGGGCGATCACGCTACCCCAATAGTCCCCGTCCCTATCCCCTTCGGTGATGTCTATTACCGACCCATCGACACCGGATATCAGATATGCCACGCCACGCTTATTGCCCGCTACCAAGTCCTGCCCAGCCCCGACAACAAAGTCCGCCCACCCGTCGTCGTTAACGTCGCCGAGCGCAGCGAGGCTCTCTCCCCAATGGCCATCCTCAAAGGCCCCTTCCATAGTCAGCACAACATTGCCGGTACGGTCGAACACCTCGATCTTGCCGGCCCGTGAGCGCAATACGGTGTCGGAATCGGAAGGGTCGACAACATCCCAGCCATAGGATCCGACCATTAGATCGGGCAGGCCGTCGCCACTGAGGTCGCCTATGAAGGACAGGGCAGAACCAAAACGCTGCTTCTCCTGGCTGCCCATGAGATGCAGAAGTTTTTTGCCGTTGGCGCCAGAATATACGATAACACGGCCAACCGTCCAGTTGCCGGCTATAAATGCACAAGGACCAGAGCTGGCGAGGTCTTCCGTGCCGTCGCCATCAAAGTCGTAGCCGGCGGCCACCGCCCAGCCGACTCCATCGCCATCCACGTGGCAGGACACCTGCAGAGCGTGGGCCGGAACGGCCAGCAGCCAGACCGCAGCAAAGGCACAGTACAGAACGCAAACTATTCGCAAAACAGGCAACCTCAAGTTCGACGGAACAACCACCCCGGACGACTTCTCAGTGTGCCGCATAGGGGACCAAACAACAACACCTCAGGGTGAAAATAAGGTTTCAATTATAGCCTCAACCACTTGAAATTACAGAACTTCCAGTGTTGGACACCCTCAGGCCCTGGCCCCCCGTAAAGAGTCCAGAGCCTCGCGGCCAAGACGCCTCCACATGAGCAGGTCACTGCGCTTGAGAAGCAGTGGTTCGTGCCAACTAAGTCCCGACTCTTTGAGGAAAAACACCAGCAAAATGATGGCCGCCGTAGAGTAAGACAACGCAGCCGACATGGCGGCGCCCACAATGCCGTAGGCCGGAATCAAGAAAACATTCAGGGCCAGGTTGCCACCCAGGGCCGTGTAGCCGGCGATTATGTTTATTTGCTGGCGGTTGCGGCTGGTGAAATTACGCGACAACAGCACGTACATCGACATCATAACAATGCCCAGGGCCACGTAAGGAAGCGGACCGGCGGCCTCTGCGTAATCGTCACCATACCAGAGAACGATCAGGAAGCGCCCGGCCAGAGCCAGGGTAGCAGCGATCAGGCCCGTTACCACCAGGGTTTGCCGGCAAGCGCGGGCGGTCATGGCGTGAATCCTGGCATCATCGCTGCTGGTAAGACGAGGGAACAAGGCCACACCGAGGGACTGTGGAATGTACATGATGTGCTCGGCCAATCGTTCGGCAATAACGAAGAAAGCAACCTGGGCCGGATTAAGGAAATAAGCGACCATGTAGACCCCGGCTTTGAAATGAAAGTGAGAAGCTATGATCTGTACATGGGACTTCAGACCGTAACGTATCATGCGGCGAAAGAGATCGGTGTCGAAGTGGAGCTTAAGTGGGGTGCCTTTGTTTACCGTCCACAAGACCCACGTGGTCATAACCAGGCGAACACTGACGGCCACACCAATGGCACCGGCAAGCCCCCAATCCAGCCACAAAAGCACGGTGGCCATACCCGCGAGGGTGGATACGGCTTCAAGAAAAATCCGGGTATTATAAACGCGAAACCTGTCGGTGCCCTGCAAGAGTCCGTACATATAGCTTTCCATCAAGAGGATGGGGATGAGTGGCAACACCGCCGTCAGGGCCCACATCGGGACCCCCCTCAACAGCGTCTCCAACAGGGTCTCGCGCAAGACAAAAGCCACGCCCACGAGTGCGAAACCAACGGCAACAGCGACATAGATGACGTTGGAAGCCACCTGCGCAACATCGGCCTTCTCGCGGCGAATAAAATAAATCGTGGCCTGGGACTGTCCCAGCTTGGAAAGGGTCACAATGCTGGCCGGGAACAAGGCCGCCAGACCAAATATCCCACGGTTCTCCGGACCCAACACCCGGGCAGTAATAATGCCGGTAAACAGGCCAATCCCCATGGTCAGGACACGGGTGGCCAGCGTACCCGTAATATCCTCGGCAAGCCGGAAAAGCGGAGAACGTTTTGCCGATGGCTGGGGTGTTGTCACCCGTCCAGACCCACCGCGCCCTGGGACAATGCCGGCATGACATATTCATCGACGACACCATCAAGACTGTCACCGGGACCGACCCTGAGTTCGAAACACGGGACCCCGGCCAGCAGAGACCGCAGGTCGGCTACCTGTTCGGGCGCAGAGGTTCCGGCGACCAGGTCCAGGACCCCGGCCATGATGGCAATGCGGCGAACTTCCTTGGCCATAGTGTTGCCGGCCAGAATGTGACGGCAACACAAGTCCGGGTCGCAGGCCACCAGGCTGCTCGTTTGGCCCCGCCGCACCACGAAAACAGCTGCGGGACTTACCCTGCCCAGTTCGGTACGTGAGGGGCGATAGGCGTCGCGTCCGAAAACGCGTCTCTCGCCTGTGGCGGTCAAACTCCGGACCCCCTGGCCGGCCCGCTCGATGCTTGCCGGGTCGAGCAACAAAAGCTCAGGACAGGCCAACAGGCTGTGGTCGTCGTGGAGGACCAGGTTGTCCGACAGCATGGTAAAGGATTCGTCCGCAAGCATGGCCACGGCCAACGTGGATTTACCGCAGCCGGGCATACCGGCGAACACCGCAGCCCCGGTAGCGCCCGACACTGCCCCACCGTGGAGTACGTGGAGCCCCTCAAAGCGGCTCAACCTCCACAGCACCGGATGGTAGACGAGATAGTACAACAGGGTGCTGAAGCGATGGGCCCTCAGTTGATCCATACGCCCGCGGTATCTGAGTTTGCGCAGTTTCTCCAGATAGGAACCCTTGCCGAGTTGAAAATAATAACGCCCCAGCACCGACAAGACTCGACCATCCCACTCGACCCGCAAGTGGAGGTCGAGAAAGTCGTCTACACGCAGCCAATAGGCGATATTGCCGTCAACATAAATGTCGCGGTCTGGACGGTAGTCCCAGCCGGCGTGGGGGAAGGCCTCTGTCAGTTCGGTTGGCCGCGGCCCCTCGCACCACTGCAAACGGCTGTGCACATGGACCGGCCCCACTCCCCCAGCCGACAGGTAAGGAGACATGGCCTCAGAGACGTAAGAGGAGAAAGCCGGGGCATCGCTCTGCAGGGACAGTCGAATGCCGTGAAGTCCAAGTTCGACACTACCCTGGTCACCGGCTTGGGTCACCGCCGGGTCTCCGTTGCAAGGGCATGACGGCGAGCCACCCGTTCATATATGCTGGTCATTGCAGCCACGTGGTGGTTTACGCTGAAATCACGTACCGACTTCAAAGCTCCACGGGAAAGCCTCTCGCGCAAATCGCTATCACCGAAAAGTCGCTTGAGGACCAGAGCCAGTTGCAACGAATCTCCGGCTGGCACCAACAGCCCGTTGTCGCCATCGCGGACAAACTCCGGCACACCACCGGCGCGTGTAGCCACCACCGGCCGTCCCACTGACATCCCCTCTATAATCACCCGCCCAAAGGGTTCGCGGCGTACAGAGGTGTGAGCTACCACGTCCATCGCACCCATGAGGTCACCAACATCGTCGCGGGGACCGGTCATGATAACATTGTCCTCCATGCCATGGCGAGCCACAAAAGCCTGCATGCGTTTGGAATAACCGAGTCCGCTACGGTGAACCCCGCCCACAATCATGGCAACCACCTCGGGATAGCTCTTGCGTACCTCGACCATGGCCTCCAGCAGGACCATCTGCCCCTTCCACTCCTGTATATTGCCCACCACCCCGACAACCGGTGCCGACATGTCGATACCCAACTCTTCGCGTACATCGGCGCGTCCCCGAGTGGGCTGGAAAGCGTCGAGGTCAAGGCCATCGTAAACGACGTTATATTCGGGAGGGCGAATGCCCTGCCTGCGACAGTGCTCCTCGATGGCTCGGGTCATACACACCGAGGCCGCCACCCCGGGGGCCGCCAGTCTCTCTATGAAACCGTGCTTGTCGAAACCCTTGGAATGTACAATACACGGGATTGAACAAATCCTGGCGGCAACGATTGCATCCATGTTGCCGCGAAAGCCGTTACACACATGTACCAGGTCCGGATTCTCCGAGCGAAACAGACGTGAGAGCCTGAGTGCCGCAGGCAGGGTTTCAAAAAGAAAAGTGACAACAGAGCGCAGGTTACGAAGCCCCCGGGTAATGCCTGGAATCGCCTTGGCCTTGAGGTAACCCGGGTTATCCTGCAGCGCATGCTCTTTGGGCAAACGCCTCTTGCTGAATACCCGGACTTTCACGCCCCGGGCCACTAAGTCCTTGATCACCGGTTTGTCCTCGTACAGAAGGACCACCGGGACATAGCGCTCGCGGTCGAGTCCAACCACAAGTTGCAACAAGCCGGTAAGCGAGCCTCCAACGACCTGTCCGGAGGAAGCTTCAACGTAAAGGATCTTCATGGCAGGCCGTTCCTCACGCTACATTCAAGTGCCTCGGACAAACCCACCCGTGGTTTCCAGCCTAAAATTTCACGGGCCCTGCCGGTCGCATAGACTGCGCTTCGGCCCGACCTGCGCAATTGATAGGCAGCCGCCCACTGTCGGCGTTTCAGCACCTTGAAGGCCGTAGAGACCACGGACAAAGCGGGCACGAGCAAACCCACCGGCAAGAATGCCACCCTGAAAGGAGGGCCAATCACCTTGCCCAGAACACGGAAATAGTCGGCATGGGTCTGGCCCGGGCTGTCCACCACATTGAACACCCCGGCTTCACCGCCCTCTTGCCTGGCGGCCATGACTACGGCATCGGCCGCATTATCGACATAGCAAAGGGGGGCCAGATAGCTGGAACTCCCAACCACCAGCAGGAGGCCACGACCCAGCTTGCGGTGAAGCCGCCCCATGTACAACGGCTTCCCCGGTCCATACAGGATACCAGGACGGATAACGGTCACGGGAGCGCCCCGGCGGGCGGCGGCAGTAGCAACACGGTCGGCGTGAATTTTAGACCGGGTATAGTGACCGCGCAGCAGGGGCCTGGCATCGTAAGGAGAGTCCTCCTCTATGGTGATACCGGAACGGGGAATGTCGAAAATCCCCAGGGAACTGACATGGACAAAGCGTTCTACTCCCTGGGCCAAGGCCAGACCCAGTAATTTTTCGGTAGCCGATACATTGTCGCGGCTGAAATCCTCCCACTCCCCTCGGGTCTCCACTCTGGCCCCGGCATGGCAAACCACTCCACACCCTTTGACGGCGCGCTGCAGGGCCAGTTCATCACCAAGGTCGCCCCTGATGACCTCGGCCCCGAGACTCTCCAAAACCTCGGTATCACTGCCCGCACGCGCCAAAACCCTTACCTGCCTACCCTGTAAGACAAGGCGCTCCACAATGCGGCTGCCAAGAAACCCGGTGCCGCCGGTAACCAGAATCCGTGCGCTCATACCGCCTCGCGATTACTGCCGGGCTCGGCAACCGCCGCAGCCGCATCCCATATAGCCTTGGTCACGCGCACAACCTCAACACCCTCCTCGGCCGTAACCGGAGGCGCTGTCCCCTGGCCAATAGCATCGTAGAAACGTTGAATGAGGTTACCCATGCCTGGATAGTAGCGCACCTTCCCACGCAGAAAATTAACGGTGTTACCAAACGTCTGCTGCAGGAGTTGACGCGACTCGTCCAGATTGGGCAAGGACTTGCCTATGACTTTCGGAACATTATATTCGCGACGCTTTACTATCGTCATGTTATTGAGGTTCACCTCAATCGTCATCCTGGTACCGCAGATCCGCAACGTATTCAGAGCCGGGCGCGCGTTCTGGGATATTGTCAGTACTCCGCTACAACGCTCCCCCTTCATCAAAACCCTGAGTTCATCGCTCTCCGCCGCAGTGTCACCGTCCAGCCTGAAAGCACGGGCATCAATGCTCTTGATGGCCCCCATAAAGGCCAACTGTAAATAGAGTGGGTGCGGAATGAGATCGCCGAGACCTCCCCCGCCAAGACTGGAGATCCAATCCCGCTGGCTGGCCGATCCGGCCTGGTAGCTCTCCACCGATACGACCTCTCCCAGGGCACCGCTATCGGCAAGGTTCCGGGCCTTGAGCATCACCGGGTCAAAGAGCCGGTTATGATCCACCGTAAGCAGGACCTGCCGATCATCGGCCGCGCGGGCCAGCTCGGTGGCCTCGCCGGGGTCGAGGGTCATGGGTTTTTCAATCAGGGTGTGGACCCCCCTGTCGATGACCGTCCTGGCCACCGCTGCGTGGGTATGAGGCGGGGTCAGCACATGTACAACATCGGGCTTTTCCACCTCCAGCAGGTCTTCAAGCGACAAGTAGACACGGTTGACGCCAAAACGGTCGGCCAGGTCGTTGGCCCTGGCAGACGACGTATCGGCAACCGCGACCAGGACGCCGCCGGCTTTACGAATATACGGGATGTGGGTGTTGGCTATGATGCCGCAGCCGACAATGCCCACCTTGAGCTGACTGGAACTCATCTAGGCGACCGAACGGTCCCCACTCCGGATTCCGGCCCCAACCGGCAAGTCTCTGTCCCCAAGAAACCCATGCACTTGCAGGTATTTGAGATTGGAATAGCGCTCTTCGTTAGGGTCCACTGCCCCACTGTTGAGCAGGTCGCGGACCTCACGAACAGCTTCTACGAGAGAATGACGCGGGACAAAGCCAAGAACATGCTTGATCTTGTCAAAGCTCACCCGGTAACTGCGGGGGTCGTCGGTGGTATCGGCATACTCGATGTCTACCCCTCCAATCTCCTGGGCAACCATAACCGCAGTCTCGGATATCGTCATGTTGTTGTGGTCGGCACCAACGTTGAAGATTTCGCCACCCACTTTTTCGTGGGGGGTTTGGGCAGCCAGGACAAAGGCTGCGGCAACATCACAAACATGGACGTGGGGGCGCCAGGCCTCGCCGCCCATAACAGTAATTTTTCCATCCGTAACCGCGCGTACGGTCATCGTGTTGATCATCAGGTCCAGTCGCATACGGGGCGATGACCCACACACCGTGCCCAGACGCAACGTAACCACCGAGCGTCCTTCCAGTTCCCGACTCAGGATACCCTCGGATAAAATCCTGCTACGCGCGTAGAAGCTCACCGGCGTCAGCCGTGACCCCTCGTTCAACACCAGATCCTCGGTGGCCCCATAGACGCTACAGGAAGACGCAAACACGACGCGCTCAATTTCGGGGTGCATGTTCACCACCTGACAGAGAAGTTTGGTGGATTCGATGTTGATGGCCACGGTCTCGTCGTGGTCAAGTTCACAGGCCCCGTCGCCTACCAGCGCGGCCAGAGCCACCACGGCCTTGACCCCCTTGCTGACACGAATCATATCGCGAATATTGCAGATATCCCCCCTGTGCAGATCCAGGCCGGGGGTGGACATGCAGTCTTCGAGTCCGCTGGTGCCGTATAGAAAGGTATCCAGAACGCGTACGTGTAAGCCGCGGTCCAGTAACATCCGAACCAGATGCGACCCCACATAGCCGGCTCCACCGGTCACCAGAACCGTATCCCCAGGTCTCAAAATGTCGGTACTCATGATCCCCTTTCCACCGAAAGAGTGTGTGACCCCAACAGGTCACTACGGTTCTCGGCCAATGCATCTGACAGGGCCGGAACCAGACGATAATGCAGGTCCAACTTCTCGCAGGCCTCGGTTATATCCCGCACCACCGAAGGGTCGAGGTCCGCCAGGGAAATCAACACCATGCCCACCCCGTGGGTGGCAGCCGCCATAGCTATATCTGTCGCTCCCCCCATAACTCGGACTCCGTGTATCAAGGCCCCCCACCTGCGGGGCTCGTGGTCTATTATACCCACGGGCAGAAAACGCGACTTGGGGTCTTCGAGAAGCGACCTCAGGATCAACTCGGCACCGTGGCCCGAGCCGGCAACCAGCACCTTGGTCACCTTACGGTCCGACGGCGGCCTGTTAACCCCGCTTTGGACATGACGCACCAGGAACCTCGCACCACACATGAGGAATATCAACAAAGCCCAGTCTTCTATAAAGACTGCGCGTGAATGGGCCCGCAGCCCGGTAAAGTAGGTCACGGCCACGACCAGGGCCGAACTCACGCTCACTGCCTTGAGAATTGCGACCATGTCACGTCGCCCCAGCCACCGCGAGCTACGCTGGTAAAGGCCGTAGTACATGAACACCGGTGGCCTCAGCACCACTATCCAGAACAGGGTCTTTACAAGATAGAGCTCGGTACGTTGGCTCAGGACCCAATCAAAATGGATGAAATTCGCGGCGACGTAGGAGAACAGGACCAGGAACAAGTCCATGCTCAGAAGGGCCAGGCGGTCACGCGAACGCGACAGAAAGCCGTACTTGAACTGCCCCAGCAGAACCCGGAAGAACCCGCTGAAGAGAAATTTTATATCGCCCCAAACACTGGCCGTGTCGATGTATACAAGATCGTTTTTGAGTTTTGCCGGCAGGATGTGTTCGATGTAGTACTTTTCGGTATCCTCGACCCCTTCAGGGTATTTCTCCACCTCATCACGGCCATCGAGTTGGCTCGGCCCGATAATGCCCGGCTTGACCGACAGGGTCCGCTTCTCCTCGTCGCTGTAGAAACCAACGAAATAGGGATCTTCGGGGCGCGGCCCCACCAACGACATATCACCGGATAACACGTTGAAAATCTGGGGAAGCTCGTCGAGCTTGGTCCAGCGTAGAACCTGCCCGACCGTGGTTATCCTGGGGTCACGCTTGACGGTAAGCCTTGCACCACTGCGGTAGGCTCCGACCATCATGGTGCGGAATTTAAATATCCTGAAGCGTGCCCCCCCCCGGCCCTCCCGTTCCTGCCTGAATAATACCGGGCCACGGGAATCGAACTTGACTATTATACCGATCAACAGGAAAAGCGGCAGCAACAGAACAGCCGCCGGTACCGTAAAAAATAGATCTACCGCCCGTTTCAACATGCCCCGCTGCTCTCTTATCGCAGGTTTGCTCTCATGATCCTGGCCAGACTCGCCACCACGGCTTCCACCTCAGCGTCGCTCATGGACGGGAACAGCGGCAAAGAGATCGAACGCTGGTAAATACGGCTGGCGTTGGGGAAATCCTCCGGCCCGCAGCCGAGTTCCTCCTGGTAGAGGGGGTGGTGGTGTATGGGGATAAAATGCACGCTGCTACCTATGTTGTCGGCCCTCAACTCCTCAATGACATCGCCGCGACTGCAGGACACAACCTCGCCGTCGATTTCCACAACGTACAGGTGCCAGGCCGATTCACCGTCGTCGGGAGGACGGGGCCTGACAACACCCGGCACCGAAGCCAGGAGGCGGTCGTAGAGTGAGACTATCTCCAACCGCCGGGCGTGGAAAGTTTCCAACCTGTCGAGTTGGTGGATGCCTATGGAGGCCTGGATGTCGGTCATGTTGTACTTAAACCCGGCCGCCGAGACCTCGTAGTACCAACTACCGGCATCCGAATAACGCTTCCATGCGTCGCGGGAGATGCCGTGGAGCCTCCTCCTGCGCACAGTCTCGGCCAACTCGGCGTTGTTGGTGGTCAGCATACCCCCCTCGCCCGTAGTGATGTTTTTGCCCGCGTAGAAACTGAAGGCCGTCGCCTCGCCTATGCTCCCTATCCTGCGCCCGCCATACCAGGCCGGCAGTGCGTGGGCCGCGTCCTCGATAATGGGCACCCCGGCATCGGTCGCTACACGCCCAAGCGCATCCAGGTCGCAGGGGGCACCGGCAAAATGAACGGGGATGATCGCCCGAGTCCTGTCGGTCACGGCGGCCCGAACCGCGGAGGGATCGAGGTTGGGATAGTCGGCCAGGGTATCGGCCAGAACCGGAGTGGCCCCGGTATAACGGATGGCAGCCACCGTTGCCGTAAAGGTGTAGGGACTGGTAATGACCTCGTCGCCTTCTTCCAGACCAATGCCGTCGAGGGCCAAGTGCAGGGCCGCGGTACAGGAGGACACGGCCACAGCATGGTCGCTGCCGACCAGCGCGGCAAATTTTTCTTCGAATTTGAAGGTCTTCGGGCCCATCGTCAGCCATCCCGAACGCAGGGTATCGACGACTTCGGCGATTTCTTCTTCACCGAGAAAGGGACGGTGAAACGGTAGAAACTCGTCCAGTCTTGTTTTACTCATTGGGGAGGTGGCGGTCTATTATGCCTGCAAGTTCCTTAATATTCTTGTTGCGGTCCCAAATATCCTCCACCCGTAAGCGGGCCGCACGGGCAAACCTGCGGGCTGTTTCGGGTTCGCGCCACAGCCGCTCGAGTGCATCGGCCAGAGCCTCACTGTCACGCTCGGGAACGAGGAGACCGCTTATGCCGTCTTCGAGCAATTCCGGTATTCCCGCCACTGCACTGGCAACTGCCGGCAAACCGGCGGCCATCGCTTCTGCGAGCACGTTGGGAATGACATCCTGCCGTCCATAACGGCCCATTATCACGCTGGGCAATGCAAACACGTCGGCCTCTGCGTAGAGAACCGCCAGCCGGTCGTGGTCAACGTAACCATGAAAGTGCACCTTATCCGCAATCCCTAAACGCGCGGCCTGACTCTCGAGATATCCACGCTGGGGTCCATCGCCAGCCAACTCCACGTATACCGGTACGCCACGTTCAACCAACAGGGCAACAGAGTCTATCAGATAATGGAAGCCCTTGTACTCCTTGAGCCAACCACAACTCATGACACGGAAATACTGGCCCACTTCTTTGCGAGTGGGTGAGAAACGTTCAAGGTCGGCACCATGATAGTTAACGTGGATGCGGCGTGCTGCTCCATTGTCGCAAAACTGCTGGAGGTGGCGACGGTTGGCCTGCGCGCAGGTTATCACAAAGCGGGCCTGGTCGAGTTTGGCCGGCAGCATACGGCCTATCATATAGATGTCGTAGGCGTGGGCCGTGAAGCTGAACGGGACCCCCGACCACTGCTTTATCATCATAGCAACGGTAGTCGGATAGGTGGCCCAGTGGGAGTGAACGTGGTCTATTTTCTCACGCTCAAGGTAGTCGGCTATATAGAGGGCGTAAGGCATTAGAAATATCGACTTGAGTAGATAGAAAAGCGAGTTGCTGTTGTAAAAAATTTCTATCCTTTCGGCCAGGCTGAAAGTGTCGGCACGTTGGTGCCCTTTGCCTCGACCCTTGACCCGGCCGCCGCACCAGGCCCGCCACACATGACCGAGCAGTCGGGCCAGGTCCCCCGGACGCGTTGCCAGTGCACGCAAGAACACCCGCCAGATGGCCGGCGAAACAAGCCGAGGGCAATACATGGTCTCACCTATCAAGGCTCGTGCTTCAGGCTGCTGCAGGTCGGGGCGTGCAGGCTTGAGCGAGATCAAGCGCAGGTCGTAACCACGGCGCTTGAG
Organism: Deltaproteobacteria bacterium; assembly: GCA_046583365.1. GTDB lineage: Bacteria > Desulfobacterota > Binatia > UBA1149 > CAYXZP01 > JAYGCL01. The sequence goes on from JAYGCL010000001.1 coordinate 12,942, forward strand.
CCCAAGAACCTCACCGACGGTGAATGTCTGGTGGAGGACCGGAAAAGCCGGGAACAGGTAAGCCAGACGGCGCATGCTCGGGTGTTACGCGGTCGGTTGCGGCGACATGGCTGCGTTGGGGAGTTGTCCCGTCTCGGCGTAAACCTTGTGCATCTGTATAAGTACTATGCACATGCCAATGACGATGTGGTAAAAAATATGTACAAACATGTCGGCGAAGAAAGAAAACACCAGGAAGCCTATCAAGGTGGTTCTCATCGCAGCAACAAGCCAACCGAGTCCCACCCCGCCAAAGCGGGCCTCGTAATCACTCTCCAATCTGCGCAGGGCCCTGAACAGTCCGCTGAACAGTACTAACTGAAAGACCAACGATATTATCCCACCCTCGACCAGGGTCATCAGATAGGAGTTGTGCGGTGGCGCAGTCATTCCGGTGGGGTCGGTAAAGGCCCTCTCAACCGTAAAGTTACCCAGACCCACGCCCAGCACCGGGTGCTTGGCCGCCATGGTCAAAGACACAACAATGTTATGGAGGCGCCGGCCCGCCGACCCGCCGGCCATCTGCCCCTCGACCAGAGCCTCGGTCTTGACGTTGAAGTCCGTAAGCCGTGAAGCCACCTGCTCGGGCAACAGGACCCCTAATATACTGGTCTGATAGCCCACCTGTACGGTAAACATCAACATCAGCACGGCCATACCGAGTATTTTGCGGTATCCGAAGCGCCCCTCGAACAGTATTATGACAAAGAACAAGGCGAGGTTAATCAGGCCACTACGCGAAGCCGTCAACGGGATTATGATGACGGGAATGGCCACGGCTAATAACCAGAACGGATAAAAGATCCGCCATTTGATAGCGCGCCGCATGTACCACAACAGGGTCAGGCAGAAGAGGGCAAAATAGGCCAGCTTGTTTGGATTACGGCCGGCGTAGAGACCCGTCCCCGTCTCCCCCATGACTCTGAGCCGGCCGGTCCCCCACCCGAACGGCCCCTCCTGGACGCTTACCTGCAGGTAGGTAAGCAGCAAGCAACTGATAATAATTGCCACCACCCACCTGATGTCCTGGGGGCGGCGCACGAAAAACACGAAGAACAGCAAAAACGCATAGCGCGTCATGTACTTGGTACGCTGGTCCCGCATTTCGATCATTGTCGGACCGCTCTGGGCACGCAGCTTATGGACTTTTTCAATTGTCACTCCCCCGGTAACATCACCGGGGTTGTAGAATGTAGCCGAGGCAATGGAAATCACCCCAATTGCCGCAATCAACACCAAAGCGCGGATACGCAGCATCCAGACCTTTCCCTCACGCAACATCCCTACCAGCATAAGGGGCAGGAACATGAGCCCCAACATATTGTTAATGGTGAAGTTGCCGGAGCCTTTGAGGGCTTCGGGATAAGTAAACAGGAAAGTAACCAGATATATGAGGATACCGATGACCGGATTCCTGAGTACCAGCACACCCGCCAGCGCAGCAAAGGCCACGATCAACACGAAAACCCCGGCCCCCGACAGCGAGGCCCAGACCACGCCGACCAGGAAGACCAGGGACAGGCCCACCGTCAGGCTCCGTCCGCGGCGTCCCTCCAGGGCGGGTGTCGTTGCCGGAGCATCCATATTGGTACAGGACTGGCCGTTCAGCCGACCAAGCGCGCTATCCGGTCCGGTATGTAGTCGCGGCGCTTGTTGAGTACCACACCGATAAGATTTGCACCGGTCTCACGAATCATCTGGGCGGCACGGTTGGCAACACTCACCGGCGTAACATCGGCTTCGACCACCAGAACTACACCGTCCACCAACGGAGCCAGGGCACGGGAATCGGGGTAAAGCGTAACCGGCGGAGCATCAATGAATACAATGTCGGCGTGTTGGGACATGCCGCCAACCAGGTCGATGGTCCGTTCGCTGTCTATGACATCGATAGCATTAAGGCGGCCGCTTCCCGCCGTAATAACGCGAACCCCGCCAGACTCGCTGGTCTGCACGACATCGGCAACGCTCTTCCCCTCGGCCACCATGTTGACGAAACCTTCGTGGCCTCCGACATTCATCTGCCGCCACAGAGACGGAGTTCGCAGGTTGAGGTCTACCAGCAGAACCTTGGATCGCCCCCGGTCCGACATCGCTTTGGCCAACAGACAACACACCCCCGAGGCTCCCTCCCCGTGTAAAGAACTGACTACGAGAACGGTCTTTATGGTATCGCCAACGGCAGACCCGAACAGGCGCCGCCTGAGCTCATAGTAATCATCGGTGCCGTTTACAGGGAGCGGAGGGTTGGGCACTCCCTCGGCCATCGCCTGCTTGGACCTTAACGTCTCGGCCCTTTTCAACGCTTCGTAGGTCTTGCTCATACGCTGTCAGCCCTGGGCACCCTTATACCGTTACCGTTACCGTAAGCGTGCCCGTTACCGTTGCCGTTACCGTTGCCGTTGCCGTCGCCGTTACCGTTGCCATTACCGTTGCCGTTGCCGTTCAGGGGGATCTCCGCAATCACGGGCAGGCCAAGGTGATGGCGAATATCGACTTCGCTGTTCATAACCGGATTCAACATTTCGGTGACCACCGCTG
>JAYGCL010000003.1:0-29427 GCA_046583365.1 Deltaproteobacteria bacterium
AAACTGCCACGGTGGTAGTTTAAGTTCTCGACCACGCCGGAGGCCGGGATGCGGTTTATGTGTACGTTAAGTGGCGACATGAATATCGAAACACGGCGTCGGCAGCCGGGCTCCAGAGGATGACCGGCATCCTCGACCACCACGGCCACAACCCGGCCGTCGGCCGGAGATATGATGCCGTCGCCTTCGGGGCTGCGCTCGGGGTCGCGGAAGAAAAGAAGCACCAGCAGGGCGGCAACCTGCAGGGTCCAACAGGCCACCCACCAGCCCCCCAGCAGGCCCGCGGCCAGGCCTACAAGCCCGGGCACCGCGGCCATGGGGTATCCTTCCCTTGCAAATTTCACGGGTCGTTGCTGCCCCGACAGTTCAGTTTTTAGAACGGTCTACCAGACGGTCGTTGCCGAGCCATGGCATCAGGGCGCGCAGTTCCTCACCTACTTTTTCGATGGGATGGTTCTCACCCTCGCGCCTTAATTCCTTGAAGTGAGGCAGGCCACAACGGTATTCTGTTATCCACTCGTCGGCGAAATTGCCCGACTGAATCTCGGCAAGGATCTTCTTCATCTCTTCTTTGGTTCGCTCATTGATAATCCGTTTGCCGCGGGTGAGGTCGCCGTATTCGGCGGTATTGCTGATCGAGTAGCGCATGTTGGCGATGCCGCCTTCATAGATAAGGTCGACGATCAGTTTCACCTCGTGCAAACATTCGAAGTAGGCCATCTCGGGGGCATAGCCGGCCTCAACCAGGGTCTCATAGCCGGCCCGGATGAGTTCGGTGAGGCCGCCGCAAAGTACGGCCTGCTCGCCGAACAGGTCGGTCTCGGTCTCTTCCCTGAAGGTGGTGCCGATTACGGCCGCGCGCGTACCACCGATAGCCGAGGCATAGGCAAGGCCTACCTGTTCGGTGTCGCCGTTGGGGTCTTGCTCAACTGCCAGCAGACAGGGCACCCCCATGCCCTTAACAAACTCGCTTCTCACCAGGTGTCCCGGCCCCTTGGGTGCGACCATAAATACACCCGAGGTCTCGGAGGGCACTATTTTTTTGAAATGAATATTGAAACCGTGGGCAACAGCCAGATAGGAACCGGGTTGGAGGTTGTCTTTTATTTTGGCCGTATAGAGGTCGCCGGCCAACTCGTCGGGAACCAACATCATGACAATATCCGCACGTGCAACCGCCTCGGCCACCGGCAGGACTTCGAGGCCTTCGGCCGCCGCCTTGGGCGCCGACGCACTGCCCTCCCTCAAACCAACGACCACCGACACGCCACTGTCACGCAGATTGAGCGCATGGGCGTGCCCCTGGCTGCCGTAGCCTATAACGGCAACGGTTTTAGAGGTTATCGCCTCCATCGAAACGTCCTTTTCTGTGTATATCTTCATGCAGCCTTTCCCTTTGCCTTTCCTTTGGCTGCCCGCGGGGCGCCGACCGTGAGCAGACGGTCGCCGCGAAACAACGCCGCCTTGCCGGTGCGGGCGATTTCCTTAACGCCGATCGGGACAAGAAGGGACATTATCGCGCCTATCTTTTCCTCATCGCCGGTCATCTCGATGATCACTTCCTTGGGTCCCACATCCACGACCTTGGCCCGGAAGATGTTAACAATACTCATCACCTCGGCACGCGTGCGTTGGTCGGCGGTCACCTTGATGAGAACCAATTCGCGTTCGACGTGATCGCCCTCGCCAAAATCGACGACCTTGATCACGGTGATCAACTTGTTCAGCTGTTTGGTGATCTGTTCAAGAACCGCCTCGTCCCCCGAAGTTCTCAGTGTCAGACGGGAAACCGAGGGATCCAGGGTTTCGGCCACGGCCAGGCTGTCGATGTTAAAACCACGGCCGCTGAAGAGACCGGCAATCCGGGCAAGAACACCGAACTCGTTCTCAACCAACACCGATATTGTATGTTTTGGCGTGTCGCTCAATTTTTTGACCCTGTCGGCCGCAACCGCTCAGGCGTGCTGCTGCGCGGTGTGACTACGGCGGTATTCGCTCAGAATGGTCAGAACCTTATCTTTCTGGACGAGTTTGCGTTTCTGTAAGTCTTTCTTCTCGATTTCTTCGTCCGGTGAGAGATGGGACCTGGATTTCAGCCCATCGACCTGCTCTTTGAGCTTCGCGTGTTCTTCGTAGGCCTCCTTGAGGTCGGGATGGCCAGGAAGAAGATCCTGTATAAGTTCCTCGTCGCGTGTCTCCATATGCACTTAACCTCCTGTGCCAACCGCAGCTAAGCGGGAAACTCCACTATATGGCCGCATAAATACTCGATTTCCAAAGCACATGCTACCCCGCCTCCGGCGGCCTGACGGCAACCCTGCCCTGGTTGGGGCGGGCAGCGATCTGCCCCACATAGACCGGCAGAATGGCCGCTGCCGGGCCGCCCTGCCCGCGGGCCAGGGCGCTTGAGGCCGCCAGGGCCAGAACCCCGGCCCGTTTTGTCTGACAACAGACCTGCCAGTGGCCCCCCTCTGAGGCCAGGCGGCTATCCAGATCCCCGGCCTCTATGATTTCGGCCTCAAATATCACCGACAGATTTTCTCCGTCCCTCTGGTAGCCGGCCGCGTACAGCCGGTCTCTGCCGGCATCCATGGTGGCACACACCCGGTCGCTCGGTCCCGTGGCCGTCAAAGCGGTGAGTTGCAGAGAACCAAAGCCAACAGCATCAAGGCCACTGCCCACGGCAAGACCCCGGACCAATGCCAAGCCCACGCGAAGACCGGTATAAGAGCCAGGCCCCGTGGCCACGCCGAGCCCGCACAAGTCGCCGGCCTTGATGTCGGCCTGCTCCAGAAGGGAACCCACCAGACCGGCAATCCTTTCTCCGGTGCGCCCACTGCGGTCGAGGTAGTCCTGGGCAATCAGACCCTCGGGCCCGGCCAGTGCCGCGCCACAATCGGGCCCCGATGTGTCGATGCCGAGAGCGGGCCGGATCACCCGCCGATAATCCTTGCGATGTCGTTGTAGACGACGAAAATCATCAGTGCCACCATCATAACTATGCCCACCTGTTGGGCTATTTCACGGTAACGCAACGATACGGGCTTGCCGCGCAAACCCTCGATCAAAAAGAAGAACAGATGCCCACCGTCGAGCACCGGAATGGGCAGGATGTTTATGATGCCCAGGTTAACGCTGATCAAGGCGGTAAACAGCAGCAGAGGCTTGAGCCCGGAGGCCGCCCGGCGCCCGGCCTCCTGGGCTATCATGATGGGACCACCCAGGTCGCGGGGCGACAGACGCCCCTGGAAAAGACGACCCAGGGTCGCAAATATAACCTCGGTCCAGAACCAGGTGGAGCGGGCTCCCAGCCGCGCAGCCTCTATAATGCCGACCTCCTGGGTATCGACACCTCTTTCGATGCCGATCATCCAGGCCTCGCCTATGGCCTCGCCCAGGATGTCGCGCTGGACGCGGCGTTCGGGACTCACATTTACCGTACGGCTATCGCCCTGGTCACTCTCAACCCGCAACAAGAGGCTGCGCCCCTGGCTGCCACGGACACTGGTTGCCATCTCGTCCCAGGTCGCAACCTCCGTACCGTCGATCGACGTTACCGTGTCGCCGGCCCGCAGGCCGGCGGTAGCGGCCGGGCCCCCGTCCATCAGGCGGCCCACACGTGCGGTCTCGGCCGGAACGTCCTGGCCATAGACAAAGGCCACCACGGTGAAAATCAAAACGGCAAACAGGTAGTTGACCCCGGGGCCGGCAAGAACAATCGCGGCACGGCTGGAAAGGGATTTGGCAGAGAAACGCCGGGTCGGGTCGCCCTCGGATTCATCAGCACTGGCCACCTGGCCACCGGCCTCCCCATCCTCGCCCCCGGCCGGGCCAAGGTCGTCCTGGCCGGCCATGCGTACATAACCACCCAGGGGGATCAGGGACAGCCGGTATTCGGTCTCACCCACCGTGCGCGACAGCAGAGTGGGGCCAAAACCCAGGGAGAAGACGAGTACGTCTACACCTACCCGTTTGGCCACCAGGAAATGACCGAGTTCGTGCACAAAGATTACGACCGCAAGGACCGCAACCGCACCTAGGATGCTGGTGATTGCCATATCAGACGACGCTCAAACTAACATAGTAATAGATGAACACCACGGGAAAGACGAGGCTGTCGGTTCTATCGAGTACTCCACCGTGGCCGGGGAAGATCCAGCCCGAATCCTTGGCCTTGTAGGCACGCTTTATCATCGACTCGAGCAGGTCGCCGAGCTGGGCCAACACGTTGACAATCCCCGCAACCAGCAGGACTTCAACGCCACCGAGGTGCCCGAGAAAAAGGTCGTTCACAACAATACCGGCCACCAGGCTGGCCAACAGCGAGACCAGGGAACCTTCGATGGTCTTTTTAGGACTCACCGACGGCCACAGCGGGTGGCGGCCAAAAGCCGCACCACCAAAATAACCTCCGCCATCGCCGGCCATACAACAGGCCAGCACAAAAATTACCCATGTCGGCCCATCCCCAACCGCCCGCAACCAGATGAAATGGGGCAGGAGAAGACCCGCGTAGAGGCAACCGAGAAGGATGTGGGCGGCTTTGTTGACGCTCTTTTCCATGTCCTCGGCTGTGGCAAGCGTAATAAACAGTACGATGGCCAGGCACACCACGAGGCCGGCAGAGATGGCCGCACCGCTCTGGCCCAACCCCATGGCCACGGCGATGGCCATGCCGCCAATGGTGACCGTGTGTTGTCCGCCCTTGATACTGCCACTGGCCATGACACCGAACTCGCGCAAGGCAACGAAGGTGACTGCAAGGATTACGAAAGCGTAGAACCAGACCGGAGCCCAGAAAACCAACCACAGCAGGGCCGGCATAGTGACAACGGCCGTGAGCAGGCGGGTACGCAGCATATCAGGATGCGCCTCGGCTCTGGCTGTGCTGCTCGGCGGTCTTACCGAAGCGCCGGTCCCGGCGGGCGTAATAATCCAACGCCTCTACGAACTGTGCGCGGCGGAAGTCTGGCCACAGTACATCGGTAACGTAGATCTCGGTATAGGCCAGTTGCCAGAGCAGAAAATTGGAAATGCGCATTTCACCGCTGGTACGGATAAGGAGATCCGGATCGGGAACCCCCTCGGTCATCAATGCCTCGGCAAACATTTTCTCGTCTATACGCTCGGCTCGCAAGTGCCCGTCGCGAACCTTGCGGGCCAGTTTTCTCGCCGCCATAACGATTTCTTCACGACCCCCGTAACTGACGGCCAACTGTACAAGCATATCGCTATTGTTGCGGGTACGGTGCTCGACAGCCCTCAGTTCGGTAAGCACCTCGGCCGGAAGTTTGCGCAGATTGCCTATGGCCCTCAGCCGGATACCGTTGCGCATCATCTTATTGATCTCGGTTTTGAGATAACGGTACAAAAGACGCATCAGCGCATCCACTTCGCGCCTCGGACGCTGCCAGTTCTCGCTCGAGAAAGCGTAAAGAGTCAGATATTCGATGCCGATCTCACGCGCGCTCTCGACGATCTCGCGCACCGAATCCTTGCCCCTGCGGTGGCCCTGCATACGGTTGATACCGCGGGCATTCGCCCACCGCCCATTGCCATCCATGATGATGGCAACGTGCCGTGGGAGCGACGACTCTACCTGGTTGGGGTTCACTGCTGGACGGCCGTTCAGACGGCCATTATGTCCTCTTCTTTGGCTTTGACTATCTGGTCGATGGCCTCGGTGGCTTTTTTGGTAATCTCTTCTACCTTTTCGTGGGCCTTGCGAAGTTCGTCCTCGGATATCTCTTTGTCGGCCAGCAACTGTTTGAGCATTTCGTTGGTATCACGGCGATGGTTTCGCGCCGAGACCCTGTGGTTCTCGCCTTCCTTGCGCACCTGTCGCACGAGTTCGCGACGGCGTTCTTCGGTAAGCTCGGGAATCGGCACACGGATGATCTTGCCGTCATTGGCAGGAGAAAGACCCAGGTCGGAACTGAGAATGGCCCTTTCGATTTCGGCTATGGAGCCCTGGTCAAATGGCTGCACGACCAGAAGCCTGGATTCCGGAACACTCACGTTGGCCAGTTTGTTAAGCGGGGTGGCCGACCCGTAGTAGGGCACCATCAGGCCGTCGAGCAACGAAGCCGATGCCCGGCCCGTACGCACACGGTTGAGGTCACGGCGAAGAGACTCGCCGGTGCCCTTCATCTCACTTTCCAGATCCTCTAACAGTTCGTCAATCATGACTGTTCGGCGGCCACTCGTGTGCCTATGCTCTCCCCACCTATGACTTTCAATATGTTGCCCGGCTTGGTCCCGTCAAACACGATTATAGGCATATTGTTCTCACGGCACAGGGCAACCGCGGTTGCGTCCATCACCCGAAGATCGTCAGTGAGCACCTGTTTATAGGTCAAAAAGTCATAACGCCTGGCATCGGGATCCTTTTCGGGGTCGGCCGAATACACCCCGTCAACGCGCGTAGCTTTCATGATCACCGAAGCGCCTATTTCGATGGCGCGCAGACTGGCAGCCGTATCCGTCGTGAAAAAAGGATTGCCCGTACCCGCGGCAAACACTACCACGCGGCCCTTTTCCAGGTGGCGGGTGGCACGGCGGCGTATATAGGGTTCGGCAACCGCACTGATTTCCAGCGCCGACATCACGCGGGTTGGAACATCACGTTTCTCGAGCGCATCCTGAAAGGCCAGACAGTTGAGAACCGTGGCGAGCATACCCATGTAATCGGCCGTGGACCGCTCCATGCCCAGTTCGGAGGCCTTGAGCCCTCTAAATATATTGCCGGCGCCAATAACTATGGCGATCTCGCAACCAGCCTCGCGGACCTCGCCGATCTCCTGGGCCAGCGCCTTGACGACACCGGCATCTATCCCGTAGTCGGCAGAACCGGCCAGGGCCTCTCCACTGAGTTTTAGTAATACGCGCCGGTGTTTGGGCCGGGTCATCAGCTCCGTGCGAGCTGCTCGGCCACCTCTTCAGCGAGGTTTACGGTCTTGCGCTCGATCCCCTCTCCAAGTTGATAACGGCTGAACCCTCGGACCTTCAGGCTGCTCCCGTTGGTCGCAGACTGCTCGATCAGATTGAACACGGTGAGATCCGAGTCGCGGATGTACTCCTGGTCCAACAAACACACCTCGCGGTAGTATTTTTCGAGCTTGCCGTCGACGATCCGCTCTACCACGTTGTCGGGCTTTCCCAAGGCCTTGGCCTGGGAAGCGTATATCGCCCGTTCGCGCTCCACCTCGTCGCCATCAACCTGGCTGCGGTCCACATAACGTGGAACCACGGCCGCAACCTGCATGGCCAGAGACCTGATAAGTTCTTTGTCCTGGGTGCCGGCGCCTTCGACCTCTACCAACACACCGATCTTGCCGCCGGCATGGACGTAGCCGCCCACCACGCCACCCTGGGCCTGGATACACGTAAAACGTCGCAGTGAAATCTTCTCACCCATCGAGCCTATGGCTTCGGTCAGGACCCCGGAGATAGGTCCACCACCGGCCACGGCCTCAATACCGGCCGCCTCTTCCGGACCCCCCTGGCCAAGGCTCTCGGAGGCAAGGATGGCCGTGCCGACCTGGGACAACAGGGTGTGAAACTCATCCGTCTTGGCGACGAAGTCGGTCTCACAGTTAAGCTCCACGAGTGCGGCCCTGGTCATGTCGTCGGTGACAAACACCCCCACCAGGCCTTCGGCTGCTACCCGGCCGGCCTTTTTAGAGGCACTGGCCAGACCCTTTTCCCTGAGCAGGGCTACAGCCCGGTCGAGATCCCCATCGGTCTCGGTCAGAACCTTCTTGCAGTCCATCATGCCCGCACCGGTACGGTCGCGGAGTTCTTTTACGGTACGCGCGTCTATGGACATTGCTGCTACTTGGTGGCTTCGGCTACAGGTTCATCTGTCGCTGCCGCAGTCTCGGTCTCGGTCTTGGCGCTTTCCTGGCCGCCATCGGCAGACGGGGCATCGGAGGGCGGGGCATCGGCAGCATCAAGGCCGGCAAGCATCGGCGAAGAAAGGTTCATGCCGGACGCCGAATCGGCCTCGCGGCGGCGTTCCTCAAACTCCTGGCTGCCGGCAAGCGACGCATCGGCAATGGCACCACAAAACAGGCGGATTGCCCGTATCGCATCGTCGTTGCCAGGTATGCAATAAGAGATGGAATCGGGGTCGCAGTTGGTATCAACCACCGCAACCACCGGTATGTTCAGACGGTTGGCCTCGTGCACGGCGATGGACTCGCGGTCGGGGTCGATGACGAACACCACGTCGGGGAGTTTCTTCATCGCGCGGATGCCGTCGAGGTTAAAACGAAGCTTGTTGACGTCGCGCTGCATGAACAGCAGTTCTTTTTTGTTGAACCCGCTCTCGTTTTCTTCAGTCAGAACCTCTTCGAGGTTCTTCAAACGTTCAATCGACTGCTTAATGGTCTGAAAGTTAGTCAGCGTACCACCCAGCCAGCGGTTATTGACGAACATCTGGCCGCACCTTGCAGCCTCGTTCTGTACCGCCCCATGGGCCTGTTTTTTGGTGCCAACAAATAGAACCGTACCACCATTGGCCACCACCTCGCGCACGAAATCGCAGGCCTGGCGAAAAAGGGTGACCGTCTGCTGAAGGTCTATTATGTGGATGCCGTTTCGCGCTCCGAATATGTAGGGGCGCATCTTAGGATTCCAGCGGCTCGTCTGGTGCCCAAAGTGCACGCCAGCTTCGAGCAGCTGCTTCATCGTAACCTCATTATTCATACAATAGTTCTAACCGTCCTCCTCAGGCGGCGGACGCAATCCCTCCCCATAGCAAAGCAGGGTCAGCGATGCAATGCGGCTCTACGGCCCCACCCGGGCGGGGCCATCAGGAGTTCATCGAATCGAGGAACTCTGCGTTATCCTTGGTCCCTTTCATCTTGCCGAGGAGGAATTCCATGGCTTGGACGCTGTTGAGCTGAGTGAGCAGCTTCCTCAGCAGGTAAACCCGGCTGAGGACGTCTTTTTCCATCAAGAGGTCTTCCTTTCGGGTACCCGACTTGAGGATGTCTATGGTCGGGAACACCCGGCGGTCCATGAGGCGGCGGTCGAGGTGAATCTCGCTGTTGCCGGTGCCCTTGAACTCTTCAAAGATAACCTCGTCCATACGGCTGCCGGTATCGACAAGCGCGGTGGCTATGATCGTGAGGCTGCCGCCGTCCTCGATGTTACGGGCCGCACCGAAGAACTTCTTCGGCCCTCGCAGGGCATTTGAGTCGACGCCACCGGAAAGGATCTTGCCGCTCGACGGCATGGTGGCATTATATGCCCGCGCCAAACGGGTTATTGAATCGAGCAGGACAACAACGTCTTTGCCATGTTCGACCAACCGCCGGGCCTTCTCGATCACCATCTCGGCAACCTGTACGTGACGGGTCGGTGGCTCGTCGAAAGTCGAGGCCACGACTTCGCCCTTCACCGTACGCTGCATGTCGGTAACTTCCTCGGGCCGCTCATCGATGAGCAGGACCAGAAGAACCACATCCTTGTTCCTCTCAGCAATTCCGTGGGCAATGTGCTGGAGCATCATTGTTTTGCCGGTACGCGGAGCCGCCACGATCAGGCCACGCTGTCCCTTACCAATCGGAGACATCAAATCTATGACACGGGTCGTGTATTCCGTGCTGTCGTGGGAGAGGTGGAGCTTCTCGTCGGGATAAAGAGGGGTCAGATTGTCAAACAAAACCTTGTTGCGCGACTTCTCCGGCTCTTCGTAGTTGATCGACTGCACTTTGAGCAGTGCGAAGTAGCGCTCACCGTCCTTGGGAGAACGGATCAGGCCCGATACCACATCGCCGGTCCTGAGTCCGAAACGACGAACCTGACTGGGAGATATATAGATGTCATCGGGGCCGGGAAGGTAGTTTGCGTCCGGAGCCCGCAGGAATCCGAAGCCGTCGGGCAGGATTTCCAGCACCCCTTCGCCATAGACATTGCCGCTCTTCTCGGCCTGTGCGCCGAGGATACCGAAGAGCAGCTCCTGCTTGCGCATATTGCCGACTCCCTCCAGTCCCAGCTCCCTGCCGAGCTCGGCAAGCTCACGGGCAGTCTTCTGTTTCAAGACTTTGAGATCCAGAGTGGGACCGTCACCGCCGTTTTCGGCGGCATCCCCGGCCGGGCGCTTGGAAGGATTCTTGCCGTTATTCCCGGCAACCCCAGGGCCCTGCCCACTGCTGTTTTCTTCTTCGTTTGTGCGCGCTGCTGTGCCAGCGCGCCCGCGTCCGCGTGCCATACGCGACTCCTTATTAAGTTAGGCCGACAACCAAAACCTCACCGGAGCGCGGTCCCCACGCTCCATTGTCGACTGTTAAAGTGGAACCTCACGCACCCCGCATCATGTACTGCTGTGTTGGCGGACCCGGCACTATGCCGGCAATCGTGGTGAGGAGGACCCCTCCGGAGAGGGCTAAGGGCAAGGTAATCCCTCTCAGACCCTTAGTCAAGGAGGCAGGCGTGGGGAAATCAGCTGCCGAGCCGGCGCAGGGCTGTGGTCAGGGCCTGAAAATCACCGGGGGGGGAGGCCTCAAACTCCACCCTCTGGCCGCTTAGCGGGTGATCGAAAGCTATTTTCCAGGCGTGCAGGGCCTGCCTCGGCATGCCCCCCAGGGCCGCGGCGGCGTCACGGCCAAGCCGTCTGCGGGCCTGGGGTGAATCGCTGCGGCTGTGCTTTCCGTACACCCGGTCACCCACGATCGGCCAGCCGCGCTCGGCCAGGTGAACACGAATCTGGTGGGTTCGGCCCGTGTGTGGGCGTACCAGCAGCAGCGTGGCGGGCCCCAGCCTCTCCAGAGGCTGATAGGCGGTAACCGCGGTCCGCGCACGCCTGGACGACGTCGACATACGTTTGCGGTCGTAACGGTGACGCCCGATGGGGGCCTCTATGACCCCGGCCTTCTCCACCCTCGCACGCACCACGGCAAGGTAGTGCTTGTCTACTTTGCGCAGGCGAAACTGCCGGGCCAGGTGCTCGTGGACCTCCACGCTGCGGGCAACCACTATAAGTCCCGAAGTATCCCTGTCCAGACGGTGGACAATACCGGCACGCTCGGGAAGTGAGGCCGAGGGAAAGTGATGCAGGATGGCGTTTACCAGAGTGCCGCGGCGGTGGCCGACGGCCGGATGGACGACCATCCCAGGGGCCTTGTTGACCACCACGATGGCCTCGTCGGCGTGGATAACGTCCAGCGGTAGCTCCTGGGCCTCGGTCTCGGCGGCGGCCTCAGAGGCCAGGCCCAGGACAATCCTCTCTCCCCCCTTGAGTTGGAAGGAAGCCCGGACCGGCTTGCCATCGACTTCGAGCCGGCCCTCCCTGACCGCAACTTTGATTTGAGAACGGGTGGGCGCACCCGGCCTCGACCCCAACCACACATCCAGCCGGCCACCACCGGTGCCGGCCGGCACCAGGAACACGCGCTTGCTCAACTGGCCGGACCCGCCTCTCACGGCCTGCGGCCAAGAACCTTCCTGGCCGTCTCGACATCGAGCTTTATCTGGGCGACCAGGGCGTCGGCGTCGGCAAACTTCTGCTGGCCCCTTACGCGCTCAAAGAACTCAACGGCGATCTCCTGCCCGTACAAGTCGCCGCAATCCGAGAACAGGTGTACCTCTATTGCCGTTTCGTCTCCGCCAAAAGTCGGGGTATGGCCTATCGAGGTAACCCCGTCTATGTGTTTTCCTCCCACCACGGCTCTGGTTACGTAAACCCCGTCGGCCGGAACAGCCTCGGTTTCCGCCTTGAGATTGGCGGTAGCAAACCCGAGCCCCGTCCCCCTGCCGGCCCCGCGTACCACGTGGCCGCGTACCACGTGGGGGCGTCCCAACAACGCGGCGGCCTCGACCACTTCACCGCGCGCGACCTTGTCGCGCACCACGTTGGAGTGGACCACCGTGCCGCCGACCAGAACCGGGCTCACCACGTCCACGTCAAAGCCATGCAAAGCCCCCGCCCCGACCAGAGTTTCGATGGAACCGCTACGGTCACGTCCGAAGTTTACATCGTGGCCGACTACCATTTTCTGGGTATCCAGAACTCCGACCAGAAAACGACTGACAAAAACATCCGCATCGGTAGCGGCAAACTCATCGGTAAACGTCTGCACCACCGTGGCGTCGAGTCCGCAAGAGGCCAGGCCATCGAGACGGTCCTTGAGCGACATCAGCAAACGTGGTGCCGCCTCGGGCCTCAGAACGGCTACCGGGTGTGGGTCAAAGGTAAGTGCCACCGCCGCAACCCCGAGTCGGTCGGCGTCGCTGCGAACCTGGGCAAGAATGACCTGGTGGCCCTTATGAACACCGTCAAAGTTGCCCATGGTGACGACCGGCCGTGAGAACTTGCCGCGGGCAACGTCGAGACTTTTGAAGACCTCCATCGAAGACCAATCAGCCCCCGGCTGCCTCGAGCCTGTGCGTGGCCCGGCCGGCCTCGGGAGTGGCGGGGTAAAGGTTGATAAGTTTCTGCAGGCTCAAACGCTCGTCCACCTCGTCACCTATACGCCCGAACACATCGGCAAGACGAAGCAGGGCCCCGGCGGCACGGTCGCCGCCGCCATAGCGCAACACAACCTGGTTGAGTTCCTTGATGGCACTGGAGTAGCGCCCCTTGCGCACATAGGCCTCACCGATCCAGAACTGGGCATCATCGGTATAAGACGAGGACGGGTGCTTATAGATAAAATTGCGAAAATACTGCACGGCATCGTCGTACTGGTCCTCGCTCAGTGCGCGCACACCGTCGTCGTAGCCGGTTCCACGCAAGCGCAGGGGAACGCGGCCGGGCAGTTGAGGGTCGGCCGACTCAAACGCCCCCTGGCCCCCGGGGCCGGACCCTGCCACCTCGATCTCGGCGAGTTTGGGAAAACCCACCGGCGGGCCCGGGGGGCTGACGGCCACGGCGGCGTCGGTATCAGCGGCCGGCGGGGGTGGGTCGTCCGGGGCCAGCAGTGATTCCAGTCTCAGCCTGGGCAGTTCGGCCTCCATGCCCAGCAAGCCAAGACTGTCCAGGGCCGCAGCATCGCCGGTAGGCCCCTGGCTGGCGACCGCCGGCGGCGTGGGGTCGGCCAGGGGTTCATCGGGCAAGGGTCCGTACTCCTGCTGGTACTGCAGGTACTCGACCACGGCGCGCAGGCGCTCCTGGTCGCGCTTTATCTCTTCGAGTTCGACCCGGGTTTCACGCAGCGCACGCCGCAGACTATCACCGTCGCTACCCGCGATGGCACCAGGATTTTGAACGGCACAGCCGCCGACCAACAACACCACCGCAAGGGTTAGACCAAAACGGTAGCCGGCCACGGCGGGGACTAGTCGGCTGACCGCTGCAGGTCCACCAGGCGGACCCGGCGATTTTGCATCCAACAGTCTTCTGTCAACTCTTTGCACAGGGGAAGCTCCTCCCCGTAGCTTACCGTGGAAAGGCGGTCAGTGCTGATACCCAGGCCCGCCAGCGCATCGCGAACCGAACGCGCCCGCCTGGCTCCGAGTGCCAGATTGTACTCCGACGAACCCCGATCATCACAATGGCCCTCGATTTCAACCCGGCGCCTGCCATCGGCCTGCAAAAGGCCGACGTTGGCCCGCACCGCTTCCATAGCCCTGTCGTCGAGAACGTCGGAATCGTAGGCAAACACGACCTGGGCAAACTCGCCACCGGCCACGGCACCTCCGGTTTCTTCAAATTGTGTCAGGCTGGGCGAAGCGGCCAGTTCTTCCTCGCTCAATCCAGACCCCTTAAATAGTCCGGTGCCCAACAGGCCGCCCTTGTTGGCCGCACACCCGGCGGCAAACAGCACCAACAAAGCCAGCGAAAAGACCGCCAAGCGTCCCGAATTCCGACCCACAAACACATTACTCATCTCACACCTCCAAGACGTCGCGACCAACTCGGGGAGGTATCATCACCCACACCGTCGGTCAATTGTATTTTCCACCTGCCACTGAGGTCCATCAGAAAGATTTTTTTTCGACCGCTACGGTTGCTTGAAAACGCTATGTAGCGGGAGTCCGGCGACCAGGTCGGGTCTTCGTTGGCACCCTCAAAGGTCAGTTGGCGGACGTTTCCTCCCTTGGCCGGCATGGAAAATATGTGGAATCTGCCCTCACGCCGGCCGGCAAAGGCAATGGTCTTGCCGTCTGGCGACCAGGCCGGCGAGCAGTTGTAATTGCCCTCGAAGGTGAGGCGGCGCATGCCGCCGCCATCTGCATTCATGGTGTAGATCTGGGGCTTACCGGCGCGTGACGAACAAAAGGCCACCCTGCGGCCGTCGGGCGACCAGGCCGGGTCAACGTCTATGCCCCAGTGAGTGGTCAGTTGCTCGGAGCGACCACTGCTGAGGTCGATGGTGTAGATGTCCGTGTTGCCCCCCACCTCACGGGCAAGCAACACACTGCGGCCATCGGGAGACCAGGCCGCGCCAACATTGACCCCCAGCCTTCGGGTTATCTTGCTCTCGCGCCCCGAGGCCAGGTCGAGTTTGTACAGGGCCGGTCCCCCATCCTTGAAGGAGGTAAAAGCCAACGCCTGGCTATCCGGCCCCCAGGCCGGAGCCATGGTAATGGTTTCGTGCCTGCTCAGACGTGTCACGCGGCCATCAAAATCGAAGCTGTAGATTTCACGAAAATGCCCATTGCGATCGGAGACAAAGGCAATGCGGGATTCGAAGGGCCCCAGGTGTCCGGTAACCGCCTCTATCATTGCATCGGCCGTGCGGTGGGCAATGCGCTCAACGCTCTCCAAATCGCCACGAATTTTCTTGCCACCGCGGCTACGGCCGGCGACAACATCGAAAAAACGGATCTCGACCAGGATGCCGTCACTGTCGATAGTGTAGCCGCCGCGCACCAGGCCGAGGGCACCGATGGCCCGCCAGTCGTCAAAATCAATGGCATCCTCGGTAATCCCGTAATCCTGGGTGGCGACCAGATAGGCATCGGCCGGGATGACACGGAACAGCCCGCTCAGTTCCAGGTCGCGGGCCAGGGTGTCGCGCAGACGTTCCACCTCGCCGGCATGCTCACGGCCACCGTTGTGACGAAGCCCGGCCACGGCCACGGCCAGGCGGGTTTTGCCGGGACCGATGATCTCACCGCGTACCTCGGCCTCAACTTGAACGGGGGCCGCGCCCAGCAGTACAAACAGCCCGACGATCAAGGCACGCCGCCCCTGCCCCGCTGATTTCACTGCCCCATCTCCGCAGCGCGAAAGACCAGCTCGACCCTGGAAAAGTCTTTTCTGTAACGCGGGGGTGGGGCACCCAGATAGTTGCTACGCACGACGGCGTTTAAGACCGAACGGTCGAAACTCTCATTGCCCGAGGACTTCACCAGACTCATACCCGTGATGGTGCCGTCGGCGCCAATCCCGAAACGTACGATCACCGAGAGCCGTCCGGGGCGCCCGGCCCAGACCCAGTTGGCCTTGATGCTGTCGAGCATGTTTTCGTAATAGAGGACAAACTCAAGACCACGGGCCTCGCCCGCCACAGGTGCGGCCTTCAGCGATGCGGGCGGGGCTGGCGTAGGCACAGGTACGGCTTTTACAGGTGCGGGTTTGGGCTTTACCACCGGCTTGGCCACGGGTTTGGGCGGCGGCGTTTTTACAACGGCCGGCTTGGCCACGGGTGCAACTTTTACCGGCGCAGGTTTGGACTTGGGCTTTACCACCGGCTTAGGCTTGGGCGGTGGTGGTATTTTTACAACGGCTGGCTTGGGCACAGGTGCAACTTTGACCGGCGCGGGTTTGGGCTTGGCCGCCAAAGGCCCGACGCCCAGGATCCGTGAGTCGGGCGACGGCGACACCAAACCCACTACGTAGGCCGGGACCGGCACCAGGGCATCCGCACGGTCCAACGAAGTGGGCCAGGCCACCAGCAGGACCAGCACCACGAGGTGGGCTCCGATGGAGATGACAAAGGCCCGAACAAGTTCGGGGTCAATCGCCTCGCGACCGGCGAGCAGGGGTACGACCCTATCCATCCCCCGTCAGGGCTCGGTTATCATCCCGAGCCGTTCCACTCCGGCCGCCTTGACTGCCGCCACCACTGAGACCACCTCACCATAGCTGACCGCGCGGTCGGCCCTCAGGTAGACGACCTGGAGCGGGCGTTCCTTCATCACCGCCGACAGCCGCTGGCCCAGGACACTCAACTCCACCGGGTTGTCGTTGAGGTAGACCGTGCCGTCGCTGGTCACAGAGACGACCAGTGAGAATTCTTCGGCATCCAGCGGAGCCGTAGAGGCCCGGGGCAGGTCAACCGCCACCCCCTGCTGGATCATCGGTGAGGTAATCATGAAGATCACCAACAGCACCAGCATGACATCGACAAGCGGCGTGACGTTTATGCCCGAGATGAGGCCGCTCTCCTGTTCGTCAAATGCCAAGACGCCGTACCGTTAACCAAGAAAATGCCGTTCGGCAATATTAAGAAATTCCGAGCTGAAGTTTTCCATCTCGGAGGCAATGACCCGGATACGCCGCGAGAAGTGGTTGTAGGCCACCAGGGCGGGAATGGCGGCTCCCAAGCCCATGGCCGTTGCCACCAGGGCCTCGGAGATCCCCGGTGCCACCGCCTGGATGCTCGAAGAACCCGCCACGCTGAGTGCCATGAAGGAGTTCATAATCCCCCACACGGTTCCAAACAGACCGACAAAAGGAGTGGTGCTGGCCGTCGTGGCCAGGAAGGTGAGCAGTCTTTCCAGGCGGATCCGTTGCAGGTTGATGGCCCGGCGCATGGCCCTTTCCACGTTGGCAACACCGCCGAGCTCGGTTGTAAGACCCTCGCCCTGGGAGCGCTTGGCACTTCGCAGCCTCATCAACTCCTGGTAGCCGGCGTTAAAGATTTCCCCCACCGGACTGGTGGGCAACTGCTGGGACTTACTGGCAACCTCGGTGAGGTTGTGGGTGTCCCAGAACAATTTGATGAAACGCTCCGAGGCCCGGCGGGCAGTGTGAATGTGGCGGGCCTTGTAAAGGACGATGGCCCAACTGGCCACCGAAACCACCATAAGAAGGTAGAGAACGCTCTGGACCATGGGCCCGGAACCGGAAATCATATCGACGAACGTCGAGGGTACGTGCTGCGTAGTCACCACCACCGCTTCCAACTAACCACCACGACCACAGCAGGGAAAAGGTAGTCCCAACCCCCCAGGGTGTCAATTTTGGCCAGGTTGACCCCACCGTTTTACCGTGGGATAGGTCGTTGGATTTCCCAAACAAATACAGGCTCTTGTGGACACCGGGACAGGATATACATCCCCCGTTTCCCTCCCATCCGGCCATCGACTAAAGGAGTTAGCAGACAATGGGTATACGCGTAGGAATTAACGGTTTCGGACGGATAGGCCGGAACATGCTGAGGGCATCGCTGGGGCGCGACTCGCTTGAGTTTGTGGCCGTCAACGACCTCACCGACGCCGCTACGCTGGCCCACCTTCTGAAATACGACTCGGTCCACGGAGGCTTCCCCCTCGATGTGCAGACCAACGGCGAAGGTCTGTTGGTGGGCGACAAGGAAATCAAGGTTCTTTCCGAGAGAGACCCGGCCGCACTGCCGTGGAAGGAACTCGGCGTGGACATCGTCATTGAGTCCACCGGATTTTTCGCTTCCAAGGAAAAAGCCTCGGCCCACATAAAGGCCGGCGCCCGTAAGGTCATCATCTCGGCCCCGGCCGGGGGCGTCGATCTGACGGTCTGCTACGGGGTAAACCACGAGTCCTACGACCCAGCCTCCCACCACGTCATCTCCAACGCCTCATGTACCACCAACTGCCTGTCACCGGTGGCCAAGGTACTGCACGAAAGTTTCGGCATAAAGCGGGGACTGATGACCACCATCCATTCCTACACCAACGACCAGCGTATCCTCGACCTGCCCCACTCCGACCTGCGGCGCGCGCGTTCTGCCGGTCTGTCGATGATCCCCACAACCACCGGTGCCGCCCGTGCCGTGGGACTGGTACTACCGGAACTCAATGGACGGCTCGACGGCATGGCCATCCGCGTGCCAACGCCAAACGTCTCGGTCGTGGACCTGGTCTTTGAGACCGAGAAAGCCACCAGCGTCGAGGCCATTAACGCCGCCATCAAAGAGGCGGCCGAAGGACCCCTGGCCGGAGTACTCGCCTACATCGACGAGCCCCTGGTCTCGATCGACTTTAACGGCAACACCCACTCCTCCATTTTCGATTCCCAGGTGACCAAGGTCATGGACGGCAGTTTCGCCAAGATCCTGTCCTGGTACGACAACGAGATGGGATTCTCGACCCGGCTTTGCGATGTGGCCGAGTTTGTCGGATCCTCGCTCTAGATAGCCCGGTAATACCCAGCGACCTGACCTTGAGAAGCATCAGAGAACTCAAGCTTGGCGGCCGCCGCGTACTCATAAGAGTAGACTTTAACGTCCCGCTCTCAGACGGGCGGGTGGGCGATGGCACGCGCATACGCCAAGCCCTGGAGACCATTCGTTTTGCCACCCGGGCCGGCGCCCGTGTGGTGCTTGCCTCCCACCTGGGCCGCCCCCGGGGGGTGGCCGACAAAACGCTCTCGCTGGCGCCGGTGGCCGAGGAATTGGGGCGCCTGCTGGGAAAGGAGGTTGCCTTTGCCGACGACTGTATCGGCCCGGCCGCCGAAAAGGCGGTGGCCGCACTGGCCGACGGGCAGGTACTGTTGCTCGAAAACCTCCGTTTCCATACAGGCGAAGAAGCCAACGACCCCGACTTCGCCCGCGCTCTTGCCGGTCTGGCCGATGTCTACATAAACGACGCCTTCGGCACCGCCCACCGTGCCCACGCCTCAACGGCCGGCATCGTTGGCCACACGCAGGAAGCGGCGGCCGGACTCTTGATGGAAAAGGAAATCCGGGTCCTGTCCGCACTGCTCGAAAGGCCGGCCGAGCCCTTTGTGGCCATCGTTGGCGGGGCCAAGGTTTCCGACAAGATCGCACTGCTTGAAAACCTTTTGAGCCGGGCCTCAAGCGTGCTCGTGGGCGGCGCCATGGCCTACACCCTGCTCAAGGCCCGCGGTTACGAGGTGGGAGACTCGCGGGTGGAAGAAGACCGCCTGGCCATGGGCGCCCGTCTCATGGAAGAGGCCGAACACCGGCAGGTACGCCTGGAACTGCCCCAGGACCACATTGCCGCCTCCGAATTCGTTGAGACCGCCGAAGCTGTAAGCATCGACGGTACCGACATCCCCGCCGGCCTGATGGGCTTGGACATCGGCCCGGCCACGCGTAAAATCTATGCCGGGATTATCAAAGAGGCCGGCAGCGTTTTATGGAACGGACCCATGGGAGTGTTTGAGTGGCAGAGGTTCAGCCATGGAACCATGGCTGTGGCCGCGGCGATAGCCGATTCCCAGGCCGTTTCCATTGTCGGGGGGGGGGACTCGATGGCCGCGCTGGCGGCCTCGGGGCGCAGTGGCGATGTCACCCACGTCTCGAGCGGGGGTGGAGCGTCGCTGGAATTTTTGGCCGGGCAAAGCCTTCCCGGTATAGCGGCTTTGGAGGACAAAACTCTCTGACATGCGTACACCACTGTTGGCAGGAAACTGGAAAATGCACGGCTTGCGGTCCGAGGCTCGCAGCCTGGCCGATGCCGTAGTCGAGGGCTGCCAGGGGATTGGCGGCCGTGAGGTCATGCTTGCTCCCCCCTACACCTCACTTGTCGAAGTAACGGCCGCCGCGGTTGGCTCGGAAGTCGGGGTCGGCGCCCAGGACATGTACTGGGAGAACAGCGGTGCCTTTACCGGTGAAGTCTCGGGCGCGATGTTGAAAGACGTCGGCTGCAGTCACGTCATCATAGGCCATTCCGAACGCCGCCAGCTCTTCGGCTCCACCGACTACACGGTAGCCAAGAAAACCTCCGCCGCTCTGGCCGCCGGCCTTACGCCGGTGGTCTGCGTGGGCGAGAGCCTTGAGCAACGCGAAGAGGGCAAAACCATGGACGTGGTCGCGCGTCAGGTGGCGGGCGGCCTCTGCGAGGTTCCCCGCGATTGTTTCGACCGCCTGGTGATCGCCTACGAACCGGTGTGGGCCATCGGTACGGGTAAAACCGCCAGCCCCGAACAGGCCGAAGAGGTGCACGCCCACATACGTACGGTGCTCGCCGAAGTGACCGAGAACCAGGCCATATCCGACATCATACGCATCATCTACGGCGGCAGCGTAAAGCCCGCCAACGTGGATGAACTCATGGCCTGCCCCAATATAGACGGAGCCCTGGTGGGCGGGGCAAGTTTGAATGCGGACGACTTCCTCCGCATAGTGCACTACGAGGAGAGCAGATAGTGAGTGCGGTATTAATAGTTTTGAACATTATTGCCGGCCTGTTCCTGGTCGGTGTGGTGCTGTTGCAAAGCGGCAAGGGGGCCGACATGGGCGCCGTATTCGGTGGTGCCAGCTCCACGGTGTTCGGGCCCAGCGGGGCCGGCAATCTGCTTACCAAGGTCACCGTGGCCACGGCCGCCATATTCATGTTCTCCTCTCTGATGCTGGCCGTGCTCTCGGGCAAGCAACGCTCGGTGTTTGACGGAGTCGCCGAGACCTCCGCGGTTACGGCTCCGGCCACGCCAGAGGCCGAGACGGCGGTTGACGGCGGGGTCCCACAGCCGTAGAAATCTGCGGCCAAGCTTTCCAAATCGTTGTGCGAGGGTGGCGGAACTGGCAGACGCGCTAGGTTGAGGGCCTAGTGGCCATTGCGGCCGTGGGGGTTCAAGTCCCCCTCCTCGCACCATGGTTCCCTCCGATATCGTTGGAGAAAGTCGTCGTCGGATTCCCGATGGGCCAATCCATGGGCCAATTTTTCCACCTCATACAGCCATCCTCTGGCTCCTGGAAATGTGTCTCTTAGTTCATATCCCGGTTTGGTCCACTTTGCTCTGACAGGGAACACGGCGCGGGCTGACCTCACAGTGCTTGTAGGACGGCTGCCGGGAGTAGGGATCAAAGGCCGTCCTACCCGCCTGCCGGGCGAACGTAGATGGGCGAAGACCAGGCCCTTTCCTGGTTGGGAGCAAGACAGTCGTCGGAGGCCGCAACACGGTAGTCCCCATAGCAGGGGTTAACTTCGATGCAGTTGCCCTCGCCGTCATAGCTACAGCGCAGGTGGTCGGCGTTAACCGCCAATGAGGGTTCTTCGATGGCGCGGACGTAGTAGATGACCTCGCGACCGGCCTCACTGAATGCGGGGTCCTCAAACTCCACGCTACAGCCTGCCCCGTCGGCCGGACAGTCAAAGACCCGCCAGGGGTCTTCGATGAGATCGCCCAGAGCCTCGCCGGCGCTTTGCTGGGGGCGGATACGGACCACTTCGATACGGGTTATGGCCCGGCGCTTGTCGCCGGGGTTGTAGCACTCACCACGGCAGAGTTTTTGCAGACGCTGGGCCGACAAGCCACCCAGGACAAGCTCGGGGCAGCCGGGCTTCTGCTCAAAACTACCCAGCGCACGAACGCGGAAACGCGGGTTGTCGGCCATCACCACCTCTTCTCCCATGCGGTGGGTGCCGCGGCTGCCGTTGGTAAGGTCGAACCACAACAGGATGCGTGGGCCGCTGGTCCCGTAGACCTCGCGGCGCTTGAGCGACTTCCAGATCTGTCCACGAGAGCGATCCCGGGAGTGCACGGCCACCAACCCCCCGGTCATGAAGAACGAGGCCTGGCGTTCAAAATCCGCCGTGTAATAAGTGGGTTGGAAGGTATCAAAATCTATCTTCACGGAGTCCGTGGTGGGAGGCTCGGATTGCAGTGGTGCGGCCATGCGCTGCCGCCACGCCTCGTCTTTGGGACCACGGGCCTCGGTGTTGTCCTGGCGTGCGAATTCCTTGTAGCCGTTACCGGGGCGGGCCGTGTGGTTGTCGCTTGAGGCGATGAAACCGAAACGGAAACGTTCGGGCTCCCCACCCTCACCATCAAAATGGCTGCTGGCCAGGGCGGCCTGCACGGAACTTGACGGGCGGTAGTTAAAGGCCGGCAGATAACAGTCACGGCAGGTGCCACAGTCTCCCCAGTCTTTAATTACGGTCCCCCCAATGGTGCTGGTGCGGGCCATCAGGCCGTTGTGAATGTAGTTTTGCACGGCCTCATCGACCTTGGCCTGGCAGGACTCCGAGTCCGGATTTTCACAACGAGAACGCACAATCTCCCCGGCCCGCCAACAGCAGGACTCATAGCCGGGGATGGGCAGCGGACACAGAGGGTTACCGTTGTCATCCACTGTATCCGGCCTCCAGCGACGGTATTCCTCGGCATTGCCGTGGCCGGAAAACACTTCGATAAGGGTTTGTTTGTCGGGACCATGGTTGCCGCCGGCAAGCTGTTTGTGCCACCCCAACCGTGCCGGCGTGTACAGACCCCAGGCGTTGCCGTGGGGTATTACTATGGTATCGAAATCCCACTGTGAGAGTTTTTCAAAGAGAACGGCCGGGGTGGTAGCGCCTTCCTGACAGTCCGGCCCAAGCTCGCGAACGTCTACGCCTTCCTCACAAATCGGCGTTTTGCCCAGGTCCGTCCGAAAGCGGGCAAACTCGAAGTAATGCTGGCGGTTGGGCCAGTCGGCAAGCGGCATCATCGCCCTCTGCCACAACGGTGGCTTCTGGCGCATGAAACGCCAGGTAATGCCGCCGGCGTGGATGGGCCTGGCCGGCACCTTGTCGTCTTCGGTGTCGACAAAGATCACGTTTTTGTGACCGTAATGGTCATCGACGCTCAGTCCCACCTGACTCCACTCCCAACCGAGGAAGGCCACAACATCGGGGTTGGCTGGGTCCCCGGCCAGGGCGTTGCACTGGCGTATGGATTCCTTGGTCTCACTCCAGGACAGCGGAGTCAGAGCCTCGGCGTGGTCGTTGATGCTCCAGAAATCAAGAGCCGAACAGTAGCGGGCAAAATCGCAGGCATCGGCAACCGGGTGGGCGCCATCGCCCTGCAAGATGGGGAGGCTCATCATGAAAGCGTCGGCCGAAAAGGTCGTGTGCACGTGGAGGTCGCCGAAAAGAATCTGTGTGTCGGGGGCCTCGGTTGCGGCCGACTCGGCCAGACCTGCCGAGTCGGCCTTCTGCACAGCGGCACGCCCGGCAACAAGCGAGGCCGGCAGGGCCTTGCCCTCAATCTGCCCCGCATCGCGGTGCTTGCCGCAACCACCAACCGCAAGTCCGGCGGCAACAACCAGCATAAGCAAAAAACGTGACGCCCAGGTACTCATCCATCCAACCTCTGTTTCAGAAAATCTCCGATCTTCGACACCGCCTCTCTGGCCTCAGGCACCATGGGGGCGAAGGCCTGAAAAACATGGATCATCTCCGGCCACACCTCCAGGTCTACCTCTACGCCGGCTTGGCGGGCCTTGTCGGCAAAACGGGTGGAGTCGTCGTAGAGGGTCTCCTCGGTGCCCACCTGTATCAACAATGGCGGCAACCCACCGAGCTCGGCGTACAGGGGAGAGGCCAAGGGGGTACGCAAGTCGAGACCTCCCAGATAGGCCTCGGCCATGCGGTTCAGAACCGGGGCGTTTACCATCGGGTCGACCGCGGCCCGCTCGACCATCGAGTCCCCACTCCCTTCCAGGTCTACCCAGGGTGAGAGCAACACTGCGGCGGCCGGCAACACGTCGCCACCGTCGCGAAGCGCCACCAGGGTAGCAGCCGTCAGCCCGCCACCGGCCGAGTCACCGCCAATGGCCAGGCCCGCGGGGTCGTTGCCTTGGCCAAGCAGCCAGCGGTAGACGGCCGTGGCATCCTCGAGGGCGGCCGGGTGCGGATTTTCGGGAGCAAGCCGGTAGTCAACCAGTAAACAACGCAGGCCGGCAGCGGCCGAAAGCCCGGCGGCCAGGTTGCGGTGGGTGTCGAGCGAGCCCAGCGTATAGCCGCCACCGTGGAGATACATGAGGGTACGGTCGCTGCGGGCCCTCGGCGCCGTTACCCACTCGCAGGCAACGCCACCGGCACTGACCGCTTCCACCTCAACGCCCTCAGGAAGGGGTAGGGTCGAGGTCAAGACCTCCATCCCCCGGCGCATCTCCTCAAAACTGGCACCGGCCAGAAGAGGCTGGGCCTTTAACATCTCAACTACGCTTTCAAACTCAGGACTTGGCATTTTCCAACGGGCGTTCGACGAACGCGTACTCCTTTACCGGTTTGCCGCCAACCAGATGCTCTTGAATGATGCGCTCCAACACTTCGGGGGTGCAGGAGTGATACCAGGTGCCCTCGGGGTAGACCACGGCAACGGGACCCCTGGCACAGATTCGAAGACAGTTGGCCTTGGTTCGGTAGATGCCCCCCTCACCGCTGAGGCCGAGCTCGTCGAGACGGCCCTTCAAGTAGTTCCAGGAGGCCAGGCTCGCTTGTTTTTCCGAACACTTGGGCTCGGACTGGTCGCAACACAGAAATATGTGGCGACGCAGGGAGGGCAGGCCGAGGTTGTCGGCAATCTTGCGCAAGAGCAGACTCACGATTGCTCAGTCGGTCACTGCCCCGACCGAGGCGCTTGAGACCAAACGGGCGTACTTGGCCATAACGCCACTGCGATAGTGGGGCTCGGGCGGCCGCCACGCGGCCCGCCGTCTCTCGATTTCCTCGTCGCCTACAGCCAGCTCGAGCAGGCAGCGGTCGGCATCAAGAGTAATAGAGTCCCCCTCCTCAACCAGCGCCAGAGTCCCTCCCACGGCCGCCTCAGGACAGACGTGGCCGACTACCATGCCGTAGGTTCCGCCCGAAAAACGCCCGTCGGTGATAAGGCCCACGCTGTCGCCCAGACCCTTGCCGATAAGGGCACTGGTCGGAGCCAACATCTCGCGCATACCCGGCCCCCCCTTGGGGCCTTCGTAGCGAATCACGATCACATCGCCGGCCTTTATGCGATCGTTCATGATCGCGGCCATACACTGCTCTTCGGAATCAAACACACGGGCCGGCCCCGTCATCGAAGATACTTCCAGGCCACTTATCTTGGCCACCGCCCCGTCGGGGGCCAGGTTGCCGCGTAGTATGGCCAGGTGGCCCTGCTCATAGACGGGATTGTCAAAGGGTTGCACCACGTCCTGGCCGACTGGCGGCGCAGAGGGAACCTCCTCCAGGTTCTCGGCCACACTACGGCCGCTTACCGTCATCAGACTGCCGTCTATAAGCCCGTGGGCAAGCAACATCTTCATCACCAGAGGAATGCCCCCTACTGCATGCAGGTCGGTAGCCACATAGGCACCCGAAGGTTTGAGGTTACACAACACTGGGACCTCGCGACGGATCCTCTCGAAATCGTCAAGCTCCAGGTTCACTTCGGCCGCATGGGCGATGGCGAGCAGATGCAAGACCGCATTGGTCGAACCACCCACGGCCATCACCACGGCAATGGCGTTCTCGAAGGCCCGGCGGGTAAGGATGTCCCTCGGCTTGAGGTCACTGGCGACCAACTGCATCAGTGCCCGGCCACTGTCGGTCGAGCTTTGCGCTTTCTCGGCATCCTCGGCGGCCATTGTCGAAGAGTAGGGCAGACTCATGCCGATGGCCTCGAAGGCACTGCTCATGGTGTTGGCCGTAAACATGCCCCCACAGGCCCCCTTGCCGGGGCAGGCGTGGCGTTCGATCCCTTCAAACTCATCGCGCGAGATGCGACCGGCGCTGAACTCACCTACGGCCTCGAAGGCGCTGACCACGGTCAGGTCGTTGCCGTTGTAGTGGCCGGGCTTGATGGTTCCCCCGTAGACAAAAATAGAAGGGATGTTGAGGCGGGCCATTGCAATCATCGCGCCGGGCATGTTCTTGTCGCAACCACCAATGGCGATAACACCGTCGAGGCTCTGGCCACGGCACACCGTCTCGATGGAATCGGCGATAACCTCGCGGCTAACCAGCGAGCACTTCATGCCCTCGGTCCCCATCGAAATGCCGTCACTGACGGTTATGGTGCCGAAGGTCTGGGGCATGCCACCGGCCTCACGAATGGCCGCGGCGGCGGCGGCCGAAAGTTCTCCGAGTCCGGCGTTGCAGGGGGTGATATCACTTTGGCCGTTGGCAACGCCGACAATCGGTTTGGCGAAATCGTCGTCCTTAAACCCCACCGCCCTCAGCATGGCCCGGTTGGGGGCACGCTCGTCGCCCTGTGTCACCACACTGCTGCGGCGCTTGCCCTCGCGGTTGCCCATCAGTGCACTACCCGGGACAGGTCGGTTGCCTCTTCTATAGACCCGAAACGCGACTCGTAACGCCCGACGTTTTCCTCAAGTGCCCGCATGATCCGTTTGACGTGCTCGGGCGAGGTAATCACCCGTGACCGCAACCGGGCCTTCTGACCACTGGCTCCGGACCCCTGAGGTTCAACGAAGAGAAAATCGAGGACAAACTCTTCCTTGCGGTGGCTGACCAGCATGAGGTTGGAATAGACCCCACTGGACACTTCGGGTTCGCTCTGTATGTCCAGGCGCCGCCGTTTTGTTTTCTTCTCTTCTCTTTCTTCAGCCATCGCTACTCCTCGTTTGTTGTCTGTCGCCCGACCTATTCCTGGTCGGCACGTTCCTTTTCCATTATCAGGGCTTCGGCTTGTTCGCGCGACCAGACCCGTCCCCGGCCGATGCCCTCACAGTGTTTGTCCACCCCACCCTTCCAACCACGCTTGCCGACGAACTCACGCCAGAAAGGAAAGGTGCTGCATTGGGTCGGCCTGGCCTCGTATACCGAACAACGCCCCTGCCGGTCGAGAAACACACAGGCATCGCCGTGCATCTTGAGCTGGGTCCAACCATCCTCGTCTATAAACGTATACAGGCTGCGGAAACGCCCGGCCGACACGCCCAGGTGCTCGGCCAGGCGCCCGACCTCAACATCGTTGACATACACGTAGGCGTACGGCCCCCGGCGCCGGCAACACTGGCCACAGGCCGTACACTCAAATCGAAGACCGTCTGTTGCCCGATCATCCACCGCCTAGACCTCATAGCAAAGCGGTCGACTCCGGGCCAACACCGTGGTGTGTTTTGTGCCGATGTCGCCAATCGCCATCCTGCTTGCGACGGCCACCGTCATCGGCACTCTATCCATCGTTTCGGCCCAAAGGGGGATGCGGGCTCTCCACTACGTGACAAAGCCGCTGACCATGCTGTTGATCATGGCCGTGCCCATAACGGCGGCCGCAGAGGTTGACCCACGCTACTTCTTCCTCATCCTCGCCGGCCTCACACTCTCGCTTGCCGGCGACGTATTTTTGATGCTGCGCAGCAATTTCTTCATCCACGGCCTAGTCGCCTTCCTGGCCGCCCACCTCTTCTACGCCACCGCCTTCTGGCCCCAAGCGGCCCCCCCGGCGGCACTTTGGGCAGTGGGCGGCCTCTGTGCCGGCCTCGGCGCCCTGGTCTACCGACGCCTCAGAGGCAACATACCGGCAGAAATGAAAGTTCCGGTGCTGGTCTACACCACGGCCATCCTGGCCATGGTGGCCCTGGCCTCGACACGGGCGCTGTCGCTGGCCGCCACACCGGCGGTGTTGGCTGCGGCCGGAGCCTGGTTGTTTGCGACCTCCGACACGGCGCTGGCCAGCGACCGTTTCGGCCCTGGTATTGCCCACCGCCATCTGCTGGTACTGTCGACCTATTATGCGGCCCAGGCCCTGATCGCACTTTCGGCCACCCTGACTTAGAGCCGGCCGCTAAAATCCCAGCATACGTGCGAGGTACTGTTTCATGACCTCGTCGGCACCGCCGCCTATGGAGGCGAGCCGTGAGTCCACAAAGGCCCGCCCGGCCGGGTTGTCAATCAGGTAGCCGGCCCCCCCGTACAACTGCAGACAGGTGTCGGCCACGTACTGGTTCACCTCGACACAAAAGAGCTTGGCCATGGTAATTTCCACCGTGGCATCCTCGCCACGGTCGCACTTGCGCACACAGGCGTAAGCCAATTCGCGGGCAGCATTTATACGGGTGAGCATGTCTACGAACTTGAACTGGTTGACCTGAAACTTGCTGATGGCCTGTCCAAATACTTCCCGCTCCTCGCAATAGGCCCGTGTCTTGTCCCACAACAGGCTGGCGGCGGCATGCGAGCCCAGAACCGCGATCAGACGCTCGTCCTGGAATTGCGCCATCTGCTGCTGAAAGCCGCGCCCGGGGTCGCCGATGGTATTGGTAATCGGCACACGTATGTCTTCGAGATAGACGGCACCGGTGTCCGAGCCGTGGTTACCGATCTTGTCGAGCAGGGTGCAGGAATAGCCGGCAACGTCGGTGGGAATGATGATCTGTGTGTAGCCGCCATAGCCGGCCTCGGGATCGGTAACCGCCAACAGACAGAGAAAATCCGCAGTGGCGGCATTGGTGATGAACATCTTCTGTCCGTTGATCACCCAGTCGTCACCGTCACGAACCGCCCGCGTCTTAATACCCGCCACGTCCGACCCCGCCTGTGGTTCGGTAACCGCAATGGCCCCGACCTTCTCCCCCTTGATAGCGGGCACGAGATAGTCGCGGCGCAACTGGTCGGAACCAAAATTACAAAGGGCCGGGGTGGCCATGTCGGTGTGGGCCACAATCCCCATAGCCACACCGGCGTTGTCGCAACGCTGTAGCTCCTCGGCGAAAATGGCCGAGAAGCTCCAGTCCAGGCCACCCCCACCCCAAGCGGGGTCGTAGCGAATTCCGAGCATACCGAGCTCCCCCATGCGCGGGTAGAGGCTTTTGTCGAGCCTCCCCTGCTGGTCGAACTCGCGGGCCCGCGGGGCCATCTCCTCCTCTACGAACCTGCGCACGGTGGCGCGAAAGATCCTATGCTCTTCGGTGGCAAACAACTCGTGTTCGCCAAAAGGATTGCTGGTGGCCATGTACCGACCACTACCGAACGGCCCGTGCTGAGGCAAAAAGAACGGGCGCGCCGACTGGGGACTAGCCGACGCGCCCTGACACCTGGCCCTCAAGAAAGCAGCTAAGCAGCCACCATCCCGATATCGTAATCAGGTGCTACTGTCACTAAGAGTCATCCCCACCTGGATGTCCCAGCCCTATGCTCAAAGGCTGGAAGTCCGGGTAGGCGTGCATCCCGTGCTCGGACTGGTCGAGACCGACCATCTCATCCTCTTCGGAAACACGCAGGCCCATGGCCGCCTTGATGACACCGAAGATAATCAAAGCCGAAACGAAGGTGAACACACCGTAGGACACTACGCCGATCACCTGGTTCACGAACTGGTCCCAACCTCGCAGGGCACCAAAGATGCCGACAGCCAGAGTTCCCCAAATGCCGCAAACGAGATGGACCGAGATCGCGCCCACCGGGTCGTCGATCTTGATCTTGTCGAAGAACATCACCGAGTAGACCACGATGACACCGGCTATAAGGCCGATGAGAATCGCCGACCACATGGCCATCTGGTCGGCACCGGCCGTGATTCCGACCAAGCCGGCCAGGATGCCGTTCAAGGCCATCGACAGGTCGGGTTTCTTGGAAACCATCGAAGAGGTGAACATTGCC
>JAYGCL010000004.1:0-1672 GCA_046583365.1 Deltaproteobacteria bacterium
GGAACGCTTTTTTAAGGACCACGTTGAGGGGATCCTTAAGAGCCAGGCCCACAACCGGCGCTATGTGGCTCTATGGACGGCCGTAATCGGCCACAGAGCCCTTAACGAGGTCGTGCTGAGCGATGTTGCCCGCTACGTGACAAGAAGGCTTAAAGTCGACGGTATGGCCCCTGCCACGGTCAACCGGGAGCTTTCCTTTCTGCGGCGTGCCTACAACGTCGCCATTGAGGATGGGCTTGTGGATCGCAGCCCTGTGCGTGGGTTTAAGTTTCCAAAAGAAAACAACTCCCGGGTCCGTTATCTCACGTCCAAGGAAGAGGAGCGCCTGCTTAGAGCCCTGCCCACAGAGCACTGGCCGAAGGTCGCTGCGGCTTTACACACCGGTATGCGCCAGGCCAATACATTCGCTCTTCGCTGGGATGACGTAGACTTGAATGCACGCACCCTGAGGGTCCGAAGGCCCAAGTCCGGGGCCGACTACCACCTGCCCATCAATGACGACCTGTGCGCCGTCCTGCGTGCCCTGCCGAGCCGTCTGAGAAGTCCCTGGGTGTTTCCCAGCCGGGATGCAAGTACGCACCTGGACGCTCAAAACTTTATCAACCGCGTATTCAGGCCGGCGCTTAAGAAGGCCCGTATAAAGGACTTCCGCTGGCATGACCTGCGCCACACTTTTGCCAGCCGCCTGGCCATGGCCAACGTGGACCTGGCCTCTATTAAGGCCCTCATGGACCACTCTGACATCGCCACCACGATGCGCTATGCCCACCTCTCGCACGGCCATCTGATGAGTGCCGTACAGAGCCTTAACGGTCCCTCAACTGACACCAGAACTGACACCGCCCCTACCGCCGCCCGAAAGGTTTCCGGGGCGACTGCAGAAGTGGTTGATTTAAAAGCAAAAAATGGGGGCGAGGGTGAGACTCGAACTCACGACCTAGGGATTATGAGACCCTCGCTCTAACCGCCTGAGCTACCTCGCCTGAAAAATTAAACAGTCAAGAATTTTACGCCCCGACACTAAAAGTCAAGACGACGCTGCCGGGTCGCTGTCCTTGAGGATATCGAGCGCGGCCTGGTAGGGGTCACGCTTGCCTGCGGCCACCTCGTCCAGGATGCGCGCCATGGAGCCATCCTCGGCCGTCGACCGCAGACGCCCCATCAACAGTTCCTGGCAGATGTCGAGTACCTCGGACTTTAGCCTCTCCCCTCGCCGGTCGGCCCGGGCCGGATCGTCGAGATAGTTCTGGTGGTCGAGGCAGGTCTTGAGAACCTCTTCGGTGCCATTCCCGGCCGTAGCCGTGGTCATAAGAACCGGCACTTCCCACCCCGCACCGCTTTCATCGACCTGCAGGTGCAACATCGTCTGCAGTTCGGTGCGCATACGTGCCGCGCCCTCGCGGTCGGATTTGTTGACGACGAAGACGTCGGCGATCTCGAGCAGTCCCGCTTTCATCACCTGTATGGTGTCGCCCGACTCGGGTACCAGTACCACCACCACGGTGTCGGCTACCTCCATGATGTCCAGCTCGGTCTGACCCACGCCCACGGTTTCCAGTATCACCACGTCCTTGCCGAAGGCGTCAAAGAGGCGGGTCACGTCGCGGCCCGAACGGGCCAGGCCGCCGTGGCTGCCCCGTGTCGAGAGGCTGCGTATGAAGACGTCGGGGTC
>JAYGCL010000061.1:0-5001 GCA_046583365.1 Deltaproteobacteria bacterium
TCCTGTCGGAGAATGATGCGCCCCCGTACCGAGTGTAAGTTGGCCTAGTTCAAACAGCAGCCACGAGAAGACCCCGAGGCCCAGCAAACCCAACTCGGTAATGATCTTTATGTACTGGTTGTGGGCATCGGACCAAGGGACGAAGAAGGGTATATCGGACGTGTGTGCATGAGCCCTCAAGGTGACTGGAAGCTCTGGATGGCGAATCACGTAATCCAACTCGCTTCCGCGCGGCACTGGAGAGACGACGATCAGCGTGTCGGAATCAAACCGGCCCGCTATACGCAGGGGCCCCCACCCCCCGGCCGAACTCTCAATGGTGTCACCCGGCAGGACGTTACTCTCCTTGAAGTCGGTCAAACTGGAACCGTTTAGCCAGCGTTCGAAGCGTCCAGGGCCGAGCGTACTCACCGATTTCCCCGACTGTCCTGGGCCTGAATCTACGATTCCGTCGTCCGGGCGAAGATTCCAGGTTGGATATCTCCCAATGCCGACGCCCAGCAGTGCACGTCTAATCGTGTTGCCGTACCCCGAAAGAAGCGGGGTCGCGCCGGGAGCATCCGAAGCGGTGCCCAGTCCAATCGATCTGTCAGTCGCTTGTCCCGTGGGTTCGATGGCGCTGTTCGCCGCGATGTCGCCGGGAGCTTTCTCATGCACGATCGTTGCAGCAGGCGTCTCTGGTCGAAAATCCACGGCGGTTTTCCATATCGTCAGTCTTCCGGCTAAGATTTCGTCCATAGGACGTCTCAGATCGATAGATACGAGGACTCTCTCGTATGGGCTGCAGGGGCCGGTGGCCGGCATTCCCGAAGAGAGAATATCTCGGCTCGCGTTCGAATAGGTCGCAAGCACTACGCAACATATGAACACTCCAAAGGAACCAACGGCCACTCCGGTCACGATGGACTTAGCCCGAGAACCAAGATGGAGGGCGAACAGATGCTGTTTGCGCAGCAACAACACAAGGGCTGCGACCAGCGCTACGCCGAGGCCGACCCAGGATGAACGGGAGAAGGTCACCATAAGGCAATAGCCAGCGAGTCCGAGCCACAGGATAAGTCGTGCCCATGGCCGCCGTGACTCGAACGAGAAAGCTATCCCGAGCGGTATAACCAGCGCCAGGTAGGCACCTAGCGTGTTGGGGTCTGCCAGGGTGGAAGAAACGCGGCACTCTTGGAAAAACGAAAGTGGGGCGAAGCGCCATATTGTTTGAGCCAATCCGACCAACACCACGATGAAGGCTGGCCACATAAGTGCTGGGACGAGGTAGCGTTTCCCAAACTCCTTCGCAGTCGGTCGCGTCAGCAGATGAAACCAAAGCGCACCCTCGATGATTACCAACGAGTGGTGGACGACCAGGAAGCGGTCGTGGGCGAAGTCACCGAGACGGTGGGAGAAATGATTGATCAGGGGGTCGGCGACGACCTGCCATGGACCAAATCCGCCGGCATTGAAGGCAAAAAGGATACGGGTTGCTGATGCCACAACCACCAGGACGAAGCAGAGAAGAGGCCAGTCGATCCTGGTTCGTGTCCCGATCTGGTGGCGCCTGAGTTCGCCGAGTGAACCGGCGAGGAGCACTCCGACCAATAAGTGTTCTGCGAGCGAGAGACCGGGTGTTTCCAGCAGGACGCGGCTTACGACCGGCCCGAGCGGAGCGACGACGAGCACTGCGATCGTGCCGCTACGCAGGGACAGAGCCGACCCGGTCAAGCCGACAAGGATTACGGCCAGGCGAAACGTGCCCAGGCTCTCGTCGAGAAGCGCCGAACGCAGGGCAAATGTAAACAGCGCCGCTGCGGCTATCGCGAGCAGCCACCGGGAGACGATGCCCAATCCTTTAGCCAACGTGTTTCGCCGCATGGGCAAGGTCCCAATCACCGGAGATTATATGCTGTCTATAGTTGCTCTGCCAGCCGTAGAAAGCGGCGTCCTGATGCCCGCGCCCTGTTAAGTTTTAAACCCGCGAGGCTGGGTTCGCCGCATTCGCTGGGGTCAGTTGGTTATCGAAAACGGTGGTAAGTTAGGCCGTATTTTTCGGCTCCAATATAAGGACGACTTCGCTCCACTTTCGTCACCTCCACTCACCCTTGCATGTCACTAAGTAGCTAGCATCACTGCATCTCGACAGCGTTAATACTAGGTCATACGGCCTTTCACGCCGGCAACACGGGTTCAAATCCCGTCGAGGACACCACACTTACAGCGATCTGGTTCCACCACGGCAAAGTGTTTACAAGGCCCTGGCAAGAGCGTAGGGCTTGGGTCATGACGAGCGCCGGGGGTGGCATAAGCGCCATAAGCTCATGGATGGACGGCCTGGCCTGCGTGCCCGCAGAGCCTCTGGGCACGGACCAGCAGGCCGACGTGGTGATCGTGGGCGGTGGGCTGACGGGACTTTCCTCTGCCCTGGCACTGATGGCCGAGGGTCTTTCGGTTGCCGTTGTTGAGGCCGAAATCTCGGGCTACGGGGCCAGCGGACGCAACGCCGGACACCTTACCCCGACCATCGGAAAAGACCTGCCCACGCTTGCCCGCCTTTACGGCCGGGAGCGCGTGGCCTCTCTCATCACGTTTACGGAAGCCGCGATCTCGGAGGCCGAACGGCTGATCGAGGCGCATGCGATAGACTGCGACTACGAGCCGGTGGGCAACATCCTGGCGGCCGTCGATAAGTGCCAGTATGGCGCGATCGACCGTGCGGCCGAAGTTGCCGGCCGCTTCGGCCTGCCCGGCAAACTGCTTGACGAGGCTGCCATGGCCGAGCGCGGCCTGCCCCCCAGCTTTACGCGTGGTTACCTCGAACCGCACGGTGGGATCCTCGATCCGGCCAAATACGTACAAGGACTTCGGCTTGCGGTGGAAAAGGCCGGCGCCATGGTCTTCGACCACTCGCCAGTGACCGACATCGCGGAGAATGATATCGGCGTGGTGGTACGAACCCAGGAGGGAGCGGTTCGTGCCAAGCACTGCCTGGTTGCGACCAATGCCTACACCCCGCGCCTGGGACTGCTCTCTTCAAAGGCACTGCCACTGAACGTCCAGCTCTTTCGCACCGAACCGCTGAGTCCCGAGCAACTCGGGCGTCTGCCCTGGAACGGGCGCGAAGGGGTCTACACGGTCCACGAAGCGCTGGAGAGTTGGCGGCTTACGGCCGACGACTGCATTGTTGGTGGTTCGAAGACCGTGCGCTACGGGTTTGGCGGCAAGCGGATTGCCGACGTTGACCGGCGTGTGGCCCTTGCTTTCGAGAAGCTCTTTTATGAACGCTTCCCGCAACTCACCGATGTATCTATCAAACGGCACTGGGGCGGGATAATTTTTCTTGCTCTAGATTTTCTGCCCTCGGTGGGTCGCATACGAGAGGGCGGCCGTATTCTCTACAGCATGGCCTATGCCGGCCATGGTCTTGCCCACGCAAGCTATGCCGGCCGCATGGTGGCCGACCTGCTGGCCGGCCGCGATGGAGTAGGGCGGACCCTGTGGTCGCGCAAGACCTTAGGGCTGCCGCCCGAGCCGCTTCGCTGGCTGGTCTTTAATGCTATCAACTGGGGGCTTGGCTGGCCCGACCGCCGGGCCGACCGGCGGGCAGGTCGCCGGGCCCGGAACTTACGATATGAAACCAAGGAGGCAACACCATGGCCCTGACAGCAGACATGTACGCAATGCCCACCGACCCGCTTAGCTGGAAGGTGGCCGGCAGCTTCGAGACCGAGTTTACCTGGGAGTACGCCGACGGGCGCGACTCCCTGCTCAAACTCTACAAAAAGGGCAAGCGCCTGCAATGGGACGCCGAAGAGCGGATCGACTGGTCCCAGGACCTCGACCCGACCAACCCCATGGAGATGCCCGACGAGGCCATTCCCATTTTCGGCTCCCGTGCTTTCACCAGAATGAACAAGGCCGAGAAGTCCGAGTTGAGGCACCACTTCCAGTCCTGGCAGATCTCCCAGTTCCTGCATGGAGAGCAGGGGGCGCTCATATGTACGGCCAAGATCGTACAACAGGTGCCCGACATAGATTCAAAGTTCTACGCGGCCACCCAGGTCATCGACGAGGCCCGCCATGTGGAGGCCTACTCGCGTTTGCTGAACGACAAGTTCGAGTTGGCCTACCCGATAACTCCGTCACTGAAGGCCCTGCTCGACGACATCATTCAAGACTCTCGCTGGGACCTTACCTATCTCGGCATGCAGGTGCTGATAGAGGGGCTTGCCCTTGCAGCCTTTGCTCTTATCCGCGACCAATCCGAGAACCCGTTGGCGCGGTCAATCACAGCCTATGTGATGCAGGACGAGGCCCGCCATGTGGCCTTCGGGCGTCTGGCCTTGCGCGACTACTACCCACAGCTCACCCAGGCCGAGCGCGACGAGCGCGAAGAGTTTGCCATCGAGGCATCATACCTCATGCGCGACCGCTTCCTGTCCGAGGAGGTTTGGGAAAGGCTCGGACTTCCCGTCCAGGAATGTACCGACCACATGCGCGAGTCGGGCTTTATGACCAACTATCAAAACCTGCTGTTCAGTCGCATAGTGCCGACCATGAAGGCCGTCGGCCTTTGGGGCCCAAAAATACGCAAGGCCTACGAGGACATGGGGGTGATGTGCTTTGCCGACGGGGACGTGGAGGCCATGAGCGGGCAGGACGAAAGGGCCGCTTTTGAGTTGGAGGCCCGTCTGGCCGATATAAAGAGGGTCGCTGGCGAGTAGCCCCCTTCCATAAAGTTCTGTAAAAACAATGGGTTAAGGTGTCAGGTTGGGTGCGTCCCAGCCTTGACAGTAGGACTATAGTCTTAGTATATTGTACCGAGGTAGGTCTTTCGTCGGGTAGTCGCGTTTTGCGGGTAGGCCGGCGTGGATTGGACAGTATATTTGAAGCTCGCGCTTAAAGTTTCTTTTGCTCTCTCTCTGCTCGTTCTGAGTTCCGTGGCCTTGGCCGAGGAGTGCGGCGATGGGGTTCTGAACGTCACGGCTGGCGAGCAGTGCGATGACGGTAACACCG
>JAYGCL010000022.1:0-2626 GCA_046583365.1 Deltaproteobacteria bacterium
GGCGCCGCGCTATCAGGGTGGTTGGCTGGATTACCCCCATGACCCCCTTACTTCTCAGCGCCACGCAAAGCGCCGGACTCCGCCACGTCAAAGCCGGCCCGGGGCCGGTCGACATCAGCCGCTTTCCCGACTTTCTGATCATCGGCCCCCAACGCACCGGCACCACCTGGCTCCACTTTCACCTGCGTTGGCACCCGCAGTTGATGTGCCCGTTTTCAAAAGAGATCTTCTTCTTCAACCGCCTGAAAGGCCACCACGACCCAAAGTTCGAGTCCGACCAACTCAATTGGTACCTCGGACACTTCCACGACCCACCCTGGCTGTGGGCACTGAAGCAGGCCCGCTGCCTTGCCCGCTACCGCCGCCCCTACCGGGTGCGTGTGCGCGGCGAGGCCACGGCCAGCTACGCCCCCATAGACCGCGACGTAATCGAAGAAATCGCGCTACTGAACCCCGACATCAAAGTGATCATGATGGTGCGCGACCCGATTGAGAGGGCCTGGTCTCATGCCAAAAAAGATCTGGTACGCAACAGCGGCCGCGCCTTCGAAGAGGTAAGCGACCACGAGTTCGAAGTGTTCTTCGACAACGACTACCAGCGTCGCTGTGCAAGGTACGTCGACAACCTGGACAACTGGTCGGCCTGTCTGAAGGACGGCCACGTAAAGGTGGGCCGCTTTGACGACCTGCGCTCCCGCCCCGAAGACTACCTGCTTGAGGTCATGGAGTTTCTAGGCGTGGATGCCGACCTCCGCTACGTCGAAGACTCGGCACGGCCGGTAAACCCCACCGGCGACCAGAACATCCCCGCCCACCACCGCCGCTTCCTCGAAGAACTGCTGGCCGAGGACGTGGAAAAGCTGCGTACCCGCCTGGGAATGTCCTGGTAATGCGTAGACCCGTCAGGCCCGCCCGAAGGGCTCGGGCTTGTAGACGCGCACGGCAAACAGAATCGGGAAGACCAGGTAGGGCATGTTCCAGCCAAGAAACCAGGCCAGATTGCTGGGCTGCTGCCCCAGCGGGTTGAAAAACTCCCAGTACAAGACCTCGGTCATGCCGTGGGTCATCATGCCCGCATAGATGAGGGCCGGCAGGCGCACAGCGTTCCTGCCCTTTATAATGGCCCACACCAGCACCAGGTAGAACGGCCCGTAGACAAAGGCCGATATGCCCGGACTGATACGGAACCACCAGTGGTCGGCACCGTAGAAGGGGTCGCCCATAGCGGCGTACCAGGCGTTGGCCTGAGACCAGAACCCGCCCTCCCCGATCAAGCCGAGGGCGGCAAAGCCGTCGGAGAAAATCGACGACCAGGTGAAAAACGCGAACACCCCGACAAAAAACCAATCGCCCTTGCGTTGGCTTATAGGTAATCCCTGTCGTGCTTCCACTTGCCAGCCTCCCTCAGGCCGGTGGGCCGTTGAAGTAACCAATGAGTATAAGCGTGACGAACACGGCCAGAAGCGTAAGCCCCAGACGTGCAATGGTTGTATGATTTTCCATACCTTGTCCCCCGCTGTAGAACCGCTTCAACAATTTTAGAGGAGAGTTGCATGAAACGCGAGACTATAATCGAACAACTGAGCGGCGGGGTGCTGACCATCACGCTTAACCGTCCCGAAAGCCGTAACGCTTTTAACCGCCAACTGTGGGGCGATTTCGGCGCGTCCATGTCTGCAGCGCTGGAAAATGACGAGGTCCGGGTCGTGGTTGTCACCGGGGCCGGCAAGGCTTTCTCGGCCGGCCAGGATTTAGGCGATATGGCCGGTATGGATACCAACTCTGCCGATTCCGAGCCCGGCTTTACGCCGGTCATGGATATGCTCGAAGTCTTCGACAAACCCCTGATTGCCGCCGTCAACGGGGTGGGCGTGGGATTTGGCCTTACCTTCCTGCTGCACTGCGATTACGCCTACATTTCCCGCAGCGCCCGTCTACGCGCCCCCTTTGTAACCCTCGGGGTGGTGCCCGAAGCGGCCAGCAGCTACCTGCTGCCGGTCGTGGTCGGCTACCGCCACGCCCTCGACCTGCTCTTCGAGTCCGACTTCTTCGATGCCGAACGCGCCGTCCAGATGGGTCTGGCCACCGCACTGTGCGAACCCGGCCAGGAACTGGCCAGGGCCCAGGACCATGCCGCCCGGCTGGCGGCAAAACCCCTGGGTTCGCTGCGCGCCACCAAGCGTTTGCTGATGGCCACAAGGGCCGAAGGAATCCAGCGGGCCCGGGCCCGCGAGGACAAGGCCTTCGGTGGCAGGGTGGGCTCGCCGGAGAATATGGAAGCGGTCGCGGCTTTTTTAGAAAAACGCGAGGCCGATTTCTCCGCTATCCCCTCTCACGACAAAAACTAAGAGTTGTGCGCGGCGTTGCGGCCGGCCTGGCGGCCGAAGAAGGTCGCATCGGCAATCGACAGGCCGCTCGAGTAGCCCTGCGCGGCCAGACCCGAGGTCGTGCGTCCGGCCGCGTACAGGCCGGCCACCGGCTGGCCGTCGGCCGTCAGCACCTGTCCGCTGGGCAACGTGTGCAGCCCACCCATGGTAAAGACCGTATACATCGCCACATCGGTGGTGTAGTCGAGGGCGGCAAACGGCGGCGTAACCAGTGGCGTGAGGTAGTCGGGCTGCTTGTG
>JAYGCL010000041.1:0-2210 GCA_046583365.1 Deltaproteobacteria bacterium
TCGCCACAGGAAGCAAGGGTGCAGTCGCTGAGACAGCCATCGGCATTGGAAGAGTTGCTATCGTCGCAAGCCTCACCACTGGTAACGATGCCGTTGCCGCACCCGGTCGGTGTACAGTTTGAATCACAACCGTCGCCGTCGTCCTCGTTGCCGTCGTCACACTGCTCACCGGCGGCCTGGTCCACCGAGCCGTCGCCACAGGCGACCAGGGAGCAAGTGGCACTGCAGGTCGCGGTCTCAAAGCCGTCGTCGCACTGCTCACCGGCGGTCGTATTGATGATACTGTCTCCGCAAGAGGCCGGCGTACAGTTGCTGTTGCACGCCACCGACTCTCCGGCGTCGTCGCATTGCTCATTGGCGGTGATGTTGACAACACCGTCGCCGCAAACAACCGCACTGCAATCGGCATTGCAAGACGACGACTCGCCCATGTCGTCGCAGTTCTCACCCAGCGTTACAATGCCGTTACCACAGCCGGTGGGCGTACAGTTGGAATCGCAACCATTGCCATCGGCGGTGTCGCCATCGTCGCACATCTCGCCCGCGGTCTCGTTTACCGTCCCGTCACCACACATCGTCGTGGTGCAGTCGGCATCGCAAGCCGACGATTCGCCTATGTCGTCGCAAACCTCACCGGCGCTGTCGTTAATTTTTCCGTCTCCACAGAGAGACTCAGTACAATCGACGTTGCAGACATCCGACTCGCCACTGTCGTCGCAAGCCTCACCGGTATCTATCGCACCGTCTCCGCAGACGGGCAGCACACAATCCGCACGGCAAGCATCGGCCGCGGTGTCGCTGTTGTCGTTGCCCGTGTCACACTCCTCGCCGCTGTCGATGACGTCGTCACCGCAACGCGGCAGCGCGCAACTGCTGCGGCAGGCATCGGCCGTGGTGTCGCTGTTGGCATCGCCATCGTCGCACTGTTCGGCGCCGGTCCACAGGTGACCATCGCCGCAATTTGCTATGCTGCACACACCACCGGTGGCCATGTTGTCAGGACAAATGTCGCTGTTGACGAGGTTGCCGTCGTCGCAGGCTTCCCCGCCTTCCTTTAGACCGTCGCCACAGGTGGGCAGGTCAGAGAACGACACCATCAGAAGATCGCCAACAACGGCACGGTGGCTGCTGAAAATACATTCGCGCAGGTCGTAAGCATCAAAACCGTCCTGGCCGAAATCGGTGCAAGCGTCGTAGCCGATGGCAGCAACGTCGCTGGCGTAGCAGGCATCGAGGACCTTGAACATCGTACGCTTGTACGCGTTGGCTATACCACGGTCGGTACGCCTGTCACCGGTGCCGGGACCGTAGGGCACGATGTCGGCACGGCAGTCCCAGTCGACAACCCCGGGGCTCGCGCCCTCGTCCTGTTTGTAAAGGCAGAGTTGGCGCCTGCGAAGTTCGCGCTTGACCATTTTGGCCGCGTGCTTGGCCACGTCGGCCACACAACCACGGCCGTCACCGGCCACGTCGTTAATATCAAGCAATTTGGACGGTGTGGGGAACTGCCCCCCGATAAGTTCCTTGACCTTGTCGCCGACCAGGGAGGTCACGCACTGGCCGAGCCTGAAACGGTTGAAGATGCCCGTACCGGGCTCATAGTCGCAGGGTCCCGGATAGCGCAAGGACAGAAGGTCGGCCCCCACACACTTGGAGCCGACAATACGGTCTACCCTCTTATTCAAAGAGTCCAGGCGTCGTTGCGCGATGGGGCCGCCACTACCACTCAGGCAGGACTGGATAGAGGCAACCGTCGCGCCACTAGTATCCAGGGCGTTCTCCACGCAGACCCGCCGGGCCTTGAGACCGGCCGCCAGATAGACACGTGAGGCGGCCATGAGGCCCTTGCGGCAGAGCAGCTGGTCGGTGGTTGAAGCTCCGGCCTCAGCGGCAAATCCGCACAGACCCGCCGCGGCCAAAGTGGCAACGAGAAACGGTGCGGATAAGGACTTCACTCAATAGCACTCTGTACCGTCGTTACGCCCGAGCGTTTCGAGCAAGACACTGTGGGCATCCGAAGACGTCAGATCTCCACCCTGGTCTCTGTCGCACACCAGCAGGGGACAGTCACCCAACGAAAGAGCACCCTTGAGCAGTATGCGGCCGAGGCTCATGGGAACGTTGACCTCCCCCTCGACGCTACGGCAGGCACGGGCCTGAGGGCTGGGACCCTGCTGGCCACCGCCGTTGCCGTCCTCGCGCGCAAGGGC
>JAYGCL010000063.1:0-41025 GCA_046583365.1 Deltaproteobacteria bacterium
GGCCTACCGTCGCAAGCGTCCCCACGACCTTTTTCTGGCCAACCTTAACGAGCTTGGTGAACTTGATGCCGAGGATCTGGAGGCCCGGGTACGCGAGGTGATACAGCGGCCCCGGCCGACGGAGCCCACAACATCAGCACGACAATAAAAGCGGCGGCCAGCGCAACGGCCAACAGGACGTGATGCGAAACGGCATGATGCCGGCGTAATGCACCTGACATCGTTCCCAGGGCTCCTTAAAAATATTGTTCTGGAGGCAAAGGGTCATCTCCTGGCCTCCAGAACGGGGCGGTACTACCGTCCCCTCGGACCGTCTCAGTAGGGCGGCCTTCGTTTCGGACGTCGATCATGGTGCCCTCGTACCGTCAACGTCCGGCAAGACCACGCTACTCCCTCTGACCAAACTTTATCAAGATAAATTTTGCACATTTACCGGGACCCCGTTGAGGATGGCATTGCCCATAAGCCCCTCCAGGGGTTCCTCATCGCTGAGATCATTGATCGACACTCCAGGGCGGGCTGCAGCCACGGCCATACGGCTGCCCTTGCG
Organism: Deltaproteobacteria bacterium; assembly: GCA_046583365.1. Lineage (GTDB taxonomy): Bacteria > Desulfobacterota > Binatia > UBA1149 > CAYXZP01 > JAYGCL01. Next base: position 551 of record JAYGCL010000063.1, read on the forward strand.
GTTGTGGCCAAAGCCATGGGGCAGGCTCACAACCCCCGCCATCATCTGGTCGGACACCTCAACAACCACCACCTGGCGGCCCGTGCGGGTCTCTACAACAGCCTCGCCCCCCGTCTGAACCCCGGCCTCCAAGGCATCGTCAGGGTGCATGAGGAGAGTGCAACGGTCGCGCCCCTTCATGAGGCTGGGACAGTTGTGCATCCACGAATTGTTAGAGCGCAACTGGCGGCGGCCTATCAGAACCAGCCCGTTGGTGGCCGACATACTCTCCATCTCGCCACCGAGGCGCTCGACCTCGTCGCCAATCACATCGGCGTCCAGGCGGATAAAGCCGGAGCCCTGGGCCAGTACATCCCCAAGCCGACCCCCCTCCAACGCCCCGAGGTCAACCCCCGAGGGATGCTCAAGCAGAGAATCCACCGACAGACCGTGAGGGCCGGCGGCCAGCAGGTTGTCGACGATCTGGTTCGGCTGCAGGGCAAAGTGCATGGCGGCGGGGTTGTCTACCCCCCCATCATTGCCCGTCGCGCGAACCTCGCAGAGTTTTTCGCAGAGACGACCGAGTATCTCCCATTCGCTCAGACTATCGGGGCCGGCCTCGAACACCGGTGGGCAGAACTTTGCCGTGTTGCGCACCGAGATGGCGTTAAAGACCAGGCTGTACTGAGAGTTTTCGAAACTGTGGCGAGGGGGCAGTATGACATCGGCATGACAGGTGGTCTCGTTTAAGGCCGGGTCGACGCTTACCATGAATTCAAGCCCGGCCAGGGCACCCTCCAGACGGCGGCCATTGGGGGTCGATAAGACCGGGTTGCCGGCCATCGTGAACAACCCCCTGAGTTGTCCGTCGCCTTCGGTCTCCATCTCCTCGGCCATAACGGCCGCGGGGATCTCTCCGCCAAACTCGGGGATACCGCGCACCCGCGAGCGCCAGCGCCCGTAGTGCCCCTGGCCCACGGCCGGCGTGGCCGGGGTTGTAAACATCACACCACCCTCGGCATCCACACGCCCGCACACCAGGTTGATAGCATCGACCAGGTAGTTGGCCAGGGTACCGTAAGACTGCAGGCAGGTGCCCACCCTTCCGTAACACGCCGACGAAGGCGCGGCGGCAAACTCACGGGCAATCCTTCGTATTCTGTCTGCATCGATACCGGTGGCCTTCTCGACGCGCTCGGGAGAGAAGGCTTCGGCAAAACCGGCCAGGCGGTCCAGCCCTTCGACCAACCCCTCCGCCTTGCCCAGACGGACCAGACCGTCGGCAAAAATAACGTTCAGTAGCGCCAGCAGGAAAGGAGCGTCGGCCCCGGGACGTATAAACAGATGCTCGTCGGCCACCTCTGCCGTCTCGGTGCGGCGCGGGTCTACCACCACCAGTCGTCCCCCGCGATTACGTATGGCGGCCAGGCGTTTCTTAAACCCGGGGGCCGTCATCAGACTGCCGTTGGACACAACCGGGTTGGCCCCGAGGACGAGAAAGTAATCGGTACGGTCAATGTCGGCGATGGGGAAAGAAAACTGGCCGCCGTAGACAAGATAGGCTGCCAGCATGCGGGGAAACTGGTCTACCGAAGAGGCGCTGAAACGCACACGGCTTCCCAGCGTTCTGATGAAAGCCGGCAGAGCCAAGGTGGCCGGCAGACTGTGTACCGTCGGATTGCCAACAAAGGTAGCCACCGCGTCACGCCCGTGACGCGATTGGACCGAGGCCAGCCCTTCGGCCGCAGCCGTCAAAGCCTCCTCCCAGGAGGCCTCCTGCCACTGCCCATCCCGCTTGATGAGAGGCTGCCTTATACGGTCGTCGTCTTCGTAGAGGTCCTTGAGCGCATAGGCCTTGGGACAGATGTAGCCGCGCGAGAAGGGGTCTTCACTATCGCCACGCACCGACAGCACCGAAGAGCCCTCAGTGGTGACTAAAACCCCACAACAGGCTTCACAGAGGTTACAGATTCTGTGGTGTACCGGCACTGGGCGGATTCAAGCACATCATCGGAGATAGCGGAAGGCCGGGCCGGACGAAAAAAAAACCTACCAGGCACGTTGGTAACGCACCCGGTAGGTTTGCGGATCGTCGGAGGGAGTAACGACCGCAGGGAGAAACTTAGTGGCGTGTCTCGTCGACGGGGATATCGCAGTCTACGCAGTAATAATCCTCACCGAACTTCCGGTAATCGTGGGCAAGCTTTACCGACAAGCTCAGCACCCTGTCCAGCACCGGCCCCTCCCCTTCCTGGTAGGGAGCCGGGGGCATGTCTATGTGAACGGTCGCCTCGTGGTCGCCCGGTCCGGCTTCTATGTTGAAGATTCCCGGCGACTCGCCGGGCTGGGCCGGCAACGCTCCGACCAACGGGAGCAGAGTCTGCCACAGGGCCTGCAGGCCGGGACCCAATTGCAGGGCACGTTCGGCCGCCCGCTCACGCAGCCGGCCGGCCTGCCCGTCCCTTGCGGCTTCGGGCTGGCCAAAGGCGAGATTTTTGTCTACTGCAAAGCGTTTCATAGAAGTTCCTGAATTTCCCATGCCGGCCACGTTTTAAACGACGCAGCCCGGACGGCCAACATTCAACCGTACCGACGAAAATCTGGCTATACGGCCGACCAGCTTGTATACAGGTCGGATGGGTACGGAAAATTTTTTCAATCCGAAACTGCTCGCCGGCCAGGTGGCCCTGGTTACCGGCGGCGGTACCGGCATAGGCAAGGCCACAAGCATAGCGCTGGGCCAGTGCGGAGCGAGCATCGCTATAGCCAGCCGCAAACCGGAAAACCTCAAGCAAGGGGCCAGTGAGATAGAGGCGGCCTGCGGTCCCAAGCCGCTGGCCATAGAGTGCGACATTCGCGATGCCACCCGTGTCCAGGAGATGGTCGCCCAGGTTCACTCGCACTTCGGGCGTCTGGACATACTCGTAAACAATGCCGGCGGCCAGTTCCCGCAAAGAGCCAGGGACTACTCGGTCAAGGGCTGGGACACGGTTATAAACAACAACCTCAACGGCACCTGGTACGTCACCCAGGCCGTCGGACGCCGCATGATAAACGACGGTGGCGGCAGCATCGTAAACATAGTGGCCAACTTTCGCCGCGGCATGCCTGGCATAGCCCACACCTCGGCGGCAAGAGCGGCGGTGGCCAACCTCGCGCGTACGCTCTCTATCGAATGGGGACCCCACAATATACGCATCAATTCGGTGGCCCCCGGCCCCATCGATACCTACGGGTTCAGCGCAACCTACTACGAAGGCATAGGCACACACATCGGAGACCTGCCCATAGGACGCTTCGGCACCCCCGAAGAAGTAGCCTCGGCGGTGGTCTTTCTCGCCTCACCGGCCTCAAGCTGGATAACCGGCACCATGCTTGAGGTCTCGGGGGGACAGCAGAATTTTGGGGATATATGGGCCATCGACCCCGAAACGGACCCCTAGCGGGCCCGGCGCAGCCCCGGGGTCGGGCCAACGCCCGACCCCGGGAAACGCCAGGACTGGCGGAAGGAGGAGTGAGAGCCTCTTAAGAATGCGCCCCCAGACCCCCGACTCCAAGCCGCTGGCACAAAAACCTTCGGCCCGCGGGCAGAGAGCCCGTATTGTCTCGCAATTCCTGCCCCCCGGCCCCGCCCCACCCCTGGGCCGGGGGCAGCGATAGGCAATGGTGTCGCGCAAGCTGGCGGACGGGAAAGGGAATTTCCACTGTCCGCCTATTCGCTCCCAGGACCGGAACTTTCCCGACACGCAAAGCGTATATGCTTATAGAACAAGGAGATTCCGAGCGGCCCCTTGAGCGGCCACGGGCCGGGCCGGCCCGTTTTGCATCCTCGGCCCTCCCAAGGCAGGACCCCCTTATGAGCAACGACACTCAGGCCCTTGCCGACCCCCAGGTGGTCCAGACAATCACCGCTTACTTTGCCACCATAAGCTCCCGCGACCGCGAGGCCTGGCTGGAGCTGTTCGCCCCCGACGCCTCGGTCCACGACCCGGTGGGCGCTCCCGCCGTGGAGGGAGCCCAGGGCCTGCGCGACCTGTGGAGCGGTATGACCGGTCCCTTCAGCCAGCTCAGCATCCAGCCCGAGGAGATTTTCTACGCCGGCATGGGTGCCGCGGTCAGGTGGACGGGCAAGGCCAAAGGGGTAAACGGCGGGCAGGTGGATTTTGCAGGAATAAGCGTCTTCGAGATTTCAGCCGAGGCCCGAATCCAGGCCCTCATGGCCTACTGGGACCCCGCCGACACGATGCTGCGCCTGGCCGAGGCCGGCTAGTCGCGTGAACCCGGCCGCCAGCCCCCCGAGCCGGCGGCCTCGCAGATGTCGTTGTAGCCACACCAGTCGCACAACACGCTCGGGTTGGGCGGAAATACCGTGGATTCCTCCAGCGCCTTGATCCGCCCACACAAGCTCTCTTCCATCCCCCGGGCCTCGTCGCGCCCTATCGAGGAACTGATGAGTTTGTCTTGTCTCAGGAAGTAAAGGTCCAGGGCCAACTCCCGGGAGTCGGTCTGGGCAAACAAGGCAACCGCATAGGACCTCAGTTGGTCGGCATTCTTGCCCTCAAAACGCGACGGCACGCGCTTGCCGGTTTTGTAGTCGATTATATGCAACACGCCCTTGTCGTCCCGGGCCAGACGGTCGATGAAACCCTGGAAAGAATAGCGGCCGTCAAGCTCTACCGTCACGTGAAGTTCGGTGGCCTCGGTTGTAAATGTGTCGGTGACAAAGCGTGAACGGAAAAACTCGCTCACCATGTCGGCACCCCTACGCCGGTACTCTTCGGCTTGCGTGTTGCGTTTTATTACACGCACCGGCCGTGGTGCCGCGGCCAAGGCCTCGTCCCAGACTTTGCAGTAACGTCCCACCGCCTCTTCGACGGTAGGGGCAAGGCCCGAACTCTTCTGGTTGAACAACCACTCGAGAGTGTCGTGGACACGGCTGCCCATGAAGGCCTCTATGGAATTAAAGGCTTCTTTAACCTCGTCGCGGTAGCGGTAGCGAAATTGCCGCGGACACTGCTCAAAACAGGTGATGCGCGAAAAACTGTAAGTCGTCTCACTCTTTGTTGCTATAGCGTTTTCAGACATTGTCCGTCCCAGTGGAAACAAGACCTTGATTGTCGCGAAAGTAACGCGCCCCGTTGTACAGGTACATTAAACAAAACGTTACCACCGGCAGCACCGACAACTGCCAGGCCATAACATAAAAAGCACCTTCGGAAATGTCATCGCGACGTACCCCCCAGATGATAAAGGAGGCCAACAGATAGACGAGGTAGACCATCGCGGCCTTTCTCGCCCACGGTCTGAGATGCCACAGACCCCAGGCTCCGGCCCCATAGACGAGGATGTGCGCAACCGACGACGCACGGGCGGCCTGCCCGTAGAAGTGAAGGCCGAACCAGACCTGTTCGTAGGAGGCAAGGGGCCGCAGAAAAATAGAAAAAGCCTCATAGGCCACCATGGCCATGGCCACCCCTACAAGAACCATCACAAAACGGGGCCGTCGCGGCCGGGAAGTATTACGGTGGGGACTCATGCGGCTTAAGATTAGGGCCTGATCTTTTTTTCGCGGACCGCGGCCATAAGACCCGACTCCCCGGGCAGCAGGAAGATCCCTTCGGCCTCGCAAATCTTCTCTCCGCCGACCTTGAGATAGGCCCGGTCCAACACTTTGCGGGATTCCACCTTCTCGGTGAAGACCTCAAACTCAAGCTCGGTCTTGAGCGGCGTCGGCTTGTTGTAGCGAACCGTCAGCGTCCCGGTCATGGCCGGGATGTCGTTGGCCAGGTTGTGATGGCCGAAGATCTGGTCGAAGAAGAAAGAAATAAAGCCACCGTGCACGCAGCCCGGCGGTCCCTCAAAGGCAACGTCGAAGTATACCGTGCCCCAGGTCCGTCCCCCCTCGCTTTTTATCTCGGCGGTGGGAACGAAAGGATGGTGGTCGCCAATCATACCGCCCTGCACGTAGTACGGCCGCACCCCCTTCTCCTCGTCAAAGGCCATACGCGGGAAGCGGTCTTCCAGTGCGTGGTCGTTGAGTTCTTCGGCCAGGGCGTCAACCCGCCGGCCCACATCACGCATTTTCTCGGCGAGTTCGGGGGAAATTTCCTCCACCGCCAGCACCTTGTGTATGAGCCCGCGCAGGCTGACACCGAGCTCGCCCACGGCCTCGGGCACCTGGAACCAGATGGGTAGGTCCAACAAAGTCATATCAAGGCACAATCTGCTGCGGGTATTCGATTCCCTTGGTCTCAAGGGCGGCCCGGTAGAGCATGTCCATGCCTTCGGCATCCTGGGTCATAAAGACGTTGCCCTCATCGTCGTGAAGTTCCATACCTTTGGCGATAGTAAAGATCGCCACGGTCGGCTCGGTGTTGTCGGCGGGAACGGCCAGTGTGTGAACCGAACCGGGGGGCTCGTAGACGTAGTCACCGGCCTTAGCCACCCAATCGTACTCAAGATAGTGCCACAACCCTTCGATCGTGTAGGCGTGGACCTCACCAAGATGGAGGTGGGTAGGGGCCACAAAACCCGGGGCGAAGCGGTTGATCATAGTGTAGACCCCGTCACTTAATCCCCGCTTGAGCAATTTCATCTCCACGCCCTCGCCCAATTCGGCCCAGGGAATGTCGCGATAGGGCACCACACTGGTCAACATCGGAGCCGACTCTAGCCGCCGGGCCGGGATTAAACCAGTGTGCCAACAGGCGCGTGCCCCGTGTACACGGGGCTATTTAACATCACGGCAATACACAGATATAAGGTTGCAGTCTTGATTCAGCCGCCGGGCCACTAATCCGCGGATCCGCGCAAGGGGAAACACTACATGAAAGCAGACAAAACGTCTCCGCTAACGGCAAGCCTGCTCCCTGTGGCCATGGTTCTAACGGCCATATTGGCCTGCGGCACCACGACTGAGGCGCAAGCCGATGTCGCACCGGGCGACGTAATCTCCCGCGTCAATGCCGAGAAGGCCCAGGATCTGGTATCCCCTGGTATTCTGTGGGCCGTCCGCAACGGCATGGACCTGAACATCACGGACTATAAAAAAATCTCAACCCCGAAGCTGTATTCACAGGCCACAGAGAAATACTCGGCCCAGGTATCACTCGACGACCGCTACATGCTCAAAAACTACATCGCAGGCCGGCCCTTCCCCACCGTTGACAGCAACGACCCCCAGGCCGGGGTCAAGATCATGCACAACTTCGAGCGCACCGCTTATTTTACCGACGATTTGTCCGTGCACCTCCCCGATGCCGACACCGGCGGCTTCTACGTCGATGCCAAGGGACAACGCAACTACAACGTCGAGCGCCATTTCACTGTGGACTGGTCGCGGCGCCTGCGTATGGACGGGCGGATTCAGCACGATCCCAAGCCGCGTTTTCCCGATGACGAGAACCGCGACAACATTTTTGCAAAGTTCGGATTTTATCCACTCATCGACCCATTCGACCTCAAGGGCGTAGGCAGCATCAGCTACCGCTACCGCGACCCCGACCGCATGGACGATACCTGGCTCTACATACCGACCATCCGGCGGGTACGCCGCATGTCGAGCGCCCAGCGTTCCGATGCGCTCTTCGGCCAGGACATTGATCTGGACAGTTTCGGGGGCTGGGCCGGCCACATCGCCGTCATGGACTGGAAACTTCTGGGCGAGAAAGAAATGCTTGGCTCCATGCACGGAGAAAACGTGCCACCCAAGCTGTGTACGCGTGACGGTGGCATGACCTTTTGTGAAAATTGGGAAAAGAGGCCTAAGGTCTTTGTAGTCGAAGGTGTCGCGCACATGCCCGACTATGCCTACTCTAAAAGAGTTATCTACGTCGACCAGGAAACCTACATGATCGTCTATTCGGACATGTACGACCGCGCCGGCGAGTTGTGGAAAACGGTGATCATGAGCCAACGCACCTCGACCAAGCCCAACCCCAATGCCGACCTCGAATACGACGAAGAGCGTATGTTTGTGTACGCATTTACCGTACTCGACCTGCAACTGGAGCACGGCACACGGGCAGCCATCCCCGGGTTCGGATTCCCGGACGAAGCGGGCTGGTATATCGACATCGGCTGGGACAACGACAACTCGGTAGATGGCGATTGGTTCACCATCGCCGGTCTGTTGGCCGAGGGAGGGTAAGGGCCACCAGGCCCTTCTTCACTGGTTAAGGCCGCAGCCCCGTGCTAGCCTCACCGGCATGGGCAGGAGACGGATTCGAAGGTTTGGCGCGGGGCTTGTTGCCCTGGCCCTGCTTCTGGGCCCCAGCGGCGCGACGGCCGGACTTGGGCTCTGCCTCATGGACGGCCGGTCGAGCTATTCATGCTGCTGCAAGGACAAGGACGCCACTGCTGCCACCAGCATAAAGCGCAGCGCTGGCTGCTGCTGCGACATTGCTGAACCGTCCCGGGAGTTGCCCGCCACGGCGGCCGTAAAACCGGCGCCCAGTGGCAAGACCTGGCAGCTCCCCCTCCATGCCACCGCCACCGCCGTGGCCGTAGTGGCCCCGACCACCCGCCACCTGAATTTCGACCGCGGTCCACCCGGGCCTGCCACGCGCTTGTTTATTACGTTCCAGTCTCTGCTCATCTGACCTTCCTGTAAGTCCCGTTGGTTTTTCGGCCACCGTAACCGTCCTTTTTGCGCGCGTATGCGCATGCGAGGGACACGGACAGGTAGGAACATGATATGTTTGAACGCAAAAAAAATTACCCCACAGAGCGACAACCCCACGGCCTGGCCGCCGGACTCACTGTCGCCTTGTTGATCCTTACCGCAATGCTGTCTCCCAACAGCACCGCCGCGCAAACCCCCGACGGCAAAGAGTCGGCCGCGCTGGCCTCGACCGTTATCTCGCTTCGCGATATCGACTGTCAGAGCTGCGGCATGGAAGCCGTCGAGGCCCTGGAAGAGACCAGCGGCGTAGAGTCGGCCAGCTTCGACCGCGATGCGGCTGAACTCACCGTGCTCTATCAAACCGTAGCCACGGCCCCCGAACGTCTCGCCGAGGTCGTGCGCGGGCTCGGCTACGATGCTGTAGTCGGGGCGGGCAAGGGCCGCTATCTGGAAAACGTGGTCTTTCCCCACCACCTGGATGTAGCCTGGGTCTCACGCAAGGGAGAGAAAGTGAACCTCAAAGAGCATCTGGCCGACGACAAAGTTACCGTCTTCGACTTTTACGCCACCTGGTGTGGGCCCTGCCGTGAGGTAGACCGAGCCATGCTGGCCTTCATGCAAAGCCACGACAACGTGGCTCTTAGAAAAATAAACGTCGATGACTGGGGATCGCCGGTGGCCAAGCAGCATCTGTCCAAAGTACCGGGGCTGCCTTACGTCGTTGTCTACTCCAACACCGGTCGCAAAGTGGAAGCCATCTCAGGGCTGGAGCCCGAACGTCTCGAACGAGCCCTGCTACGCGGCGGCGCCCGTAAAACAGGAGAATCAAATGAATAGCACCAACCGACAGCATCGCGCTGCTTTTGCCTTTGCAGTACTTGTCCCGCTACTCATGGCCGTACCGGCCTGGGGCCAATGAGCCGGTTGAGCAAACCCGATGCTCTCCGGTGGAGAGCCAACAAGCTCAACTCGCTACGACAAACCGCTCTCGCCAGGGAGCTTGCAGGTGGGAGTTACTTCCCAATACCGGGCGCTTACCCGCCTGGTCCACGGCGACGACTACATATCTTTTGCCGAACTGGGGACAAGAGCGCCGGAAGCGGCCGAACACGGCGATGCCGATATGTACGTTTGGCAGACCACTCTGTCACTGCGCTACGCGCTCAGTGAAAAGAGTGAACTGTCGGCATCCCTGCCCTTCCGCTCCACAAGAATGAGCGTGGACGAGGACGACAACCATCACCGCGACCAGACCTACAGTGGCCTCGGCGACCTGCGGCTTAGCATCAGGCACTTCCTCGTGGCCGACGAGCAACGTCGCTATGCCGTCAATTTCGGCCTCAGCCTTCCCACCGGCCGGCGCAACAAACTGACGGCCGCGGCCTTCGTGGGCCACGAGGAAGCCGAAGAGTTGGGCATTGTTGTCCCGTCGCACTCACACATGCGCCTGGGCACGGGCACCGCGGACCCTTTTGTGGGAGTTGATGCCCTCTACCGCCTGCCCAATGCGTGGACCCTGCTGGGCTCGGCAGAGGTGAGCGTACCCTTCTACGACGCCGACGACGGCTACCGCACGGCAACCCGGGCCACGGCGGCCGCCGGTATTGCCCGCACGCTCGGCGCTTCCGAGCTTACGGCCGCACTGTTCGCCAAACTCAACTACGCCGGCCGTGATGAGTTTCACGGCGATGACCTGGTCGGCAGCGTGGGCAGCTTCAGTGGCAACCTCGACGTCCCCAACACCGGACGGCTGGAAGTCTCGCTGCAACCATCGATTACCTGGCGCCTGGCCGACGGTCTGACCGCCGAGGCTCAGATAAACGTGCCCGTCTACACAAAAATCCACGAAGACGCCGACGGCGGCGACGTGCAACTGAGCGAGAGGGCCGGTGTGGTCCTGCGTATGGTCTATGCGCCCACCGTCCAACCCTGACGGTGGTGGTCAGGCCAGCAGAGAAAACAGTATCTGCAGCTGGCCGGCCACACCGATGCCGAAGACAAGGGTCCGAAGCGGCACCAGTCCCAGGGTGTAGACCAGGGCGTGGGCAACACGGGCGTAGAAGAAAATCTGCGCGCCCATCGCGGTAGCCGCGTTGGCCTCGCCGGTGGTGTGAACCACCAGCACCAGGATGGCAAAAGGCACAAGGTTCTCGACGAGGTTTGCGTGAGCACGCTGGGCACGTCCCACCCAGGGCGGACTATCGAAACTGCTGTCGCGGTTGCCCAGTCCCCATCGAAATCCCCCCGGCAGCGCCACGCGTCCACCGACGTAGGCCACCGGCAAAACCATGGCCAGCATCACCGTCCATATAAGCATCCAAAGGTCAGTAGTCATCCAGTTGCCTCCTTTCGACCGTCTCTATACAGGGAGGCTACACTATGAGTCACCGTCACGCGACAGCCGTTGTAGCCATAATCTTAAGTCTTGCAGGCCTCACCCTGACCACGGCTGCCTGCCGGCGCCAGACCACGACACCAATGCCCACCAAGGTGGCCACCCCGGCCGGACTGCTCGAACACAGCAAGGAGTTTGAAAGGCGCATATACGAAGTCACCGATGGCGTGCACGTGGCCGTGGGGTACGCCATGGCCAACTCCATCCTCATAGAGGGTGAAGATGGTGTAATCATCGTCGACACCACCGAGAGTCTGCAGAGCGGACGCGAGGTGCGCGAGGCTTTCCGCACCCTGACAGACAAACCGGTGGTGGCCGTCATCTACACCCACAACCATGGCGACCATGTCTTTGGCGGCGAGGCTTTCGTCGATGACCCAGCCAACCCGCCCGACGTTTATGCCCACGACACCACGCTCTACTACATAAACCGCCTGGTAAACGTGGTGCGTCCGGCCATCACCTGGCGCAGTATGCAGATGTTCGGCAACTACCTGCCCCGGCATCTGGTGCCCAACTGCGGCATCGGCGCGCAATTGAAACTCGGCCACGGCGGTGGCACCTCGTCGCTACTGCCGCCCACCCACACCTTCTCCGACCAACTTGAACTGGACATCGCCGGCGTGCGCCTGAGACTCGTACACGCCCCGGGAGAAACCAACGATCAGATTTTCGTGTGGCTGCCGGACAAAAAGGTGCTGTTGCCCGGCGACAATTTCTACCGGGCCTTCCCCAACCTCTACACAATACGCGGCACTTCTTACCGCGACGTCATGGATTGGGTGGGCAGCCTCGACCTCATGCGCCGCCTGCGCCCCGAACACCTGGTACCCAGCCACAGCCGTCCGCTCTCAGGTGGCGACCACATCTACGCCCAACTGACCGACTACCGCGATGCTATCGCCTATGTGCACGACCAGACCGTGCGTGGCATCAACCGTGGCCTTACCCCCGACGAGTTGGTAAGCTTCGTGCGCTTGCCCGCCCACCTAGCCGAAAACCCCTGGCTGCAGGAATACTACGGCACGGTGGAGTGGTCGGTGCGTGCCATATTCAACGGCTACCTGGGCTGGTTTGACGGCAACACGGCCACGCTGTCGCCAATGCCCCCCCGGCAGCGAGCCCAACGGATGGCCGCCCTTGCCAGTGGCAGTCAAGGCCTCAAAGAGTCGGCCCACCAGGCCCTTGACGACGGGGACCTTCGTTGGGCCGCCGAGCTGACCGACCATCTCTTGCGTCTTGACCCCGACGACTCCGACGCACGCGAGCTCAAAGCCGCGGCCTTAGAGGGTCTCAGCGCGGGCCAGACCAGCCCCAACGGACGTAATTTTTACCTCACCCAGGCCGGCCTGTTGCGCGGACAGATAACCCCCGACAAGGCCACCGACTTCAACGCAACCGCCGACCTGGTCTACAGCCTGCCCCTTGCCGGCATCATGGCCTCCATGGCCGTGGGCCTGGATGCAGCCAAAGCCGCCGACGTCGACCAGGTAGTGGCATTTGTGTTCCCGGACACCGGGGAGAAATTCATGCTCCACGTGCGCCGCGGTGTCATGGAGGTGCAGCCCTATTTCTTCACCGCGGCCGAGGTGACCGTAACCGTAGACTCTAAAACCTGGAAGGACATCCTGCTGCAGCGCCGCAACCCACTGGCCGCCTTTGCCGCCGGCGACATACAGGTCGAAGGCGGCACCCTGGACCTGGTCCGTTTCCTGGCCCTGTTCGACCGCGCCTAGGGTGCCGGACAGTTAACCACACCGCCGCCCGGGAAGGCGTCGGTGGAAGTGGCCGGTTCGGGGTCGGGCGTACAGCTACCACCGTCAAGGAAATCAGGGCCTCAACCACCCAAAAAGTGGGTAGAGGCGGGGCTTTACTGGTACCGCATTCACGGGGCTGACATCGGCTTCACGGCCGGCCTAGCCGTCGCGGCGGGCCAGGTCGGCCGCCAGGGAGCGGCTGGACAGATAGAACAGAGCCGCCCCCACCACTCCGGTCGTCGCCAGTGTCAGCAGAGAGTAGCGGATCGCCTCGTTACCGTAGACCACGGCAAAGCGGTCGTTGAGAAGACCCACCACAAAAGGACCGGCCCCGGCACCGACCAGGTTTACAATAAACAGCAGGATTGCCGCCGCCGTAGCCCGCATGCGCAGCTTGGCAATGTTCTGGTTTATCGTGTGCATGGCCGGAACGTAGACGTTGGACAGGACGTAAAAGACAAAGAAGAAGATCATCGAGGTCCGGCTCGATTCCGCGAGCAGAAAGACAGCGGCAAAGGGGAGGCTTGCCATTGTTGCCATGGCCGGAAAACGCATGTACCAGCCGGGGTCGCGACGCCCCAGGCGGTCAGCAATAGAGCCGCCGGCCAGGGTCCCTAGGCTGCCGCCTATGCCCACTATGGCGGCCATCCACACGCCCACCTCCATCGGCTCCATGGCATGGACGCGGCCGAAAAACTCATACCCCCACATCAAAACGCCGTAACCGGTAAGCGATAGAAAACACGATCCCGAGACCAGATAGACCCAGGAACGGCAGGACAGAAGATAGTCGAGGGTTTCCTTTAAAGTGGTGGCGCTTGCCTGCCCCACGGCCCCCTCGGAATACCCCCGCGGTGGCTCGCGCACGGTAAAGCGTACGAGCAGGGCAACTAACAGGCCCGGGATTCCCAGTACCACAAAGGCCGTGCGCCAGTCGAAGTGGGCTCTCAGATAGCCACCGCCCAGGTAGGCCAGCGCCGAGCCGATATATATGCCCCACGAGTATATGCCCATGGCCGTGGCGCGGCGCTCGGGTGGAAAGTAGTCGGAGATAAGAGAGTGGGCCGGCGGAGAGCCGGCGGCCTCGCCCACTCCCACGCCCACGCGCAACAGGGCCAGTTGCACAAAGCTGCGGGCAAACCCGCAGGCCACGGTCATGGCACTCCACACGGTAAGCCCCAGTGCGATTATCGAACGGCGGTTGCCGCGGTCGGCCCAGCGCGCAATCGGAATGCCCGCAATGGTGTAAAAAAGGGCAAACGCAAAGCCCACCAGCAGGCCCATGGCCGTATCGGAGACGCCGAACTCTTCCTTGATGGGCCCGATAAAGACAGCGAGGATCTGGCGGTCGATGAAGTTTATGACGTAGACGAGAAAGAGAACGCCGAGCACGTAGTTGGCATGCCCGGGCGTGATCTCAACTGCCGGTTGCTCGCTTTGGTTAGAACTGTCGGTCATATTCCACCCTGCCCGTCCACCCGTGTCCGCGGCCGTTGCAAGGGTATCAGGAAGTCTTTAGCTTTTCCTATCCACGGGTTTTCTGATGAACATCGGCATAACCATTCACGCCACCGACCTGGCAATAAACATCGTCGAGCTGGCCCGCGAGGCCGAAGCCCGAGGTTTTTACTCCCTCTACATACCCGAGCACACGCACATTCCGGTAAGCCGGCTGACCCCGGCCCCCACCGGCGAGGAGGTACTCGGCGAAGAATACAAACGCAGCCTCGACCCCTACACGGCACTGGCCGCCGCCGCTTCGGCCACCAAACGGATTCTGCTTGGCACCGGAGTGGCCCTGGTGGCCCAACACCACCCTATTACGTTGGCAAAGCAGCTGGCCACCCTGGACCTGTTGTCCAACGGCCGCCTGGTTGTGGGGATCGGCTACGGCTGGAACCGCGAAGAGATGGAACACCACGGCGTCAAAATGAAACAACGGCGGGCCCTGGTGCGTGAGAACGTGCTGGCCATGCAGGCGCTGTGGAGTGAGGAAGAGGCGGAGTTTAAGGGCAGCTTCGTTAACTTTGAAAAGAGCTGGCAGTGGCCCAAGCCCCTGCAGAGTCCCCGTCCCCCCATCCTCATAGGCGGCGGGGCCGGCCCCAGGCTGTTCGCGCACATAGCCGAATACGCCGACGGCTGGATTCCCATCGGCGGTTCGGGCCTGGCCGCGGCTCTGCCCCTGCTCCGCCAGGCCATGGAAGAGCGCGACCGCGACCCCGGCCAACTACGCATCGTACCCATGGGCGTGCTGCCCGACCGTGGCAAGATGGACTACTACCACGAGATCGGTTGCACCGAGATCGTACTGCGCCTGCCGTCGCAGTCCCGCGACCAGGTCCTGCCGCTTCTAGACCGCTTCGCCGAGTACCTGTAAGTGGACAGCCGCAACGTTGGCGGACCCGCCGAGGCGGCCTCGCGCTACCACACCCTTACCAAGCACTCGCCGGCAAGCGTTGGGCGGGACCGCCACTTCCTGGACTGGGAAATAAAGCCGCTGCCCTTAAAGGTCTATACCGACGACCTCGAGACAGTCGCTCTGCCGCAACCGTTGGAAGACCTGACTGCGGGCGGCCCACACCAGACCGACCTTGCAGGTCTGGCCCGGATACTGGGCCTGGCTGCCGGCATCATCCGCAAAAGAACCTATGCCGGCGGCCGAAGCGTCTACTTCCGCGCTGCGGCCTGCACCGGGGCCCTGTACCATATCGACCTCTACCTGGTCTGCGGCCAGCTCGACGGTCTTAACGCCGGCCTCTACCACTTCGCCCCCCATGACTTCTCACTGAGAAAACTCCGCAGCGGAGACCTGCGCGGCTTCGTGGCCGAAGCCACGGGCCGAGAGGAGGCGGTTTCCAGAGCACCGGTACAGTTGATCTCAACGTCAACGCTGTGGAGAAACAGTTGGAAGTACCAGAGCCGGGCCTACCGCCACTGCTACTGGGACGACGGTACCATACTGGCCAACCTGCTTGCGGTGGCGGCGGCCGATGAGATTCCGGCACGCGTGGTGATGGGTTTCGTCGATGATCAAATCTCCCGGCTTCTCGACCTCAACACAGACAAGGAAGTGGCGATTTCAATCGTCGCCCTGGGTGTGAGCGACCAGGTCCCGGACACCGCGAGCACCAGCCTTGAAGCACTCAACCTGGCGACCGAACCTCTCTCGTCGCGCGAAGTCGACTACCCGGCCATCACCGAGGCCCACCAGGCTTCCCGCCTTGCCTCGGCTGCAGAGGTGGCCCACTGGCGCAAGGCAACTGTGGACTTTGAGCGAGGCGGCCGTGATTCAACGCCGGCGGCCTACCAGACACCGACGACCATACCCCTCGACCCGGCAACCGTGCCTCCGGCAGGTGCGATTGACCAGGTCATTTTACACCGCGGTTCCTCCAGACGGTTTGCCCAAAAGGCAATCGGCTTCGACCAACTCTCCAGCCTGCTTGCCTCCGCCACCGAACCCGTGGCCCTCGACATCGCCGGGGCAGCGGGGCGCCCACTCTCGGACGTCTACGTAATCGCCAACGCAGTCGATGGTCTGCAGCCCGGAGCCTACTTCTTCGACCGCAAGCGTCGCGACCTCGAACTTCTTCGTGCGGGCACGTTTCGCAACGAGGCCGGCTTTCTCGGCCTCAACCAGGCGTTGCCGGCAGACGCCAGCGTCAACGTCTACCTTATGTGCGACCTCGAACGGATACTGGCCGCATACGGCGCCCGCGGCTACCGCGCGGCACAACTCGAAGCGGCAATCACGGGCGGGAGGCTGTACCTTGCCTCGTACGCACTCGGGCTTGGAGCAACCGGGCTGACCTTCTTCGACGACGAGGTCACCGACTTCTTCTCCCCCCACGCCCAAGGCAAGGCCGTCATGTTTCTGGTTGCCACCGGACACGGGCGCAAGATAAAGTCGGGCGCGCTGTGACCTGACCGACAGTTGCCAAGCAGACTAGAACTCCTTGACCATCCTAAAAAACATGGGCACCTCGTGGTGGAGTCTCAACTCGGGGACACTGCTCTCGGACATGCAGACCATTCCCATGGTCCGGTAGAAACCCACCGCCGGGTTGTCGGACAAGACATCCAGGTGAAGGGCCCGGTAGCCGTCCTTGCGCGCCCGCTCGAAGGCGGCATTCAACAGCCCGGCCCCTATGCCCCGGCCATGGAGTCCGGCAACCACGGCAAGGGTATCGACGTAATAGGCCTCGGGTGGAATCCACGCGACCTGGAATTCTATCTTGGCAGCCGCCTCTATCACATGCTCTAGCTGGGCCTCGCTCATCTTTCCCTCTGCCAGCAGCTTGAGCACGACCCCACTCTCGCGCTTGAGCTGGTACGTTCTTTGGCTGCCGTGGCCAATCTCCATCCCGACCACCTCGCCCCCATCTACCGCCACCGTAGTCTCGGCGTGGGAGTACAAGGAGTCCGGCGTCGTCCACGAACGCCCGACGTAGGCGTCAAACAGCTCCCGGTCTGCCCCGAAGACGTAGCGGTAGACCGCCGGCCCGGCAGAGAACACCAGGTCGGGAATAGCCCGGGCCTGGGCCGCCGTGGCCAGCTCCAATGTAATGTCGTGTTCGTTCATCGGCCCATCCTAACCGCGGGCCGGGACCTCGGGCGGCTTCACGTCTGGTTTCACAGCAAATCTTACGCCGAGCTTGAGCAGCAGGCAGACCACGAGCAGACCCAACAGTACCGCGTGGAGCGGGTGCTCGCCGGCCTCGCCCAGATAGGCCACCACGAATATCCCCCACAAGGCATAAGCCCCGACCGAGTGGAGCAGCCGCCAGCGTTTGCGGCCCAGCCAGGCGGCCGTCCTGTCAAAAGAAGTGGCCGCCATGGCTGCGATAAAAACGTAGCCGAGCCCGCCACCGGCCAGCGTAATGGGGGAGTAGTCGAGTTGCAGCCTGTTGATGGTCGCCGTCAACAGGACGGCATGGATGGCGTGCGAAGCGGCAAACGAAACTCCCAGGTAGCGCCGGTTCTTGAGCAGCCACCGCCCCCGCCCCGCGGGCAGGATACGGTAGAGGGTAGAGGCCATGAAGGCAGCCAGAAAAAACGCCAGCGAAGTGCGCCCGGTCGCGCGCGTAGCCATGGGCAAGGAGACATCGTAGTCGCCCACCCAAACCAGAATCGCCGCCACCATCGCGGCAACGGCCACCGCCGCCCAGGCGACTATCGGCCAGCCCTTGATCAAGACGACTCGGGTCCCGCGACCAGACCCTTGTCGTGGAGAGCCCCGATCTCGGCCTCGCTCATGTCGAGGATCTCGGCCAGAATCTCGTCGGTGTGCTCACCCAGTAACGGCGCACGGTTGGAAGGTGTGGCCGGGGCGTTCACACGCACTGCCACTTCACTTTGTCCCAGGCTACGGCCGGCAATGGCATCGGTTACCAGACGGCGGGCCTCGTCCTTGTGGTCGAGGGCCACCGAGTCTTCAAGGTCCAGCACCAGGGTATCGGCACCGGCGGAAGCGGCTTTTTCGATCTTGCGCGCTTCGGCACCCGGCTCGAACAACAGGGAGCGTCGCAAGCGGATAGATTCGCTCATGGTGACGGAAAGGCTACCCCGCAATCTGGTAAATACGAAATCCCCGCGGCTCAAGGATCGCGGCGCCCGACTAGCCCGGACCCACTCGCCCGAGTCCCGACATAATGCGCACCACACCATCGGCCACCCAGGTGGGCGACCACTCGGCAATTACCAGAAAGATGCGGTTCTTAAGCCAGGGCGTCACGTAACGGGCACGCGGACGGCGAGCTTCGAGCGCCTTTACTACGGTCGCCGCCACCCGCTGTGGGTCTGCACCGCCGTCGTGCAGACCTTCGTGGAACCTGGCTACCTGTTCGAGCTGCTTGCGATAGGCCGAGTCGGTAGCCGCGTACTTTACAAGCCCTTCGCGTTCCAACTCGCCAAAGCCGGTCTTTACCGGACCGGGCTCTATGAGCACCACCTCCACGCCGTGGGCGCGCAGCTCCTGGCGCAGTGCATCGGATATGGCCTCGACGGCATGCTTGGTTGAGTTGTAGGGGCCAAAAAACGGCAACACCAGACGCCCGGCAACCGATGAGACATTTATGATGCGGCCCTTGTTGGCCCGGATCGAAGGAAGAAAGGCGCGAGTAACCCTTACCATTCCAAACACGTTGGTCTGGTATTGGGCCAACCATTCGTCCTCGGATATCAACTCCACGGGACCCACCTGGGCGTAGCCGGCGTTGTTGATCACAACGTCGAGGCCGCGGCCGTCGGTGATCTCCATCACCCGGCCCACCGCGTCCTGCACGGAGGCGGGGTCGCTCACATCCATGCGCAAGCCGTAAAGGTTTGAGCTTTCACGGCCCAGAGTTTCCAGATCCTCGGCGGTCCGCCCCGCCCCTATTACCCTGTGGCCGTGGCGGGCCAGCATCAGGGCCGTGGCCCGTCCTATTCCACGCGTGGCGCCTGTAATAAGAATATCTGCCATCGGGCTTATCCTTGCCGGCTATCTGGAACGCCGCGAGCGCAGGCGCTCCAGATAGCGCAGGGCCGAGGCACGGCCTTCGGGGTCGCGCAGACCGGCCAGCTGCCCGTCGGCATCGGCCCAGCTGTGTGCCAATCCCGCCGAAGCCTGGGTCACGGCGTTTACCTGGCGCTTGGTAGAGAGCAGGGCCAGGGCCGGCTTGTCGGCCAACTCGGCCGCCAGCGCCTCCACCTCGCGGTCGAGCTGGTCGGGCGCCACCACGCGGTTTATGAAACCGGCCGCGTGGGCCTCGGCGGCCGTAAACGGTCGGCAGGTCATGACAAGCTCCTTGGTAAGGGCCGGGCCGATCTCGCGCACCAGCCGCGGTATGCCTCCCCAGGTAAGAGGTATGCCGAGGTCTATCTCGGGTATGACAAAGCGGACATCGTCGGCGGCCACGCGCAGGTCGCAGGCAGAGGCCAACACCACGGCACCGCCAACACAGTGGCCCTGAATACGGGCCACCGTTACGGCGACGATCCCTTCAACGGCCTCAGCCATCAGGCGGCCCAGATCGGCCAGGGCTCGCGGGTTGGGCGCAGACTGTCCCTCGGCCACCGCGGCAAAAGCCGCAACGTCGGCACCGGCCGAAAACGCCCGGCCTTTGCCCGACACCACCACTACTTTCAATCCCTCGCAGGCGGCCAGGAAATCGGCCGCCGCGGTCAACTCGGCCAGGGTCTCAGGGCTTAGCGGGTTCAAGTGCTCGGGGCGGTTCAAGGTGAGCGCCCCCCTGCTGCCATCGACTGAAACTTCCAGGGTGTTGAAAACCGGAATCTTCATCGGCCAAGATCCAGCATGCGGCCCAAGGGGAGGTCCAGAGGCGAGACAATCCCCGGCTTGGCGGCGCACACAAACGGAAGTGCATTTATGGCTTTGGTGCCGGTAGACCAGGTTCCAATCACATCGTCGTCCGAGTAGATGTCGTGGGTCAGCCGGCTGCCCGGCGTCCCCTTGATGTCTATCTCAATCCAGCCCTGACTGGGACCGTCGGTCAACCATGAGGGGCCCACGTATTCGGGTCCTAACAGGAAGCGCAACTCTATGGTTACCACCGCAGTGGCGCCGAGCGTGGTAGAGGCTTTTACCAACAGCCCGGCCATCGTCCCCTTGCGAACAACGATTTTGCCATCGTAGTCCTGGGTGGCCGGCTCATATTGGTGGGAAAAATCGTTGCCATCGTGGGGCAGGCCGAGCTCCAGGCAGAGCAGGTCGGTGATCTGGTGGAGGCTGCTTGCAAAGATCGAGCGAGCGCTGCCCGGCCCGCTGGCCAGTTCTTCTTCGGATTTGCCGAACCCGAACATCTCAAGAAAAACTTCGCTCAAAGAGGCCTGGGGCTCACAGGTCTTGATATATATGGACTTTATTTCGCTACAAATGGACGAGCCGAGCAGGGCCAATTCGTAGCTCAGGCCCGGATTGAGTCCGGTACCGTACAGCGAGGACTGCCCTGCTTGGCAGGCTTTTACGAGATCGTCATAGCAGGACTGCTTCCTGGGATTCCAGCCCGCCATGATGCTGATCACGTTCTTGCCGCTTCCAAGGATGCGGATGATCTCATCGTAGCGCTCCATCGGTGGGTTGTAGAGTACACAGTCGGCATTAAGGGCGAGTATCTCGTCGATGTCGTTGGTCGCCCTCACCCCGAGCGGACCGATGCCGGCGATTTCACCTGCATCGATGCCGCACTTTTCTTCGTGGTAAACGAATGCTCCCACCAGTTCCATCGATGGACAGGCCGTAATGACACGGATCTGATGCCTTGCAATCTCGCCGGTATACCACTGGATAATTTTTAATTTTTCCGCAGCCATGGTGCCTGAGTATGCCCTACCTGAAATCGTAATGTGCAAACGTGGGCCGCCGTGTCGCCCACCAGTACGCGGTATGCGTACCCGACCAGTTGTTGGTGATTCTGCCGTCGGCCCTCTTATACCAACTGCGCTCGGCCTCGGCCCACACGGTACGGGCAAGCTTCTTCTGGGTGCGCGCATCCCAACGCGCCATAACCTCGTGCTTCACTTCTATACTCGAAGCCCGCCGGGCCTTCACGCCCGCAATACAGTCAACGATATAGCTGGCCTGGCATTCGATCATGAAGATTATCGAGTTGTGTCCGAGGTTGGTGTTGGGCCCATACATCATAAAAAAGTTGGGAAAGCCCGCCACCGTAATACCCAGATAGGCACGGGCCCCTTCCTTCCACACCTCTTCGAGCCGGCATCCGTTGGCACCGTGGACAGCCATGGGGGCAAGAAACTCGGTGGTCTGAAAACCCGTGGCCAGGATCACTGCATCGACCGCGTATTCCTTGCCGTCGGCCGTCATCACTCCATTTGCCGTTACACGCTCGATCGGCGTGGTGATGAGGTCTACGTTTTCGCGGCCGAGGGCCTGGTAGTAATCATCCGAGGCCAGTATGCGTTTGGCACCGGCCGGGTAGTCGGGCAGCAGCACGCGGCGCAGGTCCGGGCACTGGACCGTTTTCTTTATATACCCCTTTGCCAGGCCTTCGATCATGCGTGCCATCACGCGGTTGCGCCGAAACAACGGAAAACGTATCTCCAGCATCAACCACACCCACCAGCGGTAGAGGCGGTTGAGTACAGGGTAGCGTCGCAGCCGGTCTTTAGTCTTGCGGCTGTAGTGGCGCATGTTGCGCGGCAGCACCCAGTTGGCGCTGCGCTGAAAAACGAAAAGCTGCCCCGCCTCGGGTGCTATGCGCGGAACGAATTGCAGGGCGCTGGCCGCATTGCCGATCACACCGATGCGCTTGTCACAAAGGTCGTAGTCGTGATTCCAGCGGGCCGAGTGAAAAACGGTGCCGCCAAACTCATCCAGCCCGGCAATCTCAGGGGTGTTGGGGCGGTTCAACTGTCCGGTGCCGGTGGCCAGAAAGCGAGTGGTGATCTCCTGGCCGTCACTCGTCGTAAGCCGCCACAGCGAGTCTTGCTCGTCGAACCTGGCGGTGGCGATTTCCGTCCCGAAACGCATATGCGGCCCAAGGCCGTACTTATCGGTACAACGCTCCATGTAGGCCAGGATCTCGGCGTGGCCGGACCACTTGTCGTTCCAGTCGGGGTTGAGTTCGAAAGAGAAACTGTAGCTTACCGATGGCACGTCGCAGATCGCCCCCGGGTAGCTGTTGTCGCGCCAGGTGCCGCCCAGACGGTCGGCCTTGTCCACGATGATAAAAGAATCGATGCCGGCCTTCTTGAGCATAATGCCAAGGCATATGCCCGAAAACCCGGAACCGACTATCACGACCTCACAGTTCAAGGCTCGGTTATACCCAAGGTCCCTACTTCAACAAAGTTGTTTGAGTCGGTGCGCGCCAGGAACAAATCCAGAAATGGTACGGCCAATAGGAAAACCGCAGGTACCAGAGCGATAGACGGTTAGCCCCGCATGGGGGCGCCGGATGTCGCCTGACCCCGGCTAGATTGGCCGCGGCTAGATTGAGTCCGGCTCGCCTGACCGCGGCTGCGGCGTTTGCGCTCGTGGGGGTCCAGCCAGCGTTTGCGCAGGCGTACCGAACGAGGCGTCACTTCGACAAGCTCGTCCTCGGCCACGTAGCTCATGGCCTGCTCCACGGTCATGCGGGTGGGCGGGGTAAGCTGGATGGCATCGTCTTTGCCCGAGGCCCGCATGTTGGTCAGCTGCTTGCCCTTGAGCGGGTTCACGTCCAGGTCGCTGCCCTTGTTGTGCTCGCCGATTATCATACCGCGGTAGACTCTTTCGCCCGGGCCTATGAACAGCGGGCCGCGTTCTTCCAGATTCCACAGCGCATAGGCCACCGCACTGCCCTGCTCCATCGACACCAGCGTACCGCAACGACGGCCGGGCATGTCGCCGACCACCGGTTCCCAGCCGTGAAAGATCCGGTGCATGACACCGGTACCACGGGTGTCGGTCAGAAACTCACCGTGGTAGCCGATCAAACCGCGCGACGGCACGTGGAACACCATCCTGGTCTTGCCCTTGCCAGAGGCGTGCATCTCCACCACGCGGCCCTTGCGCTGGGCCATCTTCTCGACCACCACGCCGGTGTACTCATCGTCCACATCAACCACGGCCTCTTCAATAGGCTCGCACAAGACATCGCTTTCGGGGTCACGGCGGTAGAGCACGCGGGGGCGGCCCAGGCAGAGTTCAAAACCTTCGCGCCGCATGGTCTCTACCAGCACTCCCAGTTGCAGCTCACCACGGCCGGCCACCTCGAACACCGTCTTATCGTCAGTGTCGCTCACCCGCAGGGCAACGTTGCCCTCGACCTCGCGGCCCAGGCGCTCGCGGATCATGCGGCTGGTCACTTTATCGCCTTCCTGCCCGGCCAGCGGGGAGTCGTTGGCGGCAAACGTCATGGCCAGGGTGGGAGGGTCTACCGGTTGGGCCGACATCGAACTGGTAACGGCGGGGTCGCAGATTGTGTCGGCCACCGTGGCGCGCTCGAAGCCGGCAATGGCCACGATGTCGCCGGCACCCGCACTCTTGAGCGGATTGCGCTGCAAGCCGTCAAAGGAAAGCACCTTGGTGATACGCGCGTTCTCGACCAGGGTGCCGTCAAGAGACAGCGCCTTTACCATTATATTGGGACGTACGGTGCCCGACTCTATGCGGCCGGTCAGTATGCGGCCCAACCAGGGGTCGTAGTCCAGGGTGGTGACGAGCATCTTGAACTGCCCGTCGTCAACTACCCGCGGCGTCGGCGTGTGCTCTACTATCAGCTCAAACAACGCGGTCATGTCGTGGCGCTCGTCGTCAAGATCGTTAGCGGCCCAGCCCTGCTTTGCCGAGGCGTAGACCACGGGGAAGTCCAGTTGCTCGTCGCTGGCGTCCAGGGCCGTGAAAAGGTCGAAAATCTCGTCGAGTACTTTGTCGGCACGCTGGTCGGGGCGGTCGACCTTGTTGATAACAACCAGGGGTTTAAGACCCAGTCGCAGCGCCTTGCCTACCACGAATCGGGTCTGGGGCATGGGCCCCTCGGCGGCATCCACGAGTACGCAGACACCGTCTACCATGCTCAGGATGCGCTCCACCTCGCCGCCGAAGTCGGCGTGGCCGGGAGTGTCGACGATGTTTATACGGGTGCCCTTCCACACCACCGACGTACACTTGGCCAGGATGGTGATGCCACGTTCGCGTTCCAGATCGTTGCTGTCCATGGCACGGTCAACCATCTGCTGGTCTTCGCGCAGGGCTCCCCCCTGCTGCAACAGGCGGTCGACGAGCGTGGTTTTGCCGTGGTCAACGTGGGCGATTATGGCGATATTTCTTACTTTCATGGGACCTGTCTTCCCGTGGGGAGGCTCTCGGAGCATCGATCGTATGGGGGAGACCGCTGGAGAACACGATAGCCTGTATTGCAGGCCCGTGCCTGTACTCTGTTTACACCAGGCCCGCTGACTAAGCGAGCCGGAGTCGCCCTCGGACCGCCGGCCCCGTATACTGGTGGCTATGGAAAACATCAGACAACGGATGCTGAGGGCGGCCCGGCTGGACGTAAATCTCTACGAAGAGGTCGAGGCCGACCGCACGGCCACCGGCCAGGCCATGGCCGTGGTGGTCATGTCGGCCGTGGCTGCAGGGGTGGGCAACATGGCCCACGGGGGCATGGCCAGTCTCTTTGCCGCCACCCTGGGCGCACTGTTTTCATGGTACGTGTGGGCACTGCTCACCTACCTGATCGGCACCAAGCTATTGCCCGAGGCCAACACCCACGCCGACCTGGGCGAGCTGCTTCGCACCATCGGTTTTGCCAGTTCGCCGGGTCTCATCCGTGTGCTCGGCATCATCCCCGGACTCGGCGACATCGTGTTTATGGCCGCCGGGGTGTGGATGCTGGTGGCCATGGTTATCGCCGTACGCCAGGCCCTTGATTATTCGAGCACCGGGCGGGCGGTTGCGGTCTGTCTGGTGGGCTGGGTCGTGCAAGCCCTGATCCTCGTCTCCATCATGTCGATGCTGGGCGGCCCCGTCTCATGAGACGGCCTCGATCCGACAGGGGCGAGCGTTAAAGACCGGCATCCCCGAAAACTCGTCCAACCCGCGGTCGTCGTGGAGGATGTTTACGTTCACGCCCGGGTACTTGCGGCTCGTCATGGTACCGCTCTGGTAGGTGTGACCCCAGAACTGGTGAACCGACACCACGCCGCGGCGAATCTCGCTCGAGGTACGAGCCTCGATCTCAAGCGAACCTACCTCGGTGCTGATACGAACCGTCTGCCCCTCGGCAAGGTTCAAGGCGGCCGCATCCTCGGGGTGTAGAGTCGCCCAGTTGCCCTTCACCCGCTCCATCAATGCCGGGATGTTGTGGGTCCAGGAATTAAACGTTGCCGTGCGCCGCGCACCGGAGATGATCAGGAATGGATAATGCTCGCTCGGGAGCGGTGGCGAGGCCAACACACGGGCCAGGGCCTGGCGGAAATCGTCAGGTGCAAGATGGATTTTCTTGTCCTTTGTATGCAACCCGCTGCGCAGAAACTCTCCCCAGCGGATGCCGCCAAAGGTGATGCCGCCGGGCGTTTTCTTAAGCCGCCCCAAGCGGGTCTTGCCGAGCAGCAGGTAGCGGTAGAGGTGGTCTTCGGAAAAGGTCGCGCCCACGGCCCGCATCAAGCGCGCAATACGGTCTACCCACGGGTCGTTTAGAAACGGCACCCGGGCCGCGCGGGCGATGTCTTTTATTATATCCCATTCGCCGCGCGCCTGGCCCCGCGGCTCCACCACCCGCGGCTTCCACTCGGCATAAGGGTAGGGCTCAAACGTGGAGGTCAGGAAATGGAACGTGCCCTTCTCGTAGAGCGTAGCGGCCGGCAGGTTGTAGTGGGCAAACGACCCGGTGTCGGAACGGTAAAGGTCGATGCAGACCAACAGGTCGAGACGCCTCAAGGCCCGTTCCATCTTGGGCGTATTGGGAAAGGTGATTACCGGGTTGCCGGCAACCACGACCAGCGCGCGGATACGCTCGGGGTCGTCCGACAGCACGTCGTCGGCAAACACCGAGGCCGGCGGTCCGCCGAAGATCTGCGGGTAACCGCCCACGCGGGAGGGGGCCGGGTTGCGGCGCTTTGTAAACTGTTTAATCAGGGCCGGAACGTCGATAACCCCGGGGTTGAAGTAAACACCGCCGACCCGGTCGATGTTGCCGGTAACCGCGTTAAGGGTCTGCACGGCCCACTCGGTAAGCGTAGTGTTGGGGCTGGTCTGCACTACCACGCGCGTGGTGGCAAAGGCCCCGTCGGCGGCTGCAAACTCATCGGCCAGGCGCTCTATGGTCGCCCGCGGCAGGTCGGTCGCACGGCTTACATCATCGAGGTCCACCGCGGCCAGGCTGGCCTTTAATTCTTCCCACTCGGCACAGTGGTCGCGCACAAAACCCCGGTCGTAGGCCTCCTGGGAAACAATGCGGGCGAGCATACCCAGGAGAAGAAAAAGGTCGGTGCCCGGGCGGATGGCCACGTGCTCCTGGGCCACGCGGGCGGTCTCGGTGCGGCGGGGGTCGACGACCACCACCTTGCCCCCGGCCCGTTGTATGGCCTTAAGGTCGGCGCCAACGCGCGGACGGCGTTGCAACAGCGTCATGCCCTGGGTGACCAGAGGGTTGGTGCCCAACAGCAACGCAAAATGTGCGTGCCCGGCGTCGGGTTGAAGGATGAGGTTCTCGTTGCCGAACATACGCTCGGCCACCACGCCGCGGTCGGTGTACTCAAGCGATAGGACGTTAAACGAGTTAGGGGAGCCCAGGGAGTGGCACAGCGTATTGGCCAGCATCATGGAGATGCTGTCGGCCGCATTGCCCCAATAGGTAGCGATCGCCCGCGGCCCGTGGGCCTGGCGCAGCTCGCGCAATTTGCGGCCGATCTCGCCGGTGGCGCTGTCCCAGTCTATCTGTTGCCAGCCACCGTCGGTTCGTTTCTCGGGGTGGAGAAGACGATCGGGGTCGTTCTGATAATCGGGGACGTGCATTCCCTTGATGCACGCGTAGCCGGTGGTGACGGGATGGTGAGGGTCGGGACGTACCTCGACCATGCGGCCGTCTTCCACATCTACCTCAAGGCCGCAGAAGGGTTCGCAAGCACCGACTTTGCATGTAGTCCGGTGGGTTTCCATTAGCTCAGTGTACTCTTAAGATGGCTGCTGGCCAGCAAACTCCAAAGGAGCCCCGCATGGACACGCAAACTCCCATCCTCCACCACTACGAAATTTCACCCTACTCAGAGAAGATCCGTCTGGCCTTCGGGATCAAGTCGATGGCGTGGCGCTCGGTGTTGATTCCCATCATCATGCCCAAGCCCGACTTAACGGCCCTTACCGGCGGCTACCGCAAGACTCCGGTCTTGCAGATCGGCGCCGACATCTATTGCGACACCAAACTGATCGTCCGCACCCTGGACCGCCTGCAACCCGACCCCCCGCTGCTCCCGGCCGGCACCGAGGTCCGACAGACAGCGATGACGAAGTTCGGGGATGCCATGTTCATGATCGTGGTCGCGGTCTTCTTCGGCAGCGACAACGCCATCTTCGACGAAGAGTTTACAAAGGACCGCGAAAAGATCATCCCCGGTGGCATCAACCTCGAGTTGATGAAGTCCATCATGCCCGCCAAGCTCGACCAACTGCGCGCCCATCTCACCATGCTCGAAAGCGAGCTCGGCAAGGGCGGGCCGTTTCTGTGCGGCCCCTCGCCCACCGCCGCCGACCTAGCCGTGCGCCATGCGGTGCTGTTTCTGTCGGCCTCGCCGACTTCGGCCAGCCTGCTTGAAGCGTGCCCGGCCGTCAGAGCATGGTGCGAAAAAATCGATGCATTCGGACACGGCGAGCGCAGTGAACTCGACCCCGCCGATGCAATAGAAATCGCACGCGAGGCCCGAAGTGACACGCCCGCCTCGGTGGGCTCGGACGATCCCAACGGCCGCAAGCCCGGCGACATGGTCATCGTCATGCCCGAAGACTTCGCCCGCGACCCGGTGGCCGGTGAGCTGGTCTATGCCGACGTCTATGAGATCGCCATCAAACGAACAGACCCACGCGCAGGTGAAGTGGTCGTGCATTTTCCCCGCGAAGACATGGCCGTGATTTCCGCCTAGGCGGCGACGACCTCGACGGCAGCCCTCTGCCCCGACTCCACCGCCCCGTCCATGAAACCGGCGCCGTGGACTGCGGTCTCGGTGCCGGCCCAATGCACCCGCCCACAGGGCAGTCGCAGGTGGCGGCCGAGCGCGGTGAGCGTGCCGGGGGAGAAAGAGTTTACCGGACAGCCCCGCGACCAGGGGTCTCGGTTCCAGTCCTTGTCGATATAGGCACGGGGCCGGGCGGCCTCGGGGCCGAAGTAACGGACAAGGTCGGCAAGCACGGCCGCACGGCGTTCGTCCTCTGTGCGGGCGCTCCAACCTCTTCCCTGCTCGCCCATTATAAAGCCGACAAGCGTGGCCGGGTCCTGGCGGCTACCGTCAAAAACCATCTGCACCGGTCCACCGTCGCCTACAAACTGTCCCGACAATCCCTGGTCGCGCCAGAAGGGGTGCTCGTAGATGGCCACAAATTTGATCGAAGACCCCATCGCGGCGCGCTCGGCCAACCAGTGGCGCTCGGCATATATGCCCTCGCCCATGTCTATCGAGGTGGTCATCGACGGGGGCAGGGCCACGATGGCGCGGCGGGCCCGGTAGCGTCCTTTCTCACTTATCACGGCAACACCGTCGGCCGTCTGCTCTATGGCGCGCACCGGCTCTCCCAATCGCAGGGCCCTGCCAAGGCGACTGGCCAGCCTCAGGCTCACCCCCTGGGCCCCGCCCTTAATACGGTCCTGCTGAAAACCGTCGCCGACCTCTACGAGTTTCATAAGGCCGCCGGCCGAGCGGATATAAAAGAGTAGATAGAGCAGACTCACCTCGGCCGGCTCCACGCACAAGACACACCTTACGGTGGCAAAGAGCAGGGTGCGGGCCAGGCGGCTGTACACCCGGCGGCGGGCCCAGGAGGCCAGGGTCTGCTCGTCCCAACCGCGGGCGGCTTCAGTCTCCCACGGCGCCTCGGCCTCCAGCCGGGCGGCCATGCGGTCCAGGCGCGAGATGGCGCGTTGGGTCTCGACCAGTGCCACAAAGGGCAAGGAAGGTATGGAGCCGCCGTAGCTTCGCAGGCGGCCGTGCAGAGACAGCAGACTGCGGCCCTGGTCGAACTGGGGCGTGGTAGCGATACCAAGCTGGTCGAGAAGCGCAAGGATCCGCGGCTGGCCCGGGCCCACCCACTGACCGCCAAGGTCTACCGAAATACCATCGACTTCGGTGGTCAAGGTGCGCCCGCCCACCCTTTCTCGGGCCTCTATGACACTGACCGTCTTGCCGGCCTCGAGCAGTCGGCTAGCCGACACCAGCCCGGCCAGGCCCGCACCGACTACTACGATGTCAGTCGTCTCGTCCATGTGGCTACTTCTAGCACAAAATCCTCCGCCCGGGCTTCGGCTGGAATCAGCCTGTGCAATCGTGGTATCGAGGGGTATGGACCGCGTAGACCCCGAAATCGCCAACCTCACCGTACTCTCAACCGAGGGCGAGACCGTTGAGCTAGCCTCGCTCTGGTCCCAGCGTACCGTGGTGCTGGGTTTCATACGCCACTTCGGTTGACTGTTCTGCCGGCAGCAGGCTGCTGCTCTGGCCTCCATAAAAGACCGCCTCGATGCCGCCGGCATAGGGCTTGCCGTGGTCGGCAACGGCAGTCCCGAGCAAGCGGCAGACTTTGTCGAGACCACCAAATTTCCCTCGACCCTTTACACCGACCCCTCGCGGGCCAGCTACCGCGGGTTCGGGCTCGAGCGCGGCGTGGGTCGTACGCTGGGGCCGGCCTCGCTCGTGCGCGGCACGGTGGCCTTTTTCTCCGGCCACCGCCAGACCGCCCTTGCCGGTGACCCCTGGCAGCAGGGAGGCACCTTCGTCATTTCGCCCGCGGCCGAAGTTTTGTTTGCGCACCGCGACGGCGGCAGCGGGGACCATCCCGCGGTCGAGTCCATTCTAAAGGCCTGCGGTCTGTAGACGGGCGGGCGCTCAGTTGGCTGTGACCAACGCCACGAGCGCACCCATGACCAAGGCCACCCCCAGCAGTTCGGCCGGCCGTGTCCGCTCGCCGAAGAAGAGATAAGACGCCGCCAGAGCAAACAGCAGTTCCATCTGGCCGAGGGCACGCACGTAGGCTGCCCTCTCTAGAGTCATGGCCGTGAACCAGCCCACCGAGGCCACCATGCCGGCAAAGCCGGTCGCCGTAGAGCTCGCAAAGTGGCGGCCTATAGCGCGAAACTGCCCCGGTTCGCGCACCACAAGCCAGGCCGACACTAGCAGGCTCTGTATGGCCAACACCCAGACAAGGGTGGTAGCGGCGGCTACGAAACTACTGTCGGATGTCAGCGACAGGGAGGCGCCACGGTAACAAACGGCCGCTACACCAAACCCGCTACCCGCAGCCAAACCGGCAAGGGCCGTAGTATTAAAGACGCCGGCCGAGACGATGGAGCGCAGACCGCCGCTTCTCGCCGTCGAGACAATGGCCACACCGACCGCACTTGCAAGGATCGCCACCACGGCCTGGGCGCTCAGACTGTCGCCGACCAGGACCAGACCGAATAACGCGGTCTGCATGGGCTCGGTCTTCGAATAGGTGGTGCCGACAACAAAATTGCCCCGGCTTACGCTGGTTACCAGCAGCACCGTACCCAGAATCTGGGCCAGCCCACCTGCCACGGCATAGCCGAAGAACACGGCCTCGGGCCGCGGTAGCGGCTCGCCCAGAACAACGATCAGAATACACAGATAGACAAGGGCAAAGGGCAGTCCGAATATGAAGCGCACCGCACTGGCCGCGGCAGTGGAAAGGTCACCTACAAGATGGCGTTGCAGTGCCGAGCGCAGGTTCTGAAAGAAGGCAGCACCTAAGGTAAGCGGAATCCAAAGCGGCATGGTAATCAGCAGCCGATGGCAACGCGCATGCGACGCTTATTCATCAAATTGTTAGCCACAGCAGAGCTCACCTTTGTTAACTCTACAATAGAGTTAATGGATACCAGAGGGCGGGCGCGCGCAACTATGCGGCGGTAGCCGCCGCCGACGAGTCCCAGAGCGAGAGTAGTTGGCCCTGCTCGGGCCGGGCACTGCCCCGTAAGGTCTCGAGGTAAACACGCTCGACAGCCGCACGCCCATAGCCGCGCCGCAGCTCGAGCCAACCCTCGGTAAACGACCGGAACGACGACCACGAAGCGCCCAGTCGCTCCTGGAAGCCCGGAGCCCCCCAGTCGGCAATCCGCTTCCGGGCCTGCTCGGGAGCAAAGAAAAAAGTGGGCGCGGGTCCAGGCAGGCCATCAATGTTTCGATCGGCATCCCAATGCGTGGCGCCGATCGCACATGAATGGCCAAGCCGGTCGCCGAAGTGTCCGTGCACGGCCCGCAGCAGAGTCCCACTACCGGCCAGGTCGACATAGACCGCAGGACGTTGGCCATCCAGAGTGGGGATCTCTTCGTAGGTCAGCACCTGGTCGTAGCAGCCGAGATTGCGAACAAACTCAAGATTACCTGCCGAGGTTAAGCCTACGGCCGAGACGCGCCCGGTCTGTGAAACCAGGTAAGCAAAAGCAATGGCCGTCTTGCTCGATGCACTCGAAATCAATACCTTCTCGGCGCCGAAGTAGTCGTTGTCGCCCAGGAAGTCATCGGCAAGAAAAGAGGTCATGAACAGGCCTCTCAGCAACATGAGTATGTCTTCGTGCTCGGGCTGATAGATGGGGTCCTGGTGCGTGGGGATGTACTGGTTGTAGAAAGGAGAGAACCCTTTGCGGTGTGCGGCTGCGTCCATGATGTGACCCGCGGCCACATCACCCGGCTCGATGACAAGGTGCCGGGACATCGGATAGAAGCCGAAGCAACGGACGCCCTCGGCGACATCCGGATGTGTCGACCCCACGACCTCCCCAAAACCCATTACCGGCAGACGGCCCCAGCCATCCGTGGCCGGGAAGAATTGCCAATACCCGAGCAGGTCTCCCGCAAATGCGTAAGAAATGTTGTTGGCGGTAAACGCGAAGCGGTCCAGGCGAAACAGCACCTGCCCCGGGCCCAACTCGGGCACCGCAACATCGACAAAACGGTGTTGGGCCCAATCTTCTTTATTGACGAGAAAATCGAGCCCCGACTGATTGTTGCTCACACAGCCCTCCTTGTCGCTCCAGATGGACGTCGAGACACTACCTCAGTTGCGCTGTCTTGCCCACAAAGCCCGCCCTCTCGCTCTCGGTTTTAAGGCTTAGAGAGGCTGGCACCTTTGCATAGCTACATAGATGCGGCAGACTCCGCAGCGTGAAATATGCGATGTTTCTGCCCGGCAGCGATGGGCCGGCCATGGCCGGGTGGGCCCGGCGCATCGAGGACGCCGGCTTCGACTCGTTGTGGCAGGGCGAGTTGGTCAACTCTTCCATCATCCCCCTTGCCGCGGTCTCACATGCCGTCTCGCGCATAAAATTAGCATCGGGTATCGCACTCGCGTTCACGCGCAGCCCGGTAATGCTGGCCTTTTGCGCCCTCGACATGGACCTGCTGACCGGGGGACGGTTCATCCTCGGCCTCGGCGTGGGTTCCACGGCCCGCAACAATCAGTGGTATGCAGGCCGGGATGCGGGCAGACCGGTCTCACAGATGCGCGAGTACATCGAAGTCGCACGTCTGGCGATGCAAGCGGCTCAGGAAGGCGGTCCGTTCTCGTTTGACGGAGAGTTCTATACCGTCGATGCCCGCAATATGCTGCGTAGACCGTCGGCACAGCCGCGGCCGCTGGTGCCGATATATGTCGCAGCCGTGCGCTCCAGGATGGCCTCCCTGGTCGGCGAGATGGCCGACGGCCTGGTCGGCAGCCCCCTGTTCTCGCCGCGTTATCTGCGCGAGTTCATCCTCCCCGCGGTTGGCGAGGGTTTGAAAAAGAGCGCCAGGACACGGGACCAGGTTGAAGTGCTGGGCCAATGCGTAACCATAATCGAGGACGACCTTGCCATCGCCTACCGCGTGGCCAGAGGCACGATGCTCTTCCAGATATGGGCGCGCATCTACGATTCGATTTTCGAGTTTCACGGTTTCGGGGACGTCGTCGCCCGGGTCCGTGCCATTCAGAAGGGTGAGGCCAAGGGAGACCCTTCCGATGAGATATCCGAGGAAATGGTGGACGCTTTCTGTGCCGTCGGCCCCTTGGAACGGGTGCGCGAGACAGTCGCCGAACGCGAAGGACTACTGGATACGGTAATACTGACGGTGCCGTTCACGGGCACCACACCCCAACAGCAGGACCAATACCGGGACCGCATTCTCAAGGCCTTCTCACAATAGGAGGGAACGATGGCAGCCACACTCGAGTTTTTCTTCGACTACGGAAGTCCGACGACATATCTGGCCGACACCCAGATAGAGGCACTGGCCGAGCGCAGCGGCGCCAAGCTGGTATACCGGCCGATGCTGCTGGGAGGAGTGTTCAAGGCCACCGGCAACAGAAGCCCGGTCGAGGTCCCCGCCAAGGGCGTATACATGGGCGCCGACATGGCGCGCTTCGCAAAACGCTATGGGGTGCCGATGAACATGAACCCATTCTTCCCCGTCAATACCCTGCCGCTCATGCGCGGCGCAGTGGTCGCGCAACACGACGGCTTCTTCGCGGCCTACCAGAAGGCCATGTTCCGCGCCATGTGGGTCGATGAAAAGGACATGAACGACCCGGCCGTCATCGGCGAGGTCGTCTCGGCCGCAGGCATCGACGTCACCAGCCTCCTCAAGCGTACAGGAGAGCAGGACATTAAGGATGAGCTCAAGGCCACGACCGAGGAGGCGGTCAACAGAGGCGCGTTCGGTGCGCCCACCTTCTTTGTGGGCGACGAGATGTTTTTCGGGCAGGACCGCCTCGAGTTCGTCGAAGCGGTCTTGTCCGGCTAACGCCCCAACACCCTCTGGCCCCGCAACAGGTTCAGTTTACGTACCCGAGCGCTCGCAGGCGTTCGATGATGGAGGGGCCGAGAACGGCAGCCGGAACCTCTACGGGCGGCGGAACGTACCAGATTCTCAGGTATGGACCCCGCGGCAGTTCGGGTATGGCCTCGCCGCCGAAACCGCCGAGTTTTACGTCGTTGCAAAGTGGTACCGTCATCTGTGTGACGGTCATCTGATCTTTGAACGCGGAGAAATCGATCTCCTTCGAAAACCTCAGCAAGTCTTGCGTGCCGGCAGCCCAGGGGATCATGGTATCCAACACCGGGGGTGCAGGTGTCAGCTTTATAGGTGTTTCGGACTCGGACCAGATCAGGACCTCGTCGCGATCCAGAGCCTTCTTGCTGCTTAACCGTCCCATAGACTCCCGAGTAATATCCAGGCGGGCAAGGTTGAAAGTAACAACAACTGACCTGCGATCTTCATCGGCCGCTATCGCATCGCTGTCCTCAAGCAATGCACCCCGTACTTGCGCATCGGCTGTATGAAGAACGAGGTCTAACTTCGCGTCGTGTAAGGCACCGCAGCCACTGACGTGCCAGCCCTGCTGGCTGGCCAGACGTATGCCCAGGAGCAATTGCGCCATGCGTTCGGCACGCTCGGCCTGGTCACCGGCCAAGTCGTGGCGTTCGGCCGGATCGTGAGAGAGATCGTATAGCTTACGATCCGAGGTCCTACGGTCGACTATCAGTTTCCAGCGACCGTCAATGATAGTCTCAAGGTCTATACCATCCAGCGCCAGTTGCGCGACCGTCGGGAGGTCGACGAAAGATTTTATCGAAAACCCGATCCTCCCAGACCCCGGATCGCGTCGTAACAACGCGCGCCCTTCCATCGGTGCCTGATCGGTGGTCCCCAGGGCGGCAAGAACCGTCGGCATAATGTCGCTTACGGTTATCGGCCCTCGGAACACCTGGCCGGCAAGCTGCTTGCGCGGGAGTTTGATAATAACCGGCACCCTCAACATCTCTTCGTACAGGGTTTTGCCGTGGTAGATGGCCCCGTGTTCCAGAAATTCTTCGCCATGATCCGAGACGAGCACGATCAAGGAATCTTCGTAGAGACCCTCTTCGCGCAGGAAGCTGAAGAAGCGGTCGAGCTGTTCATCCATCCCAAGTACTTCGGCGAGGTACTTCTCGTAGGCCGATGCAACCGCCGAGTTGTTCTCGTCCGCAAGAACGAGGGGCCGTTCCCATAGCTGGCCTTCGCTGTCGCGTATCCTTTCCAAAGCAACCTGGTCAGGCCGATAGGGAGCGTGCGGGTCCATAAGGTGGACGTAATAGAATACGGGGCTACGGCCATAACGTTCCAGTTCACCACGCAGCAGGTCGAGAACCTCGGCAGCGTCAGTCTTGTGCTTAGCCCACGACCCGGCATCGACATCGGTGAAGGCGTCAAAGCCCTGCGAAAAGCCCCAGATGGGCAATACATTGGGATTGGTCGACCAAGCCACAGTGGTGTAACCGGCCCTCTGCAGGACCTCGGGAAGCGTGACCAACTCGGGCCTCATCACATCGGTGCGGTCGAGAACCCTGTGCGTCCGTGGAAACAACCCTGTGAGCATCGATGCCACTGCCGTTCGCGTCCACGACGACACCGACCTCGCCTCTTTGAACGTCACGCCATCGGCGGCAAGACGTGCCAGCCCGCCGCCAAGGAGGGTCCCATCGTTGAAGCTTTGAAAACTATCGGCACGGGCAGTGTCGAGGACAAAAAAGAAAACCGGAAAGTGATCGCTACGCCTATCGGTGGTAAGCAGCGGCGCCGATATCCAAACGGAGCTGTCGGCAGGTCCATCAACTTCAACCTCCAACAAACCCGCACTCAGGTTGCGGTCGAGTTCCAACGTACAAGGCTGCCAGGCCTCTGAGTGTTCTGCAGCGGTCCAGGTTACCTGACACGCCGTCTGTTGCCGCAGCTTCCCGAACCCGAACAGGCCCTTGCCGAGTACCCGCACCTTGACGCCTGTGGCCCTTCCGTCGCCCGGGGTCAGTCCAACCTGAAGTTCCAGTGAACCCGCCGAAAGAGAGTCGAAAGCCCAGGTGAACCGGCTACCGCCTGCAGCCTCCAAGGCTACCCGGCTCGTATCGCCGACGGTCACGACGGAGGTCTGTGCAGTCAAGTGAGCGGCAAACGGGCGGGTGGTCGCTGCCCCTGCCGGGGTGCCCGGCGTGACAACCGCTAAAAGGAGGGCTGCTCCGATTCCCAGGCTACACCAACGCATGGGACTTAACGGCCTGGGCCGACAGCGGCTGGCGGACATGGGCCAGGAAGGCTCCGCTCTTCATTGTACGTTGAGTATATGTGGAAGTTATTGCGTTCCAAATAATATCGTTGGTATTTCACTGACATGGGAATTATGTTTACCCGACCGACCACCTTTCAGATGTTATGAAATTTCGAGAGCTCATCAGCGCCAGGGGCGCATTCATGGCCTACGTCGCGGCCGTCTATGTGGTTGCGATTGCCTCGGCCTGGTGGACCTTCGGTGCTCTGGATATCGCACCATTGTGGGAGATGAGCGCAGGCTTGTTCGTGGCTGCGCTGGTCTGTTTCGTGGCCATACTTCCGGTTAACAATGGATCTGTCTTCGATCCGTATTGGAGTGTGTTGCCACCCGTTGCGGCACTCTATCTTGTCTCACTCGCGCCGGGCAACGAGTTCACCGCTCGCCAGGTCGCCGTGATGATTGTGGTGTGGGTTTGGGCGATCCGGCTCACCTCGAACTGGTTGCGCGACTTTCCCGGAGTGAATCATGAGGATTTTCGCTACCTGGACCTTTACCGGAAGACACCGTTGCCTCGTTGGGCGGTCCAGCTTTTTCTCGTTGACCTGTTCCCAACGCTGCAGGTGGTTCTGGGCTGTCTGCCTCTTTATCCAGCGCTGGTTCTTGGTGACGCCGGTTTCCATGCGCTCGACCTGGCGGCTCTTGCCGTGGGCCTTGCCGCAACCCTGATCGAATTCGTGGCAGACGAACAGATGAGAGTGTTTATCCGTACCCGGAAAGAGGGAGATCATATGTCGTCGGGGCTGTGGCGCTATTCACGTCACCCCAACTACTTTGGCGAGATCCTTTTCTGGGTATCGATGTTTCTGTTTGGTCTGGCCGCGGTGCCGGCGTGGTGGTGGACCGGTATTGGTGCGGTCGCGATGATCCTGATGTTCGTTTTTGCAAGTATCCCCATGATGGATGAGCGCAGCCTGGCCCGCCGGCCTGGATACGCCGAATACGCCCGACGCACGTCCGCCCTGATTCCATGGCCACCTCGATGATGTCGCTTCGCTCTCGGACGGGTAGCCACCGACCGCTCTTGTCGCCTTAATCACCGAGCAGAACGGCACCGAAACCTGAGAGCACGCCTTCATTGCTGAAGCCGAAATCCTTATGGAAAGCCGTCAGCTGTTCCTCCGTTTCGTAGCGGACACCATTGAAGTAGAGATGGCCGTCATTGTCCGAGTAGGTGGCGTTGATCCCCGGCAAGTCGTTTAGGCCGCGGATAATGAAGCTCGGCGCGTAGGAGAGCACACTGGGGTCCACCAGCTGCAGGTCGTCGAGCCGTGCGAGCAGCCGCTCGAAGCTGATGCGTGCCTGCTTACCAGCTGTGGGGCTGTGTTGTTGGTTGGAAGCCTCATCATCGCCTCCTATGCAGCAGGATTTGATCGTACAAAATCAACCACGATCCGGGCCAACTCTTCGCCGTGGTCATCCTGTAGAAAGTGTCCCGCCCCTTCAATAATGGTGTGCGGTTGACCCTGTGCGCCCGGGATATGCTCTTGGAAGACCTTGTCAAACCCGCGCATCATGGCGTCACGATCACCGAACGCCGTCAGAAATGGTTTGCTCCAACTCCCCAGCTTCTCCCAAGCCGCCTGGTTCGCCGAAGCCGCCGGATCGTCAGGGAACAATGGTACAAGGCCGGGGAACCGTGACGCTCCCGCTTTGTAACGTTCGTCGGGGAATGGTGCTTCGTATGCTGCGACCTCCGAATCGGACAAAGGGCGGCCGGCTGCACCGGCAATTGTCCCTGCTATCAATGCGCCTACGGGCAGGTCAGGTGTGTTAGTCGCAAACTTGCGCCAGTACAGGAATCCATCCGGACCCGCGATCTGTGCTGCGAGTCCCTCCAAGCTTACGACCGGGATCTCCTCGTAATGCTTGCGAGCTGCCTCCAATATCTCTTCGGAATGGCGGCCGTGGGTCGTACCTTCTTCGCTGAGAGTCAGGTGACGGCCGGTAGGGAATCCAGTATTGGCAGCCACCACGCGTTCGAAGCGGTCCGGGTTTTCAGCAACTAATCTCAGGC
The DNA here is from genome assembly GCA_046583365.1 of Deltaproteobacteria bacterium. Taxonomy (GTDB): domain Bacteria; phylum Desulfobacterota; class Binatia; order UBA1149; family CAYXZP01; genus JAYGCL01. Next base: position 39,107 of record JAYGCL010000063.1, read on the forward strand.
CTATTAGGCCTCCCCAGTCCTGACATACCAGCGTGAGCCCATAAAGGTCGTTCCTCTCGAGCCAAGCGGTCATCCAGTCGACATGACGCTGGTAACTATAATCCTCCTGCGACGTGGGCTTGTCCGACCGTCCAAAACCCACGAAATCTGGAGCTATGGTGCGCAAACCCTCTCGGGAGAACACCTTCACCATTTTTCGGTAAAGGTAGCTCCACGTCGGTTCACCGTGGAGACAAAGTACCGGCGGCCCCGCGGAATCTCCTTCGTCCAGGTGATGAATCCGCAACTCTCCCCCCTCCCCATCCGGCACAAGGGTGTAGTGCGGATCGAATCCGTAGTCCGGTAAATCGGAGAAACGCGCTTCGGGTGTTCTTATGACGTCCATACTAAACAATCTTATGGTGGGGTCGGCAGCAGCCATTCGGCGTTGGTGATGAGCAATCGTTCTACGGCCTCCGGCCCATGCCGGCTTACGCTCGAGGCCATTTTGTCCAAAGGGTCCCGGCCTCCTTCAGGGTGGGGAAAGTCTGTCGAGAAGACATATACCTCGCCCAACCCGTAGCGTTCGACCATGAGTCCAATGTCCTCGGTGATGAATGGGGTTACCCGTACGTTCCGGCGCAGGTACTCAGAAGGACGCAACGACAACTGTGTGCGTATTGCTTCGGATGGGCCGCAGTCGCGTATCCAGTCCATGCGCTCTGCCATGGGGCCGACCCAGCTCGCACCAAGCTCGATGACACCAAAACGCAGCGTAGGGTGGCGCTCGAAGACACCACCTAGAACCAGGGTTTGCAGGTAGTTCTCAGCGGACATGTGGACGGTAGCCAGGACGTAAGGGGTGACATCCTCGCCGATGCCAAAGCCACCGGAGGACAGTAGGTCGGTACGGCCCCAGGCACCACTTCCCATGAATCCCAATCCACCGCCGATGTGAAGGAGCGCGGGTACTTCGGCCTCGGCGAGTGTCGCCCAAAAGCGGTCCATGCTCGGGTCTGCTGGGGAAACGCCTCCAGGAGCGACGCCGTCCTGTATGAGAACCGCGCGTATGCCGCCGCTGATGACGCGCTTTGCTTCCTTGCACGCAGCATCAATGTCACGAAGATCCAGGATTGCCGCCGGCCTTAGTCTTCCTCCACCGTCTTTAGTCCATTGCAACGCGAAGTCGTTATAGCGAGACACCACCTCCTCAGAATGCTCTCTATGACTCGATATGAGCATCCAAACGAATACTTGGGGAAAGATGAGTTGCCGGCGTATCCCCATGATGTCCAACACCCGCAGGCGTACTTCGACGTCGCCAGCGCCCGGCGCGACCACTCCCTTCACCTTCCAGACGTTCTCCTGCGTTGCGGTGACCTGTTCGCCGTATTCCGGGTCGAAGAAAGCAGCGAGCGGTGTTCCTGCCCCCAGCCGTGTGGCGAGTATCTTGCCCGCCTCGCCAAGTATGTCGGGGTACTCGCGCGCTCTCACCATCAAATGGGAGTCCGCGTCGTTGATGAGCCCGTGGAAGGACCCTAGTTCCATCGTTGGCATTTTCCGGCTTGGCACTCAGGTCGCGTGTCCATGTATGTGGTCATGCTAGGCGACAACTAACACCAGAGCTTACCGGATCGCAAGCTATCCAAAACTCTTCTATGATCACCGTTCCGTAAGCTGGTAAAGCCAAAAAGTGAAAAACCAACTGACTCCAGAACTGACACCAGGAGCCCAAGCCGAAAACGAGGCGATGTAAGTACCTGTAATTATGGAGCTGACGGGCGGATTCGAACCGCCGACCTGCTGATTACGAATTACTACACCGTAACTTTGCACGTGTTTGTTTGTGTCGGCTGTTGCCACAAACCCCTTTGTTTCCGCGGACAACGCTTGTTTCCGAACCAGTCAGCCTTAGATTGAGTACGCAGCTATTGGCACGT
>JAYGCL010000023.1:0-50000 GCA_046583365.1 Deltaproteobacteria bacterium
GTATTGGTGGCACCCGGTCCCGAGGTTACGATAACCACTCCCGGCTTGCCGCTGGCCCGCGCATAACCCTGGGCCATGTGCGTGGCGCCTTGCTCGTGGCGCACCAGGATGTGACGCAAACTGCTCGAGTAGAGTTCGTCGTAGGTAGGCAGAATGGCGCCGCCAGGGTAGCCGAAAATAGTATCGACCCCCTCAGCAAGCAGAGCCTCAAGGATAATCTGGGCACCGGTAAGAGTGCGGGGTTCGGTATCTGGGCTGGGGACGTCGGCTGCAGATGCAGCAGTAGCACTAGTAGTCATGGCACATTCCGGCTGGTGTGGCCGGCCTCCTTGGGATGCGACGGACTGGTTACCCCGCATCTGGTTTTAGCCCACGGCCGGGCGGAGACCCGGACAGAGCGTTAATCAAAGATGCTACACAGCCGACGGGAGATTTACAAGCAAAACTTCTTCGGGCTTGGAAAAGCGGGCTCCACCAAGGGCAACGAGCAGGGTGGCCAGACCCTGCCAGCCGGCTATCGCACCAGCCGGTGGGGGCACCGAAGCACGGGCCTGTTGCAGCAGTCCCTGCTTGTTCTTAAAGGTCGCATCGGCCTCAAAGTGACTGGCCAGGGCCAGCACCACATCGGCATAGGACACGGTCTCGCAAACCCGTTGGTGGGCTACCACCGTGGCCCCAAGGCCGCCGAGCAGTCCCTTCCAGGACTCACCGCCATGGCTGGCCGGGTCGGCCCGCACGATGATAAGCCCCCCCACCCCCTGCGGAACCGAGTCGTCCTCGACAAAGCCCAATTCCAACAGGCCCCTGCGGTTGGGGTAGCGGTCACTCGATATAAGGCGGCCGTCGTCAGGCACGCCCGAATCCGGCCCTGAAAAAAGGCGCAACGGAGCCTCGCCCAGGCACTGCGCAATATTGCGGAGCAACAGACCTTCTTCCAGTGAGACAGCCGCCGAAGCAATGATCGCTACAGGGCCGGCCTGTTTCAAAACAGCGGCAGCACGAGCAACGGCGGCCTCGGCCGAGCACTGCGCGAACCCATCGCTTTCGCGCTGCAGGTGGGCGACGAGACGTTCGTCACCACGGTTGTCCTGGTGCGTAGTACGGCCGAAGTCGCACATCCAGTATCCGTTTACCTCGTCGTTATAGCGGGGCTTTATACGGTATATGCGCTCGTCGCGGCTGTGAACATCGATGTTGCAACCGGTGGCACAGCCGGTACATACCGACGGCGTAGTCTTGAGATACCAAACCCGCGACTGAAACCGGAACTGCCGGCTGGTCAGCGCTCCGACCGGACATATATCGACCACATTGGTGGCATAGTCGTTATCCACCGTGGCACCGGTAGCAAGGCTGAGTTCTGCACGGTCGCCGCGCTCGGTTACCGTGAGTTCGTGGGTTTCCGTAAACTCGTCGAGGAAACGCACGCAACGGGTACACAAGATACAGCGCTCCTGGTCGAGCATGATATCGGGACCGACCGCAATGGCCTTTTGTTTGTGAACCTTGTCGGCCAGACCCACACGACTCCCGTAGCCTCCGTAGTCCATGTAGTAGTCCTGCAGCTTGCACTCCCCCGACTGATCACAGACCGGACAATCGATGGGATGGTTGATGAGCAGAAACTCGAGCACCGACCGACGGGCCTCGTTAACCCTGTCGTTGTCGGTCTCCACGACCATGCCGTCCTGTACCGTGATGTTGCAGCCGATCTGAAGCTTGGGCAACGGGGTAGCCTGGCGCTCGGACAGAGCCTTGACCTCCACCAGGCACATGCGGCAATTGCCGGCCACAGACAGTCCCGGGTGATAGCAGTAGTGGGGAATCTCCTTGCCGACGCTCTCGGCCGCCGCCACCACGTTGGTCCCCTCGGCGACCTCTATCACTGTCCCGTCAATGGTTATCCTGGGCATGGCTTCTAGGCGGCGCTCGCGATCATGGCATGGCACTGGCCGCTCTCGATGTGTTCGACAAATTCGTCGTGAAACTTTTCAATAAAACTCCGGACCGGCATTGCCGCCGCATCCGACAGCACACAAATGGTTGTCCCCATCATACTGCCGGCCACACGATCGAGCAGTTCGAGGTCCGCGGGCACACTACAGCCGTCGACGATGCGTTGCAGTATGGTCTCAAGCCACCCCGTCCCCTCTCTGCACGGGGTACACTGGCCGCAGGACTCGTGGTGGTAGAAGCGAGCGACCGTCAACAGCGCCTGCACCATGCACGTCGTATCGTCCATCACGATGATACCCGCAGACCCCAGCATCGAGCCCGCCTTGGCCACCGAATCAAAATCCATGGCCACATCGATCTCGTCGGCCGCAAGCACCGGCACCGAGGACCCGCCAGGGATAACCGCCTTCAAACTGCGCCCCGCGGGAACACCGCCGGCGTGCACCTCGATGATTTCTCTCAAGGAAGTCCCCATCGGCAATTCGTAAACACCCGGGCGGCGGACGTGACCGCTCACACAAAAAAGTTTAGGGCCAGGGTCGTCCTTGACACCAAAGGTCCGAAACCAATCGGAACCGCGTTGGGCAATATGCTTGACGCAAGCCAGAGTCTCGACGTTGTTGACGATAGTCGGGCAACCGAAAAGACCGTGGACAGCGGGAAAAGGCGGTTTAATACGAGGTTCCCCCCGCCGCCCTTCAAGAGAATTTATCAGTCCCGTCTCTTCCCCACATATATAAGCCCCGGCCCCTAAATGGAGGTGGATGTTGATGGTTGCATCGCTGCCAAACAGCCCGGGTCCTAAAAACCCCCGCTCATAGGCATCGGCCACGGCCCGCTGCAGAACTTCGTAGCCGTACCCGAACTCACCGCGGATATAGATGTAGGATTCTTTTGAACCAATGGCATGGGCCGCAACAATCATACCCTCCAGAAGTTGGTGGGGGTCGTTCTCTATTATTTGCCGGTCTTTGAAAGTTCCCGGTTCACTCTCATCGGCGTTGCACAACAGATAGACTGGCTTGCCGCTGTCTGCGGGAACAAAGCTCCACTTCAGACCGGTTGGAAACCCGGCTCCGCCCCTGCCGCGCAAACCGGAATCCTTGACCATAGCCACGACTTCGGCCGGGTCCATGGTGGTGACCACCTTGCGGGCGGCCTCGTAGCCCCCGCCGGCAGTGTAATTTCCGATGTCCTTGAGGTCCGTTTGCGTATCTTCGAACCCGAGCAGAAACCTTTCCGCCATGCTAGGTGCTGCTTCCCGCCCCGATGCCCAGCAACTGGGGCTGGCCCTGAATACGCCGTTGCAGCGCCATCAGCCCATCGAGCACACCCTCGGGTCGCGGAGGACAGCCGGGAACGTAAACATCGACCGGGATGATGCGGTCTATGCCCGGCAGCGTCGTATAGTTGTCGTAAAAACCACCAGTCGCAGCACAGGCACCGAAGGCCATGACCCAACGGGGTTCCGCCATCTGTTCATAGACGCGCTTGAGGATAGGGGCCTGGCGAACTGTAACCGTCCCTATGACCATCAGAAGGTCGGCCTGGCGAGGCGAAAACCTGGGCAGCAAGGCTCCAAAACGGTCGATGTCGTAGGGTGCCATGGAAGTCGACATGAACTCCATGGCGCAACATGCGGTGGCAAACGGATAAGGAAAGATCGAATACTTGCGCGCCCAGGCCACCGCCATCTCGAACTTGGTAAGGACCACGCTGTCGGCAACGATAGCGGCATCGCCCCTCACCCCGGCTATGCCGGCAGGGACCGGGGGCTCGATTGGTTTGGACATAGCAGGATGAGACTACTTACAACACCCTGTAAATTCAAGGATTTCTTGCAATCCGGACGGCCCACGGATACAAGCCCGCCGATGCAGCACTTCCTCATCTTCACCCATGTAAGTGCCGTCGGTGTCTACCTGGGCGCCACCGTCCTGCTCACCGCACTGACCTTTACCATGGACCGTAGCCCCGTCGATGCGGTGAGACGACGACAACGTTTCGCCATGGTCTTTGCCGCCTACAACCCCCTGGCCATCGCCGTACTGGGGATTATGGTTATGACCGGTGCTATGGCCCTTACCCAGTACAAACAGGACCTAGGCCCCCAGTACTTCGCGGTACTCGGCGCCGTGCTGGCCCCAAAATTAGGGCTCGCTTTTATCGTCGTCATGTTGGGCACCTACATCTGCTTCGGCCTCGGCCACCGTCTGGTCCGCGCCGACCAAGGGGCCCTGCCAACAACCGACGCGGAACTCGACCGTATGCTGAAACGCCTGCGCGGCAGCCTGGTCGTTACTTTGGCAATCACCTTTTATACGCTCTGGTTCGCCTTGTCCGCTTAGTGTATGAATTTTGAACTGCTGACTCCGGGTAACTACCTGCCCGAGAACTACTGGCGCAAGCTGGTACCCTCGACCTCACGGCTGGAGCTGGAAGTAGGCTGTGGTGATGGCCGCTTCCTGCTGGAGTCGGCCCTGCGCAACCCGCACACACTGTTTGCAGGACTGGAGATGAAACGCAGCGCGCTGCGGCGGGCGACCTCCGGTGACGACTTGCCCGCCAATGCACACTTTTTTGAGATCGACGGTCGCTGGGTGGTTTCCAACCTTCTTCCCCCCACCAGCGTGGATGCTTTCCACATCTACTTCCCCGACCCCTGGTGGAAAAAACGCCACCACAAACGGCGCCTCTTCAACAAAGACTTCTGCCGCGGGCTGACCAGGTCGATCAAAGAGGACGGCTCGGTATTCATAATCACCGACGTGCAGTCCCAATATCGCGATATGGTCGGTGCCCTGGCCACCTGCGGACTGGTTGCCAGGACCTGGCAAAGGGACCACGAGGATTCGGCCCAGAGTTCGTACGAACGCAAATACCGGCGCCAGGGGCGCCGCCTGTTCGAAGCCAGATTTGAATTTGGAAAAGTCTAGCCGGCAGCCTTGGCAACGCCGACCGGCAGGATAAAGTCTTTAGCCACCTGGGCTATGCCCTGGCTATCGAGCAAGTGCTTGGCATAAAGAGCCGCGTGGCTTCCCGACTCACCGTAGCCGTGGACACCATGGATACGAATCGAAACACCTGAGGTCTCGGCCAACGCCTCCACCACCGCACCACCCAGGCCGCCGATCACACTGTGGTCTTCGACTGTCATGATCTTGCCGGTTGAAGCTGCCAATTCCTCGAGTAGCTGCAAATCGATGGGTTTTATGGTGTGCATGTTTACTACGCCCACACTGAGGCCCTCCTGGGAAAGCCGCTCGGCAGCTTCCAGGGCATTGGCTACCACCCCGCCGCCGGCGACAATGGACAGGTCGGAACCTTCCCGTAAAATGACGCCCTTGCCGAACTCAAAACGGTAGCGGTCGTCGAAGATGTCGGGAACCGACTGGCGGGTCAGTCTCAGGTATGCCGGGCCGACGTAGTCGGCGAGAAATTCCGTAGCTGCACCGGCCTCTGCTGCGTCGGCCGGCTGGATCACGACCATGTTGGGTAAAGAACGCATCAGGGCTACGTCTTCGAGTCCCATCTGGCTGTAGCCGTCCTCGCCAATACCCACGCCCGAATGGGTGCCCACAATCGTGACGTTGGCGTTGTTGTATCCCACCGAGATGCGGACCTGTTCGAAACGGCCGGCAATGAAGCAGGCAAAACTGGCAGCAAACGGCACCATGCCGCCCAGCGCCATGCCGGCAGCCACACTGACCATGTTGCCCTCGGCAATGCCGAGTTGAATAAAGCGCTCGGGGAAAGCTGCGGCGAATTTACCGGTCTGGGTCGAACAGGAAAGGTCTCCGTCTATGACCACAACACGGGGATGGGTCTCCCCAATCCGCACCAGGGCTTCTCCAAAAGCGGCTCTCGTAGCCTTACCCACTGTTCCCCTTCCTCACAGGCCGCCGGCGACCTCAGCCAGAGCCATGTCGAGCTCCTCCGGGTTGGGGGTCTTGCCATGCCATGCTGGGCTATCCTCCATGAAGGAGACCCCCTTACCCTTGACCGTATTGGCAACGATCACCGTGGGCTGGTCTTCGATTTCACGGGCGCGTGCAAAAGCGTCCTGTATTGCCACGATGTCGTGACCGTCGATCTCCAGCACATGCCAGCCAAAGGACTTCCACTTTGCCGCCAGCGGGTGTAGATCCATGATGTCGCGGACATGGCCATCAAGTTGAACCTTGTTGTAGTCGACAATCGCGGTAAGGCCGCCGAGGTCGAATTGTCCGGCGGCCATTGCCGCCTCCCAGACCTGCCCCGCTTGAACCTCCCCGTCTCCGAGCAGGCAATAGATGCGGTAGTCGTTATCTTTGTCCAACCTCTCGGCAAGGGAAATCCCCACCGCGGTTGACAGCCCCTGCCCCAGAGAGCCCGTAGCCGCTTCTATGTAGGGCAGCCTCACGTGGTCGGGGTGGCCCTGGAGACGGCTACCGAGGGTTCTCAGGGTCGACAACTCTTCCTCTTCTATGCAACCAGCCTGAGCCAGTGCCGCATACAGGGTAGGCACTCCGTGGCCTTTTGAAATGATGAAGCGGTCGCGGGCGGGCCAACCAGGCTCCCCCACGCGGTAATTCATAAAGTCGAAATAGAGAACCGCGACCAACTCCACACTGGACAGAGAGCCCCCGGGATGCCCGGACCCGGCCTGAGCCAACATGCGAAGAATCTTGACCCTCAGATCCTTACAAACAGCACTCAGTTCTTCCGGTGAAGCCACATCCGGACCCTGCCCGTCGTGGTCCGTGGTGTCAAGAAATTCCTATCAAGTCCTACGACTCCAATGCACAGGATCCCAGGCACGATCGGGGTCGGCCAGCATGTTCACGAACTTGACCTCGGGGGGGAGACCGGCGGCCACCGACACGGCGGTTATACCACAGTTGTCCACTCTGATACGGCGAAACTCGGCCAGTGGGATGTCAAGAAAGTGGCACACGGCGCTGCGGATTATATCACCATGGCTGACAAACAGGACCCTCTCCCCGCAAGCCACCCGGGACAGAGCCGCGCGGGCTCGCAACTGCACATCGGCCACGGTCTCCCCCCCGGGAGTGGGCGTGCCGACGGGGTCGGCCAGGAAGTTCCGGTAGTCGGCCTCACCACGGATCTCGTCGTAGGTCATGCCCTGCCAACGCCCGAAACGAACCTCGGCCAGATTCTCGTCCTTTTCTACCCGCAGACTCGTTGTTGCAGCTACGATCTCGGCCGACTCGACGGCTCTGGCCAACGGACTGCTGACTATACGGTCGATGGCGAAGTGCGATAGGACCTCGGCGGCCCGCTCGCTCTGACGCCGTCCCTCTTCGTTGAGCGGTACGTCGGAGTGGCCCATCACCCGGAGTTCCCGGTTCCAGGCCGTCTCGCCGTGACGCATTATGATGAGGCCGGCGACCTCGGTGTCAGGCGATACCACAGAACTCTTCGTAATCGATAAGCTCGGTAATTGTGGGGTTGTCCCCGCACATCGGGCAGCCGGGGTCACGACGCAGGTTCATGATACGAAACTCCATCGATAAGGTCTCGATGTGCACCAGGCGGCCCACCAGCGGGTCACCGGCACCGAGGATCAGTTTGATCGTCTCAAGGGCCTGAATGCAGCCTACCAGTCCGGGCAGAACTCCAAGTACACCGGCTTCCTGGCAACTGGGAGACAACTCCGGAGGTGGAGGTTTGGGGAAAAGGCAGCGGTAGCAAGGCCCGTCGCCGGGCTTGAACACTGTGGCCTGGCCCTCAAATTGAAAAATACTGCCATGGACATTGGGTGTACCGGTCATCACACAGGCATCGTTTACCAGATAGCGGGTCGGGAAGTTGTCGCAGCCGTCAACGATGATGTCGTAGTCCTTTATCAGGTCCATAATATTGCTCGAATCCAGGCGTATGCGGTGTTCCACTATATTTACATCAGGGTTGAGCGCGGACAGGGTCATCTTGGCCGACTCGGTCTTGGCCATGCCCACCCGGTCGTTGGTGTGCAGGATCTGCCTTTGCAGATTGGATATGTCGACAACATCGTTATCGACCAGCCCTAAAGTCCCGACCCCGGCCGCCGCCAGGTAGAACGCCGCCGGTGAGCCCAGACCCCCGGCTCCCAGGCACAGAACACGGGCCTTGAGCAGTTTGGCCTGGCCTTCTTCACCAACCTCGCCGAGGAGAAAGTGGCGGCTGTAACGGTCGAGTTGCTCCTGGGAGAACTGAAAATCCTGCTCCCAGGGATTGCCCGATTCCTTCCAGGCCCCATAACCGCCACTCATCGAAGTAACGTCGCTATAGCCCATGTCGAGCAAGAGGCCGGCAGCCAGCAGCGAGCGAGTGCCGCTTTGGCAGTAGGCCACAACCGAGACGGACTTGTCCGGCACCTTCTCCTCAACCTGCATTTCAAGAAAACCGCGTGGAATACTCACAGCCCCGGGAAGGTGGCCTTGGCGGTACTCCTCTTTCTCGCGCACATCGACCAGGACCGGCGCCTGGGGCCCGTCGACCTGCCCCTTGACCTGCTCTACCGAAACCTCGCTTACCCGCCCGCGGGCTTCGTCAACTATATCTTTAAAAGTTTTTGCCATTTACAGCCCCCCGCCGGCACCGCCGCCGATTCTAAACCGGGCAATCGGTTATTGGTAGTCAGCCCTGAAGCCCGTCGTAGAGTTCGACGCGGTAGGCCAACCACCCGGCCACCGCACGGGCATAGGCGGGCCACAGCAAAGCCTTGGGCCAGTTAATCGCCGTGAGCAAGGGCCAACGCCGGGACAGCGCCAACTTCTCTCCCCCGGCACCGAAGAAAAAGGCCAGTTTTTCACGGTCGACCCTGGCCAACAGGCCGGCGCGCCAAAGATGCCAGAATATCACCCGTCCCGCTCCGCTGCCGTGTAGCCGGAAAGCATATCGTCCATCAACGCGTCCCGGCCCCGGGTTTGAATGGTCAACGACCGATCCATCAGAACCTGCTTATCCTCAATGAAATCCTCGCGGCGAAAGCCGGTAATACGGGGGTGTATAGCCGTGTCCATACGGATGGCATCACAAGGGCAGGCCTCGACACAGAGCCCACAGTATATGCACCGCAGGGTATCGATTTCGTAGCGCACGGCGTATTTCTCAACCGAGGAGTCGGGGTGTTCGCCGGCCTCGATGTTAATACAACGCGCCGGGCAGGCCGTCGCGCACAGGAAACAGGCGGTGCAGCGCATCGAACCGTCATCTTTAAGAGTCAGGCGGTGGCTTCCCCTGTAATCCTCGCCGTAGTCCATGCGAGCCTCGGGGTACTGAATCGTCATAGCCGCCGTCTTGCCGCCGGCAAAACCTAAACGTTGGGCGATGTGTATGCCCAGGTTACGCCAGAAACGCGCACCCGTGACGAATAGACCCCCGATGATTGCGGGAAGGTATATTCGTTCTCCAAAACTTAAGGCTTCAGGACGTCGCATGTCATGCCGCCCCGCAACTCGGCGGTCAGGCTACCAACTCAATCACAGGCCCTACGGTCGGCCGTTCACTCAGACGGGCCATCCAGGAGCGAACGTTGGTAAGCGAAGTCTCTACCTTGACTCCCAGCTTGTCCAGCTGAAGTACGGCAGGAGCGAAGGCCACATCGGCAAGCGAAAACTCACCGGCCAGATACTCCTTCTTGTTGAGCTCCCGGTTGAGCATGACCAGCATTTTTTCGACCACTCCACGTGCCGTATCCAACCTCTTCTCGTCACGGTCGCTGGAACCGAACGACAATTCCCTTTCCACCGCCATAACCGGCAAGGTAAAGGCGATGTCCGCAAAATCTTCGAGTACACGTACCCGCGAACGTTCGCCCGACTCAACGGGCATCAGTTGTGGGTGGGGATACTCATCGTCGAGATATTCGTTGATAATGGTGGAATCATAAACCACCACGCCTTCGTCAACCAACACCGGGACTTTGCCGAAAGGGTTGAGTTTCAGAAACTCAGCCTGGCGGTTCTGTCCCGCACTCAGGTCCACGGAGACAGTCTCAAAACTAAGCTCCTTTTCGGCAAGAACGATCTTGACCTTCTTGGCGTAGGGGCAGTCGGGGTAGTCATACAAAATCATGCTCATTCTCGTGGCCGCCGCAGTGGGCGTATCCGCAGAAGCTAGAATAATTCCGCCCCGGGCGCAACGTACGCAGCGAGTCGGCGGTGCCTAGCGCCCACCGCTGTGGGCATCCACCACCGCCGCCGCAACGGCGTCTCCCCATACATTGACCGTAGTCCGGCAACGGTCGAGGAACCAGTCGACGGACAAAATAGCGGCAATGCCCTCCAGCGGAAGGCCAACGGCCTCCAACACGAGGACCATGGTCACCAGGCCCGCCTGGGGGATGCCCGCGGCTCCCACCGAGGCCAGGGTGGCCGTCAGTACGATCACCACCTGGCCACCCAGGCCGAGTTCCAGGCCCCAAGCCTGAGCGATAAACATGGCGGCAACGGCCTCATAAAGCGCCGTCCCATCCATATTGACGGTAGCCCCCAGCGGCAATACGAAGTCTGAAGTCTCCTTGCTCACCCCGCCCCGTTGCTGGCAAAGCCGCATGGTCACGGCCAGGGTCGCCGAACTCGAGGCCGTAGAAAAAGCCGTGAGCAAGGCTTCGGCCATATCGCGGGCGTAGGCCAGGGGGGAACGGCCGCCGAGGAAGCGCAGAATCAGGGGCAGGACAATGGCCCCGTGAATCGCCAGTCCGGCTATGACCGTGAAGCAGTACATACCGATGGCGGCCACCTCACGAGCGAAAGCCTCCCCGCCCCCGCTTTCTCCCAATTGGGCGGCGATAAGAGCGGCAACCCCGAAGGGCGCCGTCCACATCAGCCAGTCGACCAGCTTGAGCATGGCCACGTTGAGGCCACGGAAGAACTCTACGGCCGTTCGGGCGGTCTGGCCGGCTGCGCCCAGAGCCGCGCCGAGAACCAGACCGAACAGCAGGATCGGAAGCACTCGGAACTCGACCGCCGCCTTGAAAATATTGGGAGTGACTATACTACCGGCTATTCCCGCCACACCACCAGCGTTGACCTGGGGGACCGCGGCCTTGGCGACTATCTCGACCCCATCGCCCGGCCTCAGGACAGAGACAACCACCAGTCCCAGCACGACTGCGACCACAGTCGTAGCCAGATAGTAGGCGAAAGTTTTAAGCGCCACACCACCCAGCCGCCCCCGCCCCACCAGTCCGGAAACGGCCTCGACCATTGAACAAAAAACCAGGGGTAGGACCAGGGTTTTAAGTGCGTTGAGAAAGAGGTCGCCCACCCAGGCCACCGAAGTTGCCCGCGGACCGGCCAGCCAGCCCCCCAAGGCGCCAACCGTCACCCCAACCACCATGCCGATTAACAGGAATCGTTGTTTCATGCCCCCCCCCCTGGTGACGTGTACTTTCTGACCGGAGCAAAACTTTGGCGATGAACGGGGCAAGGCCCCAGACGCGAAAGCGCCTCCATATGGGCCGCGGTACCATAGCCCATGTGGCGCTCGAAACCGTACCCCGGATAGCGCTGTCCGAGCTCCACCATGAGCCGGTCCCGATAGACCTTGGCAATGATGGAGGCTGCGGCCACCGAATAGATGAATGAGTCGGCGGCGATGTAGGAGGATTGACCCATTTCTACCCCCGGAACGGTACGAGCATCGACCAACAGATAGTCGGAGCCGGGGTCCAAACCAGCCACTGCCAGCCGCATCGCCTCCAGGCCGGCCTGGCGTACATTGATGCGGTCGACCTCACCGACTTCTACCACCCCCACCCCTACGGCACAGGCGCTATTGCGAATCGCCACATCGAGAACACTACGGCGGGCAGGGCTCAGTTTTTTGGAATCACGAAGCTCCAGGCAGTGCTGGCCGGGGCTGAACACCACCGCGGCGGCCACCACAGGCCCGGCCAGCGGGCCGAGGCCGACCTCGTCCACCCCGGCAACGCGCCGGTAGCCGAGGTCCCAGAGCAAACGTTCAAGCCTTGACGTAACCTCCCCGGAACTATTGCCCATGGTCGCCGACGTACAGCTAGCGGACCCTATTGTACACCTCGCCTCTATCTAGTGGAGGTCCTTGCGGTTGAGTTCCATGAGGGTGGCTATAAGGTCGCGCACGCTTTGCTGTTTGTGGGAACGGTGTTGCTCGGCCAGAAACTCATAGCAACCCTCGCACACAACCTTGAACGTCACTATACCTGTTACGGCAGCGGCCATGGTTTGATTATGGCCGTCGGTCACGGCGTTCATCAATAGCCGGGCAACCTCCGAACTTCCGACCTCGGCCAGAGCCAGTGCGGCCGAAAGACTGACCTCATCGCCGCGATAAAGAGCCCGTTTCAAAGGTTCCACTGTAGCCTCGGAAGCGGCACTGCCCATTCCTATGGCCGCCGAGACCCGCACCAGGTCCTCGTCGTCACCGTCCAGAATCGCCACTGCTTTGGCCCTGGCCTCCGCATCGGCCCCCGACCTGCTGCCCAGGACCCGGGCCGCGTAGGCACGCACCTCAACCGTCTTTGCCGAGCTCAGCTGGCCAAGCCTCTTGGTACTACGAGGCTCTCCCAGCCCGTCCAGCCCCTCCAGAGCGCCAGCGGCCACAGGGTCGTCACCAGCGGCGAGGGACTCCAGAGTATCGGCCAGACCGCGGACCCCGGCCCTGCCAAGTGCCCGGGCCAGACCCGTTCGATGGCGGGCTGGAGCATCGCTCTTTAAAAACTCTCCGAGTTTTGCAGTCGCGGTTGGAGTCAAATGGACAATAAGCGGGTGAGAAGACAGGATGTGCCTGACCGCATCTTCCTGCAAAATCGCCACCTGGCAAGACAACGCATCAACCACCGCCTCCCCCTCACGTTGTAAGCGTCCCGGCATAGCCTGCCCGAAGGTGGACGTATAGGCCTTGGCCACCTTCTCGGCAGCCTCCATATGCTTGCCACGGAACACGTAGCGCTGCCCTCCAAGAATGCCATGGCGATTGGTGGGCGGCAGGTTGTCACGCCAGTAGGAATGGGTGGGAAGCAGACCGATGGAGGCGAAAAACACATCCCCTTTTTCAAGCGAGGCCCTGTCCTGGCCCGCCGGAATTTCGTAAACGAGAAGAATTGTCCGTGGTTTGCCAACCCTGGCGTAAGCCAATTCCGTTATATGGCCGGGGAAAGCCAGGACACGGCCATCTCGAAACTCAAGCGGTTCCAACAGCTTCACGCGCCCAACCGCCCAAGCTCTTTTCAGGTTGTCGAAGAAGGTGTGCGGCTCGGAAGCCGAGGCCGGCGCGCACAGACCCAAGGCCAGCACCCAAGGGCCAACTACACGAAAAACCGCCAAACTCTTACCGCAACAAAACCGGCCTACGGACAGACAGTGCCTCCGTGGCACAAACCATCGCCCTGGGCATCAAAGAACAGCGGGTTAGAGAAGGCTGCAGCCAGGGATCCCTCCTGACCAAGATTCCAAGGCAGAGCCGTTCCATAATCAGTGAGGGACAACAAGTTGGTATTGGTGGCAACCTCCAGATTTTGTGGATTCATGGGGAACAGCGGGCTGGAGACGCCATCGGTGCCGCGGGCAACCACTATCACCCAGGTGTCGCCGACCAGACTCACCGGCTGACTGATATCGGCCACCAGACGTTGCCCAAAACCACTCACGCCCGTCTGGGTCGTGATATTGAAGTCTACCCCATTGTGCAGGGAAACCTGGGGCTCAACATCGCACTTGCGGTCAAGGACGCTATCGAAGGTAAAGGAAAATCCGCATTCGGGATCGGAGTTCATATAGATATCAACCGTGTCGAATTGCGCCCAAGTCGGCGATTCGAGGTGTACGTTGACCACGCCATTGCCCGAAGTGGCATTGACCGTCAATGGAGACCCCAGGCTGTGGGAAGCCTGTGCACCAACGTCACCCTCAAGGTTAACGCGCATGAATATGCCCCCCGCGCCTACCGCCCTCCCGGCATTCACGGCCAGGGCCAAAGCGGCCGGGTCTATGCTCGCCGGGTCATCGGTGGGCGAGGCCACGTAGGTCCGCGGACCACCGGCCTGCACCGCAACTTTGCTGTGGGTATCCGAGTCGGCAATGCCGGTCTTGAAAATACCCTGGTTGAGCAGGCCAGCCCAGTCGGCCAGGTTGTCGTGGAACGCTAACTCAGTTTGGGCCGCACTGGCCTCAATCCACACTTCCAGGGCCGTGTAGCCATCGTCGTAGAGATTGGCCACGGCCGGGTCCAGACGCATGAAGGCACCCAGATTGGCCACCTCATCCACACAGGCACCAGCGGGACAATCACGGCCCACCGGCACCACGTTGCAGAGAGCACCACCGGGACACTGGCTGTCGGTCGGCGTACAGGCCGGGTAGTCGTAAGAGCCCTCGACTTTCGGGCACTCGGCGGTCGATTCGCAGGATTGGCCCGCGTTGGGACCGGAGCTACACACCCCACACAACGCGCCATCGTTAGTCCCACCAAGGCAGATCGGCAGCTGGCAGGGTAGACCCGGCCTCAAGCCCCCGTCGCAACGGTAGATATAGTCGGTGCTTGCGGGGGGAACTACCTCGGTGTCGATGCCCAGGTTTGCAAAGTGGCCCCACAGGGCACTGTTGAAATGGTTGATCTGTATGACCTGGGTGGCCGGATCAAAAGCCGCGTATACCTCGGCTGGCAACAGGTCGTAACTGCCATTTTCCGGATAACCAAACCCCACCGGCTCGCCAGACCGGCCCCAGTCCAGGGCCCCGCCGTTTACCGAACTCGGGTCGGGCTGCAACGGCCATACATTGAAATGGCCCGGGGTGAAGGTGGTAATCTCGCTGCCCGCCACGGTTTTAATCAACCCGCCGACACCCATGGCGGCGACCTCATCGCTCAGGCTATGGACCGCGTCATGGTCGGTGTTGGCAAAAAAGTCGACGCCCTCAGCAAGCATCGTCACGATACGATCCTCATTGGGAACGGAACTGTCGTGGCTCGCAATCATGTGGACGTGCGTGTCGATGGAAACAAAGCCGCTGGTATCCACCACCTGGTTGACGGTGGCATTGACCGTGGTTTCCTGACCCGCGGCTATACTTATGCCCTGGCTGTAGGCCGAGTATTCGGGGCCATGGGAGACGACCACACGGTAGTCGCCCGGTTCGAGCGTAAAGCTTCCCGTATCACCTGAGTGGTCGGCGAATTTGACCCGTGCCAGACCGTAGGTCTCGATGTCCTGCTCTTCGGAGTCATAGCCGAAATAACGGCCCCACCCATCTATGAAGCCGGCGAGGCTGTCGAGGTTGAGCGGGTCCGGGCTTTTCGGGAAACCGACTACTGAGACCTTGGCGGCGATGGGATTGCCGTTGTGGTCGACAGTAAGAACTCTCAGGGCCCCAGTACTGGGAAAATCGACGTTCACGGTATGAGTTTTACGTGCCTTTACGGTGACCATGTGATTGGCAGGCGCGTCGCCACTGCCCTCATAAGGGTAGCCAGGTCCACGGAACTGTACGTTGTAGATCCCCGGCACCGCCCAGGCTCGGTAAAAGCCATGTTCATCCGTAGTCGTCCCCGTGTATACGTTCGCGCAATTGGCGGTTCCTGAGTAGGCGCAATTGTTGCCAGGGGTCTGGACCAGTGCCACATCGGCATTGGACACCGGTTGCCCGTTGGCCGTTACCACCCCCTGGACAACACCGACCTTGTACCCGAACAACTCCTCGCGGGCTCGCGTGACATCGGCCACCGTGCTGCCGACTACAAACCAACGCCTCAGGGTGTTGGTACCGCCGGCCGGTACGTGAAAAGGCGGTGTGGGTTTGGCCAGAGGCGGTAGATTCATCAGTTGCACCATGTGCTGCTTGTGCATCCAGGCAAAGATACCGGCCGTTCCAAAAGCACCGGTCAGGTGAGTCCCTTCGACAAACTTATTTATCCCTATTTCGATTTTGGTACGCGGGAACACAAAACCGTAGGTCACCCCCAAAGCCCGGCCGTGGCCTTGAAAACTCATGTGGTCGAGCCCCTGGGAACGGAAGTTGAGGCCAATACCACCCAACCTCAAAAGAGGCACGCCATAGCCCAGGCCGGGACCAAAGACCTCCAGCTGTCCACCGGGGTTGAGCCAATCGCCAATGAGCAGGTCGAGGTCTTGATCGCTGAGGTTCTCCACTGTGGTGGCTATCTCTACGTAGTTAGCCTCGGGACGGAGAATATAGTCGGTGGTGAGGGCTATGGGCAGGTCCTTGTCCACCAACACGGGGTCCAGCGACAGGGTGTTGCCGCTGTAGAAGATAAAACGGTCCCCGCGAAGCTGGTCGAACAGGTCGTCGGGCCCGGTGGTTCTTAAAATGGCCGGATTTCCGTCGCTGCCATCGTTGAGTACGACCACGTTAGTGGTGGCCTGGGTGGCAGTGTTGACAAGGAGTTGTACCCCCTGCCAGTTGTCACGGTCGTCGGCGGGGTCATCACGCACCAGGTCGGCGTCTATGATGTGGCCTCCGTTGCTGACCATCCAGTAACTTACACGGCCGCTGTCGCGCACGACCACCCGGAGGTTGCCGTTACGAATCATCCAGTCGCCGGTACGGCCCATGGCCAATGGTCCACCAACCAGGTCGGCGGGGTCGGTTACGCGGAAAGCTTCGGCGCCGGTTACCGAGCCGGGCGAGTTGGGCAAACAAAACAGTTTGAGCGCATCCGCATCCTTGTTGGAGCCGCCGTCATCAGCAATGACCTTTATGACGGCCTTGTTCTTCTTGTAGGTGAGTACACAGTAATTGTCGCAATCCTGATCGTTCAAACAACGCTGGCCGGCCGGAGAGGCGCATACCCCACGCTTGCTCTTGAGCGGTACGCGCACTTTCAGATCATCGGCCGAACAAACCTCGCTGCTGTTGCCGACAACCGAGCCCAGCGCGGCCAGAACCGTACGGCGGTTGTAGTAGGCCTCGGGGGCCTTGGCCGATTTTTTTGTCACACCCTTGGTCGAAGGTTTTTTAAGATTTATGTTTAAGATAGCAGCCCCCGCACAATCAGGGCCGGCATTGGCACACACACCCAGGGCAAACGTACAAACCCCGTTGGCATAGCCATCGGCGTCACACGCGTCGCCGTCTCTGCACACGGCCTTGGTGGTCTTTTTCCCTTTCTTGGGGTCGATGGGTGGAGCCCCGTTGCCGTCAAAGTCAATGGACCAGGCCAGCAGACAATCCTTGGCGCCTTTGTCCGCACCGACACAGTCGTCAAAGTTGGAAACCGCACCATCGGCTATGCAGGAGGCCATGACCGGAGTCACCGTCACCATCGCAAGACACGAAAACAAAACTACCAGAAAACCGTAAAACTTATTCATGGTCCCTCCACAGGACCCGGTCACACGGTCCCATCGTCTAAATGTGGCGCGCTGCCGGTATAGCGTCAATAGGCAGACCCCCCCAAGCGGGGAAAAACACGCGGAAAAGCCGGATTTACCCGGCCTGACCACCGTCTGCCCCATCGACCAGGGGCATATAGTGGGGGGGCCGGACGGCGGGCAGACCGTCGGCACCCGCGGGCACCCTCTGGTGCTGCCGCCGGGCCAGCCTCAACAACACCTTGAGCGAAGTCTCAAACTCCTCTATCGGTCTCACCTCGAGCAAGCCTTCGGCCACCATGGCGTCGAGTATTTTTTTGCCGCGGTCGGTGCGCGCGATAGTAATGGTCCAGTCCGTAGCTCCTACTCCACCGCATGAGATGTCGGCCAACTCGGCCGAGAAATCGCCGCAATGGAGACACTCGGGGCGGGCGTGCTCCTGGGCTTCTTTCAAATCGATCTTCAGCAGCTCTCCGTTCTTGCGATAGACCAGGACCTCGCCCTTGACATTGAACTTGCTGATCTCGTCAAGCGGAATACCCATCTCATTCTGAATTTTCCCGATCATGAGACCTTCAAAATCAAAAACCTCACTGCACAACAGTCCGATCTGAAGGACCACACGATCGGCCGGGTCCTTAAGACTCCTGGTCTGACGCTCGATGTGCTTGGGTTTCTTCCTGCCGTTGTCGATGAACCCCGTGTCTTTGAATTCGGCCTTACGCAACGGGGTCACCTGGCAAGGCACACCCACAAAGGCCACCTTTTCGCACCCCTTCTCTGCCGCATCCACCAAAGCCAGATCGTTGGGACAGTAGGTGTACCACGACCCCGCGGCAGCAACGATTTCCTGCTTGGAGGTTGCGCAAATAGGCATCGGTGCACACGGCACCTCCGGGTTGGGCGCCGACACGCAGGCACCGTCGATAATCCCCTTGTCCAGGCAATAGACGAGCAAGGCGGTAACCACACCGCCGTCCTGGCAAACCTCAAGTATCCCTTCATTGCGGCTTCGAGCCACGTAGATTTCCTGATAGCGGCCAAACCCACCGCTTAGTACGCGGCCCGACTGGCGGTCAAACAATTCCTGCTCAAGGTTGAACTCGCGGGGCTCCAGGCGAGGACAAACCTGGGCACAGACATCACAACCAAGCCCCTCACTGATACCACAGAAATCAAACGCAGCCGTGGCCTTGGCCGTCTGTTTGGGCTTGCCGTCGATGTACTCGATGATGTTGTGGGGACAGACCAGTACGCAGGTCCCGCATTCACAGCAGGACCCGTAGTCCACCACGTCGTTCATCATTTGTTTAAAAGACGGCTCGCCCATGTAAAACCAACTCCGCCTTATTCTAGCGGCTTCTCCGAGCGGAGACAAAACCAGCACAGCGGTCTATTCATCGTTGTATACGACAAGGGAATGGCAGGGCACCGGCTCAAGACGCCTGCGGCCACCGAGGAAAGCCAGTTCGATTATAAAGGCGCACTCGACCACTTCGGCGCCAAGCTCTGTTACAAGCTGGGCCGCGGCTGAGGCCGTTCCACCGGTGGCCAACAAGTCGTCGACCACCACCGCGCGGACTCCGCTGCCAAGGGCGTCGGTGTGAATTTCCAGGGTGTCGCTACCGTACTCCAGCTGATAGGAGACCGCGCGGGTATGGTAGGGAAGCTTTCCTTGCTTGCGAACCACCGCCAACCCCACTCCCAGAGCGTAGGCCAGGGGGGCCCCCACGATGAAACCTCGTGATTCAATGCCGACAATCGCATCCACGCGGCCCCGGTAGCGTTGGGCCAGAGAGTCGACAACCGCGGCCAGGGCCTCGGGGTCGGATAGAATCGGGGTGATGTCCTTGTAGGAGACTCCCGGTTTCGGAAAATCCGGAACCGTCCTCACCAGCCGCTTTATATCGATGTCACTCATAACGGGGGAAGATAGTAAATGGGGTTGCGTGCAATGTTGTCCTTGCGTACCTCAAAGTGCAGGTGGGGGGCGCTGGCCTTTCCGGTATCACCGGCAAGAGCCAGCTTCTGGCCCTGCAACAGACGCTGGCCCTTGGAAACCAAGTTACGGTCATTGTGCGCGTACACGGTGGTATAGCCACCCTTGTGTTCGACAATCACCACATTGCCGTAGCCGCTCAAACGGTCGCTGTATATAACCTTGCCGTCCATGGCCACCATGATCGGGGTGTTGCGGACAACAGCAATGTCGATGCCGTCGTGATGGGATTTATCCCGTGGTCCGAACTTTGAAGAGATCCTGCCCCTGACCGGCCAGACAAAAGCACGGGCCGAATTGCCTGCAGCCGACAACGCTTTCGGCCGTGCCGGATCGGCGGTCCGCGGCGTAATGATTCTGACCGGCAACTGCCGGTTGCGGCCGGGCACGAAAAGCCTGTCGCCGGCCTTTATCTTGTAGGGTGAGAACACCCGGTTGACCCTGCCCAAACGACGGTAGTCGATCCCATAGGCCTGGCCTATGCGATAAAGATTTTCTCCGGGCTTTACCGTATGCGTCATGCCCACAGCGCAGGCTGCCAGACACAAGCACCAACAGACAAGAAGGTAGCGCATGGCTTAACGCTTGAGAAACAGTTCCAAAGTCGTGGCGCCGGTCACCACGATCAGGGTTACAGCGCTGCCGGCAATCATAACACCCAAGACCGCGGCCAACATGTAGCGTCTGAAGTTGAACCCCAACAGGTAGGCCCCCAGGGCGCCCGAGTATACTCCCGACCCTGGCAGCGGCACTCCGATGAACAGAGCCAGCCCCAGGGTGCCCCAACGCTCCACGTAAGGCTCAAGCCGGCTACGGCTGCGCAAAACGACAAGGTCCCAGAGCCTTTCGATCCAACCGATGCGCAGGAAGACCTGCATACAGCGGTCGACAAACACCCAGACCAGGGGAGCCAGAAGGGTATTGGCCACCAGGCATACAGCCACGACCATCCCCGGCCCCAGTGTCTCCCTATAGTTGTACAGCCCGTAAGGAATCGAGAACCTCAACTCCAAAGCCGGCACAAAAGTATAGGCCAGCAACACCAACACCGCGCGAATCACCACAACCCTCCTACGTCCCTAGGGCCAGACCACCTTCAGGTCTTTGACTGCCTCTATCGATTCATAATTGGTCAAGTCCAGGTGCAAAGGGGTGATCGATATAAGGCCGGCATAAATGGCAGCAAAATCCGTCCCCGGCTTGTCCACAAAATCCAATTCGTCCCCGCCTATCCAGTAGTACTTACGGCCGCGGGGGTCGGTCTTTTCCACCACCGCATCTCCATAGCGACGTTTTCCCTGACGGGTGACGGCATAGCCGGTGGGAGTGACACCTTCGGGAATGTTAACGTTAAGCAGCGTACCCACCGGCATGGGTTTTTTACGTAGTCTGGCCACCAGAGCACCGGCAAAAGATGCGGCCGCACCGTAGTTGAATGCGGCGCGTCCAACCTGGGAAAAAGCCACGGCCGGAATGTCAAGAAGCACCGCTTCCATGGCCGCCGACACCGTTCCCGAATAGGTGATGTCGTCGCCGAGGTTGGCACCACGGTTGATTCCCGAAACCACCAACCAGGGCCGCTCGTGCAAAAGACCGTTCAGCGCCAGGTTGATACAGTCGGTGGGCGTACCATCGACGGCAAACCAGTCCTTGCGCAGCTCCTGGGCACGCAAAGGACGGTCGAGGGTAAGAGCGTGGCTTACCGCCGAACGCTCACGGTCGGGGGCCACCACCACCACCCGGTCAAGAGCCTCCACGGCCCGGACCAAGTGGGTAAGCCCCTCCGACTGTATACCATCATCGTTACAAGCGAGAATCATGGAATTCCAGAGAAAGGGCCGGACACCACCGGCCCCCGGCCCTTTCAGTTACAGGTGGTCGGGGCGACTGGATTTGAACCAGCGACCACTCACACCCCAAGCGAGTGCGCTACCAGGCTGCGCCACGCCCCGATACTAAGCTATCGATTGTGGACGCGCATCGTCAGGAAGGCAACCTGTACGACCCGGAATGCCCCAGTGCCGACGAAGTAAGAACCCAGGCGGTGTCACCCGCGCTTACGACTGTATCCATTGTGTCCCCACCCTGCACCTGGCTGCCACGTCTCCACGCAGCGGCCTGCTGTCCCTATGCGCTAACTCAAGACATCACGCAGGTCCAGAAGACCGTCACGGATCTCTCTTAGTGTAGCTGCCTCAGGAGTCGTACCGGCAGCACCCTGCGCCTGGCCGCTACGTACCTCTTTCAGGTATTTACGAGCCCCCTCGATGGTGAAACGCTGGTCGTGAAGAAGGCGTTTTATCTCGAGCAGAGTCTCGACGTCCTTGCGTTTGTACAGTCGGTGCTTTGAACGGGTCTTGCCCGGCCGCAACTCGGCGAACTCCGTCTCCCAGTACCGCAACACGTAGGGTTTCACCCCGACAATCCTGGCGGCTTCACCGATTTTGAAATAAAGTTTTTCAGGCGGGATTTGACCCTCGGCCACAACTACCTCCTGCGATTTCCGCTAAACCTGTAAGCCACCGTCGTTGCCGGCATTGATGTCCCGTTTTAAAACCTGGCTGGGCTTGAATGCCAGGACCCGGCGTCCGGAGATAATAATCTCCTCACCGGTTTGTGGATTGCGCCCCTTGCGAGGTTTTTTCTCGTGGATAACGAAGTTGCCGAAACCGGAGATCTTGACCTTCTCGCCCGCTGCCAATCGCGTCTTGATAATCGCAAAGATCGACTCAACAACATCGGCCGCTTCTTTCTTCGAGAAACCCACCCGTTCGTAAATGCGCTCTACGATCTCGGCCTTGGTCACTGAACAATTCTCTCTTGCATATGCTCGCGAGCGCCTACCTTACCCGTACTTCGACATCGAGGCGGCTCACAACGTGCTCGACCACACGGCTGTGCAGGGCAGTGACCTCGTCGTCGGTAAGAGTTCTGTCGTCGGCGCGGTAAATGAATGAATACGTCAGGGCCTTGTAGCCTTGCTCGATACCCTCACCGCTGTATTCGTCAAAAACTGACACCGATTCGATTAGATCCTCGCCGAGTTCATTTACCACCGTGACCACACTGGCCGAAAGCATATTCACCGGAGCCAACAAAGACACGTCCCTTGTAACCGCCGGTTGCCGCCGAATCTCACGCATACGGACAAGCCGCGGAGCGTAGTCAAGCAATTTCTTGGTGTCAACCTCGAACATGCAGATTTCACAGGGGATTTCCAATTCCTGGGCCAGGCCGGGGTGGAGCATACCGGCGTATCCCAGCAAAATATCGCCAGCCATGACCACCGCGCTCTGGCGGGGATGGTATTCGGGCCTGTCCAGGCCCGGCACCCACTGGAGGCCGGTCCTTATGCCGGCCGCAGCGGCTATATCCAACACCGCCCCCTTAGCGTCCCAGAACCCGGGCACCCCTGCCAGTCCAGGACCACGGGCCCGCCTTTGTCCACCCACCACCCCGGCCACCACCAGAAGCTCGGACGGGGGACTACCCGCACTGTAGGTCTTGCCTATGGAGAAGATGTCGTGCGCACCGCTACCGTTGCGAATATTTTCACGTTCGGCCTCAAGCAGAGCGGGCAGAGCGCTGCGGCGCAGTTCCCCCTCCCCCGAACGCAGTGGGTTCAGAAGCCTCACCGCCCGACCCCCCCGGGGGTGAAGGCCGGGAAAAGAAAGGTTGGTGGCCTCGGATGCGAAGGTCAAGGACACCACCTCACTGGCACCGCGGGCGGCCAGACGGAGTCTCAGCTGACGGTGGAAGGCGAATGCGCGAGGCAGCGAGGATTCCCTGACGGTCACCCGCGGCCATTGTTCAAGAACCCGTTCGTAGCCATTCAGGCGGGCTACTTCTTCTATGAGGTCGATCTCCCGGTCTATGTCGTGGCGATGCGAGGGTACGTCTACGCGGATCATCCCTTCGTGCTGCTCCACTCCAGCCCCCACCGAGGCCAGGATTTGTTCCGCCTCCTCCAGCGGCACTTCGTAGCCGAGAACGTCGTTGAGGTGTTGTCCGTGGAGGTCTATTCTCTCCCTCACCGCCGCCCCGGACCCCGCCTCGGCCACACCACCGACGACCTGGCCACCGCCCAGTTCGGCGATCATCGTTGCCGCCCGTAACAGGGCCTCCCCCACAAGCGAGGGGTCCACGCCGCGGGAGAAACGGTAAGAAGATTCCGTCGTCAACCCCAGACGCCTGGACGTCCGACGTATACAGGCCGGGTCGAATATGGCGCTCTCCAGAAAAATGTTGGACGTGTGCCGGCCGACCGCCGTTCTCATGCCACCAATGACACCGGCAACGGCCACTGGACCCTGTCCGTCGGCGATAACGAGGTCTTCGGGTTCCAGAGTGTGGGAAACGCCGTCGAGAGCCTCAAACTCACGCCCTCTGCCGGCCGGGCAAACTTTGATCAGTCCATCCTTGAGAAGGTCGCGGTCAAATGCGTGCAACGGCTGCCCCAGTTCCATCATCACCAGGTTGGTCACATCAACGATATTGTTCAGTGGACGCAGGCCGCTGGCCGTCAGCTTGCGGGCCAGGGATGCCGGTGAAGGAGCCACCTTTACCCCCCTTACCTCTATGCCCCGGTAAAGCAGACACCCGGCGGCCCCATCTACCGAAACCGACACTTCACAACTCGCACCCGGATATTTACTGCGTTGCGCAAACACGGGCTTCAGACCGAGCCCCAGCACCGCATGTATTTCGCGGGCCAGGCCCCTCACGCTCAAACAATCGCCCCGGTTGGGCGTAACGCTCACTTCAACTATGGGGTCGTCCAGCGCCAGCGTCTCCACGGCACAGGCTCCCGGCTCACCCCCATCCAGAATAAGGATACCCCCGTGGTCTCCATCAATACCAAGCTCGGCGGCCGAACAGAGCATGCCGGCAGAAACCTCGCCTCTGATTTTGGATTTTTTGATTTTCAGACCATCCGGCAACACCGCACCAGGGCGGGCCAGTACAACCAGGTCGCCGGCTTTCATGTTGGTGGCCCCACAAACCACATCCCTGTTGCCCTCACCGTCCTCTACCTGGCACAGGCTGAGGCGGTCGGCGTTGGGGTGGGCACGCAGACCCGCAATACGGGCAACCACCAGCTTGCCCCTGAGACCTTCGACCTGGCCATCCCGGCCGGAGACCTCAGCCTCCAGGCCGCCCATGGTAAGCTTACGGGCCAGTTCGTCGGCCGTGGGAAGGTCCTCAACATAGTCGGACAGCCAGCTGTAAGGGATAAGCATCAAGCCACCCTAGAACTGCGAGAGAAAGCGTAAATCGCCGCCATAAAAAAGCCTGATGTCGTCTATGCCGTGGCGGAGCATGGCGATTCGTTCAATACCCAGGCCAAAGGCAAATCCGCTATAAACCTCGGCATCGTAGCCCACTTTTTCAAAAACGGCCGGGTGCACCATGCCACAGCCCAGGATTTCCAACCACCCGCTGCCCCTGCACATGCGGCAGGACCCCTCAGGCCGACCATCCCTCCCTCGACACATCACGCAAGCGATATCGACCTCGGCACTCGGTTCGGTAAAAGGGAAATAGCTCGGCCTGAAGCGCACCGGCACATCGGGCTCAAAGATACGCTGCAGAAAACCGGTCAGGACAGCCTTCAGATGGCCAAAGTTTATCCCCCTATCGACCATCAGACCCTCGACCTGATGAAACATGGGAGAATGCGTAGCGTCGTCGTCGATTCTGTAAACCGACCCCGGCGCTATGATCATGATCGGAGGATCTTCGACCTCCATCGTCCGTATCTGCACCGGCGAAGTGTGGGTTCGCAGTAGATAGCCACCTTCGACAAAGAACGTATCCTGCATATCGCGGGCCGGATGGTCTGCGGGAATGTTCAGTGCTTCAAAGTTGTGGTGGTCATCCTCCACATCGGGGCCCTCGACAATGCTGAACCCCATATCACAGAGGACCTCGCAGACTTCCTCCATCGTGGTACTGAGAGGGTGGCGGTGTCCTGGTGGCTGCCCGAAAGCCGGCAACGTAACGTCGAGTTGGGGGCCACCGAGGGCGGCTCGGCGCTGGCCGGATGCCAGCTCTTCGGTCCGCCGTGACAGCGCCTCCTCGACCCTTGCCTTGGTAAGGTTGGCAGCAAGACCGACCCGGGGCCGCTGGTCGGCAGGCAACGAAGACACGCCTCGCAACACCGACGTGAGGGCCCCTTTCTTGCCGAGCAGACCGACGCGCACCTTCTCCAGGGCGGCCGTATCGACCGCCGCCTGGGACTGTTCGAGCGCCTGGCCTTCGATACGGTCGAGTTCTTCCTGCAAAGAGGCCATCGGGCCCGTGTCAGGCCGCCAGCTGCTCTTTGGCCAGCTTGACCAGTTCTACGAACGCCTCGCGTTCGTTTACGGCCATTTCGGCCAACACCTTGCGGTCTATGTCCACTCCTGCGCACTTGAGCCCGAACATGAGATTGGCATAGCTCATGCCCTCAAGTCTGGCCGCCGCATTGATACGGATGATCCACAGCCTGCGAAAATCACGTTTACGAACCTTGCGGTCACGGTAGGCATAGCCCAACCCCTTTTCCACGGTTTCACGGCCTTGACGGTATAGTTTTCGTCCACCGACGTTGCCTTTGGCGTACTTAAGTAGCCGGTTTCGCCGGCGCCGCCCCTTGGTTCCTCTGGTTACCCTTGGCATCTTGCTCTTCTCCTGAGTTCTCGGTCAGCCCCGGGGGCTAACCATTCGGCAACATCCGCCGCACCGCTTTCATGTCGGCCTGGGACACCGTTGTGGCCTTGCCCAGGTTGCGTTTCTGCTTACGCGTTTTCA
This sequence comes from Deltaproteobacteria bacterium, assembly GCA_046583365.1. Lineage (GTDB taxonomy): Bacteria > Desulfobacterota > Binatia > UBA1149 > CAYXZP01 > JAYGCL01. Next base: position 26,046 of record JAYGCL010000023.1, read on the forward strand.
TCGTTAACTGGTGTCGCAGATAAGCTTTGCGGCGCTTGATCCTCCCACTCCCAGTCATCGAGAACCGCTTTGCGGCTCCTCGTCGTGTTTTTATCTTGGGCATCGTTTTCTCCTCACTATTTCTTTGGAACGACCACAATCGACATGTGTCGCCCTTCCATGCGCGGCTCACCTTCGGGCGTAGCATTGTCGGATATTGCTTCGAGCATCCGATCCAGCATTTCACGGCCCATTTCCGGCCTGGTGATTTCGCGCCCCTTGAAGAAGACCGAAATTTTCACCCGGTGTCCCTTGTCGAGAAAGCGCAGGATGTGGCCCATCTTGAACTCAACGTCATGGGTGTCCGTCCGTGAACGGATTTTGACCTCCTTCATCGAAGTCGTCGTCGCGTTACGACGCGATTCCTGCTGCCGCTTTCGCTGCTCGTAGCGATACTTGTGAAAATCCATTATCCGGCACACCGGCGGACTCACGTTGCTGGCCACTTCGACAAGGTCCAGACCCTTGGCATCCGCCCTGGCCTGGGCCTCAATAAGAGTTACAACCCCGGCCTGTGTTCCATCGGTGTCCACAAGCCGCACCTGGGTCGACTGGATGGCCGCATTGATCCGTGCGGGTTCGGTCTTGTCACTTCTTGCTCTTTCGGTTCGTGCTATGGCACACCTCCATTCCCGGATTCCAACCTCTCGTGTAGCCAATCTATGAAGCTGCCCACTTCCATGGCATCGAGCTTGCTGCCGTCACGCAAACGGGGCGCAACGGAACCGGATTCCATTTCACGGTCGCCCACCACGGCAACGACCGGTATCTTTGATTGTTGGGCCTCACGTATCTTGAAGCCCAGTTTTTCGTTTCTCAAATCGGCCTTCGCACGTACGCCTTCCCGCTTGAGGCGGCTGACAACATCGGCCGCATACTCGTTGTGGCGATCGGTCACGGTGACAAGACGGACCTGACAAGGCGCAAGCCACAACGGCAAAGCCCCCGCCGTGTGCTCCAGGAGTATCGCAATGAAGCGCTCCAGAGAGCCTAGGATTGCCCGGTGTATCATCACCGGCCGGGCCTCAGCCCCATCGCGACCAATAAAGGCGAGGTCGAAACGTTCGGGCATGGAGAAGTCCAGTTGCACCGTACTCAGTTGCCATTCCCTCCCCATCGCATCGAGAACGCAGAAGTCGATTTTGGGGCCGTAGAAGGCTCCGTCCCCCTGGTTTACCGTGTAGTCTATGCCCTCATCGTCGAGTACTTCCTTCAGCGTGGCTTCGGCCTTCTCCCACATCTCCGGCTCGCCGATCGCTTTGTCGGGCTTGGTCGACAGATACACCTTGCGTCCCTCGAACCCGAAGACCGCAAGCGCGGTGGTTATCATATCGACAACCGACCGTATCTCGTCGGACATCTGCTCGGGCGTGCAGAATACATGGGCATCGTCCTGGCAGAACGCGCGCACCCTGGTAAGCCCGTGCACCACCCCCGACCTCTCGTAGCGGTGGAGGCGGCCGAAGTCGGCAAGCCTCATGGGCAGTTCGCGATAGGAACGAACCGTCTCCGAATACATCAGACAGTGGCCCGGACAGTTCATTGGTTTTACCGCAAACGACCGCCCATCGACCTCGGTAAAGTACATATTGTCGCGGTAGTTGTCGTAGTGTCCGGAGCGCTGCCACAACGAGACATCCAACACCTGCGGGGTTATCACCTCGTCGTAGCCATAATCCTTGTAGAGGCCACGAATATAGTCGATCAGAAGGTTGTAGACCAAGGCCCCGTCGGGATGAAAAAACGGTGTCGCCGGTGCCTCTTTATGGAAACTGAACAAGCCGAGTTGCTTGCCCAACTTACGGTGGTCGCGTCTGCGTGCCTCCTCAATGCGTTCCAGGTGTTCGTCTAACTCCCCACGTGTAGCAAAGGCGGTACCGTAGATCCTTTGCAACATGGCGTTGTTCTCGTCGCCCCGCCAATAGGCGCCGGCAACATGGGTGAGCTTGAATGCCCCCAGACATCCGGTGGAGGCAACGTGAGGCCCACGGCAGAGGTCTACAAAGTCCCCTTGGCGGTACAGACTTACGGAGTCCTCGTCGAGCCCATCGATGATTTCGACTTTGTACTCCTCCCCCATCGAACGGAACATCTCGACTGCTTCCATACGGCCGGTCTCCTCACGGCTGACACCCAGGTCGGCAGCGACAAGCTTTCCCATCTCTTCACTGATGGCCTCAAGGTCCTCGGGTGTGAAACCACGATCGTACTTAAAATCGTAATAGAAACCGTCCTTGATAACGGGCCCGATGGTGACCTGGGCTTCAGGGTGAAGGTGCTTGACGGCCTGGGCCAGAAGGTGAGCCGTGGAATGGCGGATAACTTCCAGGGCTTGCTCGCAAGAGGCGGGCAGGGGCGCAATGTCGCAATCGTGGTCGAGAGGGCGGGACAGGTCGACGGAACAGCCGTCGATGGTTGCAGCTATGGCCCCCGAGACATCGGGGCCGAGAGCCTCGGCCACACTAGCCCCCTTTGGCAGGGACAGGGACCGGCCTCCTTTGATGGAAACGGTTATCTCTTCTGACATACGTCTATTTGAACGACGGCTGAGCCGGTGTCATTTGCAGGGAGCGGACTTGCCGCGTTTAAAACAACCCTGGTAACGATTTCGGTTCCAACGACCTCCTTACTCCCTGGTGGTAGGCACGGGCGGGATTGAACCGCCGACCCCCTCCGTGTCAGGGAGGTGCTCTCCCACTGAGCTACGTGCCTGCGAGCCGTGCAGCGGGACAGTTAACCCATTGCGTTTAACAACGGCCGCAGAGCTAGTCAACAACCGGCCGGCCCGCTACCATGAGGGCGCCCGCCCTCACCATGCCAAGTATGTACGATAGAACGCCCCTGGCCGCGATTTTTTTCTTTCTCGCCCTGGCCGCGCTGTTCTACTTGGCCGCGCTGTTACTGATCCCCTATGCAGCCCCGGTCGCCTGGGCCGCCATTCTGGCCGTGGTCTTCCACCCCCTACAACGGGCCCTGCTCAAGCTCACCAAAGGGCGGCGGGGACTGGCCGCCTCGATCAGCACGGTCACGGTGATTGGAACCGTGGTGATGCCCACCCTTCTGCTCAGTGGCGTACTGGCCGGGGAAGCCACGGCCGGCTACCAGAGCATCGCCGCCATGGTGGCCGACGGTCGCTTGCCCGCCATGGCTGAACTGGGCGACAACCGTTTCCTGGAGCCCCTGTGGAACTGGCTCGGCCAGCGCATGAACGACGAGCGCGTTGACCTCTCCTCCCTGTTGCTGGCGGGGTTACGCTGGGCCAGCGAGATGGCTGCAGTCCGGGCTGCCGGCATTGCACACAACGTGGTCTCCTTTTTCATCGGCCTGACCATGATGATCTTTGCCCTGTTCTTTGCGCTGCGCGACGGTGCCGCCACGGTCCAACGGGTGCAGTCGTTGCTGCCCATGCAACACGACGACCGCCAACTGCTGACCGAGCGCGTGCAGAAGACCATCCTGGCCGTGGTGCAGGGCATCACAATAACCGCCATCATCCAGGGGCTACTGGTGGGACTGTGCCTGTGGGTTCTGGGAATCCCGTTTGCGTTTCTGCTGGCAACCATTGCCGGCCTGTTGGCATTCCTGCCCGTAGGCGGAGCCGCGCTGGTATGGGTTCCGCTGACGGTCGGGCTGGCTGTGAGCGCAGCCTATGTGAAAGCGACCATCCTCGGGCTTTGGTGCCTGCTGGTTGTCTCCTCGGTAGACAACATAGTACGCCCCCTGCTCATCGGCAGCCGTACCCAACTGTCCACCCCGCTCTTGTTCTTCGGCATTCTTGGCGGGCTCAAGGCTTTCGGTTTCATAGGTCTTTTTATCGGCCCGGTCATACTCTCCACCCTGGCCTGCCTGGTGGCCATATACCGGGAACGCTATCTGACATGAGTCCGCCACCACGGCCGGTAATCGTTGGAGTCGCCCAACTCACCCAGAGGTGGAGACAGGGCGGCGACCAGCTCGACCCCCTGGGGCTGATGGCCGCAGTATCTTCCCAACTCGTGGAAGATACCGGTCTGAGGGCAGACCTCATCGTGCCTGCCATCGACCGTCTGGCCATCGTCAATACCCTTACCTGGAGCTACAGAGACGCCCCCGGCGACCTTGCCAGGATGCTGGGGCTCGGCGATGTCCGCTCCGAATACAGCGGCGTGGGCGGTAACACCCCGCAATTGTTCGTCAACCGCGTGGCCGAAGAACTGCAAAACGGCAAGTGCAGCCTGGCCCTCATCGTTGGCGCCGAGTCAGGCTACTCGGCCAGACGCCTCCACAAAGACAACCTCGACTTCGGTTGGCCCACCATACACGAACCATCCCACATCGACGGTGACAACCGCCTGGGTTCAAGCAACATAGAGTTCGCCCATGAACTATTGCGCCCTTCTTTTGTGTATCCGCTCTTTGAAACCAATCTGCGTGCCGCATCCGGACGCTCCCCCGACGAGCACCGCCTTTTCCTCGGTCGCCTCTATCAAAAATTCTCGACCGTGGCGGCGGCCAACCCCCTGGCCTGGTCCCGCGACCCGCACTCGGCTGAAGACATTGCCACACCATCGGCCGACAACCGCTACATCGGCTATCCCTACACTAAACTCATGAATGCCAACATGAATGTTGATCAAGCCGCAGGCCTGCTCCTGACCACGGACCGGATGGCCCGCAGACTGGGCATCGAAGAAGAGCTGTGGGTCTATCCCCAGGGGGGAGCCCACTTAAACGACGTCTGGTATGTCAGCGAGCGTCCCCGTCTCGACACCTCGCCGGCGGTTGCCCAGGCCAGCCGTCTGGCCCTGCAACAAGCCGGTGTGGGCATGGACGAGATAAGCGCCTTTGACCTGTACAGTTGCTTCCCCAGTGCCGTACAGATGGGCTGCAACGCCCTTGGACTCGAAGAGGGTGAGACCCGCAGCCTCACCCTGACCGGCGGGTTGGCCTACTTCGGGGGGCCCGGCAACAATTACAGTATGCACGCCATTGCCGAGGCCGTCTGTCGCGTGCGCCGGGACCCGTCCTTCAGAGCCCTGGTATCGGCGCTGGGCTGGTACGCAACCAAGCACGCAGTGGGCATTTACGGGAAAGCGCCGCCTGGGCGGCCCTGGGACGAACGCGCGACACAAAAGGCACAAAAAGAAATAGACTCTCAGGCCTTACCTCGGCCGGTAACCGAGGCCGAGGGCGACATAACAGTCGAGGCTTTCGTCATACGTCACCAGCGCTCGGGAGAACCCCGCAGCGGAGTCGTGTTGGGCCGCTTGCCTTCAGGGCTTCGCACGTTGGCCGAAATTCAGGCCAATCCGGACGAGCTCGTAGACCTCGAAACCACAGAACTGGTCGGGCGTACTGCCCGTGTTAATTTTGACAGGGGGGCCGGTATCAACCGGGCCCGCTTCACTTGAGGCCTGGCTATACATTGAAACGAAAGTGTACGATATCGCCATCGGCCACAACGTAGTTGCGTCCTTCGACCCTCAGCTTACCCGCGTCACGGCAAGCACTCTCGCTTCCAAGCTCGATGTAGTCCCGGTAGGAAATGACCTCGGCCCGAATAAACCCGCGGGCTATGTCGCTATGAATCTTGCCGGCGGCCACCGCAGCCGCCGTCCCAGCGGGGATGGACCAGGCGCGCACCTCGTCCTCACCCGCAGTGAGAAAGGTGATGAGGTCGAGAAGCCGGTAACATGCAGCAACAAAACGGTCGCTGGCAACGGCCTCAAGTCCGAGTTCCTCCAGAAACTCAGTGCGCCCATCTGAGTCGAGTCGTGAAATTTCGTACTCAAGGGGTGCGCTCATACAAACCGCCTCCAGGCCAAGGGCTTTTGCCTGGGCGTCAATTCCCCCATGCCCGCCACCGGCCTCGGACTCGGCAAAATTGGCCACAATGATGCGTGGCTTAAGGCTCAGAAAGCCAAACCCCAGCAGTGCCTCATTCTCGGCTTCGCTCAAGTCGAGCAGGCGTAGCTCCCGGCTTTCTTCCAGCGCTCCAAGGCACCGTAGCAGCAGTGCTTCCTCCCGGTCGTCACCTTTTTGTTTGGCCAGCCGTCCGAGCCTGCTCTCTACAACGGCCAGGTCGCTGAGCAGCAGTTCATCACGAAAAGAAGCAATGTCGCCGATAGCCCCATCCTCACCGCCACCGGAAAAGGCATCGGCAACTTCGGCCAACACGTCGAGGGTCCGCATCTCGGCAAGGATGGCTGGAGACAGAGCCCCGCTGCCGCGGCCAAATGAGCCCGCCGTATAATCGACAAAAACAATCTCGGCGTAAGTGGTCTTGCGCGGTTGCCACATATCGGCAAGCGCATCGATGCGTTGGTCCGGAACCCGGGTGGAGGCGATGGCCCCCTTGCCTACTTGTGGAGGGGAGCCGGTCAGGGCGCTGAAAACGCTGGACTTTCCTGAACTGCCGAAACCTACGAGGCCGACTTTCACTCGCTGTCGTCGGTTTCCGGCTCGCCCTCGTCGCCGCCGGCCTCACCGTCATCGGTGACCCTGGGGCTTTCCGGCGTCTCACCGTCGCCCTTACCAGCGACTTCTTCGCCTTGCTCCACAACCGCTTCGGCGCTGACTTCAGTCTCCCCCGAAACTTCGGCTTCGGCGGGGACTTCAACCTCGTCCTGTTCTTCGATCTCGAGTTGTCCGCCCAGCGGTTTTACTTCAACCGTGATGGTCGCGTGTACATCTTGGCCGACACGAACCTTGACCTCGAAACGTCCAATCTGCTTGACCGGCTCGGCCAACTCTATCTGTCTACGGTCAACGTTGACACCGTGGGCGGCAAGCAAACCAGCGATATCGTTGGAGGTTACCGACCCGAACAGTCTACCCCCCTTCCCGGCCCTCGCTTCCGTCTCCAACACAGTGCCCTCCAGAGCCTTGGCACGCTGTTCAACATCATCACGCTCTTTGGTCTTTTTGGCCTCGACAATACGCCGTTGGTGCTCCAGGGCCTTAACACTGCGCCGGTCTGCTACCGCCGCAATGCCACGCGGCAATAGATAGTTGCGGGCGTAACCGGCCTTCACCTTTACAATGTCGCCGATTATCCCGAGACCGGGAACGTCCTCATGCAGTATTACCTCCACCTTGACTCCCTCTTCTGAGTCCCGCCGTCGGTGTACGCCAACAAGGCAACGTTGCGTGCACGTTTGATGGCAATCTTGAGCTTGCGTTGGTGTTTGGCGCAGGTACCCGTCGTGCGGCTCGGCACAATCCGCCCTCGCTCGCTGACGAAATCCCTGAGAACATCGGCCCACTTGTAATCAAGTTTGAGGGTTTTGTTCGCACAGAACCGGCAGACCTTGCGACGGCTCCGGCCACCGAAACGCCGCCGCGGCCGCGGCCGTAACCCGCCCTCGGGCCTTCCGCTTCGCCTGTCATCTGCACGCCCTTCCGGACGCCCTTCCGAGCCCCCTCTCCCCTCCGCACTACGGGGGGGGGTCTTTGGTGTCTGGGTCTCGCTCATCGTCCGGCATCCTCCTCGGCAGCTGGGTCATCCTTCTCACCGGCAGCCGCGTCGGCGGCCGGCTCGGAGGGGGCGGTGGCGGCAGCCGGCTCAGCAGTCACGGCCGGCTCACTGGAACGTACTTCACTGAGCGGCACATCGCGACGCGGCGGGTACGGCTCCTTGACTACCTCTTCAGGCAGCCCGGTATGCTCCTGTTGGATGCTCAAATAGCGAAGCACGCCATCGCTGATACGAAGGGTTCGCTCCAGCTCCTTCACCGTGTCGGGTCCGGCCTGGTACTCGAGCAGAAAGAACCGGCCTTCGGTGTGCTTGAGTATCTGATAGGCCAGCTTGCGGTTGCCCCAATCGTGGCGGTGGTCCAGCTTGCCGCCCTGGTCCCCGATCACGGCTTCAAAACGTGCGATCAGGGCCTCCACCTCGTCCCCCAGCCGGTTGCTGACAATAACCAGGGTCTCGTAAGAACGTATAATCTGTGTATCCAATTTCCTCTCCCTCAGACAAGCAGTGGTGCGATCACCAAGGCAACGATCGACATCAGCTTGATAAGAATGTTCATGGACGGTCCCGAAGTGTCCTTGAATGGGTCACCCACGGTATCACCCACCACTGCCGCGTGGTGGGCATCAGAGCCCTTGCCATGCCCTTCGAGATCACCCCTTTCTATGGACTTTTTAGCGTTATCCCAGGCACCCCCGGAATTGGCCATCATCAGGGCCAACAACACTCCGGTCACCGTTGCCCCTGCCAACATACCGCCCAGGGCCTCGGCCCCCAGGACAAATCCCACAACAACCGGAGCGCAAACGGCCGTCAGACCCGGTATCACCATCTCCTTGAGAGCCGCCTGTGTGGATATATCCACACAGCGCTTGGTGTCTGGCTTTACCCCTTCGCGACCTTCGAGAAGGCCGGGAATTTCGCGGAACTGCCGACGTATTTCGGTCACCATTTCTCCGGCCGCACGGCCAACCGAAGTCATGGTCAGAGCAGCTATAAAGAACGGGAGCACGCCGCCCAGGAACAACCCTATCACCACAATCGGTTCGGTGATGACGATCTGCAAGGGGCCAAGATCGGACCCCGAGACCTCACGGGCGTGGTTAACTGCCATGGCGTAGGCCGAGAACAGAGCCAGCGCGGTGAGCGCCGCCGAACCAATCGCAAACCCCTTGCCGATGGCCGCAGTGGTGTTGCCCAGGGCATCGAGTCCGTCGGTAACTTTCCTCACCTCCGGGCCCAGGCCGGCCATTTCCGATATGCCACCCGCGTTGTCGGCCACAGGCCCATAGGCATCCACAGTCATTGTCACACCAACGGTAGCCAACATGCCCACAGCCGCAATGCCTATGCCGTAGAGGCCAGCCATGGAGTTAGAAACAAAGATGGCGGCACAGATGACCAGGACAGGTAATGCGCAACTTTCCAGGCCCACGGCCAGGCCGTTAATTATGTTGGTTGCAGCACCCGTCTTAGAGGCCTCGGCTATGCGCCGCACCGGCGAGGCCGAGGTGTAGTATTCGGTAATGAGGCCTATTACGATCCCGGCCACCGTACCAACGAGCAGGGCCAACCAGACCTTGGTCGAAACTGGTCCCGCTCCGATCACCATGAAGGCGGCCAGCAGGAACAAGCCTGCGGCGATGAAAGTGGAATAGCGCAGTGCAGCCTGGGCACCAATGCTCTTGAGAACCCTCATCGAGAAGATTCCGGCCAACGAGGCAGCCAAACCAATCACGGCCATGGCCAGGGGCAACATCATCAAAGCACCGCGTAACGCCACCGGCTCAGCCTGGCCGACGCCCAGGGAAGACATGGCGCCGCTTCCCAGTGTGGCTGCAATCGCGATGGTGGCGATCATCGAGCCCACGTAGGATTCAAATATGTCCGCACCCATACCGGCGACATCGCCGACATTGTCGCCCACGTTGTCGGCTATTACGCCCGGGTTGCGGGGGTCGTCCTCGGGAATTCCGGCCTCGACCTTGCCAACCAGGTCACTGCCGATATCGGCAGCCTTGGTGTAGATTCCGCCTCCGACCCTGGCGAACAGCGCAATGGAACTGGCGCCCATGGCAAAACCGTTAATCACATAGGCCTCTATGATGTTGGCCTCAAATATCAGAAAAAGCACCCCGACTCCCAGAAGACCGAGACTGGCAACGGCCAGGCCCATAACGGCACCACCGTTGAAAGCCACGAGCAAGGCTTTCTCTTCGCCACCGTCCTTGGCCGCCTGGCAAGTCCTTACGTTGGCCTGTGTGGCTGCGGTCATTCCCAGAACACCAGCAACCATGGAGCAGGCACCGCCGGCAAGGAAAGCGTAAGCCGTATGCGAACCAAGAGTCCACATAAGGAGGCCGAACACTACGGCCTCAAAAACAACGAGGATACGATATTCCCGGCTGAGAAAAGTCATCGCACCATCACGAATCGCCTCGGCGATTTCGATCATTCGTTCATTGCCTTGGGGCTCACGTTTCAGCCCGAAGTAAATGCCGGCGGCTATGAGCAGCCCCACCACCCCCGCGTAAGGTGATATCGAGACCAACAGATCCATCATTCGGTTATTCCCCTTTTCTAATCGGTGGCCTTGCCACCCTTCCTGGACTGGCCATCTCCGGCTGGCAATCCGTTAAACTTCTGCATTGCAGTCCTGACACCTTCGATAATCACCGAATCTACCGCCGCGACCGCCCTTTCCACCATGTCGGCAAGCTCCCGGGCCTCGTGGGCGGCAAAACCCTCAAGCACGTAATCGGAAAGTTCCTGGCCTCCCGGCGGGCGGCCAACGCCGAGGCGCACCCTTACAAAACCCCTGTCTCCGACCTCATCCACAATCGACTCTATGCCCCGATGGCCGCCACTGCCGCCCCCGATACGCACGCGGATGCGCCCCAGATCCAGGTCGACATCATCGTGCACAACGACAAGGTGTGAAACATCCGGCACCAAGGCCCGGCAGGCCGCGGCGACGCTCCCACCACTGAGATTCATGAAAGTCTGTGGCTTTAAGAGCAACACCTCGGTACGGCCGATCCTGGCGGTCGCCGTCAGCGCCCGATACTTCGAACGCTGGATGTGCGTGCTGCAACGAGCAGCAATTTTATCGACTACCAAATAGCCGACATTATGTCTGGTGCCAGTATATTGCTGGCCCGGGTTGCCAAGTCCAACGACGCATAACACGATTTTAGGCTGCCTCTCCCAAAGACCGGCGGACTATTTTTTGCTGTCCTTGTTGCCCTTGTTGCCCTCGTCACCCTCGCCCTCAGCCTCAGCCTCAGCAGCGCCCTCTTCGCCCGCCTCTGCAGCCTCACCTTCGATGGCTTCTTCCTCCTCGGGCTCTTTCTCCACCACCGGCGGCACTACGGTGACCAGGGTGAAATTCTCGGAAAAGATCGCTTGCACGCCTTCCGGCAACGTCAGATCCTCGACATGGATCACGTCGTGAATTTCAAGTGAACTGATGTCGACTACGATGGCTTCGGGCAAGTGAGCCGGCAAGGCCTGGACCTCAAGGTCCCGGCGTATGGGCTGCAGTATGCCACCGGCCACCACCCCGACAGCTTGGCCCACATAGGACAGGGCGACCCGGGCTTGTACCGGCTTGTTGACGTCGATGCGCAAAAAATCCACATGCAAAGGCGCGCCCGTTACCGGGTGATGTTGGACCTCACGGACCAGCGCCAGCGATTTGTCCAAGGCGCTGTTGGACGAAGAAAACATAATCAGGGGTGCTCCGTGAGAACCCAACCGGGACGAGGTGAACGTATGCTCGTCTACCTCGACAGCGATATTGGCCCCGCCTGCCCCATAAAATACACCGGGAAGCGTGCCCCCACGACGAAGCGACTTGGCCGACCTGGCCGTGTCGCGAGGGCTGACCTTCAATTCAAGACTCTGCATGACCTATTTCTCCATCCCACTATTCGAACAACGAACTTATCGACTCTTCCTCATGGGTACGGCGGATAGCTTCAGCGATCAGGCCGTCCACCGGTATGACCTCTATCTTTTTCTCATCACGCACCGCCCGGCTCGGCGCAATCGTGTCGGTGGTAATGAGGCGGGAAAGAGAAGACCGCGACACCCTGTCCACTGCATCCCCTGACAAAACTCCATGTGTGCAGCAGGCAACAACGCTTGCCGCACCTGCAGCCATGACGGCATCGGCCGCCTTACAAACGGTGCCGGCGGTATCGATCATGTCGTCGACCAGCACCACGGCGCAGCCGGAAACGTCACCGACTATTCGCATCTCTTCAATCTGGTTGGCCCTGACGCGCCGCTTGTCGATTATCGCAAGCGAAGCATCCAGGCGCTTGGCATAGGCACGGGCGCGTTCCACACCACCGGCATCCGGGGACACCACGGCAACCGGCAGGTCCTCGACCAGGTTGGTTATGCTCGGCAAAAGAACCGGCGCTGCGTAGAGGTTATCCACCGGGACGTTGAAAAAGCCCTGAATCTGGCCGGCGTGCAACTCCATGGTCATCACACGGGAGGCTCCAGCAGTGACCAGCAAGTCGGCAACCAGCTTGGCACTGATGGGTACACGCGGAGCAACCTTTCTGTCCTGGCGGGCGTAACCATAATACGGGATGACCGCCGTGACGCGCTTGACGGAAGCGCGTTTGAATGCGTCCAACATCAACAACAACTCCATAAGATGGTCGTTGCCCGGAAACGAGGTGGACTGCACCACAAAGACGTCCCCACCGCGTACATTCTCCTTTATCTCGATGAGTATTTCGCCGTCGCTGAAGCGGCGTACCTCAGCCTTGCCGCGGGTAATCCCGAGGTTCCCGGCTATTGCATCGGCAAGGACGCCACTGGCGTTGCCGGCAAAAACCTTGAGTTCGTCTCTTACTACAGAAGCCACATTATTCGACTGGGCGGGAAGGACTCGAACCTTCGGTGCCGGACCCAAAATCCGGTGCCTTACCAACTTGGCTACCGCCCATTAGATAGCCGCCGCGGCCTACGCCTGAGTACCCTCACAGCAAAAGCCTGGTCCGGTCTCGACAATGACCCTGCCGCTTTCACCGCCTGCGCAAAAGAGCCAAACAAGCCAACCACAGCCGAACCACTCCCCGACATAACCGTCCCCCGGGCCCCGAGCCTGTCCAGGCTACGGGCCAACCTACCTACATCGGGAACCGCACGCCCGACACCGCGCTCAAAATCATTGTGGAGCAGGCCTTCTATGTCCCCACTCCTTAACCGAGAACGCGCGAGCCTAGTGGCGGTTTTGGCGGAAGTCAAACCTTTCAAGGCGGTTGCGTAGGCCCAGGAAGTCTCCACTCGGGTGCGGGGAACGGCCACTACAAGGGCCATTCGTTTGACCTCGAGCAGGGGACTCAGGACCTCACCTATGCCGGTGACCAGGGCCGGCCGGCAGGCAAGGAAGAACGGCACATCGGCACCCAGGGCGGTCGCAATCTCAAGTAGTGCGGCGGGCTTGACCCTGACACCCAACAATTCGGGCAAAAAACGCAACACTGCTGCCGCATCGCTGCTGCCGCCACCGAGCCCGGCCCCCACCGGGATCCGTTTGTACAGGCCTATATGAACCGAAGCTTCCACCCCGGCCACCTCCAACACCGCCCTGGCGGCCCTGACGGCCAGGTTGGCGTCCCCCCCGGCCACTCTTTCGGGCCCCGTCACACGGCACACCACACGGCTGCAGGCGCCACGCTCGACCCGAAGCTGGACACGATCGTAGAGAGAGACCGGAACCATGAGGGAGCGCAGCAGGTGATAACCGTCACGACGGCGGCCACGGATTTCTAAAAAGAGATTAACCTTGGCTGGCGCGAGTACCGACAAACCGCCTGCATAGCGCCGAACCACGCTGACCAGCTTGACGGTTGCAGGGACTCATGACAACAACGCGACGTGTCCGAAGAGTCGCAAACGGCCAAACGCCTGGCCGTCGAAGCCGGCCGTCTTATCCGCGACAACCTGAACCGCAACAAGAGCGTGGACCGGAAATCGGCGGTCAATCTGGTCACCGACACCGACCGGGCAGCCGAAGCTCTGATCGTTGACGGACTCAGACAAGCCTTCCCCGGCCACGGCATAGTTGCCGAAGAAGGCCACAGCGACCGCCGCGACGAAGAGTCCTGCTGGTACATCGACCCACTGGACGGAACCACGAACTTCGTCCATACCCTTCCCCACTGCGCGGTATCGATCGCGCTCTTCAGAGACTCGCGCCCACAGGTGGCTGTGGTTTTCCACCCCATCAAGGGGGAACTCTTCGAGGCCTCGCATACGACGGGCGCCACCCTCAACGGCACCCCTATCGGTGTGTCTACGACCTCATCTCTGGCCGATTCTCTCCTCGTCACCGGTTTCCCCTACGACCGGCGCGAACACTCGGCCTTCTACCTCTCCTACTTTGAAGCCTTCATGCACAAAGCCCACGATGTACGCCGCTTTGGCGCAGCCTCACTGGACCTCTGTTATGTTGCCGCGGGTCGCTTTGACGGTTTATGGGAATGGGGTCTGAGCCCTTGGGATACGGCCGCGGGGTGGCTCATCCTGGAGGAAGCCGGGGGCCGCGTCAGCGATTTTGACGGACGCCCCTTTGACCCCTGGCAACCACGAATCGCCGCCACCAACGCCGTCATACACGACGAAGTCTGCACTTTGCTTACCACTTTGACACCACAGGAGTATACAAATGGATGACACCACGGAAAACACGAAGCAGCTGGCCGGAAAACGGGCTCTGATAACCGGAGCCAGCCGCGGCATAGGGGCCGCCATAGCCAAACGTTTTGCAGCAGCCGGGGCCCGGGTGGCATTGGCGAGCCGAAAGGCCGAGGCGCTGGAGGAAGTGGCAGCCGAGCTCAACAAGCTGGGTGCCTCCACGCTCGTGGTCCCCGCCAATATGAGCAAGACCGAGGATGTGTTGGGCCTGGTGCCCAGGGTCGTCGAAGAATGGGGAGGCCTCGATATACTCGTCAACAATGCCGGCACCAACCCGGTGTTCGGCCCGATCCTGGACTTGGACGAAAGGGCCTGGGACAAGATCCATGACGTCAACGTCAAGGGCCCTTTTCTCTTGAGCCGGGAAGCCGGACGGGTCATGTGCGAAAGCGGTGGCACCATAATCAACATCGCCTCTACCGGGGGGCTCGACCCCTCCCCCCTGCTCGGTGCCTACTCGGTGAGCAAGGCCGCCATTATCATGCTGACCAAGGTCATGGCCCGCGAGCTGGGGTCCAAGGGAATCCGGGTCAATTGCATCGCGCCGGGATTGGTGGAGACGAAGTTCGCCGAAGTTCTGGTGTCCACACCCGAGATTCACGACGCTTATATAAGCCAGGCCGCATTGGGCCGACACGGACAACCAGAAGAGATATCCGGAGCGGCGCTTTATCTGGCCAGCCAGGAATCCTCCTACATGACGGGACAGGTCATGGTGTTGGATGGTGGCGTTCGTTTTTAGGCCTGCACGTACTTGCACACCGTGACCGTCCGGCTGATAAGAGACCCAACGCCCTCGTAGCTCAGGTGGATAGAGCACCGGCCTCCGAAGCCGGGTGCACAGGTTCGAGTCCTGTCGAGGGCGCCACCTTGCCCCGCCGCCCCACTGTCGTCGCTTGACTTCGGCACCGGGGCACCGCTAAACTTCGCCGATTGTTTCGCAGTCTTAGACCACCACGATGGTCAGGATACTGAGGGGTTTTGTGGAAGTTCGTATAGACGGTTCTCTAGAAAAGGCTATCCGCGTTCTCAAGAAGAAGCTCGCCGCAGAAGGCGTATTCAAGGAAATGAAGCTCCGCAGCTTCTACGAAAAACCCAGTGTCAGACGTAAGCGCAAGAGGCAGGAAGCTGAGCGCAAGCGTCGCAAGGCGATGCGTAGAACACACCAGCCACGCTGAACCATAGCTGACGGTGGACCCGGAGGAGGACGTGGAGATGGAGCTGCCAGGTTGCATGAAATGTGGTGAGGGGCGGCTTATTCCGCTCTCCGATTACGGCACCGATGGGGCCGCAGTGACGTACAAGGCTTGGGTGTGCATCAACCCATCGTGCGGATTTTCGATCCGTATCGACAAAGGCCAGGTAACGTACGGCAGGAAACTCGAGCCCCACCAGTAAGGACTCACACTGTCGTTAAAATCAGGTTGTCGCACCCTGGTGCTGTCCGCGCTTGCAGACGGCCATTGCGAGAATGTTGAAATACAAATGGATAAAAAGGATAAAAAAGATCCCATGGGAAACGAAAACAAAGCTACCAATATCGTCTGGCACGAAAGCACTGTCACAAAGTCCGAACGTGAAAGCATAAACGAGCACAAGGGTTGCACGGTATGGCTCACCGGCCTGTCGGGGTCGGGCAAGTCGACCATTGCCAACCTCCTGGAAAAGGCACTGTGGGAGCGTGGCTCGCGTTCCTACGTACTCGACGGCGACAACGTGCGCCACGGACTCAACAAAGACCTGGGCTTTTCTCCCGAAGACCGCACCGAGAACATCCGTCGCATCGGCGAGGTTGCCGCCCTTTTTACCGACGCGGGAGTAATAAACGTCACTGCCTTCATCTCTCCCTACCGGGAAGACCGTGACTCGGTACGCGCCATCATGAAAGATGGTGACTTTGTCGAAGTCTTCGTCGACTGCGACCTCGACGAATGCGAGCGCCGCGATCCCAAGGGGCTCTACAAAAAGGCCCGGGCGGGAGAAATACCGGAATTCACCGGCATCTCTGCCCCTTACGAGGAGCCCAACAGCCCCGAACTGATAATCAACACCACCGAGCAGACTCCCGAGGACAGCCTCGCCGAAATACTCGGCTACCTTGAGTCCAAAGGCTATCTGGAAGCCTGAAAAACCTATCGGCCCCAGGCCTTAGTTTGGAGGAAACTGTTTATGAGAATGCTGACAAGACTCGTTGCCCTGGCGGCCATCGTTGCTGCGGCCCAGATCGTCTCGGGAGCGGCAAGTGCCGCGGCCACCGGCAAGATCAGTGGTATGGCCGTCTTCGACGGCACACCGCCGGCCCGGCGGACGATCAAAATGGTGGCCGACCCGGAATGCGTCAAGGCCAACGCCGGGGTCAGGCTCGGCGAAGTCATGGTTGTCGGCGAGAACGGAGCCCTTGCCAACGTATTTATCTACGTCAAAGAAGGACTCGAGGGCCAGACCTTCGAGACCACCAAGGCACCGGTGAAACTCGACCAGAATGGCTGCATGTACTCACCCCGAGTCGTCGGAGCCATGGCCGGTCAGACCATAGAGATCCTCAACAGCGATACCACCCTCCACAACGTCCATGCGCTGCCCAAGAAGAGTAAGCAGTTCAACAACGCTATGCCCATGAAGGGCATGAAGATAAAAAAGCGGTTCACAATCCCCGAGGTGATGGTGCGCATCAAATGCGACGTACACCCGTGGATGACCGCCTACGTAGGAGTGCTTGACCATCCCCACTTCGCGGTTACCGGAACCGACGGCAGTTTTGAGATTTCCGGACTGGCGGCCGGTACGTACACGCTGGAGGCCTGGCACGAGAGGCTCGGTACTCGTACTGCCTCGGTCACCGTCGGCGACGCGGGTTCTGCCTCGGCGGACTTTTCTTTCGCGCCGGCCGGCAAATAGGCACCCGGCGGTTGGGCCCTCCCACGACCGCCACCGTCTTTTTCTTTGTCCTCGGCGGCAGCCTCGCCGTTCTGGCCCTGGCCCTGCTGTCTTCGTTGGCGGGCCTGCTCGCAACCAGCTCCAGGCCGCGTAGGCATGTGCTTATGGAGAGCGCCTGGACGCTGGTCCCGCTGACCCTTGTCACCGGTCTGCTGGCTGTCACATGGCTCTGCCCCTGATGACAAAGACCCGAAGCGACACAGTACACCGCTGGGCGATTGCGACTTCCGTGGCAACCTTCCTGCTCATCATAGCAGGAGCCCTGGTGACCAGCCGCGATGCAGGCCTGGCGGTACCGGATTGGCCTCTGGCCTACGGCGAACTCAACCCCCCGCGCTGGTACCTGATTGAAAACATAAGAACAGAGCACGGCCATCGTATCATTGCCGCCTGGGTCGCAACGATGACGGCCGTCCTGGCCCTGCTGGTTGTCCGCCATGAAGAACGCCGGCCCGTAAGATGGTTGGCTACGGCCGCCGTGGTGCTGGTTCTGGCCCAGGCTCTGCTTGGAGGCCTACGGGTATTGGCCCTGTCCCTGGACCTGGCCATGATTCATGGCTGGCTGGCCCAGATGTTTTTTTGCGTAATCGTGGCCCTTGCCACAGTAACGGCCCGGGGCTGGCAGACAAGGACCGTCAGCCTGCCCC
The DNA here is from genome assembly GCA_046583365.1 of Deltaproteobacteria bacterium. Taxonomy (GTDB): domain Bacteria; phylum Desulfobacterota; class Binatia; order UBA1149; family CAYXZP01; genus JAYGCL01. Next base: position 43,842 of record JAYGCL010000023.1, read on the forward strand.
CGTCCACAGCCTGGCTTTCGGTGGCCGTGGCCGCGACCGTCGTTGTACAGTTGGTGCTGGGCATCATAATCCGCCACTTCGGGGCCGACATCAGACCGCTACTGGCCAGCCCCCTGTTCTACTTCCACATCGCCTCGGGGCTGGCACTGCTGGGTATGACGGTGAAACTGAAGCAACGAATCCGGTGGCAGGAAACGGAGGGGGGCGACTGGCCCCTGGCCAAGGCGGCTTCCCTGATGCCACCCCTGCTACTGGTTCAGATAGCTCTGGGCTTTGCCTCTTTTGCCGTCACCGAGATAATGCACTACGACCGCCAGGCCACGATGCTTGAATCCTGGCTGCCCACCCTGCATGTGGCCACTGGTGCCACGGTGCTGGCCTGCAGCGTGGTGGTGCTGCTTTTTGCCTGGCCAGGCCAGGCCGAAGCCGGCCTGTTGCGACGACACGTATCGGAGAGCGGCCTTCAGTGATAAAGAAAAGCAGCCGACCCGAACCAGACACCATGACCACGCAGCGCCCGCAAGCATACCTGGAACTGACCAAGCCCCGCATCACCTTGATGGTACTGGTGACGGTGGCCGCCGGCTTCTGCCTGGCCACTCCGGCCGCAACATCGACCCTCGTGCTCATCCACGTTCTCGTGGGAACGGGCCTGTCGTGCTCGGGCTCGGGCGCACTAAACCAGTACCTGGAACGGGAGAGCGACGGCATCATGGACCGAACCCGCTTTCGCCCTCTCCCCACACGCAAGGTATCGCCGTCGACGGTACTCGCCTTGGGGGTCGCACTGTCGGTGGGCGGGGTCGCCTATCTGGCCATCAACGTAAACTTTTTAACCGCAGCCCTGGACGCCCTCACCGTAACCGCCTACCTGTTTGTCTATACCCCGTTGAAACCAATCTCACCCCTGGCCACTCTGGTCGGTGCAGTGCCGGGGGCTCTGCCCCCACTGATGGGATGGACGGCCGCACACGGTTCTATCGGGACAGGCGGGGTGCTGCTCTTCTCCATCCTGTTTCTCTGGCAGATTCCCCACTTCCTGGCCATAGGGCGTCTCTACCGCAACGACTACAGTCAGGCAGGATTTCCCATGCTGGCTTCGCTGGACAGTGATGGCCGCATGGCGGGCAGGCAAATGGTTCTTTACTCGGTGGCATTGTTGCCGGTAAGTCTCATGGCCACCACGGTGGGCCTCAGCGGCCCGGTTTATTTCTGGTCTGCGCTCGTTCTGGGCACCGCATATACGACGGCAAGCCTGATGGCGGCAAGCAGCAACAGCCGTAAGTGGGCCCGCCGTCTTCTACTCACCTCGGTTGTGTACCTGCCCTTGTTACTGGCCGTGATGCTGATCGACAGGACAACGACTTGATGGCGGCGGCAGTCGAAATAAGCGGCCTGGAGTACTCCTACGACCAGAGGCAGGCCCTGGCCGGAGTGTCCTTTGAAGTCGGTGAAGGGGAAATCTTCGGCCTGCTCGGACCCAACGGAGGGGGCAAGACCACTCTCTTCAAAATCCTCTCGACCCTGCTTTCTTATAAAAAAGGAAGCGTCCGTATCATGGGCCTTGATGCGAAATTGGAGCGCACCCGAATCCGTCAAGACATAGGCGTGGTCTTCCAATCGCCGAGCCTGGACGAGAAACTTTCGGTAACCGAAAACCTCACCCACCACGGCCACCTCTACGGAATCCGCGGCACCGACCTCAGCCGCCGTATAGAATCCGCCCTTGCCCGCCTGGGTCTGGACGGGCGCGCTCGCCAGCGGGTTGAGACCCTGTCGGGAGGGCTCAAGCGGCGGGTTGAACTGGCCAAGGGGCTTCTCAGCACTCCCCGCCTTCTCATTCTGGACGAACCAACCACCGGACTGGACCCGGGTGCACGTCGGGACGTATGGCAGCATATAGGCAGCCTCAACAAGGAAAACGGGACTACGGTGGTGTTCACAACCCACCTCATGGAAGAGGCCGAGCACTGCCATCGACTGGCCATAATAGACCGGGGACGCATCGTCTCTACCGGCACACCCGAGGAACTACGCAACAGGATCGGTGGGGATGTTATCGTGGTGCGAACCCGGCACCCACAAAAACTGGCTCCACTCATGGAAGAACGCTTCAACGAGAAGACACAACCGTACGACGGCGGCCTGAGGTTGGAAAAGCCCGACGGGCACAACTTTATCAAGCAACTGGTGGAAGCCTTCCCCGACCTCATCGACGGTGTTAGTTTGAGCAAGCCGACCCTCGAGGACGTCTTCGTCCATGAGACCGGGCACAAGTTCTGGACCGAACAATGAAAAATACTTCGCTCTCAGCATCCATCACCATGCTGACAACCTACACCCTTGCCCGGCGGGAACTGGTACGGTTCTTAAGGCAACGCAACCGGGTTTTCGGTGCACTGGCTCAACCGGTGGCATTCTGGGCCCTGTTCGGGTCCGGCCTGAACGCCTCCTTCCGGCCTCAGCCAGGAACCGGCAGCGACAACTATGTAGAGTACTTCTTTCCCGGTGTAATCGTACTGATTCTCTTGTTCACTGCGATATTTGCGACCATTTCCGTTATCGAGGACCGCAACGAGGGGTTCTTACAGTCGGTGCTTGTATCCCCGGCCCCGACCTTCGGGATTGTCGCCGGTAAACTCCTGGGCACAAGCGTCCTGGCCGTGGGCCAGGCCTCGCTGATTTTTCTGCTTGCCCCCCTGGCCGGCATAGAGTTGACGGTCTCGGCCATCGTCTACGGTCTTCCCTTACTAGCCCTCATTGCCCTCGGGCTGACCGGGCTGGGCTTTACTATTGCGTGGCAGACCGACTCGACCCAGGGTTTTCACGCCATCATGACGGCTTTCCTGATCCCCATGTGGTTGCTGTCGGGGGCCTTCTTCCCCGCCCATGGGGTGCCGGCATGGCTGGCCGTAATAATAGACATCAATCCCTTGACCTACGGTGTGGCGGCCTTCCGTCACATCCTTTACGCGGGCCAGGCTGCCCCCCTGGACGGACTACCGGGCTTCGGACTGTGCATGGCCGTCACCACCATATTTACCGTTCTCAGCATTGGCTCCTCGATATGGGTCGTCAACCGCGACTAGCCTTGCAGACCGCCGGCAAACAACGCGGCGCCACCCGCCTTTTTCCCTGGCTCCTTCTCGGTGCCGCCGCGATACTGTTCCTGTCGCTGCGCCTTCTCACCGCCACAGAGGCCGAGCCTCCCCTGCTCGGCACCGTGGCCGAGTTCCGACTACTCGACCAGGACGCCACTGATTACGGCAGCCACGACCTCAAGGGCCGGGTATGGATAGCCAACTTCATCTACACGACCTGCCCCGGCCCCTGCCCGGCCCTGGTCGAGCGCCTAAAGCGCCTGGACAAAGAACTCAACGCCTTCAACCCGCGCCCCCTCATCGTCTCCTTCTCGGTGGACCCCGAACACGACAGCCCGGTGGTATTGAAAGCCTACGCCAAAACCCACGGCATAAACGAGGAACACTGGAAGCTGCTCGGCGGAGACCTTGAGAGCATCGTTGAGCTGGTCCGGGACAGCTTCGCCCTCGGCCTCGAGCGGGCCACGGACAGCACAGAAAGCGAAGCCATCATATACCAGGGTCCGGTCGTACACTCTCTGCGCCTGGTACTCGTGGACCAGACGCTCCGTATCCGGGGCTACTACCAGAGCCCGGACCCCCAGGACCTGGAGCGCCTGGGGGTGGACCTTAAAATCCTCCTCAAAAATTAACACTCTACCCCCCGTTTGCCCCATGCGGGGGGGTAGCGTTGTTGACATTGCCCCGTATTTTAAGCGATGCTCAAACTGAGCCTGAGGTGCCTCCCGACCCCAGTTGTACGACTCAAGGAATTTACACCATGAAAAAACTCAATGTCATCATTTCAGCAATGGCCGCAGCGGCCTTCCTGTTGTCAGTGCCAGCCGCCTCCCAGGCCCAGACCAGCACCGACCTGTGGGTCTGCGACTACTATCAGGCGTCATCTATCCCCGATTTTTTTATCAATGGTAGCGGCACAAAGTGCCAGAAAACGGCCGCCAAGATGGGCTCAAAATTTTTGAAAATAAAACTGAAAACCGACGGCAAATGCCGTTCCAAGCAGGAACCAGGTCGGTGTCCGACGGCAAAAGGCGTACAGAAGATAGAAAAAGTTGCGACCAAGGCCTCGGCAAAGATCAACAAGATATGTGACCACGACGCGGTACACGCGCTCGTCAACGCCTATGCCGACATCGCCCACGACAACCCCGAAGCGGTTGCCTCCTGCACACTGGGGCAGCACAACGCCTTGGCCGAAATTTTCATCGGGATTACCCACGGAACCCCCGGCATCATATCCAACAGATCCGGGCGTGCGGGTTGCGTGAAGGCGCTTGGCAAGGCCGCCATCAAATACGCCACTACACTCAACAAGGCCGTTAACAAGTGCCTGAGCAAGAACGTAGGCTCAGATACCTGCATCGGCTCTCACGTAGCCGGTAGCTTCGTTGCGCCCACCGAGCCGAAAGCCGCGGCTTTGATGGAAAAGGCCCGCGCAAAGGCCATGGCCGGGATCGATAAAAAATGCAGCGACAACCCCGACAAGAACATCACGGCCTCGGGGCCAAACGGCTATATAAGCTCCATTTTTGCCTGCCCCGGAGCCACCACCACCGAAGACCTTAAAAGCTGCGTAGCCTGCTCTTCGCGCAACTTCATGTTCGAAGCCGCCAACCAGCAGTACAGCGAGGACGCCGTTGCCTACATCAACGACCAGACCCCGGGGGGCATTCAGGGCCTGGTAGACACGGTTACCGCCGGCAACAAGGTCCTCATAGGGTCGGGCACCTACGCTGAGGAGGTCGTCATAAACAACGACATCCAGGTTCTGGTAGGCTGTGGAGCGGCCACCAACGACCGGCCCCTGATCGTACCGCCCAGCGACGGCCAACCCCACATCAGCGGGATTCTTGCCGCCAACTCCAGCTCCTTCTTGCTGTTCCAGGGCCTTGAGATCAACAACTTCGATGAAAACGGCATTTTCGTAAGTGGGGCCAGTCAGGTCACCTTCCGCGACCTGGTTACCGACGGCGACGGCACCTACGGAGTGTTTCCGGTGCAAAGCAGCAATGTGTTGATTGAGGCCTGCAAGGTCACCAACACGGCCGATGCCGGCATCTATGTCGGACAGTCTTCGGACATTGTGGTGCGTTACAATACCACTGAGTACAACGTGGCCGGTATCGAGATTGAGAACTCGACCTACGCCTCGGTACACAACAACTACACGGCCAACAACACCGGCGGGCTTATGATATTCAAGCTGCCCAACCTGCCGGTACAGTCCTCTGGCAACCACGACATATTCGCCAATGTCATTGTTAACAACAACACCGTGAACTTCTGTGCAGGCGGATTGGTCTGTGCCATCCCCGATGGCACCGGCATGCTGGTAATTTCCAACCAGGATTCCGACATTCACCACAACCTCATAAGCGGCAACAACTCATTCGGCATGGCCCTGGTCGACCAGAACACCCTCAACGCCCTGGCCGCCCCCGATATACTTTTTGCCACTTTGAGTCCTGACTCGACATTGCAGGGCAACTCCATACGTTACAACGTAATCATGGGTAACGGCGCGGCACCCGATGCGACACCGCCCAATGCAACGCCGTTGTCGGCCGACCTGCTCTACGCCCACGACGGCGTGGCAGGGGACAACTGCTTCACGACCAACGCGGCAACAGTCAAACTCTCCTTCATGGGCGAGGCTTCGGCCGGCTTCCCCGGGCCCTGTCAGTAACGGCGAACTGATACTTTAAGGGCCTTGCCGCTTCCCCTGCGGCAAGGCCCTTTGCGTTTCTACAACCCGACGCACACGTCCGAGCACAGGGACTGGCAGGCGGTCTCGCTGTGCCACCTACCCCACAAGCGGCCAGTATACCTCCGGCATTCCGGGCCCCCCGTGCGGCAGTGCCCATTAGGGTCTGTGCATGGCTTCCGCCCGGCCTCCCAAGAAGAATCTGGGCGGACCTAGAAAGGCCACAACAGCCAGCGCAACAGGCCACGGCGCCGAAGCCGTCCCTCGCAGGCCGTCAGCTGCCGCTGGTATCGCTCGGAGCGGGAAGCCACCTTGCGGGCCACGTTCACCAACCAAGGTTTAGCCAGGTAAGTC
>JAYGCL010000005.1:0-13850 GCA_046583365.1 Deltaproteobacteria bacterium
CGTTGAGGTCACCATCGCCGCAGACCGGGTCCGCGCACGAAGCCGTACAGCCGTCGCCCGGCTGAGGCTCGCAGGTTCCGCCGCCAGTGCAATCAGCGTCATCCGTACACTCGTCCCCGTCGTCATCGCCCCCAACACAACTGCCGCCGTCGTCGCACTGCTCGTTGGTCTGTATGTCACCGTCGCCGCACCACCCGCTGATGACCATGCAATTGGCGCTGCAGTAGTCGCCGTCAGCGGTGTTGCCGTCGTCGCAAGCCTCGCTCTGCCCGTTACCAGCGATGCCGACCACTCCGTTACCGCAGGCCGGCAGGGTGCAGTTTGAATCGCAGCTATCGTCGTCACCGTCAGGCTCATCCAGCCAGTTGCCGTCGTCGCACTCTTCGATGTCGACACAGGTACCGGCGTCGAGGTCTGTACAATCAGCACCACCGCAGGCGCCACCACCTGGGCAATCATCGTCTCTCGTACACTCAACCCCGTCGCTGTCACCGCCTATGCAAAGGCCATGGGCAGGGTTGTCGGCGCAGTAGGTGGCGGTGCAATCAGCGTGATCCGTACACTCAACCCCGTCGTTGTCACCGCCTATGCAAAGGTCACCGGCGCCGCAAGCGCCACCTGGGCAATCATCGTCTCTCGTACACTCAACCCCGTCGTTGCCACCGCCTATGCAAAGGCCATGGGCAGGGTTGTCGGCGCAACTGGCATCGGTGCCGGTGCAATCAGCGTCATCCGTACACTCGTCCCCGTCGTCATCGCCGCCCGAGCAGAACCCCACCGCAGGACAAACCAGGGCCGGGCAGTCAGAGTCACCGTTCAGACAGACACCGCCGTTGTTAGGACCACCGGAGCAGATATCGTCATCGAGAATACCGTCGCCGCAGCTATAGGCTTTGCAGTTGGTGCGGCAGGCGTTATGTGCCGTGTCGCTGTTTGAAGTGGTGTAGTCACACTCCTCGTAACTGGGCTGGGTGTACCGCTGGCTGGTGCCGGAGAAAGGCCAGTTCGGGTCGCTGGGCACCTTGGCCTCGGTGGCCGGCACCAGGTTGGCGTTGCCACAGCCCCGCGAAACACCGACCAATGCATCGCAGGCGATGTTGTCGCACTGAACGTTGCTGGTACAGTTGCCGTCCAGACAATCCGTGCACTGGGTATCATCGCAGCCCGAGTCATCGCAACACCAGGCGTTGTCGCAGTGGGAGACTTCGAGGAACATAGCACTGACGTAGCCACCATGGAGGGGAGACTCGCTCAGCGGCAAGCCGTCCAGACAGAGGTGCTGCCAAGGCACCGTGTCCCAGTTCTCATTAGCCACATGCTCTCTTAGCGTCAGGGGCAGACAGGGCTGGCAGACCCCCGATTCACAGTTCCCCTTACCGCCAAGACAATCGGCATCGCTGGAGCAGGCGCACACTACCGCTTTGTCGCAACCCGCCGTGGTATCGCCAGCGCAATGGACCCAGGGGTCACACTCGGCCACAAGGCCGTCGTCGCAAACCTCCACGATACCGCAGGCCGAACCGTTGTTGACGTTGGGCCGGTCGGTCTGGCTACAGCTACCCCCGGAACAGTCGCTGTCGAACAGGCAGGAAGAGCCGTCGTTGCTGCCCCCCACACAGTCCCGATCATAGGTGTTGGTACAATCGCGGTCGCAGCCGTCGCAGCTGTAGCGGTTGCCGTCGTCGCACTCTTCACAGCTGAGAATACTGCCGGGGAAATCGCCGCTGGCAATGGCATCTGCACAGCCCAGATCCCACTGCACGATACCGTCACCACAGAAACCGCCAGGCTGATTGGTCTGGTCGGCCACGCCGTCACTAACGAGGTCGGTAACAATGTAACAGGTACCCTGGCAGGAGCGCTGGCACTTGCCCCACTTATCACTATAGTTTTTTATGCTGACTTGACCGTAGTCGGTGCAGACACCCGAGAGGCAACCACCGTCTCCTTTGCAAATCCCGCCCCTCGACCCGCCATCGGAGCTGGCACAAAGACCATCTTCGCAAACCCCCGAGGCACACTCAAGACCCTTCCTGCAGGGCTCCATCGTACAGACGGAAGTCCCCAGGCACTGGTCGTCATCGGAGCAAGACCCGCTGTTCTCACAAAGACCCGAACCGCATTGGGAAGCACGGGTACAGGGGTTATCGTTCATAAAGGTGAGCGAGATGATCTCGGTGGAACGCTCGAGCACGGAATCGGCCAGCTTGTTGAACAGGTCGCTGACCGTAAACGAGCCGCCGGTGGGGTCGCCACCGGGCACCTGGCTCTCAAAGCCTAAGTCGCGCATGTCGAGTTTGACATCGTAATTGGGCTTCTCGCCACAGGCCTGGTGCAGCCAATAGTAGAGATCCCAAAACCCGTGCATAATGCGACGGTCGCGGCTGTAGCGGAACGTGTCGCGCCCGTTTCTTATACGGCTGAAAGGCTTACAACGAGCATCCTTACCGGCACTGTCCAAGCCGGGGCAGTCTATGGGCTCCCAAATTATGCCGCATGTGTGGGGCTTGCCGTCACCCGAACAAGCAAGGTCCGAGGTACAAGAACCGCCGTCGTTGGGGCCGCCGATACATATCGCGCTACACACACCCCCGCTTGAGGAAATGCAGACGTCGAGGATCTCCTGGGTCTGTCCCAGCTTCGGTATCGAACACATCGCCCCCACGTTGGAACCCCCCGAACAAAGGCCAGATTTCAACTTGCGACAGGGGAGACCCTCGCGGCCGCCACCGTTACAACGGCCACGGCTGGTGAAATAGGGTTCCGCGTTGCTTCCGGTCGTGCCCATCCGACCAGGCCAGGCCAGGGTGGCCATACAGTTATGGTAGGGCTGGCAAACCCCATTGGGGCAGTCCGACTGGCTGTAGCAACGGACCCCCCCGTTGGCACCACCTATACAAACCGGAGGATTCTCCTTTTCGGGAGTTTTGCCCTCGGCCATGCGTGTAAAGCACTGGGTGCGCTCTTTTGAGGTATCGACAAAAGCCTGGCGAGCCCAGCGTACCGATTCCAGACGGCAGGCTCGTTCGCCGCCACTGAGAACCCCGCCACCGACATCGTAGGTCATGGGGAAGATCTCGTTGGCCGCCGCCCAGCCCCGCATCCCCGAGCACCAGCTCACATCGGCCCAATCGTTGGAGGCCGGCTCGCAGAGGTCGTCGATACCAAGGCTTTCGGGAGTAAAGTACTGGGAGCACTGGTCCACAAGGTTGCGGCGATAGCGGGTAACCCTGGCCAGGCGTTTCTCGAAACGGCGGGCACGCCAGTTGGGATAGTCACGGCAACCCTGACAATCGCTCATCCCTTGGCCCCCGAGCATGGGGGGGTCGCCCGTGCAATCCACCGCAGAATGGACGAAGCCAAACGCCTTCAGAAGGCCGCAGCGCCAGCGTATGTCGAGCACCTTCTGGGCCACCATCCTCATGTTGCGCGAGGCCAGACGCCGACACTTGGTCTCGCGGCGGCCGAGGAAAGTGGCCGAGGGGTTTACCGGACCCCTGAGAACCGGTTCGTAAAGCTCAGCCAGGCCCCTGCGGTGGGGGGCCAGGGCCGGGTCAAAGGGCCCACTGGGCCCAGCCGCGACTGCGGTGCCGCTTGCAAGCACGCCCGCCAATACCAGGCAGGCGGTTAAGACCCCGAAGCTACAGCCCCTTATAACTCTCACTATATTTAAAAACCTCTCCTGTCCGGCGGCCGAATCCAGTACCGGCCAAGACCCACGCTTTGAACGTAACCCAACTCTCGTCCCGGAAGCAAGAGAAGTCCACGCCCCGTGCAAAATAAGCTCAAAAATTTTCCAGGGAAAGTGCCTCCGGGGCCAGACTTTGACCCTGTCGGGTATATTTGCCCCCTGAAAGGGGGGGAGACTGTTTCGCTACTCTGTCAGGCAGGTGTCCGAACATCCGTCGCCTGAGGCATTGTTGCCATCGTCGCACTGCTCGACACCGGCCTCCAGGAAGCCGTCTCCGCAGGCCGCCTGCCGGCAGCTGTTCAGACAGGCATCGGTGTTGCTGGTGTTGCCGTCATCGCAGGTCTCGCCAAGAGAGCTGTCGACAAAACCATCGCCACAGCCGGCCGCCGTACAGTCTTCGTGACAGATCGCGCCCGCAACATTCGAGTTATCGGCGCCCTGGTCGCACTCCTCGCCGGTGTCAGTCACGCTGTCGCCGCAAAACGCGTTGGTGCAGTCGAGGCGGCAAGCATCGGCCGTAGAATTGGAATTGGCCACACCGTTGTCGCACTGCTCACCGTCCCAGGTCTGGAGGATTCCGTCGCCGCAGGATTCGGCCAGGCAGGTGGTGGGGCAGCCGTCGTCGTTGGCAAGGTTAGCGTCGTCGCAATACTCGCCGGTGTCGGTAACACCGTCGCCACAGTGAGCCGTGCGGCAACTGAGGGTGGCAAGCAGAGTTCCACCCGCACCACCATGCTGACCGGTCAACGGGCTGAATGACGTACCGGAGCCGGGTGTAAAAAAGATGTAGTTCGGCCCCGGCGCGGGACTGGACAGCACCGTTCGCTGGCCGACTATATCGCTGCTGCCCACGCTGTTTACGGTAGAGGCAATCCCCGGCAACACGACTTCGACGGAGTCGCCGGCCTCGATATCGCCAAACTCCGCCGAACTCTCAAGACGGAAAATATTGTGGCTGGTACTCACCAGCGGATCATAAATAAGCTCCAGGGTAACATCTACACTGGAGCGGCAGGCATCGGGGTTGGTATTGCTGTTGTCCAAGCCACCATCGCACTGTTCACGATTAACGCGCACGTAGCCGTCACCGCAGGTGGCGGCCTGGCAGGCATCGGTGCAGTCGTCCCCATTGGTCGCACAGGTGTTGCCCGCACCGCACTCCGAATCGGTATAGCAGACCACTCCCTTGGCCTTGGTAAGAGAGCCGTCGGATTTTATGCACAGCCCGCCACCACCGTCGTCACAAGTCTCGAACTCACCACACAAAGCCCCGTTATTGCAGGCCGGCAAGGTACAGTCGCGGTCACAACCATCACAGCTGAGGCGATTGCCGTCATCGCACTGTTCGTCCTCATCCACGATACCGTCACCGCAGTAAGATTCGCCACTGTAGATGGCACCCACGATGGCGGTCTCTTGCGCCAGAATAGAATCCAGCGTGGCGTGCAGGAGATCGTCGGCGGTAAACTCGCCTCCGGTACGGTCGCCACCAACCAGCTCGGCAAGCCCAAGGGTATCAACATCTACCAGGAGCGGTCCGCAGGGGGACAGGACAGCGGAGGGCACGCGGGACAGGCCGGTTTTGAGTTTGTCATCAAACTTCACGCTACCGGTTGACTCGCGGGCCTGGGGCCAACCCACGGTTGCCAGACAGTTCAGGTCGGTACCCGACTTGGCCTCGGTCCTGAAACAACGCGAGCGGCTTTGCAGGCGGGAGTTGACCGCGCGGCGGGCCGCGTCGCTCACCTTCTGACGGCAGGCCCGTTCGTATTTATCCAGGGGCCCCGCCCCTGCCAGGTAGGTCAGCTTGAACAGAGTGTCGGCCGAACTGTGGCCAAGATTAAGGGCGCACTGGCCGATCTCGTCCCAGTCCGTCGTATTCGTCCCACAGGTAGCGTCGACGCCCACGACGGCGGTATCCTCATCCTTGCAGCGCTTGCCAAGACGACCCTTATACTTAAGGGAGCGGCTCAACCTGGTGTCCATGCGGTCGTAGCCGGTCCCCGTGCCGCCGTTGTCTACGGGGTCGGCAGCACAATCGACCTCTGCCGCCAACTTACCGATGGCCTTTCGGTGTGCGCACTTGTAGCGAACCTTGTGCATGCGGCCAGAGGTGGAACGGGCCAACTTGAGCACCAACCCCTGGCAACGGATCTGCTTGCGGGTAAGACTCTGGGCCCCGGCCGGTACGGCCATGGCCAGCCCCACAAGCAGGGCCAGCGGTAAGACCCACAGGCGTTCTGTCGATAAATTTCTTACCATAACAAACGGGCCGGAGGCGGACCGCGACAACACCCCCTAACGGTAGCTAGTGTGGAGTTGCCGAACAACCCCGAAAAACCCGCGGACAGGGCTATGTGATGGTCTTGGCGGCGCTTGCGACACCCCCATGCGGGGGTAGGACGCTCCAGGGCCTCACAAACCCCCGCAGGGCTGCACGATTATTGGCCTAAGACCTTGACACTAGGACGACAGCACGACTACTTTAGCAGAGACCAAAGATCGGGCCTGCAGCCCACCAAGGAGACTCTACTTTCATGATGTACCAACGCACCCATTCAGGACTCAAGACCACGCTCTTTGCGCTGTTGGCTGCAGCCTTTATCCTGCCTGCCTCGACAGCGGCGGCAGCCTACCCCACCGACACCTGTGTGGCGCTCAAGATGGGTGCAGCGGCCAAATACTGCCAGGCCCACCTCAAGGCCTACGCTAAATGGCAGAAAGACCCGGCTGCCGATGCCAGCCGCCGTGACCAGGCCATAACAAAGGCCGCGGGTAAATTTTCGGCTGTGTGGGCAAAAGCCGATACCAAGTCGGCGGCCAAGGGAGTCGACTGCAGCCAGACCACCTACACCCAGGCCGAGTCGGAGTCCGACATAAACACCGCACTGACGGCGCTTGAGGCCGCTATTGCCGCCGGCGTAGACAACGACGACAAAAACGACCGCGGCTGCCGCTCACAAGTTACAAAGGCCGCCAGCAAGCTGTGCGCCGGGTTTATAAAGTCCGAATCCAAACATCTTAAAAAACGCAGCAAAGACCGCGAGCGTGCCCGGCTGTGGGGGGCTCGCGCCAAAGCCTCTTCTAAATTCTCAGCCAAGCTGGCCAAGGCCGTCAGCAAAGCTGCGGCAAAAGGCACGGTCTGCGACGACGGCAGTGCCTTTGCCGGAGTAAGCGGCGCCGTGGATGCGGTCGGCAGTGATGTCGTTATCAACACCATCGTATCCCCCAACCTGTCCTCTACCTGGACGGTGTTCGAACCCGAGGCGGCCATATCCTATCCGGCCAAGTACCCTGGCGTCATAAAGGACCTGACCCCGTCTTGTACCCACGGCGACCAGTACCGCTATTTCGCCAAACGCGGCACTGTCAACAACCTGGTCGTCTACTATCAGGGCGGCGGGGCCTGCTGGGACTACCTCAGCTGCTATCTAGCCCAGACCTTCAAAGCCACGGTGCCTGCGAGTGACAACCCGGGCACCAACTCGTCGGCACAGTACGGACTGGCCAACCTAGATGACCCCGACAACCCGTTTAAGGACTGGCACAGTGTCGTGGTTGGCTATTGCAGCGCCGACGTTCACTTGGGCTCCACCTATACGGCCTACCAGCCTGGCGGCGTCATCCGGCACATGGGCCGCCACAACGCCAGCGTGGTCGAGAAATGGGTCCGTGAGAATATCGTTAACCCCGACCGTGTCTTCGTCACGGGGTCGAGCGCCGGTTCCATCGGGGCTTTCAACAATGCCGTACCACTCATGGACTACGTATATCCCTCTTCGCGTTTTGACGTAATGGGTGACGGCTACGTCGGTTTTGTACCGGCGGGCTGGGTGACAAGCAGTCTGCCAAAATGGGACGCCGATCTAATGCTCAAAGCGCAGTACCCCGAGTTGTTCGAGAACTTTGCAACTATCGACAGGGACATGGCCCAGACGGTGTGGACAGCCACTGCAAACCGCTTTCCCAAGAACCGTTTTTCCATGTTTACTGCGGCTTACGATGGGCTGAGCGGGCAGGTCCAGTTCTACCAGGCCATGAACAACCCCACCGACGTCTTGGCATGGATCAACTGGTGGGAGCCCACTTGTGAAGTGAATACGGGGCTCACGAACATTCTTTACGGAACATCCAACGATGCATCCAACTTCCGCTACTACATAGGCGCCGGTAGCCGCCACACGACGTATGGCAGCGACAAGGTTTACGCCGACACCAGCGGCAGCGTGGGCCAGACGGTGGTCGAGTGGATCAACGACATGCTCTACGCCCCCGACTCCCAGTGGTTCAACATTGAGTGCGTCGACTGCAACCCGATTGCCACCTGTCAGGGCGGCGACAACAGGGGCATGTTGTGCGCAAGCAACGGTGACTGTCCGGGAGGGTCCTGCGAGTCAGACTCGCTCGGAAACGGTCCGCCCTACCTGGTCGACGGCACCATAGACTGCCCCTAGCCAATAGTGGGACAGGCATCGCCCGAGGCTGACGCCGTCAGCCTCGGGCTGCCGCCGCGTCAGCCTTCGCCGCAAGGATAAAATCGTTTTCCGTCAGACCCCCGGCCACATGGGTCCATATGCGGACCTCTACTTTACCCCAGGCAAGCAGGATGTCGGGGTGATGGCCCTCGGCTTCGGCCACCTCGCCCAGGCGGTTTACAAACGCCAGAGCCTCGACGAAATCGGCAAAGCTGAAGGTCTTGGACAGGTGGTGACACTGCACGGCATCCCAACCATCGAGACCTTCGAGCAAAGCTGCCACTTCGCTGCTGCCCAGGGGGGGGGTCCCCTGGCTACAAGGGACGCAGTGCTTTGAAACAAGTTTAGACATCAGCGACTCCCTCTCAGACGCGCAAGTACCGCTGTGGCCGCGCGGCGAACTCCGGGCTCACTGTCGTTACACTCGCATTCTTTAATGCCGGCCAACACCGCGGCCGTCGTCGTGGCCGTAGCGGCCAGGCCCGATAGTGCCGCCAAACGGACACCAGAATCTTTGTGGCCCAACCCCTCTGCGAACACGCCGGCATCCTTCTCCCCTATATTGCGCAAACAGTACAGGGACATCTTTACACGCTGTTCATTCTCATCTTTGCTCGCTGTCGTTGCGAGCAACTGTCGCAGCCGGGGCTGGGCGGGAAACAGGTCGCGGATGATGGCAGCAGCGGCCCAACGCAGGTCGCCATCGGGGTGGCCCAGAGTCTCGACCGCAACCTCGGCAATGCGGGCGGCCCGGGAACTCGCCCCTCCCCCCACACCATCACGGGTAAGAACAAAGGCTGCACCCCAGCGCAGCGCAGGCCTGGACGAGTCGAGGGCGTCTTCCACCACCTGCCTGTCGCCTGGCCGCGCATTCCCAACCAGCAACGTGACCAAGCCGTCGGCGGCACGCCGCCTGGTCTGCCTGGACTCATCATCGAAAAGACCCACTAAACGCTTTGCCGTCACACCGTTAGTCTTAGCCCCTGCCGTCTCGCCGTTCCACTTCAGACCACGCCCCCTCCGATGGGGGTGTTGTGCGTTATTTTCTCGTTTCCCCTCTTGCCAGCCGGTGCTCAACACGGTACACGGAACGTGGGAGCGGATTTTTTACTGATTCATGATGCCGGAAGCACAATCGGAAGTTAATACTGAAGGCAGCCGCGGGCCGATTGCCGGCTTGGAAGAAGTCCACCCCGGACAAGTCTGGGTCAGGCATGCCCCGCTGCGGTTTTTAGGTTTCCAGTTCGGCAGCCGGATGACTGTAGTCCGCCTCGCCGACAGCAGCCTGTTTCTCCATTCACCGGTAAAACTCGATGCCCAGCTGCGTGAGTCCCTGGAAAGCATCGGGCCGGTTCGCCACATAGTCTCGCCAAACAAGCTTCACCACCTGTACCTCGGCGACTACAAAATGGCCTTTCCCGAGGCCAGACTTTACGCGCCACCAGGCCTGAAAAAAAAACGTAAAGATTTACGCTTCACCGAGGAGTTGGACGACCACCCCGAAGCCGCCTGGGCCGACGAAATAGACCAGGTGGTATTCCGCGGTCACCCCTGGATACAGGAGGTTGCGTTCTGCCACCGGGCGAGCCACACGCTTATAGTCGGCGACCTGCTCATGAATTTTCACGAAGAAACCTCCCTGCCGACAAAGCTGTTGGCACGTATCGGCGGCATGTACGGAAAATGTGTTCCACCCACCGATTTTCGCATCACGATTACCGACCGACAGGCGGCCAGACGTTCGGCCGCAATCATCACGGGCTGGGGGTTTGACCGCATCATCCTGTCCCACGGGCGGATGGTGGAAACCGGCGGCAAGGCCATTTTTCGCCGCGCCTACAGTTGGCTGTTCCGCTAGGCCTTTAACAGCTCGGGGTGTTCTAACAGTTCTTTGACCCTCTCCAGGGCCGATGCACAGTAAAACCCGTCGGCTACACGTTCGTCGTAGGTGTATTTGATTTCCAGAACCTCGCCCGCCTCTACTTGCCCGGTAGCAGTCACAACCGCCACGTTCTTCGACCGGCCCAGAGTCGCAAATATGGGGATGGTTCCGTACTCGTAGTTGTGGTGATAACAGGCATCAATACCGACGCTGCCAAGGTTGGCCACAAATGCCGATGCAAACAGAGGGTCGGACTCGACCATCGCCGCCGGTATGAGGTTGACGGCATTGAGCGCCCTTACGACCCGCATCGCCAGCCGCAACGCCAGCGGCGGTAGCTTGAGCAGCAGGCCAACCTCGCGGTCGCTTGTGGTTTTCTCTCCGCTGCGGCCTCCACCCACCAACCCGAGGATACCGTCGACCGCTTCGTCTAAACTTTCATCGGCTTTGAACTGCCGCTTGCGTACAAAGAGCGGGGCATCATTGTCCATCCCCTGCTTGCCACTGAAGGCAATCCACACACCGTGGCGTTGATAGTAACGACCACCGGCCACAAAGCGGTTGAGTCGCGGGCGTTCGTGCAAGGCCGTGGCCAGCGATACCAGCAGGAGGTGAAAGAACGTTACACGCCGCTGCCGGGGACGGCCCTGGTTTATGCGCTCAAGAAAGGCCCGAGCCGGCCGCGGGTCCACTTCCTGGCTGCACAGGACAGACGACTCCGTACGCGTCGGCATAAGAAAGGGCACGAATTGACGGACAGGGTGGATGCCCCTTACGAGTTCGCCGTCGCTTCTTCTAGGCAGCAGCACGGCGGCTCCCTGCAAGGTCATCAAGCCAGCGGTCGGTGTTACGCAAGGCCAGGGCGACGATGGTTTCCATCGGATTAACGCCCACCGAGGTTGGAATGACACTGGCGTCGGCTACCACCAGGCCCGGCCGGCCGCGGATACGCCCGGCCTCATCGCAAGGGCCGGCCTTGTCGTGGCTGGCCATGCGGGCGCTGCTCATGATGTGAACCGTCATGAGTTCGATATTTTCCTTGATCCGCCTGCGTTGGTCTATACGCCCCAGTTGGTCGGGACTGTCGAGTTCGGCCAGATCACCAAAGGGCAGCAGCACACTGCTGGCACCGGCGGCAAACATCAGTTCGGCCACTTTGCGCACACCACTGTGTATGGTTTCAACATCCCGAGTCGAAAGTTCAAAACTCATCCACGGCTGCCGGTCCAGACCCAAACGCACCCGCCCCTGCCCGTTGTCTTCGATGAGACAGCCCGCCGTGAGCATATGGTTGTAGCGGGCCATGAGACGGCCGTGCTCGCTCCCGAAGCCGGGGATGCCGGTGGCCAGAATACCGGGGGGTACGGCGGCATAGGCCATCAATATGCCCTCGTCCAGAAACTGATGAATCTGGTGGGCCTGATGGGCACCCACCCAGGGGTCCAATCTCTCTTCAAAGAGACCCACTACTTTTGCATTCGGGTGGGTGTGAAGTCCGCGCCCAAGCATTGGAGAGCGCAAGCGGCTGCGTAAAAGAATACCCGGGGTGTGGCGGGCACCCGCGGCCAACACCACCAGACGCGCGCGTACCGTGAAACGCCCACACCGGCGCCCGTACTCATCGACGAAACTGCCCGTCACCCCCACCGCACGCCGCCGCTCGAACAACACACGGTCGACGCGGGCGTGGGTCAGCAGACCAGCTCCGGCGGCCAGGGCGCGGTGGATTTCGGTTACCAACATCGACTGCTTAGCACCGGTTGGACAACCGAGCGCACAGTTGTTGAGCCCCATACAACGGTGCATGTTGCGGGGGTTGTCGGTGACCTCCCAGCCCAGGCGACGGGCGCCCCTTACAAACACATCGTCATGACGACCCAAGGTGTCGGGGTGTTGGTGTTCTACGTGAAGGATGCGGTCAGCCTCGGCAAAGTAAGGTGCCATCGAGACCGGGTCGGTGCCGTCGAGTTTCAAGTCACGGCTCCAGACATCCAACACGTGCTCTGGTGTGTGCCAGGACATCCCGCCGTTAATAACCGTAGAGCCCCCCACGCAACGACCCTCGGCAAACATGATGGGAGGACTGCCCATGATCACCGACGTACCGGCATCACGGTAGAGCCTCTGGGTAGAGCCGACAAAATCGGTGTTGAATGTGGGAGTCAGGTGCAACCCACCTTCTTCTATAATGAGAACGTCGTGTCCGGCCTCACGCAGGCGGCGTGCCGCCGGCGCACCACCCGCCCCGCTGCCCACCACCACCACATCGGCGTGGTAGTTGCGACGGTGGCCGGCCTCCAGCCCGTCTTCGACATTTTCGTAGGCGATGGAAAATTCGGGAGGTTGCAAACCGGTATTCATGCCAGCAATTGCGCTCTTTTACGGGTCAACCTGTCTGCCCGTCCCTGCCAGTCTATCTCCATGGCGCGCAGAGTCCCGGGCTGTTGATAAAACGATATCAAGACAAGGGCGCGGACCCCCTGAAAGAGCATGGTGCGCAAACCGCCGGCACTTTCCCAACGCCGCAGATAGGCGGCCGCCTGCGGACCATCCATACGCGAGAAACGCCTCGGCCCTCCCCCCGTAAACGGAGCGCCGAACTCGAGAAGGCCAAGACCAAGGGGAAAGAGCAGGCGCGTGGGGGTCGGCATGTAGGGCAGAAAACTGAGCACCGTGGCCAGGACGGCCTCGTCCACCTGTCCGGCCTCGCCCGCCGGCTCTTCAAAAATACCGTCGCGGGGACACAGGGCCGCAATCGCCGTTCGCAAAACTTTTTGTCCGCTTCGCCCAAGCACGCCACGGTGATACTATCGCTCCCCACGAGCCACGTCGAAGGAGGACCGTATGGGCACACAGCTGAAAAACCTGGTATTGGCGAACAACCCGCAGGCCTCCGATATAGACTCATTTCTTAACGGTGTGGGGCTTGAAGATAAAATTTCGGCAACACGCTCGCTGTCGGGGCCCCGTGTGCAACGGCGGCTCTGGGATACCGTAGCCGCAAACCCCCGTGTTGTCCTCAGCGACCTTGTTCCACCCGACTACCAACCACTGAAACCCGTGGTCTTCCACGGCAAAAACTCCCTGCCGGCCTTCACTACTTTCGAAAAGATCTGCTGCCGTCCACCCTCGGCCCAAGCGGCCGACGAACTGTGGGGCTACAACGAAACCATGGTTCGCGGCCTGGTGGGCCCCGGCTACTACGTCGTCCACAGCACCGCCGAGGCCGAACTCGGCGGTACAGCCTTCGATTACACCCTCCTGCCCGGCGGTGCGGCCGACGGCTGGCCGGATTTGCGCGAAAATCACAAGGGGATTTCACGTCTGGTTTATGCCGGCATGATCGATTACATGCGCCGTGTGGCCGACGACGTGTTCATAGGTTCGGCCACCAAGGGCAACCGTGAGTTGGGTAGTTACTTCCTGCTGGTCCGCGAGATCGACTAAGCCGCAAGCGAGGCTAGGAAAGTCCCGGCATCACACCGTCGGCAAACCCACTCACCTGTTCGGCGCTGGCAAATGCCACCGCCACCAGATCCAGGCCGTGCAACTCGTGGCGGCGGCGAAGTTCGTCGCGCATTTCTTCGGGCGTACCCGCCAGCACCGATGGGTGGTGTAAGTACTCCTCGGCGGTCAAGCCAAACACTCCGGCCATACCCTCGGCCCTCTTTTTAGTGGCCGCCGGCGATGGCGTGGGCAGGTAGTTGAATATCGTTGTGGCATAAGTCACCGCGTCACGGCCGCGGCCGGCCTTTTCGGACTCATCGCGAACGCGGTTGAGTTTCTCTGTCACGGTGGCATC